>CAYHFN010000005.1:0-121410 GCA_964355925.1 uncultured Chitinophagaceae bacterium
CAATGCAATCTGCATTTTATTTACAGTGTTGTGTAATTGTTCACTACAATAGGCTACAATCGTTTAAATTTCATTTTTAAAACACGTTCTGCACTCAATTGGAGAATTTCATACACTATAAATTATCGTTGCCTATAACGTGAATTTAAATCAACATATCAAGATTAAAAACATCACATCAAATAGTATTTATTATTTCACCACAATTGAATAAGTATCCTCTTTCATCACATTATCATTACTAAGAAAAAGAGGTTTCTCATCTGGAGTATATTCAAACATCCAACGATATTCTTCTTCTGAATCAGCCACCTTTCTTGTAGATATTGCAAATACCCAATATTTTTCATTTTTTAATTCCACCTTGAATTTTCCTTCAGAATTTGTCTTATCAGATATTACTTGTGTTTTAAGACTGTCTGCATAAAGAAGAAGAACAAGTGTAGTGGCTTTAGTATTGGTTGTGTACCTTTTATAATTTGTTGCCTGTAATAAATTGTCCTGATAAGATTTTCTATCGTCATTTTCCATTTTCTTAAATGTTTTATTACCACTCAAGTCATAAAGTTTTTTGAAATTAGACAATGTTTCTCTATCTAATTCACTTAGTCTCATATATAAATTGAAATTATTTACTGAGTCCATTATGTTCAGTTGATTAATGATTGACTTGTATTTGTCAGATGTAGTATCTGAGGCCAATTTGTATTGGCTTTGAGTTAGAAAATATACTGTTACCAATCCAAGTTTAATATTGCCTGCACTCTTAGTGATTACAAATACTTCTCCATTCACTTCTTTTTTAGAACAACCAAAAAATAACACAACTATAATTAAAAAAATCGATAACTTTCCTAAATTAAATGATTTCATTTTATTTCCTCAATTTTATTATCGTTGCCTATAACGTAAATTTACATAACAATTTCTTTTTTACATTTTATACAATTGAATTTTCTTGTTTGTCTTTCTGAAAGGCTTAATTTTTGTTGCTTGCCACAATGTGGACATTCAATAAATTCGGGTAATGGGTTTTTAAATGTTTTTGTATTATCTCTAATATCTACAAGGAGTTTTACAATATTTTCTTGGTTTTGTATCATATCGTGAAATAAGATTTCAGTAGTTCCCCAATACCCAATTTGTCTAATAACGTACCAAATAGAAAAAAGTAATATTGCGCCGCATACGGTGAAATAAAATGCTTCCATAATTAGGTTCCTTTCGATTCATTCAATGATATATGTATTCGTTCAACATCTTGTGTAATTATTATACCTACAACATCAATATAATATCCTCGCAATTCAATACAATTGCTGAAAACAAGAGACACATTTGTCTGTAATTGAAATCGTTCAATTCATAGAAATATGAATCCTGTTTACTTCGTTATGCATCTGTTCCGGCTGTAAATGGCTATAAACCTGAGTAGTTTTCACGTCCGAGTGTCCGAGTAATTCCTTAACCGCATAAATCGAAACACCATCTTGCACTAACCAACTGGCAAAGGTATGCCGTAATGAGTGAAAGTGCAATTTCTGATTATCTAATTTTGACAAAATTACTTTGTCTTTGAATTTGTGAGTTAATGTCTCAAAATTGATTTGCTTACCGTTAAAAGTGAAAACATAATCAGAAAACAACTTCTTTGCCTTTTGTTGTAGGATATAAACGGCTGTTTCATTCAATGGAATTGTTCGGTGTTTGCCCTGTTTCGTTCTAAATGTAGGATTGCTCTGTATTGCTATTGTCTTCCGTTGTAAATCAATATCCGACCATCTCAAGTTGATAATTTCACCTCGTCTCATTCCGGTAAGCGTTGCAAAAATTACTATTTCCTTAAACCAACCCTCTTCAATACATTTCATAAATTCTTTGAAATCTTCACGGGTAAAGAAAACGGGGGATTGTTCGTTTACAAAACAAAGTTTCTGTCTTGAGAATGGATTGCTTTGAATGTAGTTCCAACGGAGTGCAGTATTGAACGAAGCCCGTAAATTTTTCAATTCAATGTTAATGGTTATAGGGGCAATGTAACTGATTGGCTCTTTTGAAGAGGCATTGCAATTCCGTGTCTTCAATCGTTCAATTTTGTATAAATCCCAATGGTGTGCAGTTATGGTATTGAGTGGAACATCACCGACAATATGCGATAAGTTATTTAGTGCTTTCTCGTAGAGTGTGACCGTGCTTTTTGCAAATGTTTCCCGTGCATAAACAAGAAAATCGGTTTTGAATTGTGAAACTGTTTTTATTATCGGTTTACTTTTTTCCCGTTGTTCTACGGTGAAGGATTGAAGAAATTTCAGTGCATCGGTTTTCATCTTGCACCGTGTTGTTACCTTATTACGTTTGCCGTTGGTATCTTTGAAATACAAATAATACACACCGGAAGAAGATTTGGAGAGAAACATCGGAAGCCCCACTTTCTGAGGCAAATGGTCACCGTATGAGTCCCAACTTGAGAAGATATTTAGCGAAAGGAAGTAATTAAGGCAGTCTCTATGCCCTTCTGAGACCTACGTGTCTGCCAATTTCACCACCCGGGCAGTTAATTAAATCAAAATACGAAGAAACCTTTCTCTTTGCAAGTAAGTCTAAATGAGTAAGAAAGTTCGCAACTTTTGTTTTTTTTAAACGTTTAGAAGAAACACTTTGTAAGGAATGAACTATGAAATCATCATCACTGCTTAAACTAACACTCTTCTTTATTTTTACAACCGTATTTATCACTGGACTTATCGCATACTCACACTCCCGAGGAAATTCTGATGGCAGGAATAATTCATCGGCCGTTGAAGATTCATTTTCAGATGATCAGCACAATCGCCGATATGAGAAACAATTTACCGTTAAAGATGGCGGTGAGATTATTGTCAATGCCGATGCGGGAACTATCAAAATAGATTCGTGGGAAAAGAGTGAAGTGAGCGTTGTTGTTGAAGTTAATGGAAGCGACAGTCGCGCAGAAAAATACAACGTAGAATTCAAACAAGAAGGCAATACTGTTTATGTAACAGGTAAGGTAAAAGATAGAAGTTTTTTTAAGTGGCATGTAGGAAATCTTGAAGCACGGTACACGATCAATGTTCCGAAAAAATTTAATACAACCGTGAAAACCTCCGGCGGCGATATTGAATCAAAGAATCTCATTGGAAAAGCAAATTACAACACCAGCGGCGGTAATGTTGACGTAGAAAAAATTGAAGGAGAGACAATTGCATCAACGTCTGGTGGAAATGTAGTTGTGCGTGATATCGTAGGTAATGTTGAGGCAGAAACTTCCGGCGGAAATGTTATCTGTGAAAATATAAAAGGCGATGTTGATGGCAGTACTTCCGGCGGCGATGTAGAGGTGAATTTTATTGATGGAAAAGTAAAGGCAGGAACATCCGGTGGAAATGTAACAATAAAAGTGAATGGAGATAATAAAGGGATCAATGCAGAAACTTCCGGCGGCGATATCGATATCTTCGTCAAAGAAGGCGTTGGTGCTGATATTGATGCTGAAACAACCGGCGGGTCAGTTGATTGTGATCTTCCGGTAACAGTGCGAGGAAAAGTGCGTGACAGTGAATTACACGGAAAGCTTAATGGTGGTGGAAATCCCATTCGTGCAAGCACTTCTGGCGGTAGTATTCGAATTGCTACATTAAAATAACTGTTTGGTGAAATATCTGAAGCCCTGATAAAGTTAGTCCTTTATCGGGGTTTTGTTTTTTAAAACCTCTGTGTCCTCTGTGGCTAAATGATGAATTGAATTTCAAGTGACTTTTCTTATATTCTTGATATGGTTTCAACAACAATACTCGGATTAGAAACTTCGTGCGATGAAACTTCCGTTGCGATTATTCGCAATGGAAAACTTCTCTCAAATATGATTTCATCGCAGGTCGTTCACGAACAATATGGCGGAGTGGTTCCCGAACTTGCATCACGTGCTCATCAAAAATTGATCGTTCCGATCGTGAATGAGGCTCTAGCGAAAGCAGAAGTGCAAAAAGTAGAACTGACTGCAATCGCAGTGGCTATCGGTCCCGGATTGATGGGGTCCCTTCTCGTAGGAGTGAATTTTGGGAAAGCGTTTGCATATGGACTCGGCATTCCGTTCATCGCTGTCAATCATATGGAAGCCCATATTTATTCCAATTTTATAGAGGAACCGACACCCCGTTTTCCTTTTTTGAATTTAACTGTTTCCGGCGGACACACACAACTTGTTTTGCTTAACGATGAATTCCAATATAAAATTATTGGTGAAACAAAAGATGATGCTGTTGGTGAAGCATTTGACAAAGTTGGCAAAATGTTACGATTAGGTTATCCGGGTGGTCCACAGGTTGATAAATTTGCAAAGCAAGGAAATCCGAATGCTATCAAATTTCCAAAACCGTATGCTACCGAAAATGATTTCAACTTTAGCTTTAGCGGAATAAAAACATCTGTTCTTTATTATTTACGCGACAATAAATTGCGCGATACGGCGATTCCGGAACAGTTGCTGGCTGATATCTGTGCAAGTTTTCAGTCTTCCGTTGTTGACGTACTTGTGCAAAAGACAATTCGAGCAGCAAAACATTTTGAGGTGAAGGATATTGCCGTGGCCGGAGGAGTTTCAGCAAATTCCTACTTACGAAGTGAAATGAAAAAAGCGGCTGATCTGAATGAATTAGAGTTATTTATCCCAAAATTTGAGTATTGTACTGATAACGGAGCAATGATTGCAGAAGTGGGTTATCGAAAATGTCTGCGTTCAATGTTTTCTCCAATCAACATTACAGCAATCGCTAATTTAGAATTATAAAGAACCTGAGAATGAAAAATCAATGTCATTCCGAGCTGCGTTCGAAAATGCCAATAGCCAATTGTTACTAGAATATTTTTATCAATGAATCGCATCGCCTCAACACTTCAGCAATTTCATTTAAATAAGAAAACCATTGTTGTTCCGTATATCACCCCGGAATTTCCGATGAAGGGAACAACAGTTCCATTGATCCTTGCACTTGAACAATCCGGTGCCGGAATGATTGAAGTCGGAATTCCATTCTCCGATCCGCTTGCAGACGGACCGACAATCCAACATTCTTCAGAAATCGCGATTAAAAATGGCGCAACTTTAAAACGCGTTCTTGAATTAATCTCTGAAGCGCGCAAACAAACGAACATTCCATTGATACTGATGGGATATATCAATCCAATATTGAATTATGGGTTAGAAAAATTTCTCCGCGATGCAAAGAAAGCGGGTGTGGATGGTCTGATTATTCCCGATATGCCTCCGGAAGAAAGTGACGAATATCGTATTCTTTCTTCACAGAATGGATTGAGCAATATATTTCTAATAGCACCGACTTCATCTGAAGAACGTATCCGATATATTGACAGCATCTCTACTGATTTCACTTATTGTGTTTCAATTACCGGAGTAACTGGCGGAAAGAATTCGTTCGACGGAAGTTTTAATGAATTTTTATCTCGTGTAAAGATAAATACTGCGAAACCATTTGTTGTTGGTTTTGGAATTAAAAGTAAAGAACAGATCACACAAATATCTACGGTTGCTGATGGCGCGGTTGTTGGCTCAGCATTATTGCAGGCGATTTCAGGAAAACAGAGTATCGAGGAAGTTGTGGTAACGGCAAAACAATTTCTTTCTACATTGGTGTAATTATGGGAAATATCGACGATTGGCGAAATAGGATTGATGAGATCGACAAAAAACTTGTTGAGTTACTGAACGACCGTGCACATTATGCTGATGAAATAGGTAAGATCAAAGAACAACTTGGTTTGGAAGCATATTCACCCAAAAGAGAAAAAGAAGTTTTAGAAAATATTTTGAAGCACAACAAGGGACCGCTAAACAATCTTGCCTTGCGCCGATTATTTGAACGTATCATCGATGAATCCAGAAAACTTGAACGTGAGGCTATGAGTGAACGGAAAAAATCCAAATAAAATTATTTTGGTTCTGCTTGGAAGTGTATCCTTCAGCGTAATAGTGTTTTTCGGAGTTGTGTTTTTATTCCCCAATTCGTTTTCCTTATCCCCTAAGTTCGTTACTGTCAGTAAAGGACAATCATTTTCCAGCCTGGCGGACTCACTTGAAAAGAGAAAAATTATTCTCAGTGCGTTCACATTCAAAATAGCAGGGCGTTTGCTTGGCTATACTCAAAAGATGCGTATCGGTAAATATAGTTTCGTCAGCGGAATCTCTAATCTCGATCTTTTAAATGATTTGGAAGGTGGTCTTTCTACCGTGAGCACAAGTGTAACATTAAGAGAGGGAGTTCGTGCAAAGATATTCGCCCGCATTTTGAAACGACATGTAGGAATAGACTCTGCCCGTTTTATGAAATTCTTTACTGATACTTCGTTGATCGGAATATATCCTAACAATGCACCATCGCTGGAGGGGTATCTTATGCCGAATACGTATAATTTTTATTGGCAGGATGATGAACGTGAAATTATTCAACGAATGATCACAGAATTCAGAGAATTTTTTGTCGATTCTCTTCAGCAGCGAATGAAACAACTGGGATACAATCTGAATGATGTAATGACAATGGCATCTATTGTAGAAGGTGAAGCAATTTATGATGATGAGCGATCAATCATTGCCGGAGTATATTATAATAGATTGAAGAAAAGAATGAGATTGCAGGCAGATCCAACGGTATTGTATGCTGTCTCGGATGTCCCAAAGCGTTTGACAAGAACGGATCTGAAATTTGAATCAGACTATAATACATACCTCAACTATGGTTTGCCCCCCGGACCAATCAACAATCCTAGCAAACAGTCAATCATAGCTGCATTATATCCGGCAAAGCATAATTTTATTTATTTTGTTGCAGATAATAACGGCAGGCATCGTTTTGCAAAGAATTATCAAGAACATCAAAAAAATGTTCAACTATATCGAAAAGCAAGAGCGTTTGCAAAAAATGGCGCATAGAATTCAATTGTTGCAACTCCTTTTCACATTTGCTATATTTATCGTGTAATTTAAAAACAAACTAAATAGAAAGTATCACAATGAAACCCGAAATTCACCCAGAATACAGAAAAGCGGAAGTTGTCTGCGTTTGCGGCAACAAGTTTGAAACCCGCTCGGCGATGGGTAATATCCACGTCGAAATCTGCTCTGCGTGTCATCCGTACTACACCGGAAAGCATAAACTGCTTGACTCTGCCGGTCGTGTTGAGAGATTCAACAAGAAGTATGCGAAAAAGACCGCGGCGCCAACAGCATAATATTTTTATGTTGAGTAATTAAAGACGGAATGTATCATTTGATCATTCCGTTTTTTATTTTATACCATTCAAAGTGCGGCACCTGAAAGGATCTTATGGCAACACAAATCTGTCTATTTGAAGACATCTATTACTCGCGTCTTCTTCCTCTAGTTTATTTCCGACCAACTTTCAATCTTCGCTGTGGAATTCTTTCTCTAAAAGAGAAAGTGCAATTCGCATATCCGAAGGCAACCGTGACATTACATTGCCGCTCGTATATGGCAGATTATATGCGATTGCGTAATCCTGATGTTGCGGTGAACACTATCACCGGAACGAATTGCCTTTTCATCAATGGCCGAGCAATTGTGGACGAGAAATTTATCAAAGCAATACCGCTGGATGGTGAACAGGATGTTGTGTATGTAAACGATGATAATGTTGTTGCAGCGCGTGTTAGCGGGAAAAAATTAAAATCTCTGAAAAGTCATCTGAATGGAATATTCTCCATCTCAGATTTTGACGGATTGCAGGTTAAACAAGTTGATGTTACGTTGATTCAATATTCGTGGGAATTGATAAAAAATAATGGGAGTCAATTGCGTGCAGATTTTAATCTGTTAAAAAAAGTTCACACGAAGAAAAAAATATCGCAGAAAAAATTTATTGGCGTTCATATCTTGAATGAAAAGAATGTTGTTGTTGGTGAAGGAACTGTCATAAAACCAGGAGTTGTGATCGATGCTGAAAATGGTCCGGTCTATATTGGAAAGAATGTTCAGATCATGTCATTTTCAACGATCATCGGTCCGGCATACATAGGCGATGGATCGATCGTGAAAGTTGGTGCAAAAATTTATCCCGACTGCAGTATCGGACCGGTGTGTAAAATTGGCGGGGAAATTGAAGCAACAATCATTCACAGTTATTCCAATAAGCAGCACGATGGTTTTCTTGGACATTCATATCTCGGTGCGTGGGTCAATTGCGGAGCAGGAACCGTGACTAGTGATCTGAAAAACAATTATAGTTCAGTAAAAGTATATGTGAACGGCGATCCGGTTGATAGTAAAATGCAATTTGTCGGAGTAACGATCGGTGATCATTCCAAAACCGCTATCAATTCCACATTCAATACCGGTACGGTGATTGGAGTATCTTCGAATGTTTTTGGGACGGGTTTTCCGCCGAAATATGTTCCATCATTCTCGTGGGGTGCGGCAGGAGAAACATTCACAACATATAATATAGAAAAAGCGATCAATGTTGCCAGTAAAGTAATGATTCGACGTGGAATAGAGTTGAGTGATCCTGAAGAAAAACTATTTCGAAAAATATTCGATCTAACAACTGATGAACGAAGAAAACGCGGTATGCCATTGTAACAACTACAAGCACTAAGAAGGATAAGAACTATCATTGTTCGACTAAAACAGAATGATTCAATTAAAATTATGGAACAACAGGAAACACAATACAGAGAAGAACAAAAAGTTTTATTTGCCGGAGTTCGTGGTACGGCAGTAAAAATATTAAATAGAGTCGAAAGAACAGATTCTTATCTTGACAAACTTATTGATGCAGAATTCCGATCAAGTGAATTCAACGATTTGGATAAATCATTACTGATGGAGATTGTACACGGAGTTCTTCGGTGGCAATCAAAATTGGATTGGGTGTTGAATGGCTTCTTTCACGGAAGTTTTTCGAAAGCGGAAGTGACCGTACGCAACACGTTGAGGGCTGCTCTCTATCAGATATTGTTTCTTGATAAAGTGCCGGACCATGCTGCGGTGAATGAAGCGGTGGAATTCATAAAACGGGTTCGTGGTGAAAAAGCCGGTGGATTGGTGAATGGGGTTCTCCGAAATATCATTCGGAACAAAGAAGGAATTCACTATCCCGATGTACAAAATGATGCAGCGTTATATCTTTCTACGATGTATTCCTTTCCATTATGGATGGTGAAACGGTGGATGAACCGATTCGGATTCTATGAAACGGAGAAATTACTCGATGCACAAAATCAAAAGCCGGGATTAACGCTTCGCATCAATACACTGAAGACGTCGGTCGATGATTTTATGAAGATGTTCGATCTGCAAAATATTTCGTACGAACGGTCACAGTTCCTCCCAATGTTCCTGAAAACGTCTTCGCTCTCCAACATTTCGCAGACGGAAATTTTCCGCCGTGGATTCTTCACGATACAAGATGAGAGTGCGGGTATTGCCGCTCTTTTGCTCGATGTTAAGCCAGGAGAACGTGTTATTGATCTTTGTTCTGCTCCTGGAGGTAAAACAACATTCTTTGGTGAAGTAATGAAGAACCAAGGAGAGATTATTGCGGTTGATAAGTATCAAACCAGACTAAATTTGGTAAAAACAGCTTGTGAACGGGTAGGTTTAACCAATATCACCTATGTTGCTGCAGATGGAATAGAATTTCAAACAGAACTTGTTGATAAGATATTGATCGACGCACCATGTTCGGGACTCGGAGTGCTATCAAAAAAACCAGATATCAAGATCAAACGGGAGATGAGAGATATCACTGAAGTGGTAAAGGTGCAAGAACTGCTGTTGAATAATGCCGCAACGATATTGAAACCTGGCGGGGCATTGGTGTATAGTACGTGCACGATTGAACCCGAAGAGAATTTTGAGGTAGTCAAAAAATTTCTTGAGATACATCCTGAATTTGAGATAGATCATGCATCAAAATATATCAATGAAAAAGTTGTCTCTCCGGATGGATTTGTTGAGACATTCCCGCACCGCAATGGGATTGACGGCTCATTCTCTATTCGGTTAGTGAAACAATCCTGAATGAAAATCTATTCAATATTGGAGCATCCATGAAATATCAAGATTTATTTGTGCAAGAACTGGATCGTATTCACAATGCAAATACGTATAAATATGAGACCCCTTTTACGTCACCGCAAGACGGTGTTGTTACCGTAAAAGGAAAGAAGGTTGTGATGATGGCATCCAATAATTATTTAGGAATGTCAAATCACCCTGTTGTAAAAAAAGCGGCAATTGAAGGGATAAAAGAATTTGGGTATGGAATGGCTTCCGTTCGGTTCTTATGCGGAACACAGGCAATCCACCTTGAACTTGAAAAAAAGATTGCGAAGTTTGTCGGCACCGAAGATTCGATCTTGTTCTCTTCGGCATTCGCGGCAAACAATGCATTTTTCCCATCCCTGTTCAATGAAAAACTTGGTGTCGAAAATTATCGTGATGTGATTTATACTGATGGACTGAATCATGCCAGCATTATTGATGGAATGAGATTGTGTAAATCCGAGACGACTGATAAAAAAATATATAGGAACAATGATCTTGCTCAATTGGAGCAGTTGCTTGAATCGGATAAGAATGCCGACTATCGATTTAGAATTATTGCGACGGATGGTGTCTTTAGCATGGAAGGAAGTTATGCTCATATTGCTGCGTTGGTGGAGATCGCAAAAAAATATAATGCAATGCTCTTTGTGGATGATTGTCATGCTATTGGTGTTGTTGGGAAATCGGGAAGAGGAACACCGGATAAATTCAATGTTCTGGGAAAAGTAAATGTACTATCCGGAACACTTGGTAAAGCGATCGGCGGCGCACTCGGAGGATATATCGCCGGTGAAAAAAAAATGATAGAATACCTTCGTCAAAAATCCCGTCCATATACATTCTCCAATTCACTCCCGCCATCAATCGTTATGGCAAGCATTGCTGCTATCGATCTTTTAACAAAAGATAAATCGATCGTTAAACGACTGCATGATAATACGTTATATTTTCGAAAAGAGATCGTTGGTCTCGGATTCAACATCATCCAAGGCGACCATCCTATCGTTCCGGTGATGCTTGGCGATGCTTCGGTTGCACAAGAAATGAGTAAAGCATTATTGAAAGCCGGAGTGTATGTAAAAGGATTATGGTTTCCGGTGGTACCAAAAGGAGAGGCGCGTTTACGTGTGCAGATTTCCGCATCGTTAACTAAAAAAAATATTGATTATGCTTTGAATGCGTTTGAATCTGTCGGGAAAAAATTAAAGATTATTTCAGCATAAGTATTTACTATTCCTGAATCTTCAAATTTAAACATGCCTCATAATAAACAACGGTATCTTTTCATCGATCTGCTCCGTTTTATTGCAGTAGTATTTATGATACAAGGTCATACGTTTGACGCTTTGCTGGCTACCGATCTTCGCTTTAATGGTTTGTTCTTCGCTCACGATTTTTTTCATGGATTTATTGCTCCGATGTTTCTTTTTGCTTCGGGTGTCGCATTCGGAATCGCTACATTGAAAAAATGGGAAGAGCACATTGTACCAACAAAACATGTCGCACGTCGGTATGGAAAATTTATTGGATTGATCGCGATTGGTTATGCACTTCATCTGCCGTTCTTTTCACTTCAGAAAATTATTACGGAAGCATCTCACGTTGAAATTGCAATGTGGCTGCAAGTAGACGCTTTGCAATGTATCGCCGCAACGATGTTGATCCTTCAAACAGCGGTATTGTTATTAAAAAATGAAAAGAAGTTTGTTTGGTTTACCGTTCTATTCGCTGCCGGCATTATTTTTCTTTCTCCGATTGTGTGGAGTGTTAATTTCATTGATTCACTTCCTCTGTGGTTTGTTTCATATATCAATGCCAGTAATTATTCATGGTTTCCAATCTTTCCGTGGTCGGCTTATATTCTTTGCGGTGTGATCTTTTCATCATTGTTCATAAATGCCAAAGAGCATCATCACGCTGTGCATCTTATGGAAAGAACACTTGTTGCCGGTCTCATCATGTTCTTCGGATCGTTCATTCTTTTAAGCCTTCCAACACAGTTGTATCCCTATCATGATATTTGGAAAGTGAATCCACTAATTGTCTTTGCACGGTTAGGTTTTGTAATTGTTGTTACGAGCGGGATTTTCTTTGCAGAGCATTCGTTCAAAATAAAACCGGCCATTCCTCAGTTGCTTGGTCGTGAGTCACTGTTTATCTATATCCTTCATCTGATCATATTGTATGGTTCGGTATTGAACCAGGGATTACAACAAGTAATTCGTCAAACACTTTCTGTTGTTGAAGCATCGGTAGTGTTTGTTCTAATATTTGTGGTTATTTCGATATTCGTCTTTGCATGGAATTATTATAAAAACAACTACCGAACTGCAGCATTAATTACTCGATGGGCAACAGTCGGACTATTCCTTCTTCTTTTTTTACTGCGACCGTACTGATGGCACAATTAAAATCACGTTTCCTTTATATTGACTTGCTGCGCGGATGGGCAGTTATTGTTATGATAGAGGTACACGTCTTTAATGCATTCCTCATACCTGCATTCAGAAATGAAGCATGGTTTAAAGTTCTTAATTTCATTAACGGACTTGTCGCACCTTCTTTTCTATTCATCGCCGGATATTCATTTGTGTTGATTGCGCAGCGGAAATGGAATGATTATCTCTCATTTAATGATACATTTTGGAAGCAACTAGGAAGGATTTTCCAAGTATTGGCAGTTGGCTATGCACTTCATCTTCCATTCTTTTCTTTTTCTAAGTTACTTGAAATCAACCGGCAGGAATGGTCAGTGTTTTGGAAGGTTGACGTTCTCCATACGATAGCAGTATCGTTGCTTATTTTACTTGTGTTAGTAATTGTTACGCGGACGCAAAAAAAATATTTTTCATCCGTTACAGTTGTTGCAATGGTAATGATATTCGGAGCTCCATTGATGTATGATCGTAATATCGACCAATTTTTATCTGAACCTATTTCGAACTATCTCACCGCTGCTCATCGTTCACAATTTCCGGTATTCCCGTGGATGGGATTCGTATTGTGTGGAGGAATAACATCACAACTACTGATTTGGTGGAAAGAAATAATTGAAGAGCAAAAAATATTTCGACGATTTTTCTCGGTAGGAATAATATTGATAGTGGTTTCAATTTGTATTGAATTAATATCAATAACAATATATCCAGCACACGATTTCTGGCGATCAAGCCCGGGATTTTTCTTTATCCGCTTAGGTATTGTGTTGATCATACTTTCCACCCTTTGGTATTGGGAAAAAACCGTACAGTCAAAGACATCTATGGTAAGTGTTGTTGGTTCAGAATCATTGACGGCGTATGCAGGACATTTGCTTGTCATTTATGGAATGTTCTGGGATAATAAGAGTCTCGCATTTATTATTGGAAAAACTCGGACAGTGCCTGAAGTAATCGGTATGACTATTGCGCTTATTACTGTAACGATGGCAGTGTCTTATGTGTGGAATCGCATTAAAAAATGGAGTATGTTCTATGCACGCGTATTGATGTATTCCATTCTCACCGTAGTATTGTATATCTTTTTCACTAACTCATTTTAACATGGATTTCGTTTTTCTTTTTGTCGGTATCATTATTGGCGGTGCAATCGGATGGTTCATTGCCAAATCTTCATTTCAACAAAACCGGGACTTCACCCAAGAACAATTTGATAATTTGCAATCCGAAATTCTTCGACTGAAAGTAGAATCAGGACAATTGCAAGAAGCAACGTCGCGGCTTGAAGGGATGTTGACTGAAACAAAAATAGTATTGGACGGTGAACGGGAAAGTGAACTTCAATTGACGAAACAACTTTCAGTAGCGCAAACTGATAATAAAAATCTGAAAGAAAGAATTGAAGAGCAGAAAAAAGAGATCGAGCAGACCAATATTAAGTTGACCACAGAATTTAAGAATATTGCCAATACAATTCTTGAAGAAAAATCGCGCTCGTTTACGGAACATAATAAACAGAGTTTGGATTCCATCCTTAATCCATTGAAAGATCGTATCGAAGAGTTTAAGAAACAGGTTGAAACAACGTACGAAAAGGAAACACGCGATACGTTAAGTTTAAAAGAGGAAGTAAGACGCTTAGCTGAACAAAATATCAAGATCAGTGAAGATGCTAATAATTTGACACGAGCATTAAAAGGAAATACTAAGACACAGGGTAACTGGGGTGAGTTTGTTCTTGAAAAGATACTTGAACGGTCGGGGTTGGAAAAAGATCGGGAATATAAGCTACAAGTTTCCACAAAAAATGTTGTTGGTGAGATAATCCGTCCGGACGTTGTGATATTGTTGCCGGACGATAAACATATCATTATTGATTCAAAGGTTTCGTTGACTGCATATGAATCTCTTGTTAGTGCTGAAAATGATGAAGAGCGAGAACAATTCACCAAAGAGCACATTACTTCAATGCGGTCACATCTAAAACTACTTGGTGATAAGAACTATCAAACTGCAGAATCACTTAATTCACCTGAACTAGTATTGATGTTTGTTCCGATCGAAGCATCGTTTGGGATTGCAGTAGAAACGGATAAAGAATTATTCAATTATGCGTGGGATAAAAAGATTGTGATTGTAAGTCCGTCAACACTTCTTGCTACGTTGGTTACAATCTCGTCCATTTGGAAACAGGAAAAGCAAACTCGAAATGCAATTGATATTGCAACACGTAGTGGCGCATTGTACGATAAATTCGTCGGATTTGTAGATGATTTGAAGGAAGTTGGGAAAAAAATGGATGGCGCAAAAGATTCTTACAAAGATGCAATGTCTAAATTAACTGAGGGGAAAGGAAATATTGTCGGTTCCATTGAGAAATTAAAGACTCTTGGTGCAAAAGCGACAAAGTCAATACCTCAAAATATTCTAGATCGGGGTGATTCAGAGTAAAACTTGAATGTTAGTTAGGATTTTTCTACTTTTAAACAGCAATAAGCAATATGCTTCTATAAACTCTTCACAACAGGAGAACGATCAATCGCAGATTTGATACAATATTTTTAACAGCGTGCAGGCGCATTGATTGTTTTTTCAATTCACATTTCTCAATATTCACACATTGACCTTTTCATTGGTGCGTAAAGCATTATTTATTGGGCTGACGGTTTTTGCCGTTTTGTTATTGTATGCATTTGTCGTTTCGTCTGCGAATGCATCGGGAAATCCTTTGCCCTTAATGAAGTTTAGTTCTTTTGTTCAAGATTCGACCGGTATTGATACAACAAATGTCAAAGGTGATTCTGCGAAAGTTAAAGAATACAAACTAAAAGATTCTACGTACCTTCAACAATTAACCTATCGTCGTAAAGACTCTGAAGCAGCACAGACATTTCCACCGTCATATAGTCCATTCTATTTGAAACCACCACCGATAGTTTCCCAAAGTGTTCAACTTGATTCGTCAGGGAAATTTGTCATTGTTCGACAAACGGTGAATGGAAAAGATGTCAGACTTCCTATAAAAGTTCCCATAGAAGCATATGTTCGCCAACGTGCGAATGCTGATTATGAAAAGAATTTTTCAGACCTCGTTTTAAAAGAAGAATCAGCAAAGGCGAACAAGAAAAAAGATGATCTCGGTGATCTACTCGGAGCATTTACGAAGATCGATATTCCAGTCCCCGCGAATCCCGTATTCTCTATATTTGGACCGCCGCGAATCAATTTGAGTATTTCCGGAGCAGTTGATATCCGTGCGGCATTCAGAAATACAACAACCGATCAGCAAACAACAAGCGCATTTGGAAATACGCGCAATGAGCCGGACTTCGCACAAGAAGTTCAGATCAATGTCAGTGGAACGATCGGCGATAAATTGAATATTCTTGCCGATTGGAATACGCAGCGCACGTTTGAATATGAAAATCAGCTTCGTATAAAGTACACTGGATATGAAGACGAGATCGTGCAAAGTGTAGAAGCGGGTAATGTTTCTCTTTCTACCAGTTCAAGTTTTGTTTCCAGCAGTTCGGCGTTGTTTGGCATCAAAACAGCATTGCAAATTGGACCGCTGAAACTGACAGCAATCGCTTCACAAAAAAAAGGGCAAATTCAGGAAAAGAGCATTACCGGTGGTGCGCAGGAAATTCAATTTGAGAAACGTGCGTGGGAATATTCCAAGGATCACTTTTTTATTGACACTGCGTATTTTTCTTCGTTTGAACCTTATATTAAAACACAGACATTAAATGCCGATCAATCTCGTCTTATAGTAAAAGCAAATGAATATGAAGTTTGGTTGTATCATACAGGAGCCGCCAATGAAAATATGAAGCGTGCCAACGCATTTTTTGATCTTCCGCCGGTTTCAGTAGGCACTCAAGATGCATATAGGGAATTACGAAAACCGACTGCCACCGATGCTGTAAAATCTATCGTATCGGGGAATTGGGATAAATTGGAACCGATGAAAGATTTCGTTTTAAATCCATATACCGGACAATTGACAATGAACCGTTCGGTTCAAGATGGACAAGCAATTGCAATTTCGTATCGAATTGAGGGTGCTTCTGCCGGGCCTGACGACGATTTGATCTATGGAACTCCGACAAAATCCGAACAAGGAATTGATTCAGTGCTTGTTCTTAAATTAGTAAAACCATTGAATTATATTTTGCCCCAGGATAAAGTGATGTTCTCAATGATGTTGAAGAATATTTATCCATTGGGTGGTCGGAAGATACAAAAGGATGGTTTTTTTCTTGAGATGCGCTATAAAGAATCTGCTACCGAGGCAGTAGATGTCATCGGAAAAACAAAGATTATTAAATTGTTTGGGTTAGATAAGAATGGCGAAAGCGGAAACCTTCCGGATGATAAATTCGATTTCACTCAATATACAATTGATCAAGAACGTGGCGAGATTATTTTCCCGTCTCTGAGGCCGTTTACTGATGGTCTACGCGCAGGATTATTAGAATTTGAACCTTCTCCTCCGGATACACTTTACAAAAAATATATTTACGATAATCTTTATGATACAACAAGTGTTGCCGCACAGAGCACACTCGAAAAGGATAAATTTGTTATTACCGGAAAAATTACTGCATCGAGTTCAAATACGATCAATCTCGGATTTAATGTGGTTGAAGGAAGTGTTCAGGTATTATTGGATGGACAGATACTAACGGCGAATGTTGATTATACCGTGGATTATATCATTGGACAGGTTATTATTCGAAAACAGGAAGCATTGGTTCCCGGGAAAAATCTTCAAGTAAAATTTGAACAGAACGATCTTTTTCAACTTGCATCAAAGACATTGATTGGAATGCGGGGAGAAGTGGATGTTTCGCAGAAGACAAAATTTGGATTTACCATAATGAATTTAGATCAACAAGTGCTGAGTGATAAGGTTAGGCTGAATGAAGAACCATCTAATAATTCGATTTATGGATTTGACGGACAAACGAGTGGTGATCTGCCGTTCTTAACAAAAGCAATTGATGCGCTCCCGTTTCTTGATACAAAAGCAAAATCGGAATTTACTCTGCGTGGTGAAGCTGCATACATGAACCCCGATCCGAACACGAAAAAGAGTACCATTGTAAACGATAATGGAAAAGGAATTGCATATATCGATGATTTTGAAGGGGCAAAGCGAATCATTCCTATCGGAGTTGGATATGGACAATGGCATGATATCAGTGCACCAAAATATCAATTCAATATTGATACGTCGTTGCTTGTGCCGGATCTAATGAAGACATATTCAAAAGCAAAAGCCTACTGGTACAATCCGCCGAACGGAATTTTTATTGACGATATATACGGTCGTGATGCAAATGGCAAATCCATAAAACAAGTTGGCCGCGGACAGGATAGAATTCAGGCGTTGACTCTGGATTACGATCCCCAAAAACGGGGAGCATATAATTTTTCTCCAAATCTTGATTCAACCTTACTTCGAGAACCAAGAAAAAACTGGGCAGGAATTCAAAAATTGGTGTCGCTCAGTGCATTAAATTTGGTGCAGGAAAATGTTGGATTTATTGAGATCTGGGTTAGAGTGGTTAAGGGAACTATCGATTCAGCACGAAAAGTTTATATTGATCTTGGAACGATCAGTGAAGATATTATTCCTAATGGAGTTTGGGATACAGAAGATAAAGGAACTTTTAAGAATGATATTCTTAATCCTGGTGAAGATACCGGTATAGACGGATTATTTAATAACGAAGAACAAACTAAATATGCTTCGTTTATTCAAGCAAACAAAAAACTCTTTCCTGACATTGAAAATGATCCTTCGGGCGATGATTATAATTATAATGATAAGAATAATTTTGAATCAATAAATCTCACAGAAGGGAACGCAAATAGCGAGATTGGACGTTTTCCGGATTCCGAAGATTTAAATAGGAATAGCATTGCCGATCAAGCAAATAATTATTATGAGTATGAATTGAATTTAGATACCACGGATGTAAATCCATTGAAGGTTGGCGGCGGAGCAAATGGCTGGTTTCAATATCGGATTCCAATTAATGCATTTAAAAATAAGGTTGGTGCTCCCGATCAGACGAATATTCAATATGCAAGAATGTGGTTTACCGGACATCCTGAAGAATTTGAGATGCAGTTTGTCGAATTCAACCTTATTGGAAATCAATGGGAAGAAGCAAAGAAGAACGACCCGTTATTTAAAGTTTCCGTTGTCAATATTGAAGATAATTCTTTGCAAGGTTATGGGTCTCCACCTGGTGTATTTCGCGAACGAGATCGAACAAAACCAGATGAACAGGTGTATGGAAACGAACAATCCCTCGCTTTGAATTTTTTTAATTTGCCAGATGGTGAAAGTCGTGAAGCAATAAAAAAATATGCATATCGCCCGTTGGATGTTTTCAGTTATCGTGAATTGAAAATGTTCGTTCATGGCAGTGAGAATCTAAATCCAACCGCCAGTAAAGCATCAGTAAATATGTATATTCGTTTTGGTTCTGATAGTTTGAACTATTATGAATATAAAGCACCGGTTTATCCCGGTTGGGATGGAAGGAATGATGTTACAATTCGTTTTGAAGATGTTACATCATTGAAACAAGGAAGGTCAAATGAAAATGTGCGCTCCGTAGGTCCGGTTATTGGCGGCCCGGAAGGTTCTACATATGCAGTGCTTGGAAATCCGACATTGACTCGAATAACATTCATTTCAGTTGGCGTTGAAAATCCGGTCATCAGTGGGACTGAACGGAGAGTAACAGGACAAGTATGGGTAAACGAACTACGTCTGGCTGATGTGGATGATACTCCCGGTTGGGCATATAGTATGAGCACAAGCGTAAAATTAGCTGATCTTGGTTCGGTGGCATTTACGTATAGCCAAGTTGATCCGTTCTTCCATAGCCTGGAAAGCAGATTTGGAAGTCGAGTTACGAATAAAAACTGGAATGTATCTACAGCAATTGCATTCGATCGCTTCTTTCCTCAAGAGTGGTCTGGAACGCAATTGCCATTCAGTTATTCTCATAGTGAACAAGTCAGCACACCTCTCTATAAACCAAGTTCTGATGTTCTTGTAACAAAAGCGGCAGATCAACAGCGGGACAATATTTTGAGAGATTCAACACAAACTGCTGTCAACGCTGAACAGGAAAAAGCAAAAATATTGTCGGAAGCGCAGACACTTTCTACCACAGATACGTATGCCATTCCAACAATAAAATTAAATATTCCATCAAATAACTGGTTCTTCAGAGATATATTCAATCGAATTGGATATGGATTTAGTTATACAACGTCATCAATGAGAAATCCTACCACTGCATCGCGAACATCATGGCAATGGAATGCTCGTATCGGTTATGCATACTCGTTTGCAACGGATAATTTTATCCAGCCATTCGGATTTTTTGAGAATCTTTTCTTCTTAGAAGAGTTCAGGCAATTACAACTATATTATATCCCAATTTCTAATATCAATACTGGGTTTACAATAAACCGATCACGTTCTAATGAACGTCTCCGCAGCCAAACAAAAGATAGCGACCCGATCCGTGGTCTTTCTTCATCACGAAACTTCTCGTTTGCCTGGAAGTTGACAGAAAATGGATTGTTGAACATTTCCGGTGATTATGCACTCGATATTTCAACTTCTATGGTTCATCTTGAACTCGATCAATACGGACGGCAAAGAGATTTTCAACAAATTATGAATCAGATTTTTTTGCAGGATCAGCTTATTAATTTTGGATTTGATAATGCATACAATCAATCGGTAACGGTTAATACGCGCCCCCGAGTTCCAGCGTTGTTTGATCTTAATAAATACGTCACTCTTACTGCACGGTACAATGTTGGCTATCGATGGCAAAATTCTCTTCAGCAAGGGACACTTGGTATTTCAACCGGATGGGGCAACAGTATTTCGTTTAGTTCTGATGTTAGTTTAAAATCATTTGTGGAGACATGGTTCCCTGCTAAAAGTGGAACGAATGATGCAGCTCTACCAGGACCAAGTCAGTCTCGTGGGACTCGTGACCGTGAGGAGGAGGATGCTGGGCAAACAAAAACTTCTCCAGATTCAATTAGCTCTATCCCTGCCGACACTTCTGTTGTAGAAATAAAATCTTCGGGTGAAGGGTTGATCGGCTTTGCCCGTATTCTCATCAAAACACCATTGCTTGATTATGATAAGATCAATATCAATTTTACACAAAGTAATACAGCTAACAATGGCGGAGTTCCCGGACGTCCGGGATTTACCAATTTCTTTGGACGTGTTCCATTCGTACAACAATCGGTAACAAATTATGGTCCTACGCGTGCATACCAATTTGGCTTAGTTTCAAGCCCTGGTGCAAGCATCACTGATGTATTTTTGAAACCACAATTTCCATTTGTGGGATTCAATACGGATGCTGATAAAGAAGTTCGCGCACGGGGGGCACAACTTACGGACGGATTTACACAAAACAATAAACTTTCTTTCCGAACCAGCAGAGATCTTTGGACGGGTGCGCGGCTTGATTTGAATTGGAATCTTGGTTGGAATTATTCTCGAACAACAAGAATAAACATAGATTCTGCTACAGGGTTTGCAACAAGTAGATCGATTGCTACCGGTGGTTCGATTGAGCGTTCATTCTTTACCCTGCCGCCGGTGTTTATTTTTTCAATGTTTAAAAGCGGAATTGAGCAAGTTGGAAAGATCTATACTGAATCAGTACCGACTGATAATGCTCCGAATCAGGATCAAAAACTTGCACAAGCATTTGAACAAGGATTTGAATCGTTACCGATCCTGAAGAAATTATTTGGTGAATATTTTCCGCGGGTGAACTATTCATTTAGATGGGATGGTTTGGAACAAATGTCATTGTTCAAAAATTTTGCTACGCGTGTAAGTCTTGATCATGCGTACCAATCGAATTATTCCCGCACATTCATCGGAAGCGTTGGTGGGGGAGATGTAACACAATCGCAGAGAATTAGCTATGCATTTGCCCCTCTTGCAGGATTGAGCGTGTCATTTAAAGAAGTATTGAAAGGCACAATGAGCGCGAATGTTCGGTACGGTTCGAATGTAACATATGATCTTTCTCCGTCATCAAAGAATATTGTTGAGTCTGTTGGTAACGATATGTCTTTCACCGGAAGTTTTGCAAAATCCGGATTTGAAATTCCTCTCTTCGGTCTCAGTCTACAAAATGATATTGATATCAGTTTTACATATTCATTTGCGAAGAACTCCCGAACAACGTTTGATGCAAAGGGAAAAACATTTAATTCCAAAGGAACTCCGGGTGAAGGATCAACACGAACGCAGATGGAACCGCGAATTAGATATGTTCTCAGTTCAAGGGTTACTGCATCGTTATTTTATCGTTACACCAAAATCGCTCCCGACGAAGGTGGATCTAGAATACCCGGTTCAACCACCAATGAAGGTGGAGTTGACGTGCATATTGCAATTCAATAGATTCAATAAAAGTAGAAGGTTGATACGATCAATGGAACATTCAAAAGGAAATATCCTCTGGGTTGACGATGAAATTGAACTGTTGCGGGCGCACATTCTGTTGTTGAAGGAGAAAGGGTACTCCGTTGATACCGCGGCGAACGGAGAAGATGCAATTGAAATTGTGAAATCAAAAAGTTTCGATCTTGCATTTCTTGATGAGATGATGCCGGGAAAAGGTGGACTTGAAACGCTTGCAGTGATAAAAGAAATTTCTCCGTCTCTTCCGGTTGTAATGATAACAAAGAATGAGGCTGAATCATTGATGGAAGAAGCGATTGGGAGTAAAATTTCAGATTACCTGACAAAACCAGTGAATCCCAGCCAGATATTGCTTGTTTGTAAAAAATTCTTGGAAGGTAAAAAACTTCAAAGCGAGCATGTGTCTCGAGATTATACAATGGAGTTTTCAACTATCTCACGGATGCTGTTGAATCCAATGGATTATACTGAATGGATTGAACTGTATTTGAAAATGACGAATTGGGAAATGGAACTTGATAAACATCCCGAACTTGGATTACAGAAAATGTTAGCGGACCAACGCAGAGAAAGTAATGCTGAATTTTCAAAGTATGTTGAAAAAAATTATCAAAATTGGATCAATAAAACAAATAATCGCCCTGCACTTTCGACCGAGATAATAGAGAAATATGTTGTTCCTCAATTGGACGAAAAAAAATCTGTGTTTCTTTTTGTTATTGATTGTATGCGGTTGGATCAATGGCTGGTTATGGAAGAATATCTGCGTGAATTATATTCTATCGAAAAGGAATATTATTATTCAATTCTTCCCACTGCAACTCCTTACTCGCGTAATGCAATCTTCAGCGGATTGTTTCCTCTTGAACTTGAACAACGCTTTCCTGATCTATGGCAAGGGGAGAATGACAGCGAAACAAGTCACAATAAGTATGAGAAAGAACTTCTTATAAAACTGTTGGAACGGAAGAAAGTTCTATTGAAGTCTGAACCGAAATATGTAAAGATAATTGACCCCGAATTCGGACGGCAGATCCAATCTAACATTATTTCTTATACGCAAAATAAATTAACGGCAATCGTCGTAAATTTTGTAGATATGCTTGCTCATGGCCGTTCAGATGATCCAATTCTAAAAGAAATTGCTCCTGATGAGTCAGCCTATCGTTCGTTGACGAATTCATGGTTCAAACATTCTTCGCTCTTTGGAATGTTTCAAGCCCTTGCAACTCGGAAAGATGTAAAGATCATCGTTACTACGGATCATGGAAGCGTACGATGTATGCGCGGTTCGAAAGTGATCGGCGATAAAGAAGCCTCAACAAATCTTCGGTACAAGTTCGGAAGAAATCTTAAGTCGGATGATAAACAATCAATTTATTTAAAGAATCCTAAGGATTTTAAATTACCTCAGCGCGGAAGTGCGACAAATTATATAGTTGCAAAAGAGGATTACTATTTTGTCTATCCAACAGAATATCATAAATACCTTAATCAATACCGCGATAGTTTCCAACACGGCGGTATCTCGATGGAAGAAATGATCCTTCCGGTAATCACAATGGAACCGAAAGTGTGATGAAACGGATCGTAACTCATAACGAAGCAGAGACCATTGAAGCCGGAAAGACATTCGCGCAGCAACTTCTTCCCGGTAGTGTAGCTGCATTATTTGGCGACCTTGGTAGCGGCAAAACACGATTTGCAAAAGGTGTTTCACGTGGATTAGGATTGAATGAGAATGTTACAAGTCCAACATTTACTATTGTTAACGAACATATTGGCGGAAGTCTCCCACTCTATCATTTTGATTTTTACCGACTAAGATCAATTTCGGAATTGACTGAGATTGGTTTTGATGAGTATATCTTTGGCAATGGTGTTTGTATTCTTGAATGGGCTGATATGATTCAGGAAAGACTTCCTTTAAAGAGATTCGATATTCATTTCTCACTTGGTGAAAATGAAAATGATCGGATTATTACGATTATGGAATTATGATTCTATCGATTGAAACAGCGACCGAAGTTTGCAGCACTGCACTTATTCATGAATACGTGTTGCTGGGTGAATGTTCTTTAAAGGAAAAAAATATCCATTCCGAACGACTGTTGCTTTTAGTTGATGAAGTTTTGAAATCCGCACAGGTGAAGACTAATCAGTTAAGTGCTATAGCGGTTTCTATTGGTCCTGGATCATTTACCGGTCTGCGGATCGGTCTTAGCACTGCAAAAGGACTTGCATTAGCGTTAGAGATTCCGATAATTGCAGTTCCAACACTTGATGGAATAGCAGAATCATACCGGCGAAGCCGATTAGCAGAACAAAACGAAAACTTTTGTGCAATGATCGATGCAAAAAGAGACGAAGCATTTTATGCATTTTATTCGATTTCTCAGAATGAGATCATTCGCCAAAGTGAGTATGCAATAAAAGCAAAACACGAAATAATACTTGAAGGAAGATCCCGGCAGTCAAATCTTGCCCAGCCTTTTATCAACGCTTCTTCTATTGGATTTCTTGCATATCGAAATAAAAAAGATTTTGAATTGTCCGATTTTTTGTATCTTGAACCATTGTATTTAAGAGATTTTGTGGCCACACTGCCAAAGAAACCATAATTGAGTAAAGAAAAATAGTTAATTTTTTGAGTTTCCCCATTGAAATTCAAGTTTAGGATAGATATTTTATCCTGTTAATTGAAAGGAAATGTATGTCTTGGTTTAGACGATCGACAGAGAATATCTCATCCGATAATCAGAAGAAAGATATTCCTGAAGGAATGTGGACGAAATGTTCATCGTGCGGTGAGATACTGCATCGAGGTGCGCTTGAACAGAACTTATGGGTCTGTACAAAATGCGGGCACCATTTTCGAATCAGCAGTAACGAATATTTTTCGATCCTTTTTGATGAAGGAACGTTCAAAGAGTTTGATGCAAAAATGACGTCGAAAGATCCGCTGAATTTTGTTGATACAAAAAAATATAAAGATCGGATCAAAGAAACGATCAAAAAAACAGGATTCAGTGATGCGCTGCGATGGGGAACCGGAAAAATGAATAAACACGATGTTATCATCGCATGCATGGATTTCAGTTTTATCGGCGGAAGTATGGGAAGCGTTGTTGGTGAAAAGATTGCTCGTGGTATCGACAAAGCGATAAAATTAAAAATACCTTTCATTATTATATCCGCCAGCGGCGGTGCAAGAATGATGGAAGCAGCATATTCCCTTATGCAGCTTGCCAAGACCAGTGCCAAGCTTGCTCAACTTTCAAACGCCGGTTTACCATACATTTCCATTATGACCGACCCAACAACCGGAGGCGTCACGGCAAGTTTTGCTATGCTTGGCGATATAAACATCGCAGAACCAAATGCTCTTATTGGTTTTGCCGGACCGCGTGTGATCAAACAAACTATTGGAAAAGATCTTCCGGAAGGTTTTCAGCGGGCCGAGTTCTTATTGGAGAAAGGTTTTGTTGATCTTGTCGTTCCAAGGAAAGATCTTAAGGCCACTGTTACAAACCTTTTTGAAATGATGAACTGAAGATTTTATGAATATACATATACTCGGTGTCCCGATGGATCTTGGTGCTGCTCATCGCGGTGTTGATATGGGTCCGTCTGCAATTCGCATCGCCGGTGTATCAGAAAAACTTCAATCTTTAGGTCATACTGTCATCGAAGAAGGCGATATCTCCACAAAGATTCCTGAGCAGCAAAAAGTTAAGAACCCAAAATTGAAATATCTTTCGGAGATTGTTCGTGCATGTACGCTTCTTGCAACAAAAACGGAAAAAATTCTTGATGGCGGTGGTTTTCCCGTTATTCTTGGTGGCGACCATTCAATAGCAATCGGTACGATAGCTGGAATAGCGAATTTCTGCAAAAAAAATCAAAAAAAACTTGGAGTTCTATGGATTGATGCACATGGTGATATGAATACAGACCAAACATCTCCCTCCGGAAATATTCATGGGATGCCGCTCGCTGCTCTGATCGGTTTAGGGGCTTTGGAATTGACTTCTATCGGCGGTGATTATACAAAACTTGATCCTAAAAATGTTGTATTGATTGGTATTCGAGATCTTGATGAAGGAGAAAAAGTAGCGATCCGGAAGAATAACATTTCGATTTTCACAATGAATGATATCGATAATCACGGGATGGCTGTAATCATTACTAAAGCAATTAAAAAATTAAGGGATGTGGATTTTATTCACGTTAGTTTTGATCTTGATGCAATGGATCCGAAAGAATGTCCCGGAGTTGGAACTCCTGTTAAGGGTGGTCTTGATTATCGCGAAGCACACTTGATCATGGAAACACTCTCCGAACTTAATCAGATGCACTCTCTTGAAATTGTAGAAGCAAATCCCATCCTTGACAACAAAAATCATTCAGCAGAATTGGCTGTCGATCTCATACAATCAGGATTTGGAAAAAAGATTTTTTAACAACGAATTTACTGCGAACTATTTTTGATTACTTATTCCAATATCCTCGAACTTCGAACTTCCCTTAACATTTCTCGCGAAAAGAAAAAGTCTATTGCACTAGTCCCTACAATGGGCTATTTGCACGACGGTCATCTTTCACTTATTAAAAAAGCAAAAAGTGAAAACGATGTTGTTGTTGTTTCAATCTTTGTCAATCCTACGCAGTTTGGACCAAACGAAGATTTTTCCCGCTATCCTCGAGACATCAAACGAGATATCGAACTTGCAAAACTCGCCGGTTGTCATATTTTTTTTACCCCGTCTGTTGAAGAAATGTATCCGGCAGGATTCTCGTCTTCTGCTGTTGTAGAAAATATTTCTACGATATTGGAAGGAAAATATCGTCCAACACACTTTAAAGGAGTGACTACTGTTGTCCTGAAATTGTTAAATATCGTTCAGCCGCGGATTGCATATTTTGGACAAAAGGATGCCCAACAATGTATTGTTATCAAAAAAATGGTACATGATTTTAATATCCCGACAGAAATATCTATCGTTCCAACATTGCGGGAATCGGATGGGCTTGCGATGAGCTCACGAAATGTATATTTGAGCTCCGAAGAAAGAAAAAATGCCGTTGTATTGAATCAATCGTTGCGATTAGCGGAAAACCTTGTTCGCAACGGTGAGCGTAATTCAGAAACAGTCATCAGCCAAATGATGAAATTGATTCAATCTAAAGAACCAACGGCAATAGATTATATTGAGATTGTTGGATCGGAAAACCTGGAAAAAAAGAATACGATTACATCTGGTGAAACAATTTTGATTTCACTCGCTGTTCGGTTTGGAACTACTCGTTTGATTGATAATATTATTATTAACGTTTAGGAATTACTATGCATACAAAATTTTCTACGGTGATTATGGCTGCCGGAAAAGGGACGCGGATGAAAGATCCGACCAAAGCAAAAGTGATGTTTCCGGTGAATAAAAAACCGTTGGTTCAGCATGTTGTTGAGTTGGCGCAGTTGCTTAGTTCCGAACGAATTATTCCAATTGTCGGGTTTCAACGTGAATCAGTCATTGAGTTCCTCAATACTGTTTCTTCAAAAGTTGAAACAGTGGTTCAAGATCCTCAGTTAGGAACCGGACATGCGGTAATGCAGACTGAACCATTGCTCCGAAATTATATTGGCGATGTGCTTGTTCTATCGGGCGATGTTCCGTTGCTGCGCAAAGAAACAATTGCAAAGCTGATTGAGCATCATCGTGAATCAAACGCTGTCGGAACAATCCTTACGGCAATTCTTGATGATGCGACCGGGTATGGAAGAATTCTTCGCAACAAGAGCGGAATTGTAACGGGAATTATTGAGCACAAAGATGCTTCTGAAGAACAGCGATTAGTAAAAGAGATCAATTCCGGAATCTATATTTTTGATGCGAAGTTTCTTTTTGATGCATTGCAGCATATCAATCCTCATAATGCTCAAAATGAATATTATCTTACGGATGTGTTTGGATATTTTTGGAATCATCATTTTATTATTTCTGCTGTTTCTGCTGATGATTACAACGAAATCAGAGGGATCAATACACTGGAGCAACTGCAGGAAGCAGAAGATATTCTCAATTCAAGGAACAAATAGAGTGTTGTTGGTGTCTATATGTTGACAAAGCAGGTAGTTTTTCCTAATTTGAATAGAGAAAGACGGTGATGATATGAAAAAAATATTTGTATTGATTGCATTCTTTGGCGTTTCGTCTATGTTTGCTCAATTCAAACCAAATGCTGGTGAACAGCCCAGGATTTCAGATTCGTTCATTCAAACGCAATCTGCAAGCGATTGGTTTAATTTGTTCAATCCAAACAATTTTCAGATGCATCATACCTATTCTGCAAGTTATTCATCGTTCGGCGGTAACGGTCTTGCATTGCAGCGGTACACCAACACAATGATCTATCAATTCGCTCCAAATCTTGATGCGCGAGTTGATCTGAGCTTGCAGAATTCACCATACAGTTCATTCGATTATCGTTTGCAAAATCAATTCAGCAAAGCATATTTAAGTCGAGCAGAGATCAACTACCGTCCGTGGGAAAATACGGTGATTCGTTTACAATATCGTGAGGTGTCGTATTCGAATTATGGATATGGATACAATCGCTCTTTCGGCGGGATGTTTTCGGGACTTGATGGTTACGACGATTAAAACGTATTTTACGTGTCAATAATTTTACCATATTAATAACCGAGCAGTCACAGAGACTTTCTCGGTTATTTTTTTGCAAACGATGTTAGAACAATCAAAAAAACACCTCTTACTTAATATTGCAATTGTATTATTGATATTCTTTAACGGAATGCAATTGTATGGGATTATTTTTCGCAACGGAGTGTCCGTAGTTTCTTCTACGAAGAGCTTGAATGATACAACTCATGTTTCTCTGCAAATCAACGTGTTGAATGGTTGCGGCATCAATGGAGTTGGAACAACGATGACTAAATATTCCCGAAAATTGGGATATGATGTTGTTGAAATGGGAAATTATAAAACATTTGATGTTGAGCAATCAATGATCATCGACAGAAGCGGAAAGATGAACGACGCGCGGGAATTGGCATTGTCGCTTGGCATTAATAGCAAGAATGTTATACAGCAATTCAGCACTGATCAGATGGTGTTTGCGTCGATTGTTATTGGGAAAGATTATAAATCATTAAAACCATGGAATTAAAGGAGTATTGTGACCTCAAAGAATCTTGCTAAAGTTTTGGCGAATGCTGCTCTCAGCAAAAAAGCATACGATATAATAATTTTAGATCTGCGAAAACTAACAACAATGACAGATTATTTCGTTGTCTGCTCAGTCGATTCGGATACGCAAGCGCGTGCTGTGGCGGATGAGATTAAAAATGAATCATTGGAAAAAGGCGAAACATCCGTTCGGAAAGAAGGATATAGCGAAGGCAGGTGGATATTATTGGATTACATGGATGTTGTTGTTCATGTGTTTCACAAAGAAATGCGTGAATTCTATAATCTGGAAAAATTATGGGGTGATGCAAAAATTGAATACGTAAGCGATGAGCCAGTCCTCAAGGAAAAAATTGTACGTACTCGATCGAAGGTAGATGTCTTGAAGGAACCGAAAAAGAAAACCACTCGAAAAAAGACCGCGAAATAATGAAAGATCTTTTATATAAACAACTCACCTCGATCATTGCAGAGTTGCAATATCCTCCCGTAGAAGTGATTTTTGATAAACCGAAGGTAGAAGCGCACGGCGATCTTACCACGAATGTTGCAATGATACTTGCGAAATCCGTGGGGAAAAATCCGCGGCAAATTGCACAATCAATTATTGAAAAATTGCCGATCAATAATTCGTTTCTTTCGGCAGTTGAAATCGCCGGACCCGGATTCATCAATTTTCGATTTGCAATAAACTATGTTGTTGAGAATGCAAAACGGATTCTTCTAGAAAACGATTCGTTCGGGAAATCGAATTTTGCAAATGGTAAAAAAACAAACCTTGAATGGGTCAGTGCAAACCCGACTGGTTTACTGCATGCAGGACATGGGAGACAAGTACTGCTTGGTCAGGTGGTAGGAAATTTATTGGAGTGGACAGGGCATACTGTAACGCGTGAGTATTATTTTAACAACGCCGGAAATCAAATGCGGACACTGGCGGATAGTATCTATATTCGTTACTGCCAGGAACTTGGTGATGATATTCCTTTCCCTGAAGAAGGATATAAAGGCGAGTATATTATTGAAATAGCGAAAGAGATTATTGTAGAAAAGAGTGATTCGCTCAAAAATGTCGGCGAAGACAAATTATACTTCCAAAAATATGGTGAAGAATGGTGTTTTAAGAAAATCAAAGAGACATTAGCTCGACTTAATGTTAAGCACGATGTTTTTTATAATGAAGATTCCCTGTATTCTACCGGAAAGATCTCGGAAGTGGTCGAAGAGTTTCGCAAGAAAGATCTTGTATATGATAGTGAAGGAGCTGTGTGGTTCCGCGCAACCAATTTTGGTGCAGATAAAGATCGTGTTATAGTTAAAAGCACCGGTGAACCAACATATCGGTTACCGGATATTGCATATCATCGAGAGAAATTTCGACGTGGTTTCGAACTGATTGTTGACATCTTCGGCGCAGATCATATTGCAACAATTCCGGATGTACTCAACGGTGTAAAAGCACTTGGATATGATACTGATTCAGTCAAAGTTATCATTCATCAAATGGTCTCATTTGTCAATGGTGACGAAGTTGTAAAAATGTCCAAACGTAACGCAAAAACCTACACCCTTGATGATCTTATTGACGAAGTAGGTATTGATGCTGTAGCATATTTTTTTGTAATGCGAAGTGTAGGAACGCATTTAGAGTTTGATGTTGCGCTTGCAAAAGAACAATCAGATAAGAATCCTGTCTATTATTTGCAATATGCTCATGCTCGTATAGCAAGTATTCTTCGGCATGCTGCAGAAGAAAAATTTTCGGTCGATCGCCCGCTGGTAATGAATGAGAAAACAGATTATTCATTGGTAAAGGAGAAAGAAGAGATTGACCTCCTCAAAAAATTGCTGGAATTCCCGGAACTTGTTCAAAACTGCGCAGTTTCATTTGAGCCCCATAGATTGACCACCTATTTACGAGAAGTTGCAGAGACATTTCATCGGTTTTATCATGAGCATCGTGTGATCAATGACGATAAAGCATTAATGCAAGCACGATTGACCGTTTGTCTAATGACAAAAATTGTTATTGCCAACGGCTGTAAAATTTTAAGTGTTTCTTGTCCCGAAAAAATGTAAATTAACACACAATAAATTAGTCATAAGGATTTTTACCTGCCCAATTGATACTGCAATTCTTAAAACGGTCTGTTCTAAAAAGGATTGTTTTTACTTCACTCATTAACGCTGTTAATCTCAATATTCGTTGGAAATGCTGTCAGATTTTGTTAAATTCTTAAATTATTAACCTATTTTTATTCTATGAAAAACATTCTTGTAACCGGCGGAGCCGGGTTTATTGGCAGTAACTTTGTTCATTTTATGCTGAACAAATACCCCAAGTACAAAATTATCAATTTTGATTTCCTTACCTATGCTGGCAATCTTGAAAATCTCTCAAACATTGAACTTAGTAGTAACTATGTCTTTGTAAAAGGAGATATCTGCAATAAAGATCAGGTAAACAAATTATTTCGTGAGCATTTGATCGATACTGTAGTTCATTTTGCGGCTGAATCACATGTTGATAGAAGTATCACTGGTCCGGCGGTATTTGTGCAAACAAATGTTGTTGGAACTCAAGTGTTGCTCGATGTCTCCCGTGAGATTGGAATAGAAAAATTTCTTCATGTCTCTACCGATGAAGTGTACGGATCTTTAGGGTCAACCGGATATTTTACAGAAGAAACGCCGCTCCATCCGAATAGTCCTTATTCGGCGAGCAAAGCGTCATCGGATATGTTGGTGTTGGCGTATCAACACACTTTCGGATTTCCGGGTGTTGTTACGCGATGCTCCAATAATTACGGACCGTATCAATTTCCCGAAAAATTAATTCCGTTGTTGATTGCGAATGCGCTGAATGATAAACCAATTCCTGTATATGGTGATGGATCGAACGTGCGCGATTGGTTATATGTAGAAGATCATTGCTCAGCACTAGATGTTGTTCTTCACAACGGAAAGGTTGGCGATGTCTATAACATAGGCGGACAAAATGAATGGAAGAATATTGATATCGTGAAATTGGTGTTAAAAGAAATTGGCAAACCTGAATCACTCATTACATATGTTAAAGACCGACCAGGACATGATAAACGATATGCAATTGATGCTGCAAAAATAAAGAATGAACTTGGCTGGGTTCCGTCGTATCAATTTGAGAATGGGATCAAAAAGACTGTGCAATGGTATTTACAGAACAAACAATGGTGGGAAAGAATTATCAGCGGCGAATATAAAAAATACTATGAATCACAATATTCCGAACGGAAATAATACACAATGAACAACAATAAAAAATTCCTTTTTGTTCTATTCATAGTTTGCATATCAAGCATTTCTTTTTCACAGTTACGTGATCGCGAAGAAGAGTCAAAATCTTCACCAAAAAAGACGTCCCAGTCCACAGCTACTCCTGCATTATCCGTTATCATGGATGGACCTGTTGATCCCAAAGAATATATTGTTGGTCCAGGCGATATCTTCATGGTCAGTATTTGGTCGGCCGTACCGCTTAATTTTCAGGTAGCTGTTACACCTGAAGGGACAATGGTGATTCCTTCGGTTAATGAAGTGGTAGTAAGCGGATTGTCGCTTGAAGAAACAAAAAAAACTGTGATAACGGAGATCAAGAAAAAATATCTTTCCGGCACAGCTTCCATTTCTCTTGCCCAGCCGAGGCATTTCACTGTTACAGTACGAGGTGTCGTCCTCAACGAGCAAACACTCGTCGTTCAGGCTTCGAACCGAGTAGAAACCGTGCTCCGTACTGCGAACGATATCGAAACATATAAAGCTAAAATTATCAATGTAGAACAGACGCGTTTGAATGCTGAAAAGGTTGATAAAATATTATCGACATCAAGCAAGCGTAATATCAGAATCATTCATAAGGATGGAACGACAGGAACCGCAGATATTGAAAAATATATTGCAACGCGGAACATTACCTACAATCCTTTATTGCATGATGGCGATGTTATTATTGTCCCGCCAAATGAACTTGAGCAGCGGTTTATTGGTGTGTACGGTGCCGTGACGAAAGAAGGAACATATGAGTTTGTCGAAGGAGATAGTCTGCTGAACCTGATTGCGATCGCGGGTGGCATTACAAAAAACGCTGATATGGAATATGTCACAGTGTCGCGGATTGATGCTCTTGGAATTTCCTCCGAAATGCTCATCAATCTTGCGAAGATCGTTTCGCATGAAGGGGCTGATATTGTTCTTCAGAGAGGAGACAGGATCCTTGTACCGCAGAAAAAAGCGCTCGATCGCGCAGGAGTGATCTCCGTGGAGGGTGAAGTGATGACACCCGGTACATATTCCATCATACAGGATTCGACGAAGCTGAGCGAAGTGATCAAAAAAACCGGTGGACTCACGAAGTATGCATTGCTGAATGGTGCGGTGCTGTATCGCGGCAAGGTAAAAGAAGAAGAACATGAGATTGACTATTTGCGCATGCGAAAAGGTTTAACAACATCTGAGGATACGTTGTATTTTTCGAATGAAACTGCGCTGAAGAATAAAATTGGAATTGTCTCTGTCGATTTTATTTCGCTCTTGGAAAAGAGTGACTTGTCAAAGGATGTGACGCTGTTTGATGGGGATCGAATTGTCATCCCCGCGAAGACAAATTCCGTATATGTTTTTGGAGAAGTGAAATTTCCGGGATATATACGGTTTACCAAAGGAAAGGATGTCAATTATTATATCGCAACTGCCGGCGGTCAAACAGAGTTTGCCGAAGGTGGCGATATCATGATCATTAAAGCCGGAAGTAAACAATGGCTCTCGGTGAAGGAGACAACGATCGAAGAAGGGGACTATGTGTGGATCCCGAAACAACCGTATCGGCCGTTCGGATATTATCTGGGGATTTACAGTCAGGTGTTTGGTATTGTTGCGACAACGATAAGTTTGGTGCTTTTAGTAACGCGATAATTTAATTGAAAATAATATGGAAAATGTAAACAATAACGTGGAAAATAATGAAACCAATTACCTTACAAGTATTATTGAAGTAATTACTGTTTGGAGGCGATTTATTTTTAGTTGTATTATTTTAAGTGTAATCCTCTCGGCCATAGTTGCGTTTTTAATAACCCCTCAATTTAAATCTACTGCATCTGTGTTGCCAGCAGATCAAGCTGACCTCTTTGGTTCAATTGATGGGATATCATCAATAGCAAAAGCATTTGCTCCAGCAAAAGGTTTTGCTGCATTACGAGGCGGTGCTGATCTGGATCGATATGTGGCAATTTTACATAGCGGTCGCGTGCTTAGCAAAGTGATTGCGGAATTTGATCTTGTAAAAGTATACAAGATTACATCATACCCCGGTGAAAAGTCGGCTAAAGAATTACTGGCGAATGTTGAATTTACAGTAGAAAATGAAGGGTACTTAAGTGTTGTTGTTTACGACGAAGATCCGATTCGTGCTGCTGCAATGGCAAATTATTTCATCGATGAATTGAACAGAACAAACAGTGAATTACAAGCACAAAACGCAAAAGCAAACCGTCAATTTATCGAAGAGCGGTATAAGAAGAACTTACATGATCTTTCAAGTGCCGAGGACTCATTAAAAGTGTTTCAAAAAAAATATGGCGTAATTTCAATGCCCGAACAAACAACAATGTCTATAAAGGCCGGCGCTGAAATAATCGCACAGTTGTCGCTGAAAGAAATCCAATTAAATATTGAACAGCGGTTACAATCCAATGATAATCCATCCGTCAACGCACTGCGCGTAGAAATCGATGAATATAAGAAAAAAATAAGCGCTATGAATAAATCCACAATGAATGATCACTCAGATATGAACCTATTGGTGCCGTTTGCCAATATACCGGATTTGGGATCTGAATTTGTGAGAAGGATGCGGGAAGTTGAGATCCAATATAAGATCCTCCAATTTTTAACCCCGTTATTTGAGCAGTCAAAAGTTGAAGAAAAACGTCAAACACCTTCTGTGATTGTTCTGGACAGGGCATATCCTGCCGAAAGAAAATCGAGACCGAAACGATTGTTCATTATTCTTGGTGGATTAATTGTGGGTGTATTTTTTTCAATCTCTTATGTCGGTGTTCGAATTCGATGGGAGAACGAAAAAAAACAGGACAGTAATTTTTACAAAGTAGCGAGTAGGTTTTTATCAGAGGTTTCATCAGATATTAAATCGTTGAAATTGAGAAGGTATAAAAAGATACCGGAAAAGAATTAACGTACTGATGAATTCTCAAATAATGAAGACGTCATTCCTCCAAAGTGATACTCCAAAAGAAACAAACATAATTGTTTCTTATGTATTTATCGTAATATCTGTTGGACTCTACCTTGCCTCAGTAGTACTTGATCTCGGTGTTATTTTCTTTTTAGTAAGCGGCGGAATATTTCTCTTTGTGGTCGCACTCTGGAGATTAGAAATTGCTTGCTTACTGATTCCACTGGCGTTGGCCAATCCTATAAGTTTAAAGGAGACCGATTCCAACCTGATCATCTCAGAATATGTCCTGTTAATTATTTTTGGTGCTTTTTTTTTACGGATTTTATTTTTCCGCAATCGATATTTCTTTCCCCGAGATCTCCTTATCCCGAGTATAGGAATAATCATCATTAGTATTATCTCATTGGGGAAGGCTCAATATTTTCAAGCCGGGATCAATCCTATCATCCGGTATATTGAAGTATTTTTCGTTTTTTCATTTCTCATCGTTAATGTATTTACAAACGATCGATCGATCCGGCAAGCGGTATTTTTTACAATGATCGCAGGATTGATTGCTTCGCTCGTTGGAATAGGACAATATGTAACATCAAACGTCATCGATGGAGAGACAAAAAGGGTTTACGGAATGTTAGGCCCCGGGTATGGTGCTGTGGTATCATCGACATTAATGCTCTGTGTTGGCATATTGTTATACGCGAAAAAAAATGATGCAAAACTCCTTGCGTTGATCATTACGCCGATTGCTGGTCTAGCATTATTGGTGAGTCAAACAAGGGCTTGGGTCGGTTCGTTTATCATCGTTTTAATAATCATGCTATTAATTGTCAATCGAAAACAACTCAAAAAATCCCTTATTGTTTTGTTAACGATTATGGCTATTGTTTTACTCCTCCTAACAACAAACTTTTTTGGACTAATCGAAGAGAATAAACTATTAACCACAATTTTCTCTGCATTTCGATTTGGCAAAAGGGTTGGCGAGTATTCCACTGATGATATTTCCATGCTGCTTCGCTTTAGCGTTTGGCTTCATGCCTTTGGTATTTTTTTACAGAATCCTCTTCTCGGTATTGGGGTAGGGAACTTGCGATTTGGAAGTTATTTCCCTCCGCATCTTACTGCGCCGCGGGAAGGCGTAGGATATGTTGACAGTCAATACATACAGTTCTTTGTTGAATTAGGTATTGTCGGTGGTCTTGTTTGGCTCTTCTATTGTTTTAATTCGATTAAAATTGGAATAAATGCATTGAAATTGACAAAAAATACTTCACTACAGGCGGCGGCATTTGGACTCTTTGGAAGTATGCTCATCTTTTTGATCGGTGGATTATTTTGGACGATCACTCCATATCATGAGTTCTTTGCATTTTTAGTGCTGATTATTTCTTTATTGAAATGTATCGAACGCGCGGCAGGGAATTCATCAAGTGATAACGAAATGATCCGGCTGTAAATGAAAAAATCCGTTTCCCATATCATTTTTCGAAATACATTTTATAATTTAATAACTCAGGGGATTCTCATTGCTGTTGCTCTCTGGAGTTTGCCGATCATTGTCCACGGTCTATCATCGGATGTTTTTGGCTTGTTATCATTATTTTGGGCATTTGTAGGTTATTTTACACTGCTGGATTTTGGTATCAGCCGGGCGAACGTTAAATTTCTTTCTGAAGCGATCGCAAAAAATCAACACCATGAGATTGTAAAAATCGTTTGGTCGTCTCTGAGTTTGTCATTCTTGATCGGTGTTATCAGTGGTGGAATAATTATTGTCGCCACACCCTTCCTCGTTCAAAATGTATTCAAACTCAATGGTGCTCTCACGATCGAAGCATCCCGTGCTTTTTATATTGCAGGACTCGGAATACCGTTCATGCTTATTTTTGGAACCTTAAAAGGATTTCAAATGGCATATCAACGGTTTGAGATCTTCAACGTCTTTCAGGTTCTCACTGGTATCATACAATCCTTCGGGTCTGTGGTAATAATATGGCTGGGATACGGAATCTATGAAATTGTTCTGTTAACGATTGGTTTGCGGGTAGTCCTAGCGTTGATCGCATTTTTTATTATGCCGAAGTTTGTTCCGAATGTTTTTTCTTCAATACAATTATGGGACAAGATTGTGTTAAAGAAATTATTAACATTTGGCGGTTGGCTTACTATTTCTCAAGTGATTAGTCCATTATTCTTGTATCTTGATCGCTTCTTTATCGGTATGTTTTTATCACTGACCGCAGTTGCATATTATACTGTTCCTCAAGAAGTTTTGACCAGATTGCTGATTTTACCAATGGGACTAACGACGACGCTTTTTCCTGCATTGTCATTGCAAGCGAATATTGACAGGGAAGAAAATAAGACTGGTTTCCTCTATTTCAGGTCGGTAAAATATCTCTCCATAGTTATGCTTCCTCTTGTTATGGTGTTCATTTTGATTGCTCCAGAGATCATACAACTATGGATGGGGAAAGAATTTGCTCATCACAGTGTCATCATCTTCCAAATACTGTCAGTCGGGTTATTATTCAATTCCCTTGCACAAGTGCCATCTACAACATTGCAGGCGTTGGGCAGGCCGGACCTAACAGCAAAATTTCATATCTATGAACTTCCATTGATGATAGTCCTGAATCTTTCATTGATTCCAATCCTCGGCATTATTGGTGCCGCAATTGCATGGTCCTCCAGAGTATTTATAGATGCGGGCTTGTTGTTTTATGCTACTCAAAAGCAAATCAACAGATCGGGATGGACTGTCAGTACAACAAAATTTGACAGAAAGAGTGTTCTCCCTCAATTATTTTTAATGATATTAATTGTCTCAGTTTCACTTATCCAAAGTTTTGGAATTAAGGTGATCTTATTATGTGTCATCTCATGTGTCTATGCCATTAGTGCATGGTTTTATAGTTTTGATGAACAGGATAGAAAATTCATTCTTCGGATGATGCCCACGTGATTTTTAGTTGATTGAATTACCGATGAAAAACAAAAAAGATCTCTCGATTGTCATTGTATCCTACAATGCTGTTCATTTCCTACGGAAATGCCTTAAATCTGTTATTATACAAACGGAAGGCATCTCATATGAAATAATTGTCGTGGACAATGCGTCAACCGATGAAACCCAGCAATTGATGACCCTGGAATATCCTGGAATACAATTTCTTCGGAATGAACAAAACGTCGGTTTTGCCGCCGCCAACAATATGGCGATCAGTGAAACCAACTCGCGGTATGTATTATTACTGAATCCCGATACTGAAGTATTAATCGGTGCTATTCAAAAGACACTTCACTTTATGGACGAAAATCCCAAGGCAGGGATCTCAAGTTGTAAATTACTATATCAGGATGGAAGGTTTCAGGCAAATGCATATTCGTTTCCGACGGTGTGGAATATGTTTGCTGAGGCAACATTTTTGTACAAAATATTTCCCAAGACGAAACTCTTTGGAAGTTACCATCTAAGCTATCTTGATTACACAAAAGATAATCAGGTGGACTGGCTCATTGGAGCTTTCTACATGATTCGAAGAGAAGTCATAGATACTATAGGCCTTCTGGATGAACAATATTTTATGTATGCAGAGGATCTGGATTATTGTTATATGGCCAAGAAGGCAGGTTTCGAAGTGTGGTATACGTCATGTGCCGAGATCTTTCATTTTTATGGCGGCATCAGCGGTATCAACAAACGCGTTGCGGTATGGACTCACCGGAGTCAAATAGTCTACTACAAAAAACACTACGGCCTCGCGAAAATATATTCGTTGATATTTCTAAAATGTTTTGGACTTCTGTTACGTATTATTCGATATGTTTTGACAGGCATTTTAGTCGCAGATAAGATTCTTTTAAATAAGGCATGGTATTCAACGTATTCATTTTATAAAATCCTCGTTTCCCGTTGGAACTATGTTCACGGATACCAAGGAAAAACTACACAGTGGGAGATATAGAAGTGTATGCCTTCAATTGAAACAAAAAGAAAACTAAAAGCGCTCGGAACACGTTCATTAATCGTGAAAAGAGTCTATTCTTGGACAACGGCATTAGGATTTGATGTTCTTAAATTTGTTGATGCGATTCGCGGATTGCCGCTCGTGGTAAAAGATTATTTTTTACTAAAAAGTGCTAATAATGCCTCCAAAGATCCGTGGAAATTCCGCCTGATCATGCCGAATCTCGAAGATAAGTATGCGGCGAGCGGCGTGGCAGAAGGGACCTATTTTTATCAAGATATGTATGTCGCGCGGAAAATATTCGAACGCAATCCCCGCAAACACGTCGATGTCGGATCGCGTGTTGATGGATTCGTTGCCCATGTTGCTACATTCCGTCCGATTGAAGTGTTGGATATCCGTCCGTTGAAGACGAAAATAAAAAATATCCTATTTTCTCAAGCGGATCTTATGAATCCCAATCCCCAATTCAATGATTATTGCGATTCGCTTTCATGTTTGCATACTATTGAACATTTTGGCCTCGGCCGTTATGGTGATCCGTTAAATATTAACGGATACAAAGTTGGCTTTGAAAATCTTTCAAACATTCTGAAAAAGGATGGAATATTTTACCTCTCAACACCGATCGGACAGCAAAGGATCGATTTTAATTCACACCGCGTGTTTAATATTGAAACGATAATGAATTTAGCGAACGATCAATTTGAATTGATCGGGTTCTCATATATAGATGACACAGGCGATCTGCATGAGAATGTGCAGCTTGGTGAAAACGAAATACAAACGAATTTAGGTTGTGTGTACGGCTGCGGGATCTTTGAATTTAAGAAATTGAAGTAGTTGCCACAGATTTCACAGATAATTCGTTGAAGATAATTTTAATAACAATCTGTGCAATCTGTGGCATAAATTTGCACTCAATGTAGTTTAAATATTGTCAAAGGATTAATGCTGAATGATTGAAGGACGTGATATCATCATTTATGGCGGTGATTGGAATTGGTTTCCATCAGTAATGGAGCGATTTGCACACCAGCTTGCACCAAAGAATAGAATTCTTTGGATTGGATCTGTTAGTATCCGGCGACCTCGATTCCAGATGTATGATGTTAAGAGAATCGGTATTCGTGTTATTGATATGTTCTCAGCCCGCGAACCCCAATCCAACGAAAAAATACTTTCCGGTAAAATTCACCCGAGTGTAATTCCGTTTTATGATATTCCGACTGTTAAAAACTACAACGATAAAACTATAAGAAGCGTCATCAAAAAAAAGATGTCTGAGCTAGGATTTCAAAATGTCATTTCACTTCCCTCGACACCTATGGTTGCCGACGTGATCGGTACTATGAACGAATCATCGAATCATTATTTTTGTTTGGATGATTATACGCAATACGATGGTGTTTATGACTGTGTTGCACCGCTTGAAAAAGTTATATTGAAAAAAGTTGACAGTGTATTTGCACTGTCGGAACCATTACAAAAATCCCGAATTGCTGCTTCCGGTGAAAACCATTATTTACCGATGGGAGTTGATTTTGAAATGTTTAAAAATGCATCGAAAGTCATTCCTTCCGAATTAGCATTATTAAAAAAGCCGATAGCAGGGTTTTTTGGACAGATCGGTTCGTATGTCGATATTGATCTTATTGTTCGTTGCGCTAAGGCTTATCCTCATGTTGCGTTTGTTGTCATCGGCAGAGCCCAGGGGAATGTTGACATAGCTCCGCTCACCCGTGAAAAGAATATTCATTTTTTAGGATTGATACCGTATGAAAAGATCGCACAGTATGCTAATACATTTGATATTGCATTGAATCCGAGAGTGGTCAATCAACTTTCGCTGGCGATGAATCCATTGAAAATAGTGGAATATTTGTCTATTGGCGTTCCGGTCGTATCCACCGATCTTCCGGCCGTCCGAACGTTCAAAGATGTTGTTAATATTGCAGATACCCGCGAACATTTTGTTGAACTTATTGGAACAGCATTAAAGGATAAAGACGTCAAAAAACGTGAAGAGCGGAAGAAGATCGCCGCACAGTACTCGTGGAAACAAATCGTCGAAAATGTATCCGATGTAATTTTGAGAATTGATACCGCAAAACGTGCAGCATCCATGAAAGCAAATGCCTAGCATGTCTGAAGAAAAGATTATCCGGGTTCTTTATATAGGGGTAAAGTACGATTACGGCGATCCAAAACGCGGTCTCAGTCATGAATACGTCAATTTCTTCAACACGCTGGAAAAGATGGAGCATATTCAAGCCGAATCATTCTTCTATGACGAAGTATTAGTGCAGAAGGGGTTAAAAGCGATGAATGAACTGCTCATTGCTGTCGTTCAAGAGAAACCGCCTGATATCTGTTTTTTTGTTCTCTTCACCGATGAAATTACGAAAGAAACCATTCGTTGGATCTCGGAAAAAAGCGGCGCGAAAACATTCAATTGGTTCTCCGATGACCATTGGCGATTTGAACTTCATTCAAAGGAATATGCTCCATTATTTCATTGGATCGTCACAACTGACCACGATTCGGTAGAACATTATCGACAGATCGGATGCAACAATGTCATTCTTTCACAATGGGCGTTTAATAGTTATGCGGATTCACCAAAAAAAAACGATTACGCCTATGATGTAACCTTTGTTGGACAAGTACATTCAACACGCCGGGAAATTATCACAAAACTTCAATCGAACAATATTAAAATAGTATGTTGGGGTCGAGGGTGGAAGAACGGGAGGATTTCAAGCGAAGCAATGAAACAGAAGTTCATGCAAAGTAAGATCAATCTTAATTTTACTTCGAGCGCCAATACACTGAACCTGAAGAGGTTAGCAAAGGTAATATTGCATCGCCGTAGCGATAGTACATATCATATGAATACTCCGATAAACATGATAAGGGAGATACAAACATTGTATCGTCATCAACGGCCGCAGATCAAAGGAAGAAATTTTGAAATTCCGGGACACGGGGGATTTTTATTGACGGAATTTGTCGACGGGATTGATCAATACTTCATTCCGGACAAAGAAATTGTTTTGTTCAAAAATTTTGATGAACTTGTAGGGAAAATCTCATTGTATCTAAAAAATGATGAGCAGCGTGAAGCGATCCGTCTTGCCGGACAGGCACGGACGTTGAACGAGCATACATACGAACAGCGATTCCGAAAGATTTTTCATACTGTAATTGGACCGATAAAGAATTGAATGAAGTGATGATACTTATTGAAATGATATTTTGGATCGTCATGATGTTGGTGGTGCATACCTACTTATTCTATCCAATGCTCTTGTGGATATTTAACGGCGTAATCAATCGCCAACAAAAAATTCAACGTGAATACTGGCCAACGATCTCTGTGATCATTTCCGCATATAACGAAGAAAAAATTATCCAGCAACGGATCGAAAATCTGTTATCGCTCAATTATCCTGCTGACAAAGTTGAAGTGTTGATCGGTTCAGATTGTTCATCGGATACCACGAATGACATTGTTCTTAGCTATAGAGACAAGGGAGTTTCTCTGGCTGCATTCAACGACCGCCGGGGAAAAGCTTCTGTCTTGAACGATCTTGCATCCATTGCAAAGAATGAGGTATTGATCTTTTCCGATGCCAATACTTTTTATGAAAAGAATGTCTTCAGGAATTTTGTGCGTCATTTTAGTGACCCGTCGATAGGCGGTGTGTGCGGATATCTTCAGCTGCGGTCTTCCGAAGATAATTCCGGCGGGAAAGGTGAATCATTCTATTGGGAATATGAGAATAAGATTAAGGAGCTTGAAGGAAATTTCTATACGACATTCGGCGCAACGGGCGCTATTTATGCAATACAGCGATTATTGTTCAAACCGCTCCCGACACAAAAAGCGATCATGGATGACTTTCTGATCCCGATGAACGTTGTGGAACAGGGTTTCAGAATTATCTATGATAAGTCAGTATTCGGATGGGAAGAAGCGACAGATTCCGCAATTAAGGAATTTCAACGAAAGATCCGGATTGGGGCCGCCAATTTCAATTGTTTGGGTGATATTGCACATTTACTTCATCCTAAATTTGGATTTGTCGCTTTTGGATTGTTTTCGCATAAGATCATCCGATGGTTCGTCCCGTTTCTTTTGCTTGCCATATTTTGCTCCAGCTATATGCTAAGCGATGGTTCTGAAATGTTTGCCACAATCCTAAAGCTTCAAATTGTTTTTACAGTATTTGGCATCATTGGTTTTGTGCTCGATAAATTATCATATCCTGTGAAACTGTTCACGCTGCCATATTATTTTTTGCTGGCCAATCTGGGATTGATGATCGGTTTTTTCCGTTTCCTGAGGGGAACACAGAAAGCGGCATGGAATGCCACCCGATAGATTACAATGAAACACTTCGAACGTAAAATAATTCTTTTTGATTTCTTTGCAATCAATCTAGCGTGGATATGTTATTACATATTACGGATCGAAAGTAGGATAATTGAATATCCGGCTAAACCAGACTTGTTACTGCCGATGTCGGTAATGTATCTGTTTTGGCTCTCGGTTTTTATGTTCTTCGGATTGTATCGTGCCTGGTATGCAAAATCTCGCACCGATGAATTTTCATCTGTGTTTCGAACTATTTCACTTGGGTGCATTTTGATGTTCTTTGTGATTTTTTTTGACGATGAACGAAATGCAATGTACTCCGGTAATCGTTTGGTGATATTGATGTATTGGGTCTTAATGATCGCATTTGTGGGTGTTGGTAGGGTTGTTCTTCGAAGTTTTAGAAAACGATTGCTATTACAAGGTGTTGGATTAAGTGAAACGATAATTGTTGGAACCGGTCCCAAAGCAATTGAACTATTTGAATCTGTTAAAAAATATCCGGCACTTGGGTTTTATGTTGTTGGATTTGTTAGCACTGGTGAAACAGGTGAAAATAAGTCACTTCGACTTTTGGGCTCTATCGATGATATTCCTGCAGTAATAAAAAATAATAGTGTTAAAAATATTTTAATAGCCCTAGACTCTCAACAAAAAGAAGGCGTTCTTACGGTTGTATCGCTGTCAACTGGATTTGATGTTTCGATAAAAATTATTCCTGATATGTATGACATCGTTTCCGGTCAAGCGAGAACAAATCAGATCTATGGATTTCCATTGATCGAGATCATGCCTCACATTATGCAACCATGGGAGGAAAGTGCGAAGAGATTGGTTGATATTGTTGTATCAATAATAATATTGACGTTGTCTTCGCCGTTATGGATAATGGTCGCTGCAGCGATACGATTAGAATCTCCCGGGAATGTTGTATATAGTCAGGAACGTGTTGGAATTAAAGAGACAAGATTCCGTATGCATAAATTTCGTTCTATGAGGTCAGATGCAGAGGCGAAGACAGGACCTGTATGGGCGCCCAAAGATGATCCTCGAGTGACAAGTGTTGGTAGGTTTTTACGGAAAACGCGACTTGATGAGATTCCGCAATTTGTTAATGTGTTGAAAGGAGAAATGAGTTTGGTCGGACCACGACCGGAACGACCTCATTTTGTCGAAATATTATCCAAAGAAATTCCTTTATACAAAAGAAGGTTATTTGTTCGTCCCGGAATTACAGGTTGGGCGCAGATCAAACAAGGATATGATACATCGATCGATGATGTTCGCTCCAAGGTGCGGTATGATTTATTTTATATAGAAAACATGTCATTTCGTATGGATATAAAAATTTTATTAATGACCGTTTATACAATGATCGCAGGTAAGGGAAACTAATGTCAAAAGCACTCGTCATCATCCCCACATATAATGAAGCGCCTAATGCCGAAAAAATAATTACGGAAGTGCTTCAACAATCAGAAATAGTTGAAGTTCTTATCGTTGATGATAATTCTCCGGATGGTACGGCGGATATTGTTAAAAAAATGATGGAAACCAATCCGCGAATACATATTCTGCAGCGCGAGCGAAAACTTGGTCTTGGTACGGCGTACGTAGCAGGATTTAAGTTTGCCATAAAGAATAAATATGATTTTATTTTTGAGATGGATGCAGACTTTTCTCATAATCCAAAAGAGATTCCTATCATTTTGGGTAAGATGGATGAATGTGATGTTCTTATTGGTTCCCGCTACATCAAAGGTGTTAATGTCGTTAATTGGCCGATGAAACGATTGATCTTGAGTTATTTCGCCAACATCTATACGCGTGTTATTACCGGCATGCCGATCCACGATGCAACGGCAGGATTCAAATGTTATAAGCGAAAAGTGTTAGAATCGATCGATCTGGACTCGCTTCGGTCGAACGGGTATGCATTCCAAATTGAAACAAATTTTATTGCATGGAAAAAAGGTTTCAAACTGTTTGAAATGCCGATCGTATTCGTTGATCGTCGAGTTGGCGTCTCAAAAATGAACAAAAAAATTGTGTATGAAGCAGTATTTATGGTATGGAGACTGAAATTGCGCAGTATTTTTAATAAGTTATAAAAACAAACCGTTGTCACACTAAACGTAGTTGAAGTGTGACTGTTTAGTTTGCCGTGGTTCGACTCCCCACACGACGACATCATTTTTGTTTTTTAGTTCTTTCTGATGGATATTTCTGTCATTATCGTAAATTACAATGTTCGTGAGTTTTTAAACAACGCACTCATTTCGTTGATAAAAGCTCTCGAAGGATATTCATCTGAAATATTTGTTGTTGATAATGCATCCGACGATGGAAGTGTGGAGCTAATTCAACAACGATTCCCTCAGGTTCACCTCATTGTGAACAAAACAAACGTTGGTTTTGCAAAAGCAAATAATCAAGCGCTTGCCCTCTCCAAAGGAAAATATCTTCTCTTAATAAATCCTGATACACTTGTCCAAGAAAATACATTTGCTATACTCAAAGAATATTTTGCAAACAACAATGAATCAGGGATGATCGGATGCAAAATTATCAATCCTGACGGATCGCTGCAACTTGCATGTCGAAGAAGTTTCCCGACACCGTGGATTGCGTTTACGAAAACTTTCGGTCTTAGTTCACTTTTCCCGAAATCAAAATTATTTGCCCGTTACAATCTCACTTACTTAGATCCGGATAAGTCCTATGAAGTTGATGCCATCAGTGGCTCTTTTATGATGATAAAAAGAGAGGTGTATGAAAAGATAGGCGGGCTTGATGAAACATTCTTTATGTACGGTGAAGATCTTGATTGGTGTTTTCGCGTTCAAAGTGCAGGCTGGAAAGTATGCTATGTCCCTTCAACATCAATTATCCATTACAAAGGGGAAAGCACCAAGCGAAGTGACATTGATGAATTAAAAGTGTTTTATAACGCCATGCGGTTATTTGTTCGGAAACATCATACCGGCTCAACATTCTTCGAATGGTTTATTTATTCGGGAATTTATGTGCGAAAAATTATTGCAGATTTTTCACGATTGATAAAACCTTTTGCAATCATCATTATTGATGTTATCATTGTTTCCGGAACAATTCTGATTGGGGAATATATTAGGAAGAACGCATTATTAACTTTCCCAGTTTACGCTTATCCATGGGCATTCATTTTTCCTTCTTTGATCGTTATTACTTCATTGATGCTCCATGGTGTCTATACTGAATTCAAGCTCTCAGTTTCGCGTTCAATAACAGCAGTCTTTTCAGCATTTGTCGTTATTTCAGCAATTGTCTCCTTCGAGAAAGATTTTGCATTTAGTCGAATGATTGTACTCATTTCGGGAGGATTGTCACTCATATTAATACCGGGATGGAGATTGGCACTTCGGGTTTTGGGATTTGCTGAAAAGACAAATCGAACGACGTTGTTTGGGAAACGTACTCTCATCGTTGGTGTTGAACAATCGGGACTGGAGATTTTGAAAAAATTACGTGCTCGTGCTGGAGGAGGATATTCAGTAGTTGGATTTGTTGCTGGTAACCGTAAACGAATTGGTGAAAAACTTCTGGATATTGAAATTGTAGGAAGTATTGATACGATTGGGAGGATCATCGAGGAGCAGCACATTAGTGAGGTGATCTTTTCTTCTGATGCGGTTTCGTATTCGACAATTTTGAATGTCATTGCTAATAACCGAAAACGGTATGTCAATTTTAGACTTGTTCCAAATAATCTTGAAGTGATCATTGGTAAATCCAGTATCGATCAACTGAATGAAATCCCCTTTATAGATATTGACTATAACATTGGAAAATTCCGTAATCGCTTTGTCAAACGGACGTTTGATATTATAGCTTCTATTTTTCTTTTGATTTGCTTTTCCCCTTTTGTATATTTTATGCGGTTCATTACATCACAACCTGAAACAGGTTTACGTAAGGTGATTTTACAGATGCCGAAGGTTTTTTGGGGGAAGAAGAGCATCGTGGGGTATTTTTCTACTGAAAATGTTAACGTAAACAAGAATATTTTCCGTGGGAAACCAGGCATAACCGGTTTGATCCATATCCAGAATAACGGAAATCTCAGTGCCGAAGAGAAGGAACAGTTTGACCTGTATTATGCAAAGAACCAAACCTTGCTTCTTGATTTAGAGATTATTGTAAAATCACTTCAACATTGGATGCAACAATAGCGCTGTTATTGATTTTGAATTATATTGCATTCTTACAATTTCTTCCGGATAATTTGGAGTATTTATGGCAAAAGTAGTTCTTGAATTTGAAAAACCGATCTACGAATTAGAACAAAAAATAGAAGAGATCAAGAATCTTTCCGACAGTGTTGATGTTTCCGATGAAATAAAAACTCTGGAAAAAAAAGTCGGTCAGCTTCGCGAAAATATATTTTCAAATCTTACCAGATGGCAACGAGTACAATTGGCACGGCATCCTGAACGTCCATATACGTTAGACTATATTCAACACATGACCACAGATTTTGTGGAATTACATGGAGATCGAACGTACGGTGACGACAAAGCAATCGTAGGCGGGTTTGCAAAGTTAGGTGATCAATCTGTAATGATCATCGGTCATCAAAAAGGACGCGATACAAAATCGAATTTATATCGCAATTTTGGAATGCCGAACCCTGAAGGATATCGCAAAGCTTTACGATTGATGAAACTTGCAGCAAAGTTTAATCGACCGATCATAACTTTGTTGGACACACCCGGTGCGTATCCCGGATTGGAAGCTGAAGAACGCGGACAGGCTGAGGCTATTGCTCGAAATCTTTTTGAGATGTCGCATTTTCCGGTTCCTATTATTGTAGTTATTATTGGCGAAGGTGCTTCCGGTGGTGCGCTTGGATTAGGAGTGGGGGATAGAATATTAATGCTGGAGAATACATGGTATTCTGTAATTGCACCAGAGTCATGTTCTTCAATTCTCTGGAAGAGTTGGGAATTCAAGGAACAAGCAGCCGAAGCACTTCGGTTAACACCGCCGGATCTGATGGACCAGAAAATTATTGATAGGATCATCCCCGAACCACAAGGGGGAGCGCACAAGAATCCTCAGCAAGCTGCTCTAGTATTGAAAGATGCACTTCTCGAAGAGATAAAATCTCTAAGTAAATTAAAACCCGAAAAATTGATCGAACGCAGAATTGAAAAGTTCTGCAAAATGGGTGCGTGGAATGAGTGATGCTGGGATATCATTGACAACTGATATACGTGTTCGATACGCTGAAACAGATGGAATGAGGGTGGTCTATCACGGAAATTATCTTACGTATTTCGAAGAAGCCCGTACAAATCTCTTCCGCTCAATCGGAGTTGTCTATTCTGAGATCGAAAAAAACGGTATCTATCTTGTTGTCTTGGAAGCACACGTCAAATATCACCGTTCAGCAGTGTATGACGATATTCTTTATGTAAAAGCAACACTCACTGAATTGCCGACTCTACGATTGACAATCAATTATGAGATCACACGAAACGATGAAAATGAAATTCTTGTAACTGGACAAACGGTTCATGCATTTACGAATGCTGTGTCGGGCAAACCGATCCGTCCTCCAAAAAACTATATAGAATTAATGGAAAAATATTTTTAGGAAAATTTCAATGAAACAAGAACTTCTCGAAATACTATGCTGTCCAAAATGTAAGGCCGATCTTAAATTCGACGAAAAAAACTCGACTCTTATTTGTGTTTCCTGCAAAACCGTTTATCAGATAAAAAATAATATTCCGATTTTACTCCCCGATAATGATGGAAAATAATTACCTTCACGACAGCCGCATTGGCAGACTTATAGAACAAGCACTTTTTGAGGATATTGGATTTGGTGATATCACCAGCGAATCATTGATTCCGGAAGAACAATTAGGCAAAGCAGAATTCATTGCAAAAGAAAATGGTATCATTTCCGGTATAGATATTGTAAAACTTGTATTCAGTTATATTGACGGGCAAGTAACATTTGAACCAACAGTACAGGATGGTGCGATGGTAGAGTCCGGTATTTCACTTGGCACTATTGATGGTCCAGTGCGAAGTCTTTTAACGGGAGAAAGAGTTGCCTTGAATTTTCTTCAGCGTATGTCCGGGATCGCCACGCTCACTCATAAATATGTCCACGCTGTTGCGGGAACAAAAGCCAAGATTACAGATACTCGAAAAACCGTTCCTGGTTTGCGAGTGCTTGATAAGAAAGCAGTACTGGATGGAGGAGGGATAAATCACCGATTTGCGCTTGATTCAATGGTATTGATCAAGGATAATCATGTTGCTGCTGCGGGCGGAATAAGAAATGCAGTTATTCGCTGCAAGGAATATCTTAAACTTCAAGGAAATGCTGTAGCGATTGAAGTTGAAACCACTACAATCGATCAAGTAAAAGAAATATTATCCATCGGTGGCGTAAACCGAATCATGCTTGATAATTATTCTCTTGAAGCAATGGCTCAGGCAGTAAAATTAATAAACGCAGCATTTGAAGTTGAAGCATCCGGCGGTATTAATTTACAGACGGTGCGCGCTATTGCTGAAACCGGTGTTGATATTATTTCAGTTGGTGCGCTTACTCATTCTTCAAAAGCGTTGGATATTTCACTGGAATTCATTTAGTAAAATCTGGTGTTATCACCAGAAAATATTCCATAGAAACTGCAGTTTTTCTTCTACCTTATGTTTGAACAAATAAAGCGGCTTGGAACAGACACTGCAATTTACGGCGTTAGCACAATTGTTGCTCGGCTTCTCAATTTTATCCTTCTTCCGTTGTATGCAAATATTCTTGCCCCGTCTGAATTTGGAATTCAGGCAAACATCTATGCTTATATCGCTTTTTTTATTCTTTTCTATACATACGGAATGGAATCTGCCTATTTTCGATTTGCTTCCTCAAAAGAATTAGGAAATGAGAAAGATAATTTCAGCACTCCCTATATTTCCATCCTGATCATTTCAGCAATTCTTTCAATTGTGTTGTTCTTGTTTGCAATCCCGCTGACTTCATTGTTTATGATTGATGCTTCAATGTATCGTCTTATTTATTATGCTTCCGGTATATTATTTTTTGATGCGATCGTGTTTGTACCGTTTGCATCATTGAGAATGCAAAAGAAGGCTAAATATTTTGCTTCGATCAAAGTCATTAATATTGGATTCACGATTGCCCTCAATATACTTCTTGTATATTATTTTAAGTGGGGAATTGAAGGAATATTTTTCAGCAATCTTGTTGCATCATTCGTCTCATTTTTGCTCTTGCTGCCGACAACTGTTCGTCAATTCGAATTTTCATTCCATCAAACTCTTTTCAAAGAACTGCTCAAATTTGGTCTGCCGATACTTCCGGTGGGAGTTTCGGGAATTCTGCTTCAACTTGTGGATCGGCCGATCCTATTATATCTTATGGATGAAGCATCTGTTGGAATTTATCAGGCGAATTTTCGTCTTGGAATATTTATGGCTTTGGTGACCGGAATGTTTGAATTTGCCTGGCGTCCGTTTTTTTTATCTCACGCGAAAGATCCAAATGCAAAGACGTTATTCTCCCGTGTGATGACATATTATTTGTCTGTCTGTGCCGTTGTATTTCTTCTGATATCATTCTTTGTGGACGATGTGATAAAATATAAATTTCATGGACATTATATCCTGCGTCCGGAATATTGGGATGGTTTGGCGATTGTTCCGCTTGTGCTTGTCAGCTACATCTTCAGCGGTATAGGGACGAATCTCAATGCTGGGATACAAATTGAGAAGAAGACCAAATATCTTTTCCCAACGTCATTCTCCGGATCGTTAACAAAAATTATTCTTACGTTCGTTCTTGTGCCGAAGTACGGGATTATGGGAGCTGCGTACGCAACGATATTCGGTTATATGATGGTGGAGATCACACTATACTACGTTGTGCAAAAATATTATTACATTGAATACGAGTTTCTCCGTATCGGAAAACTTGTGCTAACAGTATTGATTGCATTTACAGCCGCAAAATTATTCTTTGACAGTGTTCTCATAAAGTTCATAATTTTGTTGATTTGGTTTTGCAGTTTATTCTTGATCGGTTTTTTTACCAGCGGAGAATTGTTGCGGTTGAAAAACATGGTTGGAAAAAAATCTTGACATCCGTGTTCAGTTGTGTTATCTTAAAGAAACATTGTTCTTTTCAATGAATATGTTGGTGTCCCGATATCATGATCGGGATGAAAATGGGAATCTCGTGATTCAATAAACTGAATAATCGAGAGCTGACCCGCAACTGTGATTCTTTTCAACGGAAAGAAGAGCCAGGAGACCTGCCAATATATAGTTCGATTCACCTTCGCGGAATGAGGTGGCAGAAATATTTGATGTTAAAATCTTTCGTGCCTCATTATATATGAGGCATTTTTCGTTTAAAGAACCTGTAACAATTAAGGAGATACAATGAACAAGAGAACTTCTTTTATATTTGCTGTAATATTGATTGCGTTAGCGGCATTTTCCCGGTTGATACCGCATCCTATGAACTTCGCGCCTATCACTGCCATTGCATTATTTGGCGGAGTATATTTCAATGGAAAATATTCACCAATACTGCCACTCGGGGCATTGCTTATCAGTGATCTTTTCCTTGGATTTTATGATGGAATCCTTTGGGTGTATGGTAGTTTTTTGCTTGTCGTAGTAATAGGATTGTTAATTCGCAGATATAAAACAGTCCCGGTTGTATTTGGTGCGACAATAGTCAGTTCATTACTTTTCTTTTTAATTACAAACTTTGGCGTTTGGCAAGCCGGTTTGTTTTACACAAAAGATTTAACGGGATTGGTTGAATGTTATGCTGCAGCAATTCCGTTCTATCGGAATGCAGTATTGGGTGATCTATTTTATGTTACTATGATGTTTGGTGCCTATGAATTGGTCACGAAATATTTACCAAAAGTGCAATCAACAAAAGCGTAATATTTAAATTTTTGTTCTTTTCAATACCAATGTTGGTGTCCCGATAAAATTATCGGGGTGAAAATGGGAATCTCGTAATTCATTAATCTGAAAAATCGAGAGCTGACCCGCAACTGTGATTTTGAGAATCCTTGCGAAGGTGTAGAATCTTCGCAAGGTATTCAAGAATAAGCCAGGAGACCTGCCAATGTTTTGATTCAATACTCCTTCGAGGACTGAGGATGGATTGAGAAATTATTTATTTTCAATTATTATTTCTTAGCCCAGCTTTCTATTGATGAAGGTTGGGCTTTTTTATTTCTGATTCTATTGTGAAAAAAATTATCACTGTATCATTGTTGTTAGCGTATTCTCTTAATTGTGAAGAGGATTCTTCACGCGTATACACATTGAATGGTATTGTAGTCACGGGAACTCGTAATCCCGTTGCAGTTGAAAAGCTTTCGTCAACAGTTCAAATTGCAGATAGTGTTATGATTGCACAGAACAATGGTTCTACAGTTGCAGATGTTATCCGTTCGTTATCAGGAGTTTCGCTTCGAAGCTATGGCGGAAATGCAGCTCTGCAATCAATTTCAATCCGAGGGATGGGATCAGATTATTCTTTGATTCTTGTTAATGGACAACGTTTTACAACATTTCAAACAAATACGGTTGATATAGGAATATTCTCGTTATTGGATGTTGATAGAATTGAAGTTGCGGCCGGTGGAAATTCTTCATTGTATGGTGCTGATGCAGTGGGTGGTGTGGTGAATATTATTACAAAAAAACCAAATGGTAGAACAACAGGTTCAATTTCAAACAATATCGGGTCATTTGGAATGAATGGTTTTCAATTTTCTGTTGGAATTGGTGATGAACAATTTTCTCTCATTGCTTCATTAAGAAAAGAACGAGCCAGTAATAATTTTGATTTTTTTTATACTGAAGGATTTGATCGGAAAAAATTGCAAAGAGCTGGGACTGATTATTTGTTCAATAATTATTCACTTACGGCACGAAACGTTATTGATACTTTTGCAGTTTCAACTATTATGATACGTTATTCTAATGCCGATAGAGGGCAGCCAGATGCCGTAACGAGTAATTATCAGAATAATCTCGCTCGGATTAATGACAAAGATCTCTTTATCATTAGTAATACGGAAATCGAACTTTTCAATATGATAGAACTTACGTTACCGGTTTCATTCTACAATAAATATCAAACATATCGTAATCCGAATCTTATTTCAAATAATATTCCGGTATCGAGTATTTATGTGAACAATAATTTTTCCATTGCGCCATTAATTTGCTTTTCAATTTTGCCTGGACATATTTTAATTGTAGGAAATGATGCAACAATTGCTTCAATATCAAGCAATGAAGTCTTTCAGTCGCGACGCGTGCAATTCAGCGGATTTATATCCTCTCAGCATACGTTCAATATTCCGTTTGAAATCATTGTATATCCATCCGCCCGTTATGATTATTTTTCGGATACGGAAGGAGCTTTATCACCAAAGATTGGAATTAATATTGGAATTTTAGATCAATCCTTATTGCGATTACGTACAAGTTATGGTAAGAACTATCGTGTCCCAACTTTTAACGATCTTTATTGGATAAATGGTGGGAATCCACTCTTAAAGCCGGAACGGTCAAATAATTTTGACGTTGGTTTTATCACTGGAGTAACGGATGAATTGCTCGACGCAAATCTTGAATTGAACTATTTTGCCATTGACGCGAGCAACAAAATAGTATGGCAGCCAATTTCGGGAAATTTATGGTCACCCAAAAATCTTCAATCAGTTTCATCAAAAGGTCTCGAAATATCGGTTAAAGCGAATATTCTTAAAAATATTCTAATGTTGAATTATCATTATAGTTTTGTTCAAGCTGTTAAAACAAGCAACGATTATCCGGGTGATGAAACTCAAAATAAAATATTAGCATTTGTCCCCCAAAAAACCTCCACATTTATAGTTGGTAGTTCTTTTAATGGTATTTCAATGAATGTGATTTATTCGTTCACCGGTTTCCGTTATCAAACTGCTGATAACAATACGCGTTTCATCTTACCTACATTTGATAAGGTGGATTTAAATCTATCGTACAGTTTTAGATTTACATCAATGTCGGTTCGTTTCAAATTTGAAGCAAATAATATCTTAAATACAGATTATCAGTTGATCTCGGGTTATCCAATGCCATTAAAAAATTATATGGTGACTTCAGAAATATCTTTCTACTAATTCAATAACTCTTTACCAAGGAAACATAATGAAAATAACCATCGCAATTCTCTTCTCGATTCTGCTTTTTGACGGATGCAAAATGGATGATCCGAATGCTCCTGTTCTGGAAAACCCGGTAGTTACTAAGGGAGTTTATATTCTGAACGAGGGAGGATTCACTAAATCGAATTCATCATTAAGCATCTATGTTCCGGATTCGAATAAAGTTTATCCAGATGTATTCAACGCCGCAAATAATCGTTCCCTTGGTGATGTTGCAAATGATATCGTGTTCTACAATACAAAAGCATATATCGTTGTCAATAATTCTCATAAGATTGAAATCATATCTACAGACACACATAAATTGCTCGGTACAATTTCTGTTCCCGGTAGTTCACCGTTTAAAATCATTATCCTAAATGAATCAAAAGGATATTTCACTAATCTTTACAAGGGAACGGTAACTGCTTTTAATCCAACATCATATACGATCATCAAAGAAAATATCTTTGTTGGTTTGAACCCGCAGGGAATTACAGCTGCAAATGGAAAAATATTTGTCTGTAATTCCGGTTACGGTTATGATAGTACAATATCGGTGATTGATCCAACCATTGATTCTGTCATCGCAACAATAAAAGTTGGAAAAAACCCGACAGATATTTCAGTCGACAACGATGGTGAAGTTATAGTATTAAATAATGGATTTACTGATTTCAACAATTCGAGCAACGATACTCCTGGAAGTATTTCAATCATTGATCCAAAATCATTTTCTGTCGTTTCAACAATATCATTGCCTCTTGCATTATTTGGTCATCCCAATGAGCTTGCCATTTCAAATAAAGGCTATGGATTTACGGTTGTGAAAAATGGAATTATGAAATTTGATACAAAATCAAATTTAATCGTGTCTTCACAATTCATTCCAAAAACACCATATTCAATTGCCGTTGATAATGTGACAGAACGAATCTATCTTGGTGATGCAAAAGATTATAACTCTAATGGGAAAATATTTGTTTATGAAAAAAATGCTATCCTAAAAGATTCTGTAACTGTTGGAATTATTCCCGGAACAATTATATTTAAACGATAAATATTGGTTTCTATTTTTGGACTTGGTTAAAGGCGATGATATTCATCGCCTTTTTTGTTTTTTCTGGCTATATTCAATAAGAATTTCACAAAATCAAGGGGAAAATATGCCTTCAATTTCAATATCATCAGGTCTACTTCAGGAAAATCTCAATAATCAATTTACGTCATTTGCCACTCATTCAATCATAAAACGATTTTGGGAAAAAGATCATACGATTTGGCGCAATGAAGAAGTGCACAAGAAGTCAATTCTTAACCGTTTGGGTTGGCTTAATAGTTTGGATCTGATGCTAGCAAACGTTGATTCTCTTATCGGCTTTGGAAACGAAATTAAGGATGCTGGATTTAAAAATGTTGTTGTTTTAGGAATGGGCGGGAGCAGTTTATGTCCCGATGTGTGTCGATCAACATTTGGCTCAGCAACAGGTTTTCCCCAGTTACAAGTTCTTGATAGCACTAATCCGACTTCGGTTCTGCGAATTGAACATCAGATTGATCTTGCAAAGACATTGTTCATTGTCGCCTCTAAATCTGGTGGAACGACTGAAACAAATATGTTTTATCAATATTTTTACGATCGTGTTAGTTTAGCCAAAAAGAACCCCGGAGAGAATTTTATTGCAATTACCGATGCAAACACAAAAATGGAAAGTATCGCGAAAGAGAAACAATTCCGACGTATTTTTATTAACCCGGAAGATATTGGGGGACGATATTCTGCACTTTCATATTTTGGTCTTGTTCCTATGGCATTGATAGGGATGGATGTAAAGAAAATGCTACATTCTGCAGATGAGATGAGAAAGCAAAGTAAATTTGAAACTGTTCAGAATCCTGCAGCACAAATTGGATTGTTGATGGGCGAAGCACATAACGAAGATATTGATAAAATGACATTCATTCTATCCAAAGAGTTTGCAACATTTGGTTATTGGGCAGAACAGCTAATTGCAGAGAGTACGGGTAAAGAAGGGAAAGGGATTTTACCGGTAGAAGGTGAGATCATTCCGCAAAGTTTTGATGTAAATAAATTTGGAGAAGACCGTTTCTTCATTTTTATACTTCTCGAAAAAGATTCACAAAAATATTCTGTACTTCAGAAAGATCTAACTGAAAAGAATATTCCATTTGCTATTATTATCCTGAAAGATATCTATGAACTTGGATCGCAGTTCTTTCTGTGGGAGTTTGCAACGGCAATTTCTGCAATTGTATTAAAGATCAACCCATTTGATGAACCAAATGTTAAAGAAAGCAAAGATAATACCGTTCGAGTGATTGAAGAATTCAAAACAAACGGAAAACTTCCTACGAATAATTCTGCAATCAAACAAATGCCGTTTTCTCTCTATGCGGAGCCAGCATATATGTCTAAACTTTCTGCATCTTCTGTATCGACAATGCTCAAGAACCACTTTTCGGGTATTAAAAATGAAGATTACATCTCACTTCTTGCATATATCGACCAAAATCCTGCGAACGAAAAAATTCTTTATTCGCTGAGAGAAGAGTTGACAAAAATGTTTGACCTGCCGGTAACGGTCGGTTTTGGACCCAGATATTTACATTCAACCGGTCAATTGCATAAAGGCGGAAAGTCGAATGGAATTTTCCTGATCATTGTTGGTGATGAACCACATGATTCAAAGATTCCGGGTGAAGTATTCTCTTTTGAAGTGTTGAAGAATGCCCAATCACTTGGTGATTACCAATCGTTTGCCAATAGAAAATCGAGGTTATTATATATTCATATCTCAGATGATTTAGGTAAAGGATTAAAACAGATATCTCAAGAGATTATGAAATGATGATGACCTCAATGAAAGAAAATATAAATACCAACATTTGAATTATGAATAAACTTATAATAAAACTCTCTGGCGGTCTTATTGTCTCCTGTCGAACAGAAAATGATGATCCGTTTAACAGTCCAGATCTTATAACAAAATTTGCACTTTCAGCTCAGATGGGTGGTGCGTCGGCGATTCGAGCTCAGGGTATTGAAAATATTAAAACAATTCGTGAACAATTAGATATACCGATCATAGGAATTGTTGAAGGACGATTTGAAAATAACTGGGTTTGTATCACTCCTGATTTTAACGATATAGAAAATATTATTGATGCCGGGGCAGATATCGTTGCACTTGATGTAACTCCTCGAAAACGTCCGAATGGAATGGATGGGATTGAATTTTTTGAAGACATTAGAAACAGATATGATATCCCTTTAATGGCGGATATCTCTACATTTGAAGAAGGAATTCGCGCAGCAGAGATGGGAGCAGATATTGTAGCTACTACACTTTCAGGATTTACTCATTACACAGAAAAATATGCTACCGATGAACCTGACTTTGAACTTGTGGAGCAATTATTCAGGGGAACAAAAATCCCCGTTGTAGCTTCGGGAAGGATCTGGAATCCACAGCAAGCGAATGAGGCATTAACACGCGGGGCATTTTCAGTTGTTGTTGGATCTGCAATTACCCGTCCAAGAGACATTACTAAAAAATTCGTTGAAATGATGAATAGAAAAAATAATCAAATATAAAAGGTTGAAATGTAATGTATAAAGTATTTCTGTTATTGTTTCCGATATTGTTATCCTCACAATCTGTCTATCTTTCTGCAACTCATCCGATATATAAATATTTGGATAAGATGGAAGCCAAGCAGGTGATTACTGGTTATCGTGATGCGGTGAAGCCTCTTTCTCGTGATGCTATTGCGAAATATATCGTTCAAATTGATACAACCTCGATGCCATTAACGCTGGTAGAGCAAGATGAACAGTTTTATTACAAAGAAGAATTCTTTCAGGAATTGGAAAATATTGGTTACGAAAATATCATTGAAGAGCGCTGGCATCTGTATCAATACAAAAGTAACCCAGGGAAAATTAACATCGATTTTATCGGAGGATATTCTTATCACAAGCGAGGTGATGGAAATACAACTAAGAAAACATCGAATGGTCTGAGTGTTTATGGATATTTGGGAAAACACGTTGGTGCGGATTTTATGTTTCGAGATAATGTTGAGTCCGGTTCGTACGTAAGTGCTTCAAATCCATTTTCTTCGGAACCAGCACAAGTAATCGCAAGAAAGCTAGGGAGTTTTATTAATTACGATCCGATCGATGCCCAAGTTAATATTGATTTGGATTTTGTTACATTATCTGTCGAAAAAATGCATAATGTTTGGGGAGTAGGAGAACAAGGCAACATTATTCTCTCCAACAAAGCACCTTCATATCCACAGATTAAAATTCGTGCTCGCCTCAGTGAAAATATTGATTTTACGTATATCCATGGATGGCTGTATTCCGATATTATTGATTCACTTCGTTCATATCAGGTTGCTGATATTTCCGGCTCTCCTGGTTTTCGACGCGTAAATCGACAAAAATATATTGCAGCACATATCATAGAGTTTACTCCTTGGAATGGAGTAGATCTTTCAATCGGAGAATCAGAAGTATACGGCAGTCGAAGTCCGGAATTATTGTATCTCATCCCAATTATGTTCTTTAAAGCAGGAGAACATTGGATGAACGACACTGATAATTCTCAAATGTTCTTTTCCGCAGATTTGAATATTGTCAAAGATCAGAATTATTACTTGTCACTTTTTCTGGATGAATTTTCAACGGAAGATTTTGCGAGAACTGATCGTCAGAGAAATCAATTGGGATTTACAGTTGGAACAAAAATTTACGATCTATTATTCTCAGATTCTAAATTAATGATAGAGTATACCCGCGTAAATCCGTGGGTTTACAATCATAGATTCTCTGATGATACATATCAAAGTCATAAGATCAATCTGGGCCATTGGATAGGACAAAATGCAGATTTATTTTCGATTGGTTTTAATTATAAGCCAATTCGCAGTTTAGAGGTCGGACTCATCTTTGAATCACTTCGCAAAGGAGGGAAGGATTCTACTATTTTTCAATATCGACTTCCTACCCCGACATTTTTATATTCTCCTTTAACAAAACAACAGACATTTGGAATTGTAGGAAATTATGAACCAATTCGAGATTTTATAATTGATTTCAAGATATTGCAAAGTCGTTTTACCACACAGGTGACAACAACCAGTTATTCGTACACAAACAATCCTAATGAGTATTATATCGTGCAGGACTATGCAAAAAAGTGGGATATCTTCATCGGATTGCGTTATAATTTTGATTGAGGTTAAACTTTTATGTCAGTTCTTTTGTCAAAAGTTCATTAATGAATGAATAATCCTGACGAACTTAAGTTAATTCAAGACTTTAATGATGGTGACGAACAAGCGTACAATCAATTAGTACTTCGTTACAAAGAAAAGGTCTATTGGATTGTTCGGCGGATGATTCCAGATCATGATGATGCGGATGATATTACTCAAAATGTTTTCATAAAAGCATATCAGTCGTTACGATCATTCAAAGGAGATTCAAGTTTTTATACCTGGATATATCGGATTGCGATCAATCTTTCGTTGAATGAGATCCGTAGAAAAAAATTCCATAAAACATTTTCAATTGATGAAGAGATACATCAGATCAGTACTTCGGACGATCAACCGATACAAATATTGATAAAAGAAGAGCGCACCCGATTAATCAAAGAAGCAATTGAACGACTGCCGGATAAGCAAAAAAAAGTCTTTTTGCTGCGCTACTATGAAGAGTTGCCGTATGAAGTGATTGCAAAAATTCTTCATACAAGCGTTGGTGGTTTGAAAGCAAATTATTTCCACGCGGTGAAAAAGATAGGGGAGTATCTAAAAAATGAACGAGAATGAATTACATGAACGTTTGATTGATTATGTTGAAGGGAATATTTCGCCCGAACAAAAGACTGAAATTGAAGCTTTTCTTACAAAGTCTCCTCAGATGCAAAATGAGTTTGATCTAATCCAATCAGCGTTGACAGAATTGAGTAGTATATCAGATGAGGATGTTCCGAATCATTATTTTTCGAATTTTCTTCCACGTCTTCGTGATCGTTTGGAGTCTGGTAAGGTTCATTTACCGATGTTCATTCCGGAATGGTATCGTTTGTTCTCAGCTCCCTTGATAGTTTCGGCAATTGTTTTATCGATTATCATTATGTATCAAACATTTAACCCCGAACAAATACACTCATCGATATATTCATTGGTGAATGATATGGAACGGTCCGAGATGAATTATATTGTTGATGAATCATCTGATTTTGTATTAAGCTCCAAAAATACTCGCAATGCTGATATTCTCTTTAGTGATGTTTCGAGTGTAAGAATAATTGAATCAAAACTTACTGAAGATTTGCTTGTTCTTGATGTCTCTTCATATCAATCTGAACATGAGCTAATTTCGAATTTGGGTGATAAAGAGATTGAACAAGTGTTAGATCGTTTAGACAAACCAAATGTACAATAGACAAAAGGGGCTGTTATGAGATATTTATTTAGAATGATATTATTTCTTGTTTGTTTTGTAATGACCTGTATCGCACAACCACCCGAAGGTTTTGGAGAAGGGAAGAAACGTTCATCTGAACGATTGGAACGATATAAGAAATTACAGATGATCGAGGTTCTGAAACTTGACGAAGAAACAGGTCTAAAACTTATTAGTCGGTATAATAATCACAGAAAAAATATACAGCAATTAGAAAAAGAGCGCGGAGAATTGATGGATAAACTTGAATCACAGATTCAATCTTCTGTTGCCGATGTTGAATATCAAAAATCATTTGGTGAACTAATTGATATTGAACGGAAAATTACAGAAACACGGAAAAAATATATGGAAAGCTTGAAAGAAATATTTTCAAACAAACAAATTGCAGAGTATCTCATTTTTGAACGAAATTTCATGAAGGATCTTCGAAACGTCATAAATGACGTTCAAAAACAACGAATGAAAAGAGATTGATTGTAGTAACATATAATGTGCTAAAAGGCAGATTGTTCTCCTGCCTTTTTTTGTTTTTTTTGCTTCTTCTTTAATTAAACGATATATTTTTACGTGAAAATAAAAGAACAGCCAATATATCTTGATTATAGTGCAACAACTCCCATTGATCCCCATGTGGCCTCGGTGATCGAAAGTCATTTTCATAACACTTATGGTAATGCATCATCAATACATTCTTATGGACGCATTGCAAAAGTTATTCTTGAGGAAAGCCGAGAAATTATTGCGCGTAGTGTTGGAGCCGAAGCATCCGAAATATTTTTTACTTCTGGAGGAACAGAATCGGATAATCACGCTGTGATTGGGAGTGCATTCGCTCAACGAAGAAAATATGGAAAAGATCATATTATTGTTTCTGCTATCGAACATCATGCAGTATTGGATGCTGCCGAATATTTAAAGAATCATGGTTTTCAAATCACGCATTTATCCGTAGATAAAAATGGAATTGTAAATGTTCAAGAACTTGAAAAAACAATTTGTGACAAAACTGCATTAGTTTCAGTAATGCACGCAAATAATGAAACTGGTGTCATTCAGCCGATAAAAAAAATTGCCGAGTGGACAAAAAATAAAGGCATTGTATTTCATTCTGATACCATTCAGACAATAGGAAAAATACCGGTAAAAGTGAATGACCTTAGGATGGATCTGTTGGCAATATCTGCCCATAAAATTTATGGACCCAAAGGAATTGGTGCAATTTATATTCGTAAAGGAACCGATATTGATGCACTATTGCATGGCGGATCACAAGAACGAAAAAATAGGGCGGGAACGGAAAATATTCCTTTGATCGCTGGTTTTGCAAAGGCATTAGAATTAGCTGATATAGGACAAGAAGAATTATTTCGGCATACTGAAAAACTGCGTTCATTATTAAAAGAAATGATCCAAAATACTGTTCGCAATGTTATTATCAACAGTCAAGACGAACTCTCAATTCCACATATCCTTAATGTTTCACTTGATTCATCAAATTACAATATTGAAAGTGAAACATTGTTGTTAAATATGGATATGAAAGGAATTGCTGTCTCAAGCGGCTCTGCCTGCACATCCGGAAGTGTCCAGCCATCGCATGTACTATTGGCGATGGGTCACGATCCAAAGACAACTCAGGCAACAATACGTTTTTCGTTTGGAAAATTCACAACAATTGAGGAAGTTGAGAGTGCAGGGCGAATATTCCATGCAATTGTAGCATCTCTTCCTAAAAAATAATTTTTGAGAAATGTAAATACTATGAAAAAATTTATCTTTAGTTTGGTGGTTTTGCTTTTTGGTTGTTCAGATCCCGGTGATCAGGCAAGTACGAATCTTAAAAAAGGGGATGAATTCTTTGCTAAAAATGAATATGAAGTTGCAGAATATTATTATGATCAGATACCGGAGGACAGCCCGTTCTTTCGTCAGGCACAAAAAAAATTGAATGCGATTGCGGTTGTTAAAGCAAAATGGAAAGTTGTTGAAAGCGATTCTACTGAAATATCACAAGTTGTTCTCGTTGAGAACAAATATAAAGCCGACAACGTTTCGAGAGTACCTATCCATAGCATTACTATTGCAAACAATTCAAAGAAAAAATTAGAATCTGTCAATATCGAATTTACGTATTTTAATCAGGAAGGTACGGTTATTGCAACGTTGCTTGGAGATGTCAAAACACCAGTAGACCCAGAGTCTAAAAATATTTTTGATAATGTGTCACCAGGTATTTTGCAGGAACGGTTTGTGAATTGTGAAGCGCGAATAATTAATGCACATTTTCATTGAAATATACCCTCGATCTCTCTCAATAAGATCCCATATCTCAATCCGCGGTCGCTGACTGTGATTTGTTTCAGTCCGCTTTTTTCCATAAAACCCATCAAGATCATAATTCCGGCAAGAATAATATCTGCTCGTCCAGCCGATATTTGCGGGATTGTTGAAATCTGTTCAACTGATTTATCTTTTAAGGATGCAAACATCGAGCAGATATCATCAAAAGTAAGATGATATCCATTGATCATTTCAGGTACATATTCTGGCAATTGTTGATGCAGAGCAGCAAGTGTTGTTAATGTACCTGCAACACCGATAGTGAATGTAGAACGAATGGTTCGTATTTGTTCGACAGGAATAGTTGAAAGGATGAACTCATGTGCTTCTATCAAGGCCGAAATCTCCGGCGGAGAATCTTTTAAGATCCTTTCAGTGATCCTCACACTTCCTATATCGAGACTCACTTTGGATAGTATTCCAATAGAATTTCCCGTGATAATTTCAGTGCTGCCGCCGCCAATATCAACCACTGAATACTTCTCTGCACGCCCAATGAAATCGGAAATACCTCCACGATAGGTCCATTTTGCTTCTTCGCTACCGGAAAGTATTTCTATTGATAAGCCGACTGCATCTTTGATGTAGTTAATGAACTCAACATTATTGTGCGCGTCACGAAGGGCACTTGTACCAACTGCTGAAATTTGTTCCACCGAAAAAGAATTGCACACACCCTTATAATGGGAGAGAAAATCTTTCGCACGAACAAATGTTTCTTGATTGATGATTCGTTTGGCATCAACTCCTTTGCCAAGTCGTGCGATTACTTGTTCATCATGTAATATTTTTACAATTCCATTTTTGTTTACGTCAGCAATGAGCAGAAGGATTGTATTCGTTCCAATGTCAATGGATGCAATTCTCATTTTCGTTCAGCAGCGATTGCAATCCAGTCGTTTTCTTTAAGCAGAGAAACGATCTTAAAATTTCTTTCGATCAATGCGTGTTCAATGATTGGCTGATCTGCACTAAGCAATCCAGAGAAAAATATCCGGCCTTTCCCTGAGAGTTTTTGTAGCATGGCATCTAACAAATCTAAAATTGTATTTCGAAAGATGTTGGCAAGAATAATATCAAAACTGGATTCGGTCACCACCTCCAATGAACCGATACGTATTTCAATACTGTTTTCCACCCCATTTTTTTGAATATTTTCTAATCCATTATCTAGCGACCATTCATCGATATCAATCGCAACTATTTGATTGGCACCCATTTTTGCAGCTACAATTGCTAAAATCCCCGTTCCAGTTCCAACATCCAATACACTACTGTCTTTCGTGATATAACTTTCCATTAATCGGATCATTAAACGGGTTGTTTCGTGGTACCCAGTTCCAAATGTCATTTTTGGATCGATGATGATAACAGTCTTTGTATCATTTTTATCATTATTCCACGAAGGTGCAATGACGAAACGTTCAGAAACCTGAATCGGTTTGATCGATTGTTCCCATTCTTCGTTCCAATTTTTATGTTGTATCTCGGTGGTTGAAATATACTGCACGAAAGGGAAATTATATTGCTCTGAGATTTCCTTTATTATTGATTCAATATCTTCATGCCAATCGTCTTTTTTAATGAAACAATGGATACCAAGTTCATCTTCAACATATCCCTCGAATGAGTATTCAGATAATGCAGCGGGAACGATTTCGCGAATGCTCTCATCAGGTGAAACTGCAATATGAAAATCCAGATAGATATCGTTCATTATTGTTTTCTTCGTTTGCGTATTAAGGAATCTACGATCTCAGTGTTCATCTCAAGCCAAAAAATTTGGTCTTGATAATTTTCTTGCATTTTTCGGTCTGCTTTATTGTACCTCACATTCAATCCGTAGACCAGCCAAATGATGAATACCGTTGTTACCGCAATCATATTTGTGTTTTGCGTTGCTGCAATTTGAATTACTAATGCAATAATTCCTAGCAGGCCAAACCAAAACGAAGTTCTCCGGATATTGATCATGATATGATAGATCATTCCAAAGAAGAACACTTTATCGTACATCGTTATTGGTATGTTGTGATTGAGAATGAAAAAATAGAGACGGCGTGCATCATCTTCAGTAAGAGGATTTGCAGGGTAAAGTTCCCTTGAACGATCCATGATGTAGATGCTTGGTTGATTGGTTTGAAAGGCTTTCCGTTTTTTTGGAGTTTCTTTTGAATAAAAACTTAATCCGGCGACAATGGAACCAAGAATGAACAGTGGTAAACTAAATTCCAATGATATGTACGGCCACAAAGAAATCTTAAATGCATTGACCAATGCAAAGATTAAAAATATGGAATATGATCCTGGAACAATGATCCGCAACAATTCAAATGAAGCAAATCGAGATGAAGATGAGGTATTCATATTATTTTTTCAGTTTTGTATAAATCACAGCTGACAATACTTTTCCAACTGCTTCCAAACTTTCGGAACTGCATTTGTCTGGCGTGTCCTGATGTGTATGCCAATAGGGATATTGGAAGTCAATAATATCGATAGTCGGAATTCCAACTTCATTTAACGGAAGATGATCGTCAGAAATTAATTCTCCGGGAACTCTAATAAAATTTGTTACCGCCACTTCTTCAGCAGTTGACCAAATAATGTCCATTAACCGAGGTGCGAAGCGCAGAGAGTTCTGTTCTAACGGTAGTTGAAGATCTCGATCGCCGATCATATCCAAAAGAATTCCGTATTCAGGGGTATAAGCAATACTTTTCGTTTTTGCAAAATGTTTTGCACCAAGAAAATACAGATCGGTATTTCCATCCTGACGTGAATATCCATAATCTTCTCCATCGGTGAATAAAATATCAACTCCAATTGGCAAAGGATTGTTTTTGAAGAGCCGAGCAAGTTCAAGTAACACCGCAACACCACTTGCACCATCGTTCGCTCCTATGATCGGTAGATTTCTTTTTTTTGGATCGGCATCTTCTTCAGCACGTGGTCGTGTATCCCAATGAGCAAGGAGGATAATTCGTTGCTGCAATTCCGGTTTGAATTGGGCAAATATATTTGTTAAATGAAGAATTTCATTGTATCCCTGCTGAGTAAATTTTTGTAACGTTACTTTATCGGCATATTTTTTCAATTCACTTTCCAAAAATTGTAAACATTGTTGGCGACCCGGGGAATTTGGATTGCGCGGTCCGAAATTTGTCTGTTGTAATAAATAGTTAAAAGCGTTTTTACCGTTAAAAACAGGGAATTGTTTTGTCATTGTTTTTGTCGATTGTTGCTGAGTTGCAGGCTTGTCTGATTGTTTTTGTTCACATCCTAATAAAAGAGATGAAATGAATATTATTGTAAAGAAAGGATAATTCTTTGCTTGAAAGTAGTTTTCCATCTTAAAAGATTCTCATTTGTAATGAAGCTCAGATTTAGTATCTTTACAAAAGAATATAAGAAATTAAAGCCAAAATGCCCTTACGAAAAGCTGTTTATTGGAGTATCTTCTGGATTGCGTTGTCCCTGACGTTTAATGTAGTTCTTTACTATACGCATGGTCAGCAAAAAGCTCTCGAATTTCTCACCGGATATCTGATTGAAAAATCACTATCAGTTGATAATTTATTCGTCTTCCTTATTGTATTTACAATCTTTGGTGTGGAAATAAAGGATCAACGTCGGGTATTAAATTATGGGATTGTCGGTGTTATTCTTCTTCGAGGTGTTTTAATAGTTTTAGGTGCTACGCTTGTCAAAGAATTTCATTGGATTCTATACATTTTTGGCGCGATGCTGGTTTATGCCGGTTATCGAGTTGTTTATGGCGAAGATGCCAAAGTTGAACCGGAAAAGAATTTTGTTGTAAAACTTTTTCGTAAAATCATACCGATAGATAATCAATATCATGGACATAGTTTCTTTATAAAAAAGACCGGAAAATTAGTTGCTACACCACTATTTGTCTGTTTGATAGTAATTGAAACAACTGATGTTGTCTTTGCCATTGATTCTATTCCTGCAATTTTTGCAATAACTACAGATACATTTATCATCCTTACATCAAACCTCATGGCAGTTTTAGGACTCAGATCACTGTATTTTGTGCTCGCAGAAGTACATGCTTCTTTTGAGTACGTAAAATATGGTGTTGGAGTTGTTTTAGCGTTTGTTGGTGTTAAAATGTTAGTAATGGATTTATTTAAGATTGATACAATGGTCTCGCTTATTATTATTTTAGGTATTCTTACCACTTCTGTAATTCTTTCCTTCTTAAAAAACCGTAACCCATCTAAGTAATCATTAGAATGTTTTAATTTGCCTCGTAAGTCCTCTTTTGGGTATCTTTGTATCATAAAGATGATATGTTCTGTATAGTCTTTTTGCAATAAAGTAAGCCTTCCTATGTAAGAAGGGATTATCCAACAACTTGAGGGAAGAATGAGAAAGATTCTATTCAATGCTTTTTGGTTTGTGCCGATTGTTATATTTGGGTGTTTTGACGGGTCATTTACCGGAAAGTCTGATAAGATCTTTATTCAGGAAGAGGTCAGAACAAAACTTGACCAAAAATCCTTAGTAATACTGAATAAATATGGTAAAACAATCCGAACATATTCTGCTCGATATGGTGTAGATTGGCGTTTGGTGGTTGCTGTTATGAAAGTGGAATCACGATTTGATCATTCTGCGGAAAGCGAAAAAGGGGCTAAAGGATTGATGCAAATTATGCCTGCAACACAGAATGAAATTGCAGATAAAATAGGAATAGAAACAGAAGCATTTGATGATCCTTACGGGAATATCCGGGGAGGGATTTTTTACCTTGCCCAACTACATAAACAATTTGGGAATGAAGGATTAAGCGAAGAAAACCAGCTAAAATTCACTCTTGCAGCATATAATGCAGGACCCGGCAGAATCAATGATGCCCAGAAAATGGCAACTTATGTAAACGACGATCCAAAGGAATGGAAATCTGTAAAAAACTCACTTTCCTTACTTTCAAAAAAATATTCATCCCTTCATAAGTTTGTGTGGGAAGAACAGAAGCCGTTAAATGGCTATTTTAAGGACTGGAAACAGACATCCAATTATGTTGAATCAGTAATGGTTTATTACAATGATTATAAAAAGATTTTTGATATTAAGGCTTAAAAACACTCAGGGGAAAACAAAAAAAGGGACGATTTAGCGTCCCTTTTTTGTTTTAAACAGGTTTTTTAGTATTTACGGTAACAGAACTGCGGCAGAAATAACTGTCGTCCATTTCCCATCCTTATCACCTTCGGCTGATTGAGTAACATTGAATGTTTTCAAGATTTTTCCGCTCAACTTAAAGTGTTTTTCACGTTCATCCCAAGCAATGTTCGGATCAAACTCAATTCCTAAGGTTGTTGCCAACATTGTCGCTGCTAAATCTTCAGCGTATTCGCCACATTTTTCTTCAGTTTCGCCAAAAGGATGATGTTCTGAGAGATATCCGTATTGGGAATCATCAGCTGCCATTGCAACTCCAATAGATGATGCTACAAGACGGTTTGGTTCATTGGTAGCATTTCTTGCCATAACGCAGAATGTAACCTGTCCCGGTTCGAGAACTTTTAGTCCTTCGGCAACGGGAATGCGTTTGCATTTTGGGGGATAAATACTGGAAACTGTGACAAGATTGCATTTTTCAATGCCGGCGTTTCGAAGGGCAAGTTCAAATGATTGTAGATAATCTTTATGTCTGCCTACGCCTTTGGTGAAGAACATTTTGGCTGGGACGAATGACAACGTTTTATCTCCTTTTGAGATTAGTAAATAAAAAAATTAAGGTATTTTTGTTTTATAGAAAATTTTCATAGATCATCCGATAGTGAGTGTTGTGATCGTTTGAGTGATGCGAAATATACAGATTGTTACAAAAAATACAAATAGAAAAATTGTTAAATTAAATTAAGTTGATCCAGGAATCACTTTCAAGAATTTTCTTTTCCCGACCTTAACTATCATCGGATCGTTCAGTTGAATTTCGGATTTGGTGTCTGTTATCTTCTCATTATTTATTGAAACACCCCCTTGTTCAATCAATCTTCGTGCTTCACCTTTAGAAGGAACAAGTTTCGTATCAGTGAGAAGTTGAAGGATATTCACCAAACTATCTTTGGTTCCATATATCAATTCTTCGATTTCATCAGGTACATCTTTTTTTACAAAGATCCTGTCAAATTCTTCTTCGGATGCTTGGGCAGCATCTTTTGAATGATATAAAGTTACAATTTCTCTTGCCAACCGCCGTTTTGTATCACGCGGATTATTTGCAATTTCAGTCTTAAGTGCGGGCAATTTGGAATTTGGGATATTGGTGGCCAAAAGAAAAAAATCATACATTAACTTGTCGGGAATAGATAGTGTCTTTCCGAACATTTCTCTTGGTGAGTCACTGATTCCAATATAATTATCCAGCGATTTGCTCATTTTTTCAATGCCGTCCGTTCCGGGAAGAATTGGCATAGTTATTATCACCTGTGCTTCTTTCCCGAACTCGCGCTGAATCGAACGGCCAACGAGCAGATTAAATTTTTGATCTGTCCCTCCGAGCTCTACGTCACTTTCAATTGCAACGGAATCCATCGCCTGCGCTAGTGGGTACAAAAATTCGTGAAGAGAAATTGGTTCTTCTTTATTGAATCGCGTGTGAAAATCTTCGCGTTCTAACATTTGTGAAACAGTATATTTACTTGTCAATTTTATCACTTCAGCAAAACTCATTTTCCCAAGCCAGTCGGAATTGTAGATCATTTTTATATTGTTGTCCGATAAGACTTTCTTTGCTTGATCAAAATAACTTTCACCGTTCTTTCGTGTCTCTTCGAGCGACAGGGAAGGGCGCGTCTTACTTTTTCCGGAAGGGTCGCCGATCATACCGGTAAAATCTCCGACAATGAGGATTGCCATATGTCCAAGATCTTGAAATTGTCTTAGTTTCCTCAACACAACAGAATGTCCCAAATGAAGGTCGGGACGGCTTGGATCGCATCCAAGTTTAATGATTAGTTGTTTATTTGTCTTAATGGATTTTTCTATCTTTCGAACTAGTTCATCTTCGGGAATAATTTCTGAAACACCCCGTTTGATGACATCCATTTGTTCGTTGAGTGGTGCAAACTTCATTGTAATCCAATTGTGTATAATGAAAAAATATTAAACGTGTTTTGCTCTTTGCATTTCTCGTGTTACGTCCCGTTCTTTAATCGATTCTCGCTTATCGTGTAGTTTTTTCCCTTTGCCAATTCCCAGTTCAACTTTTGCAATTCCTTTTGTGAAATATAATTTCAGCGGAATAAGCGTTAACCCTTTTTCATTGGTTTTGATCTGTAATTTTGCAATTTCACTTTTGTTCAGGAGTAATTTTCGCGTACGAAGCGGGTCATGATTGAACTGATTTGCCTGTTCATATGGATTGATGTGCATATTCAACAGCCATACTTCGGCATTTTTCACTAATGCGTAGCTATCCTGCAGATTTGCCTTTCCTTGTCGCAATGACTTTACTTCAGAACCAACAAGGACGATTCCTGCTTCGAATGTATCAAGTATTTCATACTCGAAACGAGCCTTGCGGTTAGAGATTGCTATGCGTTCTTCACTCTTGGTTTCCATTTTCGTAAAAGGAAATTAACGAAAACATACACTATTTACAATAGAATCTAATTAGAAATCAATCTTGGAAAAACAATCATTGTGCGTTATCTTGATGTACAATCGACAGCAAAAAAAACGAGATCGATTACTTTAAATTTAAAATGTAACTAATCATCAATGACCCACACTGAATCCATTCTTATTCTCGACTTTGGTTCACAATTCACACAACTGATCGCACGACGAGTTCGCGAGTTGAATGTCTATTGTGAAATTCATCCGTTCAACATTTCATATGAAAAAATTGAATCATTCAATGCGAAAGGAATTATTCTTTCCGGCGGTCCTTCGAGTGTGTATGCAAGTGATGCTCCAATTCCCGATAAAAGAATTTATGAACTCGGTGTGCCGATCCTTGGGATATGTTACGGGCTTCAACTGATTGCATTTCAAAATGGCGGGGTAGTGAATAAAGCGCCACGCCGAGAATTTGGCCGGGCACAATTGCTGATAGATAACTCTGAAGATATTTTTAAAGGTCTTTCATCTTCAACAGAAGTGTGGATGAGCCACGGAGATGAAGCGACAAAAATTCCTTTGGGGTTTGAGAAGATCGCTCATTCAGAGAATGCAGGAATTTGTGCAATTAGAAATGCTGAGAAAAAGATCTTTGGAATACAATTCCATCCTGAGGTTGTGCATTCCAAAGATGGGAAAGCAGTGATAAACAATTTCATCAAAGGAATCTGTGGATGTACGGGAAATTGGAATGCGGATTCATTTATTGAGAGTGCAATCGCCGATATTCGAGCGGTGGTCGGAACTAAAAAAGTATTGTGTGCTTTAAGCGGCGGAGTCGATTCATCGGTTGCTGCCGTATTGCTTCATAAAGCTATCGGAGAACAATTATTTTGTATCCATATCGATAACGGATTGATGCGTCACGGTGAGAGTGAGCAAGTGATCAAAACATTTCGTGATGAATACCATATTGCACTGGATTTTGTTGATGGAACGGAATTGTTTCTTGAGCGGTTAAAAGGAGTTTCCGAACCTGAACTGAAACGAAAGATCATTGGGAAAGCATTTATTGATATTTTTGAACAGGAAGCAAAAAAAGTTTCCGGAGCAGAATTTCTTGCGCAAGGAACATTATATCCAGATGTAATAGAATCCGTTTCTTTCAAAGGTCCTTCGCAAACGATCAAATCACATCACAATGTTGGCGGACTTCCTGAAAAAATGAATTTAAAACTCATTGAACCATTCCGTGAATTATTTAAAGATGAAGTGCGAGCGGTAGGTAGGAAATTGGGATTATCGGATTACCTTATTGAACGCCATCCGTTTCCGGGACCAGGACTTGCTATCCGCTTGTTGGGTGACATTACGCAGAAGCGCTTGGAAATTCTGAAAGATGCAGATGAAATTTTCATAAGTGAATTACGAAAACAAAATCTCTATAATTCAGTATGGCAGGCATTTGTTGTGCTGCTCCCTGTACAATCGGTTGGCGTAATGGGAGACGAGCGGACATATGAAAACGTGGCTGCTGTTCGTGCAGTGACAAGTGTTGATGGAATGACTGCAGATTGGGCTCATTTGCCGTATGAATTTCTCGCACATGTATCGAATAGAATTATCAACGAAGTTCGTGGAATCAATCGTGTGGTATATGATATCAGCTCAAAGCCGCCTGCAACAATAGAATGGGAGTAATTCTTTCGTATGATTGAACTTAAAAATCTTAAAAAAACATTCGGATCGTTCGTGGCGGTCGATGATGTTTCACTATCAATTCCGTCGGGAGAATTCTTTGGTTTTCTTGGTCCAAACGGTGCCGGAAAAACCACAACGATCAAAATGATGACGGGATTATTCACGCCAACATCCGGACAGATTGTGATCAACGGATTTGATGTAGTGAAGCAGCCATTAGAAGCAAAATCTACATTCGGATATATCCCTGATCATCCATATTTATATGATAGACTTACCGGACGTGAATTTATTTACTATATGGGTGGTCTGTATAAAATGGAAAAAAATGATCTAAAAGAAAATGTCGAACGAGTGATCGATCTTTTGGAACTTGCGAGTTGGATTGATAAAAAGACAGAAGATTATTCTCAGGGAATGAGGCAGCGCGTAACTTTTGCATCGGCATTTGTTCATAAACCCAAGACTATTATCATCGATGAGCCGATGGTCGGTCTTGATCCTCGAAGTGCGCGTATTGTAAAAGATTCCTTAAAACAGCAAGCCAACGACGGGGCTTCGATCTTTATGTCGACACATATTTTAGAAATGGCGGAAGAATTATGCGATCGGATCGGCATCATCAATAAAAGTAAAATAATATTTCTTGATACCAGAGAGAATCTCCATCTCCATAAGATAAAATATGATGGGAATCTTGAATCCGTATTTCTTGAATTGACGAAAGAAGAGAAGGATTAGTGAGTACATTCTTTCATATACTTTGGTTCAAGAACCTGATGTTCTGGAAGGTCTCTTCTAAAAAAGATTTTGGAACAGTGATCCGTAATCTCGGATCGTTCATTGTCTTTGGATCGTTTGCCGTGGGGGCATTTTACTTCTCTAACTTTGTTACTGCATATTTGTTGGAAAATGTGAAGATAGGTTTGTTTCTCTTTCATCGATTTATTGGGATGCTGTTATTTGTTTTCTTTATCACGATCAATCTTGGAAATATGGTTGTGTCGTTCTCGACTTTGTATCGGTCTCCAGAAATGAATTTTTTGCTTACATCGCCGGTTTCATATCTCAACATCTTTGTCATTAAATTTCTCGACAATTTCTTTTACAGTTCCGGTACACTCTTTATGGTCGGATTTTCTGTTTTGTTAGGGTATGGATTTTATTTTCACCTGCCTTGGCATTTTTATCTGTTTATGTTGTTTGGCGTGTTGGTTCCATTTATGTTTCTGGCTGCGTGTGTTGCTGTTATAGTTCTGTTATTGGTAATGAAACTTGCTTCAAAGATCAATTTCCGTCTGCTTGCGGGGGGAATTGTCATTTTGTACATGAGTCAAATATATTTTTATTTTAAAGTATCCAGTCCTGTGCATCTTGTTCAGGAGGTAATGAAATATTATCCGAATGTAGATCTTTATTTTGGAATGCTCGATCCACTTGCAATAAAAGTATTGCCAAATTTTTGGGTTTCAGAGATCATGTATTTTTATGTTACAAAGAATATTATATCTGTCATTCAATATACTTCATTACTTATTCTTTCAACTGCCGGATTATTTGTTATTGCTCTTGCTGTTGCAAACGGATTTTTTTATTCAACGTGGATCACTTCATTGTCTATTAAGTCTCTTACCGTGCGGTCACTTGAACTAAAGAATACATTTTTTAGTTTCGGTAAACGTTCTTTTTTTTCTCCGCAAACGGAAGTATTGCTTAAGAAAGAACTGTGGCAATTCTTACGTGAACCGAGTCAATGGATCCATTTTTTGGTGATGATGGCGTTGTTGATCGTGTTCTTAGCGAGCGTCAGTAGTTTAAGTATAAAACTAGAATCACCGGAGTTGAAGGGAGTTGTCTATTTGATAGTGTTTATATTCAATATCTTTTTGATCAATTCAATTGCATTGCGTTTTGGTTTTCCTATGATCAGTCTTGAAGGAAATGCATATTGGTCTATACGAAGTGCTCCAATTTCTGCTACAACAATGTACTGGATAAAATTTTCTATTATAATGACCTTCCTTACAGTATTAAGTATTGTCATTGCGTGGTTGTCAAATATTCCTTATCTCTACGCACAAAAGGTAATCAATCAATATCCGATGCCACCATCAATTGTTGAACCACATACCTCTATAAAAATACTAGCATATTATTCTATTATTGTCACTCCAATCATTACGGCAACGTTGGTAAGTATCAATGTCGGTTTAGGTTCGGTCTATTCTAATTTTATAGAAAAGAATCCAATTCGTATTGCTTCTTCGCAGGGAGCAACAATGACATTTCTGTTGAGTGTAGTTTATTTGGTAATTATTTTGGCGGTATTTTATTTGCCGACAACAATGATGTTCGTGTCAGCGTCCAAGAACTCTTCGGTCAACTGGAATATGTTGAAGATCGTTTTTCTGATTATCACTGTTCCTTCGTTATTTATTATTGGAATTTCTCATTTACTCGGTATTCGTTCATTACGAAGAGATTACTAATGAAACACTTTATCATATTTATTTGCTTCTTCACTTCATTGCTTTTCACGCAAGAGGTTGAAGTATACTATCATCGACCCGCAGAAGATAATTTTTTACTTGGCATGCGTCAGTATGCTCAAAAGGATTTCAAAGCCGCACTCCAGTCTTTCGAACAATCAAAATTAAGTTTTCCGCTAAATCATCGCATTACTGCAGCAATGATTATGGAAGCAAAGACATTGTACGCATTAAAAGAGTTTGAGTCAGCAACCACTGTATGTGATTCTCTTGCAACACAGTTTCCTTCTTCGCTTTATATGGAAGATGTATTATTTACTCGTGGAATGTGTTATTATAATCAAACTCTCTATGAGAAGACGTATCGAGAAATGGAAAATGTTGTTCGTGTTGCTCAACAGCGGCTCAATAAAGAACATTCTATTAAAGTGATAGAGCATCTTGCTGCTGAATTCTTCACGGTTAGTGAGATCGATTCGTTGATCAGTTCATCGACGAATGATGACATTAAGAATGTATTGACGGTAGTTCAATCCGAGCGATTATTTCTAGGAGGAAATATTGAAGCTGCTAAACAGCGGATCGCTACATTCAATCTGAACAGCGCAGAGCAAAATTTGATATTTCGAATCAATCGGTTAAAATCGCGTATTGAAAAAGGAAATGCTGTTCGCATTGGAGTGCTTCTTCCGTTGATGAGTTCGTTACCAGGCGAAACACGCGAAAAAAAAATTGCTGTGGAAATCCTGGAAGGTGTTCAACTTGCCGTTAGTGATTATGAAGAACGTACTGTACCCGGGCAAGTGACGGTTGAATTGGAAATTAAAGACTCAGAAAAAGATTCCGCGAAGATACTTTCAATTATTTCGGAATGGTCCGCAAATAATAATATTATTGGGATTATCGGTCCAGTATTTAGTACTGAGACAGTCCATGCGGCAAAAACTGCACAAACTCATTCAATTCCTATAATCTCCCCAACTGCAACCGATGAAGGAATTTCTTCTATTGGCGGATTTGTTTTTCAAGCAAATTCTACCAATGGCTCTCGCGGAAAAGCTCTTGCACAATATGCTTTAAATATTTTAGGTGCCAAAAATATTGCGATACTAGGTTCATCACAGTTTCTTACTTCATTACAAGCAGATTCATTTATCATTGAAGCAAAACGACTTGGTGCCCGCATTGTTATTGACAGACGATATAAAAAAGGGGAATCTGACTTGCGGACCTATGTGAGGGCAATTCGAGATGCCGCTGCAAATTTAAATCCAAGTTATATCGTAACGCTGCGAGGAAAATTAGATGTAATAGAAATTACCCGCCGATTGGTTTCGCTTGGTGTTCGTTTTTCCTTGATCGATTCCATTGTAGCAAAAGGAGCATCCTTAAATCTTACACCGCTCTTTGGAGACAGTGCTCGAAACATTGCCGATCAACTAAAACTTCCTTACAAAAGAGTGATACCGTATCTGGACAGTTTACAATATCCGGTTTCGTCCATTGATGTGATCTTCTGTCCAATTTCAAACAGTCATGAAATCGGTGTATTATCATCTCAATTAGCATTCTATAATATCAACGCAACCATTCTAGGATCAGGTGAATGGTATGATGCCAATGAACTAGATCTTAACAAACGATATACTGATGGCGTTATTTTTGGAAGTGATCGATGGGTTGAACGGAATGATCAGACAAACAGGATATTGTCGAAATATGCTCAACGGTTTGGGAGAACAATTTCAGAGAATGTGATGTTCGGATATGATGTGATGACATTGATCATTCACCAATTTAAAGATGGTGCGTTAACGCGCGATCAACTTGCGGATGCGTTGAAAAAAGTTAATGAGTTTACCGGTATACGAAACACCATTTCGTTGACAAAAGATCGTGTTAATAGTTCTATACATATTTTGGAATATAAGCACGGAGCGGTTTCGAAGCTTCAAACGTTTTCATATCAATAAGATATGAGACTCCCAAAATTGTTTTTGATAATTTATTAAGTATACTGTCTGTTTAGATCGAACGATATACTTCAAAAATCATTAACGCATACCACAATGGATAAACCGAATCGCAATGAATCCTCGGAACCTTTGGTGCGGTATTCAACGATCAAAGAGTGGCCCGAAGATGAACGTCCGCGTGAAAAATTGATACGGCACGGTGCCGCATCGCTCTCTGATTCTGAACTTCTCGCAATCCTCATTAACATTGGAACGAAAAAATTCTCCGCGGTTGATGTTGCAAAAAAACTTCTTCGGGAAAATAAATCGCTCCGAAACATCGCATCTCTTTCCGTTGCTGATCTTCGCCAAAAAAAGAACAAGGGAATTGGAACTGCGAAAGCTGTAACAATTGTTGCAGCTTTTGAACTTGCGCGAAGAATATCCATATCAGGATCCGAGAATGATACACCGATCCGTTCTCCGGAAGATATTTTCCATCGTTTTGGTCCGCAGTTACGCGATTTAAAACAAGAAGTATTTATGGTGCTTTGTTTAAGCACTTCCAACAAGATCATTAACGAACGGATCATTACGAAAGGATTATTAAATTCTTCGCTGACTCATCCGCGGGAGGTTTTTAGAGAAGCAATTTTAGAAAATGCTGCAAGTGTGATATTGCTTCATAATCATCCCAGCGGGAATCTTGAACCTAGCAGGGAAGATATTTCAATTACAAAACAGATCAGTGAAGCGGGAAAGATCATTGGCATTTCTGTTCATGATCATATTATTATTGCGGGAGATGGATTTACGAGTTTGATGGAGAAGGGATTGATGTAGTTGTTCGGCAGTAGTGAAGATTTGACTGTTATTATTTCATCGTTGGGAACAAAATATAAGCGAAGTACCAATTCATAAGGTAATTTGAGAGACTAAGTTCCATTTTATTTAACACTCAAACACCTTTCCGACTTAGTCGTTCAAGCGGGGAGTTTGGGTCTGAAATTAAAAATAAAGGAGGGCAATATGAAAACGTTAACAAACATAGTTATTATTAGCATGACTTTGTTCTTTGTGGGTTGTCCAGCTCGTTCATTTTATCCATTTTTTACAGAAAAGAATCTTATGTTCAATCCGGGCTTAGTTGGCGCATGGATGGACCAAAATAAGAAAGAAACGTATTTCTTCCAGAAAGCAGAAGGGAAGAATTATTATATCATTGTTTGTGAAGAAAAAGGAGATACATCATATTTTCAAGCGCAGTTAGGTCAGATTGGTAAAGTATGGTTCTTAGATTCTTATCCGAGTGAAGAGTCAGAAAATTTTCAATTAGTTCCAACACACATCATTTCCAAAATGTGGTTCAATGGAGATACGCTGACATTTGCATCGTTAGAAAGTGACTATGTTCAGAAGCTTATCGAATCAAAAAAAATAAAGATCCCTTATACAACTCAAAAAGGAGATATTATTCTGACAGCATCTACCGAAGAACTTCAGCAATTAGTCCTGCAGCTTGCGCAGGACGATAAGGCATTTCCAAATCCAACAAAATTGGTTCGTGTGAAATGATTCGGAGTATTGTATCTTATAAATATGGATCAACAGAAAAATCGCCTAAAAAATTATCTTAATAAAAATGATCAAAAAAATAAATCATATCGGTATTGCGGTCAAAAGTCTCGGATTATCATCCGATGTATTTTCCAAATTATTTGAACAAACCAAACCGCATACGGAAGCCGTTCCCGAACAAAAAGCGACGATTGCATTCTATCCGGTTGGTGAAAGTTCTGTTGAATTGATCGAATCAACATCAAGTGATTCGTCAATTTCTAAATTCATCGAAAAGCGCGGTGAAGGAATTCACCACATTTGCTTGGAAGTTGATGATATCAAATCTGAGATTGTTCGATTGAAGAATCATCAGTTCCAATTTGTGAATGATTTTCCCACTGCCGGCGGCGATGGTTATTGGGTAGTATTCCTTCATCCAAAATCAACGAATGGTGTATTGATTGAGTTGTGTGAAAAGATGAAATAGTTATATTCACTAAACGTAAAAAATTATCTCGCAAAGTCGCAAAGCTCTCAAAGAAGAAAAACTTGGCGGTCTTAGCGTCTTTGCATGAGACAGAAAACTAGTTTAGATATTCCCAAATTTAATGGAAAACAACCCAATACAAATATCATTCGTTGATAAGCTCGATCTGCAGGATAAGCTGGCTGGTTTACCGACAAGTCCAGGTGTGTACCAATTCAAGAATAAAGAAGGAGTGATTCAGTACGTCGGTAAAGCAGTAAATCTGCGAAATCGCGTACGGCAATATTTCCATACATCGCGCAATCACGAACCTCGTATTGCTTCAATGGTGGCAAAAATATCAGATCTTGAGATCATTGCAACCGACTCTGAAGTTGAAGCGCTCATTCTTGAAGCAAATCTTATCAAACTTCACAAGCCACGCTACAACGTAAATCTCAAGGACGATAAATCGTATCCATACATTGTTATTACAAAAGAACCATATCCTCGGGTATTTGTAGCACGAAGATTCAACCGAAAGACAGTAAAAGTATTCGGCCCTTACACAGATGTGAATACAATGCGCGCTGCATTAAAAACGGTGAGGGATATTTTTATGATACGCAGCTGCAATTATTTGATCAACGATGAATTTATTGCAAAGAAAAAGACTCGGGTGTGTTTGGACTATCACATTAAAAAATGTGAAGGTCCATGCGAAGGATTGGTTTCCGAAGAGCGATACAATGAAATGATCGATCAGATTGCGAAAGTGCTGAATGGAAAAAACAATTCAGTTGTAGAACGTTTACAAGATCAAATGCAAACATCCGCGACCGAAATGAAATTTGAAGATGCGGCAAAATATCGTGACCGATTAAAACAATTAGAAATCTATTCTTCGAAACAAAAAGTTGTTGATGTCGATCTTCGAGATCGTGATATTGTTGCCGTTGCTGCAGAAGATGATGATGCCTGTGGTGTGATTTTTAAGATACGAGAAGGAAAAGTTATCAGCCGGCAGCATTATTATATGAACGGCGTTGAAGGGAAGAACGACAGCGAGATCATCGAAACACTGGTTGAGCGTTATTACTTAGAAGCGTTAGATATTCCAAAAGAAGTTGTTCTTTCATACGACATAGAATCGAGAACAATTGTTGAACAGTGGCTTTCGTTAAAACGTAGTGGCGGTGTTTCATTCCACATTCCCTCGCACGGTGAAGTTGCAAAACTTCTTGAAATGTGTAAAAAGAATGCGAAATATCTGCTTGACGAGTTGAAGTTGCAAAAATTAAAACAAAAAGATTTCATTCCTGCCGCAGTTCGTTCGTTGCAGCGAGATCTGCGAATGGAAAAACCTCCGCGCCGAATAGAATGTTTTGATATTTCTCATTTTCAAGGAACGGAAACTGTAGCATCAATGGTTGTGTTCGTAGATGGCAAGCCAAAGAAAAGTGAATACAGAAAATTTAAAATTAGAACAGTAGCTCCTTCCGACGTGAATGATTTTGCAAGTATGAAGGAAGTAATCTTTCGACGGTATAAACGCGTAGTAGAGGAAGTCTTGGAAATGCCCGAGTTAATTATGGTCGACGGAGGGAAAGGGCAGCTTTCGAGCGCATTGGAATCATTACTTGAGTTAAAATTGGAAAATCACCCGATCATTAGTCTTGCCAAACGATTGGAAGAAGTATTTGTTCCTCATCAAAGTGATGCTCTGCCAATCCCAAAATCGTCTTCTGCATTACGATTACTTCAGCAGATCCGTGACGAAGCTCATCGATTTGCCATTACATTCCATCGATCGTTACGAGATAAACGAACACTACAGACCGAATTAGACCTTATAGAAGGCGTAGGGAAAAAGCGAGCAAAAGAACTACTAGAAGTATTTGGATCTGTTCAGGGGGTGAAATTTGCAACATCAGAGCAACTTTCAGAGGTTGTTGGTGAAAAGACCGCACAAAAAATTCAAGAATATTTTGTTACGGATAATGTTCCGACTGAACAATTATCTCCTCCGTTTTAAGATACAATTCTGCTTAAATCAACAATTTTCCTGCAAGTTTTCGTTGTTTTTAAGGGGTATTTCGATTATCTTTTGTTTTACAAAGACTTAAAATCTCATCATTTCATAATATTTTTGCAGTAAGGAGTTATAACGCAGTATGGGTATAATGACAAGAATGCGTAACAATATGCCTGTTATTTTAATAGGATTGGTTATTGTTTTTATCATAACGATCGTTTTTGAATGGGGAATGGATTACCTCGGAATGTCTCGACAGAGCGACACCGTTGGAACAATTGAAGGTAAAAAAATCTCGTATCAACAATTCTCTGAAATGGTTCGTGAACAATCGGAGCAGTATAAAAAGCAGAGTCAAAAAGATCCTGACGAAAATATGACGCGTCAGATTCGTGAACAAGTTTGGAATAATCTTGTTACGCAATCACTTCTTGATCGTGAAACAAAACGTGCAGGAATTACGGTTACCGATCAAGAGATTATTGATTGGGTTCGTGGAGAGAATCCACCGGAATTTTTGGTACAGCAATTCCGTGATTCAACGGGTAATTTCCGAAGAGATGCTTATGATCAAGCAATAAACGATCCGAAGAATAGAGAAGTATGGCTTCAGGTAGAAACGGCGTTACGTCAACAACGTCTTGCAGAAAAGATGCAAAGTGTAGTATTTGCTTCTGTTCGAGCAACCGAGGGAGAAATCCGCGACCGATATATTGACCAGAATCTAAAAGCGAATATTCAATATGCCTTCTTTGACCCGGATAAATTTGTTGCTGATAATGCAATAACACTTTCTGATGAAGACATTAAGAAAGTCTATAATGAAAATACCGATGAATTCAAACAACCGGCAACACGCAAATTGAAATATGTATTGTTCAATGATCAAGCATCGGCAAAAGATTCAGATGAAGTCAAAGTTGAGATCAGTAGTATCCTGCAGCGGATCAAATCCGGATTCGATTTTCTGGAAGTTCAGAAAGATTATGCAGAAACATCTCCGAAGCCTGCATTCTTTAAGCATGGTGAATTGACTAAAGAAAAAGAATCAGCAGTATTCGCAGCAAAAGTTGGGGATATTGTCGGTCCTATTGCTGATTATGAAGGCGAACATCTTTTCAAAATTTTGGAAGAAAAGAAATCAAATGATGCATTTATAAAAGCTCGTCACATCCTTTTGAGTGCAGCAACCCCTGACCAAGAAGCATCGGCGAAGAAACTTGCCAATGAATTGATCATGCGCGCAAAACGCGGCGAAGATTTTTCTGCGCTGGCAAAACAATACTCGACCGAACCCGGTGCAGCATCATCCGGCGGCGATCTTGGCTGGTTCGGAAAAGGGAGAATGGTAAAAGAATTCGAAACTGCTGCTCTTGCAGGCCGTCCTGGGCAGATTCTTGGTCCAGTGAAAACACAATTCGGAATTCATATTATCAAAATTGAAGGACGGGATAACAGGGAATTGAAAGTTGCAGCAATCTCTCTTCCGGTCAAAGCAAGTAATTCCACAAAAGAAGAAGCATTTCAGCGTGCTCAAGATTTTGCATACATTGCCAAAAAAGGAAACTTTGATACTGACGCAGACGGCAGCGGTCTAAAAATTCAAGAAACATCGGAATTTACAAAAGGTACTTTTATTCCCGGTCTTGGACAATTTGAATCGGTAAATAAATTTGCATTTAAAAACAGTCTTGGTGCAATCAGTGATGCGTACCAGGTCAACAATGGGTATGCAGTAGTGAAGGTCTCGGAAGTGAAAAAAGAGGGAGTGCGTCCTTTTGATGAAGTAAAAGAATCACTTCGTCCGCGAACGCTGCGGCAGAAGAAAATGGATCAGTTAAAAGAGATAGCAAAACAGAAATTCTCTGCTCTTGGTGAGAACGGTGATCTGAACACATTGACCTCTGATGCAAATATCTTGGTTCAAACGACTGGAGATTTTTCATTTGGCGGTGCTATTCCCGGTATGGGACGTGAAAATGCAGTAAGTGGGTCCGCAAAGAACGGACAGACACAAAAAATATTACCGCCGGTTGAAGGAAAACGTGGATATTATCTTGTCAAAATTCTCAATCGTACTGCATTCGATACATCGGCATATTCTGCCACAAAAAATATGCTTTCGATGCAATTGATCAACGAAAAAAAACAGCGTGTGCTTACGCAATGGCTTGAAAAACTAAAAGAAACGGCAGAAATAGAAGACAATAGAGATACCTTCTTCCGTTAATGTATTGATGGTAGAGAATGAAGAAAATTGTTCTGCTGAACATTGTTCTTGCATTGACCCTTTTTGGGAATGAACATAAATTTTCGCTCTCATTGAAAGGGACATTTACCACCAGTACGAGATTTTTGTACAATATCAATAATCCAAATGTGTACAGTGAGTCACGATCGATTGCTTCAAATTTTGGATATGGTGCAGATGTGCGCTGGAATATTTTATGGGATCGATTTTTTTTAGGATTCTCAACGGAAAAAATAAGTGCACTTCAAACAACACCCGTAATTTACCCACAATTTGATGAATTACGAGTGCCGTATAAAGAGGGTTTTGAACTTTTAGCGTTGGAATTGAGCGGTTATTTTGTCGTGCCGATCAGCAACGAGCGTGTAAAGTTTTATCTTGGCGGCGGATTTGGGACGTATGACGGAAAACGTTTTTTTTCTGTAGCTGAAGTCAATTCGGAAACGATCTCATCAAAGTCGTACATCGGAATTCACGTGATGACCGGTGTTGATTACGAAATCCATTCACGAATCGGTCTTCGTTTTGAAATAAAGTTCAGAGATCCGCATTTTGATGTTACAACAAAATTCGATCAACAATCAGTAAATTATTTAGGATATCAGATACAACTTCCGCCAGAAGAAACCGTTAAAGTGAATCTTTTTGGCGTAAACTATGTCGGCGGCGTAGTGATCTTCTTGTAATTCTATGTATTCAGATTATTCTAATTCCTGCTTTACAATAGCGGGAATTTGTTTTTTAGTGACTTGGAATGAAACATAAAGAAAAAAAATCAATAATTTTTTTAACCGGATTTATGGGGAGCGGGAAAAGTACCGTTGGACCAATCCTTGCCAATACGATGGGTTACAAATTCATTGATCTCGATCTGTTGATCGAAGAACGAGAGCATCGTAAGATCAGTCAGATATTTGCTGCTGAAGGTGAACAAAAATTCAGGTTGTTGGAACGTGAAATGTTAAAAGAAATTCTCGTCAACAATTTAACGATTATTTCGCTGGGCGGCGGGACGGTTGCAAACAATGAAACTCTTGATCTGGTAAAACATCACGGCGTGATGGTATATCTAAAATCAGATGCTGAGCATATCTTTCAGCGACTCCGTACAAAGAGTGACCGCCCTATGCTTCGTGATGACAATGGACAATTGTTGGATGGAGTCGACCTCAAGAAAAAGATCGATCGATTGCTTACAACACGTGAACAATTTTACCAACAAGCCGATATCGTTATTACAACAGATGATAAAAAAATCGGATATACCATTGATGAACTTGCAAAAAAGCTCTCTCCATACATTGACTGATAACTACCATATAGTGAAAGTACCGCTAGGGGATCGATCCTATCCGATCTACATCGGTACAAATCTGGTAAAGAACATCGGCAAATTATGTATCAATCATAAAATCTCTAGAACAGTCGTCATCATTACCGATGAAAATGTTGCACGGTATTACCTTTCTCAGGTGAAGACAAGCCTGGAAAAGAAAAAATTTTCAGTGCAGATGATCGTTCTTCCATCAGGGGAACGGCAGAAAAGTTTAGAAACTGCAGAAAAGATCTATACAAAATTGCTGGGATGGAATATTGAACGAAACTCAACGATCGTTGCATTGGGCGGTGGTGTTGTTGGAGATCTTGCAGGATTTATCGCCGCCACGTATCAACGCGGAATTGGTTTTGTACAAATCCCGACGACGTTATTGGCGCAGGTTGATAGTTCAGTCGGAGGTAAAGTTGGCATCAATCATTCTCTCGCGAAGAATATGATCGGTGCATTTTATCAGCCTCAATTTGTTCTTGCTGACACATCCGTTCTGAAGACATTATCGAAACGAGAATTGATCTGCGGAATGGGTGAAGCAGTGAAGTATGGAGTTATTTTAGATAAAAAATTTTTCTCCTTCATAGAACAGAATTTGAGCAAGGCACTGTTGGGAGAACATACAATCGTATCGCATATCATCCGCCGCAGCTGCGAACTAAAAACATATGTTGTTTCTCGCGATGAAAAAGAACTGAACCTAAGGACTATCTTGAATTTTGGTCACACCGTTGGCCATGCACTGGAACATGCCGGAAAACTATCATCATTGAAACATGGTGAAGCTATTCTGTATGGAATGATCGCCGAAACAAATATTGCTTTTGAATCGGGAATGATTTCGTTTGACGACCAAGAACGATTGGAGCGATTGATCCAACGCATTCCAATTCCATCGCTGAGTTCACTCCGTTTGAAAAATACGAAAATGATTGAAACGATGAGAAAAGATAAAAAAGTAAAGGATGGTTCGATTCGTATGAATCTTCCATACACGATCGGAAAGATTTCATTACCAATGAACGTTGATGAACGATTGATCGAAGGTGCAATTGACTACGTGAAACTCTTTGGCGTATAGCAGATAATACAACTGATTTACATTCTTTTTTTTATCCTCAATTCCTAAACGTTGTCAGATTTTTGTAAAAAAGTAAAAGAACTCACTGTGTTTTTTGTGCAGTACTCTCACCTTGAAAGAAATTTGTGTATAGTAAAGAATTTATGAAAAAAATATTCACTGCGATATTAGCAATATCACTCGCCGGGACAGTTTTTTATTCGATTGTAAAAGATCGTAGAGAACGAGAGGACGAAACCGGACATGCCGATGAAGCATTTGAATGGTGGTATTCTCAACGAGCACTTCCAGGAAATGCAATTCAACCGGATGGAATCGCAAAGGCATTTGAATATACTCAGCGAACTATGTTTGCAAAGAAAAAATTTCTTTCTGAAGAACCATGGCAATCAATTGGTCCGGATAATGTCGGAGGAAGGGTTCTTTCGTTAGCGATCGATCCCGATAGTTCAAATATTGTTTGGGCAGGGTCGGCCAGTGGAGGGTTGTGGCGTTCACGATCAGGCGGGGTTGGTGCACAAGCGTGGGAATATGTGAATACAGGATTTTATGTTATTGCTGTGAGCACAATTGCAATCAATCCGCTGAATGCGAACGAAATGTATATCGGAATGGGAGAGATCAGTGGATATAATCTTGGACAAGTGGGAACACCAGGTGCACGCACAACCTATGGTGGCGGTATAGTAAAAAGTATAAATCGTGGAAAAACATGGCAGGTTACAGGTTTGAATTTCCTCTTTAGTCAAAATCGTTCCGTTCAAAAAATTGCGATCAATCAAAAAAACCCAAAAACAATTTTTGCGGCAACATCTGAGGGAACATATCGATCGTATGATGCCGGAGCAACATTCGTTCGTGTCCATGATACATTAATGGTAATGGATGTTGCGATTAATTCTGTCGATACAACTATTGTCTATGCTGCCTGCGGTCAACGCAATACTGCACCCAATCCGGGATTATATCGCTCACTCAATGGAGGCAATTCATTCACTAAGTTAACTATTGGACTTCCGACGGTTGATTTTGGAAGAACCTCGATTGCAATTTCACCATCAAATCCGAGCACTGTTTTCGCAAGTATATCAAATGCTACTACTCATAATCTTGATGGCCTTTATAGGACAACGAACAACGGAGATACATGGGAAAAAATGTCCACCATAAATTACTTAAATGGTCAAGGCTGGTATAATAATATTTGTATCGTTCATCCTACAAATCCAAGTATCGTTTATGGTGCAGGATTGGATATCTATAAATCTGTTGCGGGTGGAAGCAGTTTAACGCAGAAGTCTTTTTGGTATAAAGGTCTAGAAGGAGTTATTCCACCGGGAGGTAAAGAAGGATCAGATAATTCGTATGCACATGCAGATCATCATGCGATGGTTATAGATACGAAAAATTCAAATAGAATGTTTTTTGGAAGTGATGGAGGTGTTTTTGAATCTACCGATGGCGGTGAAACATTTATCGGTAGGAATGGCGGATTTATTACAGCACAATTCTATAATGGATTTGCAAATGCAATGACAGATTCATTGATTGCTCTGGGTGGTTTGCAAGACAATGGATCGGTGAAGTGGGAAGGTAAAAATTCGTGGAATAAAGTTTACGGTGGCGACGGGGGATGGAGTGCAATTGACCCTGTCAACAAAAATATCATGTATGAAGAATATGTCTATTTGGATATCTCGAAATCTACGAATGGAGGAGTATCATGGACTGGAATATTAACATCAAATGCAGATTCTTCAAATTTCATTGCTCCATTCGTTGTTTCACCGAGTAATGGTAATGTATTATATGCCGGTGCAAAAAAATTATTTAAATCGACTAATGGTGGTACAAATTGGTTTGCAACAAATAGCAATACTGTCTTAAATGGAACAAATATTTCATGTCTCGATGTAAGTTATGGTAACTCCGATACTGTTATTGCCGCAACCGGACAGAGGACAAATCCTATCTTTGAAATATTTTATTCTACCAATGGTGGATCACTTTGGACAAAAACAGCGTCGGCAATTCCCAATCGTTATCCAACAGATATTGCATTCAATCCGTCTAACAGTAAGATTGCGTTTGTAACATTTTCGGGATATGGAACTTCACATGTTTTTAAATCAACTGATGCTGGAAAGACATGGAATGATATTTCCGCAAATCTTCCGGATTTACCAACGCAATCCGTTTGTGTAGATCCCGTTGATGGGAACGTCATCTATGTTGGAACCGACCTTGGTGTTTATCGTACGCTCGACGGCGGAAAAATATGGGAACCGTGGTTTGACGGTATGCCTTATGCAATGATTATCGATGTATCCATTTCTCGTGTTGATCGAAGATTGCGCGCGGCAACATTCGGAAACGGTGTGTATCAACGAAAACTTTCTATTCAGAAACCGGCATTAGTTTTTGCAGAAAATGCAAATGTTCCGTTTGAATATTCACTTTCCCAAAATTATCCGAATCCGTTTAATCCATCAACGACAATATCGTATTCAATTCCCGCAGAAACGGACGGTCATTCGCTCCAGAATGTAACATTAAGAGTGTACGATGTTTCGGGAAGAGAAATTGCGATACTTGTGAACGAACAACAAAAAGCTGGAATATATTCTGTGAAATTCAGTGCATCAAAACTTTCGAGTGGCGTATATTTCTATACACTTCAAAGCGGAAAATATTCTGAAACGAAAAAATTTATATTGATGAAGTAACATTAGATTTGTGAAATAGCAACGCCCTAAAGTCTTTGAGGAATTTAGGGCGCTTAATTATCCTTAACAATATTAGATATATTCGTATTTAAAATTCTGCACTTACTCCTATTGATGGCAATAATGCAATTCCTCCCGAAGGTTGTTTAACTACTTTTGTTCGTTCGTCAAATATAGGAATATCGATTGCCTTGCGGTTATAAATGTTTTGAATGTCAATATATGTGATCAAGTTCCATCGTTCAAAGTTCCAGCGGCGGTCAACACGAACATCTAAACTGTGATTGGCTCCAATGCGGGATGAGTTGTATGCGCTCACAATTTGTGTTCCATTGGCATTGTAAGGTGTGTACGGTCTGCCGGTTGCAAATCTAAATTTTCCGCTGAACTCCCACAATTCATTCAAAATATATCCACCGCCAAGATTAATGATCCATCGCTGATCATATGCACTTGCTCGTGAAATGCCATCTAATGCAGTGAATTTTGTTTCATTCCAACTAATGCTTACAAGACCATAACAAGGAACTTCCGATAATTTTTTTTGTAAGAATAGCTCAAGTCCTCGCGCATTACCATTTCCTTCGCTCACCAATGGATCAAGTCCAAATGATGCATAACCATCCTGCGAGCCGCCAAAACCGGCACCGGTATTTGCAAGAACAAGATATGGACGTGTTACGCTTGCAGGATAATCAGAATAGTTTTTGATGTAACCTTCAAGACTAACTTTCACGTCAGAACGCAGAAGGTATTCTATTCCTGCAACATACTGATCTACCGTAACATAATTAAGATTTCTATTGGCTGGATTTGCTACCAGCCAAATATATGAAGGTGCCTGATGATACTTACCGATGCTTGTTGTTAAGGTTAACACTGATGACGCAGCATACGAAAGAGAGAATCGCGGAGAAAATGAAATTGGATTTTTGATCAAATTGAAATAATCTAATCGTCCACCGATCGTTAAACGGATGTTATTAGAAATGGTTTGTGAAAGTTGAGCATACCCAGCTGATTTTATTGCAGTGGTATCGAGTGTTGCATTTACGGTAAGTTGTTGTCCAAAATTCGTCCAAAATGGTGTAGGTAAAATAATATTCGACCTGAAATCAATAAATTTTGCAAGTCCACCAAATGAAAATTCCGATTCTTTACTAAATTGAACAACAACGTCCGTTCGAAGCGATGTTTCATATTCGTCTGAAGAACTTTTAAAGATTGGATTAAGCAGACTATCATTCTGGATAAAACTATATCCATTATAGGTTTGACTGAATGTCACGTTTGAAAAACCATGATCGAGCAAATGCCTCCAAGAGACGCCGCCAAGAAATTGTATTTGGTCACTAGCAAGGATCCGGGAGTTCGAAAATTTTTTGTCGTCTGTATCATTAAACAGTTTAACATTATCAAGTGCAACAACTCCCAGAACATTCAACTGATCTTTTGGTGAAAGTTTGTAATTCACTTTTCCCAAGAAATCCCAATACTCCGGAACGAATCCGAATCCGGCAGCTTTAAAAATAAAATCAAGATAACTGCGTCGAGCTGAGAAAAGAAATGAACCATTCTCATTTGTTGGTCCTTCAAGATTTAAACCGAATTGAGAAGCAGAAATTGTCGCTTTCCCGCCGAGCCGATCTGTTCTTCCATCCTTCAATTCGATTGTTAGAACTGAAGAAAGCTTATCACCGTATTTTGCACCGAATCCACCGGTTTTAAATGTCGTTTCATTCACAAAATCTAGATTGACGTAACTCAGAGGTCCGCCGCTTGCACCTTGTGTTCCAAAATGATTGATATTGGAAACTTCAATGTTATCAATAACAAAGAGATTTTCCGATGGAGCGCCGCCGCGAACAATAAGATCATTCCTGCCGTTTTGCACCTGTGCGACTCCTGGAAGAATTGAAATAGCACGGACAACATCTTCCAATCCGCCGGGCAGGCGCCGTATTTCTTCTGCGCCGAGTGTCTGAGCACTAATCGGAGCATCCGGAGATCTTTGAAAATATTCTGTTGTTATTGTAATACCTTCAAGTTCTACCGACGACTCCATCATTTCAAAATGAACATGGGCAGGTTTTCCAACAGAAACAACAATGTCGGTCTTGACCATTGGTAGAAATCCAAGAGCACTTGCACGTACATTGTAGGTTCCGACTGGAACATTTTTTATAACAAAATTACCTTCAATATCTGTTACCGCGCCTGTTTTTGTTCCTTGAATCACAATTGTTACACTAACAATTGGTTCCTTCGTAGAAGAGTTCACCACTGTCCCATTTAAAAAACCGGTCTGTTTTTGCTCTACTTCTTGAGCAACCACAGTTAATGTTAATAGAGCGAATACACTTAAAAATAGTTTCATAAACCTTTCAATGATTATTCAGTTCTGAATTGGTAACGCCGAGATTCTGAAAAATGTTCCACATTAGATCAATGATTCTGCAATTGTAGAAATATTGTTGAATAACTCAGGAACAAATAGTTCATGTTCCGGTTTCATTAATACACTGCGTAACACTTTGGTGACGGGGGAATCCGGAATGAATGTTGGATGCCGTTTTTTTATTATGGAGGAATTTACGGCCAATGTTGCGAGATAAAATGGTGAATTGGGATGATTCATACCAGTGGAAAATATTTTTTCGGTTATCAGAGAAACATTTGAAGCAGAGAATGGGTTTGTTCTAGGTAAAAAAATTACGATGTCAAGATCAGGTTCGGCGAATTTGATAAGTGATGAATTGGAAGAAATCAATTCACTCCATTTTAATGCTGCTCGTCGTGTTTTCTTTAAGATAGTTCCGAAACCATTGTTTGATTGCAAAGGAAAAGCTTGTAGAGTTGCCCAGAGTGCTGCTGCTGATGCGCCAGCACGGGAACACTCTAAAGAAATTTCACCTAAATGCAAATCTTTGGAAGTAAAATAGGTGTAAGGAGAATCGTGTTTATAGAATTTACCAACATTGATGTCATTGAAGAGAACACAACCGCAACCGTATGGTTGTAATCCGTGCTTGTGTGGATCGATGACGATGCTGTCACAATCTTTTATTGAAAGGAACGGTTCGGGTGAAACAATAGGGTCTTCATCCTTTGCAAGCAGAGTAAAGAAACCGCCGTAGGCACAGTCTGCATGAACTCTCACACCATATTTTTTTGATAGTGGAAGGATCATATGCAATGGTTCAACTGCACCAATTCCTGTTGTCCCAATTGTTACAACAAGAGTTCCGATTGTTCCTTTTTTTAATTCAGTTTCTAGCAATTCAAGATTACCATAGTCTATTTCTTGCGAATCTGTTTGAATGACCTCACACATTCTTTTGTGTGTGTAATGCGCATGTGCAGAAAATGCAATCGATTTTGAAGGATGAATTGAACGGGCAACCCACAGTGCTTCAAGATTTGCAATTGTACCGCTGGAAGTAAGATGGCCGAGATGATTAGTATAGCCAAACATCTCTGCAATCTGTTTCACTGCTTCTATTTCCATCTTTGCAGTCGCCGGGCCTCCATCCAATGCATGGTTATTTGGATTGATCTGCAAAGCCATCAAATATGCTGCAATAGCAATTGGATGCGGCGGTTTGATCATTTGTCCGGCATATGAAGGATGAAAGAATGGATAATTATTTTGGAGACGTTCCACTAATGTTCCGAGGATCGATTCGACCTTCGATTGTTCGATAAAAAGAGATGAATCGGGTGCAAATTGACCCCACTGATTCCGGAAGTTCAGTTGAGAATCTACGCTTCTGTTGATAAGTTCGCGATATTGTAATTCAGTCATAAGGTATTGATAGCTTATGGAATACACAAATATAGAACGAACTGTCTTACTAATCAATATTAATGCTATTAATAGATAGTAAATTAGATTGAACAGCCGGGAATATTTCTTTATTTTGAATCAAAATAATATCCATTTTTCAAATTTATTTTTATTACTATTAGCAGTATGATAAACATAGCAATTGAAGCAGCACTTGAATCCGGGAAATTTCTTCTTGAAAATGTTGGTAACATTAAAAATATTGAACGGAAGATCGGTCAAGAAACAAATCTTGTAACAGAAATTGATAAGCAATCTGAAAAACTCATTATTAAAAAAATTCTGCAGCATTATCCCGACCATGCAATTTTAGGAGAAGAAGGGGGAGCTCAGGATCAGAAGTCAGAATATCGATGGATTATTGATCCGCTTGATGGAACGACTAATTATACTCACGGTCTGCCGATCTTTTGCGTAACCATAGGAATTGAACATAAAAATGAAATTGTTGCCGGTGTAATTTACGATCCGAATCGAGACGAATTATTCACTGCCGAAAAAGGGAAGGGAGCATTTTTGAATGGTAAAAAAATCTCTGTCACTAAGACAGATTCACTTATCAATTCTCTGCTCGTCACTGGTTTCCCTTACAACGTAAATGAAAATCCACAAAGTGTAATTGAACATTTCAATAATTTTCTCCCAAAGGCGCAGGGAGTTCGCCGTTTGGGATCCGCAGCAATAGACCTTGCTTATGTTGCGTGCGGTCGATTCGATGGATATTGGGAAGTTTATTTACATCCATGGGATAAAGCAGCTGGAGTTCTTCTTGTTAAAGAAGCAGGCGGTATTGTTACAAATTTTGTAAACGATGCTAACGATATTATTTACAATCCCAATACTCTTGCATCAAACGGCTTGATCCACACAAAGATGTTGGATGTGATACACACCATTACGGAAAAATCATGAGTGAAGTAAAACAGATCATTTTAATGGTTGATGATGAAGAGAGTTTAATCGATATCGTCGGCTCTGTTCTTGAAGCGGAAGGATTTACAGTATTGACTGCAAAGAACGTAGACAAGGGAATTGAACATCTTACTACGATCACTCCGGATCTGATCATTTCGGATATTACGATGCCGGGGAAAAATGGATTTGATTTTTTTGCTCACGTGCGTTCGTTACCGCATCTTCAACAAGTTCCTTTTTTATTTTTAACTGCTCATAGCGATCCTGAAAGTATCTTGGTCGGTAAAGAAATTGGAAGCGATGATTATCTTACCAAACCGGTGGACTTTCATCTGTTACTTTCATCGATACGCGGGAAATTGAAACGAAAAGATCAGTTGAATAAGGCAGTGAATTTTCAAACTGAAAAGATGAAAAATGAGATCTTCCGATTGATTACTCATGAAATGCGAACGCCATTGACCTCCATTCTTGGTGCAACGGAGATGCTGGCCGATACTCAAAATGAATTTTCACCGAAAGAGTTGACCGATTTTTTGCAGATGCTTCAAAACAGCAGTAAACGATTGAATATAATGGTCGATGATTTTTTAACGGTAACAAAAATTGAATCGGGTGAGATTACCAGAGAAATGGAAGTCCTTAATTCTCGGATCAATCCTCATCAAATCGTTAATCGAGTAATAGGAGATTTAGAATATAATTGTTCCCATCAGGCTATTACCATCAAGAATACCATTCCCGATGCAACCATTTCAGTATTTATGTTTGCGGCGCATGTTGAGAACATTCTCCGGCGCCTGATCGATAACGCTGTCAAATTCTCACATCCTTGTGGTGTTGTAACTGTGGGTCTAAATGAAAACGATTCATTCAAGTTTTCTGTAAGTGATAATGGTACCGGTATTGCGGAAGATAAGAAATCGGTTGTATTTCAAAAGTTCGGACAGATCGATCGAGAAAAACATGAACAACAAGGGTCCGGTCTTGGATTGTTCATAGCATTTCACCTTGCAAAACTTAATGGCGGAGAATTGTCGTTTGAAAGTATTGAAGGAAAAGGCTCAACATTTTACCTGAAAGTTCCAAAACCGAGATAGCGGTTGCCTTGTAAATATAAAAAAAAGGGAGATGAAGTAATTCACCTCCCTTTTTTGTTAAACAATATTTCACTATTCATAAAAAATATTTAGAACTCTTCACTGGCTACACGAATGATTGAAGCACCAAGTGAAGAGAGTTTCTTTTCGATTGTTTCATAACCGCGGTCTAGATGATAAACACGCAACACCTCGGTCTCTCCTTCGGCTTTTAAAGCCGCAAGTATCAGTGCTGCAGAAGCACGAAGATCAGTTGACATTACTTTAGTACCGTAAAGTTTCTTAACACCGCGGATAATTGCAGCATTGTCCTTCATTTCAATGTTTGCACCAAGTCGGGCAATTTCAGGGACGTGTGCAAATCGATCATGATAAATCGTATCGGTAACAGTGGAAGTTCCTTTTGCAATTGTCATTAACGAGATCCACTGTGCCTGCATATCTGTTGGGAATCCAGGATAAACACCAGTTGTTATATCAACAGGCTTAATTGATTTTGGTGCTGTTACTTCAATTGAAGATTTTCCGATCGATAATTTTACACCTGCATCTTCAAGCCGAGCAGTAACGGCTGAAAAATGTTCCGGTATGACATTTTCAATTGTAATTTTACCGCCGCACATTGCGCCGGCTATCAACATCGTTCCTGCTTCGATCCTGTCCGGAATCGTTTCAACATTTGCAGGATGAAGTTCTTCAACCCCTTCTATCTCTAATGTTGTTGTACCTATTCCATTAATCTTTGCTCCCATCGCAATCAACATTTCAACAAGATTTGTTATCTCGGGTTCCATTGCTGCATTTTCAAGACGAGTAGTTCCTTTTGCCAGTACTGCTGCCATTAATATATTGCCAGTGGCACCAACACTTGAGATGTTGAAAGAAATACGTGCTCCTTTTAGTCGTTTTGCTTTTGCGTGAATATAACCTCGCACGAGTTCTATTTTTGCTCCTAATTTTTTCATTCCTTCAATATGAAGATCGACAGGGCGCGGACCCCAGGCACATCCGCCGGGAAGAGAGACTTTTGCTTGTCCATATCGTGCGAGCAATGGACCAAGAACATAAATTGATGCACGCATTTTTTTAACATGCTCATACGGTGCTTCAAATTTATTCACTCGAAATGTATTCACTTCAAGAGTTTTTTCATTTCGTTCGAATGTTACTCCCATTGTCTGAAGCAATTTAGACATCGTAACAACATCACGCAGATTTGGGGTGTTGTGAAGCTGATATTTCCCGCTGGCGAGCAATGTAGCCGGCATTAATGCAAGTGTTGCATTCTTCGCTCCGCTAATGGAGATTGTTCCATTTAATTTCTTTCCGCCTTTAACAACAAACTTATCCATAAACCTAGATCCTTATGTTGAATTTCAAATTGGATTAATTCCCCGCATCTTGCCGCATTATTCCTGAATGTTTTTTATCGGGAATCTATTCTAAATGGATGCACGTTCAACGAATCTTCGACCTATACCATGGTACGAATGAATTTCTTGAGACGGTCACCAAGAATACATCAGCACTTTTAAGTATTGATTTTTTGTTGGTTGTAAAATTTCCTAACATAACTAGACAAATTTCCAACCGCGATTGTAGCGCCACAACCTATTAATGTATGCCAGGTGAAATCGATCTTTGTAATTGAGAGAACAATGATCATAGAAATAATGCCTGCAATAAAACCGCAATATGCATCAAATTGATTTGTTCGTTTGAATAACAATCCGAGAAAGAATGTTCCAAGTAATCCACCATACGTGAATGATGCAATTTTCAATCCGATCTCCACTACAGGGTTTTTCGTGTCAGTAAAAAGCATTGCACCGCCGATAAGAATAAATCCCCAAAGCAACGTGAATCGTTTTGACCATTTCACTTCGCTTTTCTCATCGAGGTTCTTTCCTCGCGCTGTGAATTTGAACAGATCCAAAAAGGTTGACGAAGCCAATGAACTTATTGAAGATGACAATGTTCCCATTGCTGAAGCAAGAACGCCCGCAACAACAAGTCCTGCTAAACCGGTAGGGAGATTTTCAACAATGAATTTCGGAAATATTTCGTCTGATGACGATAACCCGAGTTGCTGCAGAGAAGCACCGTTATAAAAAGCAAATAGACACAATCCTAAAATAAGGAAGAATGCAAACTGTAGAACAATGATCGAAGCGTCGAGCATCAACGCTTTCTGACTGTCCCATTTTGTTTTGCATCCGAGCAATCGTTGAACAAGTAATTGATCAGTCCCATGCGATGCCATGGAAAGGAATGTTCCTCCAATTATCCCACCGAATATTGTGTATGGTGACGAGAGAAAATCACTGATGGAATTTCCATTTCCAAAATTAATGATCGAGAATTTATTTGTGCCGTCCATCGATGCAACGGAAACGACATCACTCCATCCATTGGGCAAATGATTTAGGATCAGCATCATTGCAGCAAATGCACCGACAAGGTAAATGAACATCTGTACAACATCCATGGCGACAACAGCTTTCAACCCGCCTACGTAAGTATAGATCAATGTGAATATTCCAATGATAAAGATACTTGTACTATATTCATATCCGGTAATGAGGTGTACGGGAATCGCTGTGGCAAACAATCTTACTCCGGAAGCAAGAACCCTTGTAACAATGAATACCGAAGAAGTGAATTTCCGTAACGACATTCCAAATCGTTTGCCAAGAAAATCATAAGCAGTTTCAAGATCACCGTTGTAATAAGCAGGAATAAAAATTATACTGACCAATAAACGTCCGATGAAATATCCCACAGCGAGTTGAAGGAAATGCATATCGCTTTTATACGCGAGTCCTGGAATGCTGATGAATGTAAGTGTGCTTGTTTCGCTTGCAACAATTGAAAAACCGACCGACCACCATGACATTTCCTTCCCACCGAGAAAATAATCACGTGAAGTTTTTTGTTTCCTTCCGATGTAAGCACCAATTAGTGTGACGGCGGTGAGATATGTTACAACAATGATGTAGTCGAGTTGGGTGAATCCCATAAGATATTTGTTATAATAAACCGAATGTTTTCTGTTCTAGCGATTAATAAATGCATTGAACAGTTTCGGATTGATTGGATAAAACCAAAGAAAATATTATCAGCAAAATTGCTTCAGTCTTTTTGTGCTTTTGCAATTGTATCGAATATTGGAAACACTTTATCCAATTGTGATATTTTGAGCAGAGAAAGAACTTTTTTATGTACACCCACAAGTTTTATAACACCTTTGTGTTCGCGCATTAGGCGGTCAGCAATAAGAAGTGCACTTAACCCGCTGCTATCACAGAATTCAACCGTTGAAAGGTCGAGGATAAGAGATTTTAATGTTGGCCTACAAAGAAGAATAAATTCACCTTTTAATTCAGGTGATACGGAAACATCCAATTTTCGCTCTTTCAGAGTAAGTACTGCCGTACTGCCATTTTTTGTAACATCAAATTTCATAAATTCTCCTGTAATGACTAAAACATGGATAGAGTCTTAAATAATTGTTCGTATTTGGTCTTTGCATTACGGTTTGGTGCAGATTTGAATTGAAAATTATAATATGCGTCTGCATGGTCCTGTGAAAATCCAACTTTTAATGGTGCTTTAATTTGTCTGCATAAATATGCCGCTGATGGAACAAGAGAAAAATTTAAATCGAGAATAATATCGAATTTCTGATTCAGAAGATAAGCCATTTCAGTTTTCTTTGGGAGAAAGAAAAAATTAAGATGCTCATTCTTTATTGTAGTTACATTGGATCGATTCAACGTTGTAGAAAAATTCCTATTCGCTTCATTCACTACAAAGGTCAGTTTATTTCCTTGAAATTTGTTTTGCAGTGAGATAATCATTTGAGAAACGACTGAACGCTGTTCGGAATTCTCAGGGATGATGACCAATGCTGTTTTTGCATTCGAAAATGAATTGGAGAATGACATTGGTTTCGCCTCTTTTGCCTGCGATATCAACCGGGTAAGAATAAGCCCGAATTTCCGACGTTTTTCTTCAAACATAATATGAACTCAATTAATACTGGTTGTAAGGTGCAAAAGGTTTTGATGAATTTCAAGAAAAGAAAAATCCACGTTTCAATTGGTTTTTGAATTATTTTATCAAATCCAGAAATTCTTTCTCGTTTATGGTCTTCACGCCAAGTTCGATCGCCTTTTGGAATTTTGAACCGGCATCATTTCCTACGATAACAAAATCTGTTTTTTTACTAACGCTCGATACTGATTTGCCGCCAAGTGATTCAATTTTTTCTTTTGCTTCATCTCGGCTCATCGTCACCAATCCGCCTGTCAGGACAAATGTCATTCCGGCAATGGGAGAACTGATGGTAGAAAATTTCTTTTCTGATTTTAATTGCAGTCCGAATTTTGTCAAGCGCTCAACGAGTTGCAGAGAATGTTTATCCTTAAAGAACCGAACGATACTCTCAGCAATTCGCGGTCCGATACCGTCAATATTTTCCAAGGTTGCTTGAGGAGCATTTTTCAAATCAGTAACAGATGAAAAATTACCGGCAAGTAATTTGGCAACTCCTTCGCCAACAAAACGGATACCTAAACCAAACAGCACTCTGTTGAATGGAAGATTTTTGCTAATTTCAATTCCGTCCAAAAGATTTTGCGCACTTTTTTCTCCCATCCGTTCAAGCGCAGCAATTTGTTCTTTTTTCAGCGAGTAAATATCGGCAACATTGTGAATCAAATTTTCATTGACAAGAAGATCAATAATTGCTTCACCAAGTCCTTCAATGTTCATAGCACGACGTTGTGCGAAATGTTCGAGTCGCCCACGAACTTGTGCCGGACATTCAAAATTCTCGCAATAATATGCCGATTCACCTTCGGGACGGAAGATTTTTGAATTGCACTCCGGACATTTAGTCGGGAATTTATACAGTATTGAATTACTTTTACGCTTTTTTATATTTACGCCTGCTACTTTCGGAATAACATCGCCACCTTTCTCAACAAATACCGAATCACCAATTCGAACATCTAACTCTTTTATAAAATCTTCGTTATGTAATGTCGCTCTGCTAACTGTTGATCCTCCAACAAATACTGGTTCTAATTCAGCAACCGGTGTAATTGTACCAACACGACCAACTTGAAGAGTAATATCTTTCAGTGTGGTTTCCATTTGTTGTGCAGGATACTTGTATGCAATAGCCCATTTTGGAGATTTTGCAACCGAGCCAAGTTCTTCTTGATGCTGAATTGCATCAACTTTTATAACAATGCCGTCGATATCGTATGGAAGGGAAGAACGTTTTGTGTCCCAAAGATCGCAGAATTCTTTTACATCGGAAATTGAATTGCAGACTTTGGCATTTTCATTGACAACAAATCCGAGCCTTTTCAATATAAGGAGATTATCAAAATGACTTTTTAAAGGAAGGTCATTCGTGCGTAGGAAATAAGTGAACATATTCAATTTTCGCCGTGCTACAATCTTTGGATCCTGTAATTTTAATGTTCCGGAAGTTGTATTTCGAGCATTAACGAATGTTTTTTCACCAAGTTCGTTTTGTTTTTTGTTCATCGCAGTAAAATCTTTTTTGGTCATATAGATCTCGCCGCGGACTTCAAAAGATTTCGGTAATCCTTTGCCACCCTCAATACGCAATGGGATTGATCGTATCGTTTTCAGGTTCGCCGAAATATCATCACCTTGTGTTCCATCACCACGCGTTGCACCGCGAACAAAAATTCCATTTTTGTACAATAAACTGATGGCAACACCATCGATCTTTAATTCAGCTACAAAACGATATGATTGATTACCGAGTATATCTCTCACACGTTCATCAAAATCCAACAACTCTTGCTCACTATACGTATTTGAAAGAGACAACATTGGAACTTCGTGTATTACGGATGGAAATTCTTTGGTCGGCTCTCCGCTTACACGCTGTGAAGGAGAATCAGGGGTGATCAACTCCGGATGTTGTTTCTCCAGCGTTATCAGTTGTTCCATCAATTGGTCGTATTCAAAGTCCGAAATTGAGGGTTGGGAGAGGACGTAATATTTATAATCGTGGTCGAGTATCGCAACACGAAGTTTTTCGATTTGTTTTTGAACTGGTCCGGCGGTCCCCATTATTTTTTGAGAATATTATCTGCGCTGATCTTGAGATTCCGAATGCGTTTTCCTTTTTCGCCAAGTGAAGGAAGTTCCACGCCGTTCAATATTAATTTAACAATCCCGCCGTCACTGAGTGAAATGTAGAAAGATTTTTTTGCTACGTATGTTCTGTACCGTCCGCTTAACATATATCCGCTTCGTGGAGGAAGTGAATCACGAATAATGGTGATCCAAACTGAATCACTCGAGACAATGCGCAATAGCAAAGAATCAATTTTTGGAGGTATAATTCTTATGACAGTGGTCGTATCAACTGAATCAACAATTGCTTTAATTTTAATCTTTTCTTGACTCTTAACGACCTCTTGAAACGATGTCTCTTTAACTGGTTTATTTGGAGTGAGTGTCTCAAAATAATTCAAAAGATAAAATGATATAGTCGCAACGATGAGAACGGCAGTAATTCCAAAGATCCGAACACGTGAACGACGGTTCTGCTTTAGATCTTCGTCGACTTTTTCCGGTTTAAGATAAAGACGAATATCATCGGTGGAAGCAGCAGTCTCTTGTTTATGTTCGGGCGTACTTTGGATATCGTATTTATGCATCACTTCAGCCGCGTTTAAGCCAATCGCTTCGGCGTATGCTTTGATGAAAGCGCGAACATATGTTTGGGGGAGAACGTCGAATGTACCTTGTTCTATTGCTTGTAAATATTTATTGCTGATGCGGGTGAGCTTTGAGATATCAGCGAGCGTGATATTTTTAGATTCACGTGCATTTTTTAGATCGTCGGAGAATGAGTTCATGTATTTTAAATTGTATAACTGTTGAGTTGTGTATATAAGGTAAAAAAAAAAGAAGTTGGCTACAAGAAACAATATTAAATAGTACCACTATACATCTAGCACTTCACGAATTTTCTTTGCTAATTCTTCCATTTTGTATGGCTTTTGCAGAAATCCATCGATGTTCTTGGTAAACTTCTTTTCTTCAAGGATCGCATCGCTGTACCCGCTTGAAATAATAACTTTGCACGGCAGTTTTAATGACTTAAGTTTTTGGAATACTTTTTTCCCGCCGATTTGCGGCATGTTCATATCAAGGATCACCAAATCGAAATCATTCTTGTGCAAAAGAATACTGATTGCCTCTTTTCCCCCCGCAGCAGATGTCACCGAATACCCAAGATCACTAAGCATTGTACTCAATGTTTGTCGAATGAACTCTTCATCATCAACTACCAAAACGGACTCTTTGCCCCCGACAATATCTTTGCCTGGAGTAATGAACATTTCCAAAGGAATCTTGTCATAGAGAGAGAAGGAAAGAGTAAAAGAAGTTCCTTTACCAACTTCACTTTTGAATGAAACAGTACCATTATGTGATTTCATAACTCCATAGACAACGGAGAGTCCTAACCCGGTACCTTTGCTTTGCCCTTTTGTGGAAAAGAATGGAACAAAAATTTGCTGTTGCACTTCTTTTGACATTCCAGTTCCCGAATCGGTGACATTTACTTCAACAGTTTTTTCTTTTTTAATATCAACGACTGTTTGAATTTCCAACTTACCGCCTAAAGGCATTGCGTCACGGGCATTAATTAGTAGATTTAAAATTGCTTGCTGTATCTGACCTTCATCTCCATTAATAATGGCGGGCACTTTGGAAAAATTCCGCACAATGTCTACAACAGAATTTGCACTTGGTTCAAAAATACGAAGTGTTTCATCAATAATTGCATTAAGATTTATTGGATGGAATTCGATTGGAGTTCTTCTCGCAAATGTTAGCAATTGCTTTGTTAAAGATTTCCCTCGCGTTGACGCAGTTTCAATGATATCAACGAATGGATACATTTGATTGTTTGGCTTCATGCGTCGTCGCATGATCGATGATGCACCCATAATTGATGTAAGGATATTGTTGAAATCATGTGCAATTCCACCGGCAAGATTACCGATACTGTCGATTTTTTGTGCTTGCATGATTTTATTTTCGAGCAATTTCTGCTCCGTAATATCACGAACAACACAACGCATCAATAATGGATTATTATTCTCATTGAATACTAATGATGTACTGACTGAAACATCAATCAACTTGCCCGCTTGAGTTACCATCTGCTCTTCGCTGCCGCGAATCTCTTTATTCCCAGTAAATGAATTTTTAAGGAGTTCATTGATATCTGTGTGCATTTCTATTGGGTAGAGAAATGTTAAATGTTTACCAATGATCTCGGGTTTTGTATAACCCAATGTCTGAGATTCCGTTAAGTTACAATTTACGATCATTCCGTTATTGTCTACTAAATGGTACATGTCCGGAGAATGTTCAAAAAGATCGGCGTATCGTTTTTCTGACTCCGTAAGTTTATCGAATAGATGGGCATTGTTCAATGCGACACTTATCTGATTGCTGAATGCTGCAATCAAACTTACTTTTCGTTCAGGAAAAAATCCTTTTGTTTCACTTGCAAGGAGTAATATCCCTTCCGTTTTATCGGCGACTTTTAACGGAACTGATACCCACGAAACGATATTCAATAATTGAAGATTGTTATGAAAGACAATTCCCTCGGCGGACTTTGTTTCCATGTTCGTACGAATCTCTTTGGTCCACTCTAAAAATATTTTACTGGATAACATTTTCTCTGAAAAAAATCCAAACTCTGCACCAAAGGTTTTTTTTAATTCTAACGTATCACCGTGAAGAACGTAAAGCCATCCAAACTCAGTATTCAATATTCTTGCGACATTTTGAAGTGCATTGCTGAAGATGTAATTGAGGTTTATTGATTTGTTAACAACTTGTGCTACGGTATTGAGTGCTTCAAGTTCGCGGCGTTGTTCTTCCAATTGCTGCCCATATTTTAATGAAAAATACACGCTTGCAAAACCAATGGTACCTGCAGTAAGGATGCTAATGAAATCGAGTATTCCTACTTCTTTTTGGATTATAATATTAGCTGTAATGATCGTTACCATCATTACGATAACGGCAGTAGAAGCGACGATCTGGGCTTGTTCCACAAGTCCAAGATTGAAACTGATAGAACGGACTCGGTTAAAGAATTTTTTCATAGTGAAGACCAAAGAACGTAATTAAATATCAATCGTGCGCCGCATCTCCCGCGCACGACGTAACCGTCCTTCAACAGCGGCTAGTAAGAGTTCATTATCGATTGGCTTGGTTAAATAATCATCAACTCCAAGTTTCTTTCCGGTACGGAACAGTTCTTTTTGATTGAGGGCGGAAATAAAAATGAACGGCGTTGAGGCAAAGCGTTCTAAGGATCGGAATCTTTCATAGAACATAAATCCATTCATATTTTGATGTCCGAAAGCAATATCGCAGAGTACAAGATCAGGTGAAAAATGTTCAAGCAATACCAATGCTTCTTCGCCGGATGCAGTATTTAATGTATGGTATCCGTTTTTTTCTAATATTCGTTCTACGAGCAGCAAAAAATGTTTATCGTCATCCAACACAAGAACTACGCCTTTAGATTTAAGGGACTTTATGAGTCGTTCAACTTTTGGTTGTAGGATAGAATCTTCTTCGTCCGTAAGATGAAATTGTTCCTTTAAGTTTGAAAAGTCGCGCATTCCTTTATCCCAACCGTTTTTTATTGCACCCAGAAAACAAGTCAATCGTGCGTTTTGCTCAAAGTATTCGTGTTCTTCCAGTGAGACAGCAAAAAACGTTCTCATTGCAATAATTCGTTCTTGTTCAAACGGTGTTACAAATCCATCCTTCCAAACTTCATCTAACAAAGTTTTGTAGGCTACAAGAATTGCATCGGATAGCTTTCTGTGAAGTACCAATGGAGCTTGTTCAATTTCTTTCTCTGCGGGTAAAGAAAAAATGATTTGTTCTTGAACTTGACTCTTTGAGGAAGTGGACTCTGGAGCAGGTGTTTTTTCCTTTGTTTCCATCAACAGTGATGAGATTCGTTCACTGTATGCACGTGCGTAGATATTCTTAGGATTGATCTCGAGAATCTTTTCAATAAGATTCTTTGCTTCTTCTAGGTTTCCAGCTTTTATGATCTTGTCAATACTTCGAAGTAGTTCAATAATATATTTTGCAGATTCATTCATAAAAGAATAGTATAGTAAATATGGTACACTAATTTGCTCGTCGTAGTTCTCTTGATCGACGAAGTTTTCCTTCAACAGTTGCCAGTAACATTTCCGTATCGATGGGTTTTAAAAGATAATCGTCAGCACCAAGTTTTTTTCCTGTTCGAATAAGAACATCTTGATCCAGCGCACTAAGGAAAATAAATGGCGTTGCAAGAAATTTATCAATTGATCGGAATTTTTCATAGAAGGCAAAACCACTCATGTTGGGTTTGGTAAAATTGATATCGCAGATAACGATGTCTGGTGTCATTGTATCAAGCAATTGTAATCCTTCTTCACCAGTTGTTGCCGTAAAACAATAATAGCCACCTTCGCTTAGCAATCCTTTGATTAATGTTAAGAATGGAACTTCATCATCAAGCAGCAATACAGAACCATTGGATTGAAGGGATTGCAGTAACTGAAATACCTTTGGCTCCAGACTGATCTGTTCCTGGTCAGCAATGAGGAATTTCTTTCGCAATGTGTCAAAATTAGTTACACCTTTACGCCACTCAACTTTAATGGAATTCAGATATAATGTCATCCGGACATCTTTTTCGATCACGGAATGTTCATCCTGCGTTATGGCGAATGTCTCACGCATTGATTCAACTCTTGCTTGTTCATCGGACGTAATTGCGCCATCGCTCCATATTTCCATCATCAAAGTTTTGTACGCTTCGGAAGCAACAATAGATCGTTTGATTAAATGGGGCTTGTTCTGAATTGTGGGTTTATTGTTCACGTGTTCTTCTTGCGCTACCCATTTCCATTTTATTGGAACGGTATCGATTGGCGGAATTCGTTCGATGATCGGTGTGGCGGTGTGTGGTTCTTCTTCTTTCTGTTTAGGAATATCTTTGGTCTGTTCAGGAATTTGTTCGATAAATTTCGCTTCAAACGCTCGTTGTTCAGCATCGATCCGCGAAATACCCTTGGCTTCCATGAGCGAAATTATTCTTTCTCGATATGCTTTTGCATATACATTTTTTTGTTCTATCGAAAATATCTTGTTGATATATGCCATTGCCTGCACAAGATTCTCGTTCTTGATTTCTTTGTCTGCTAAACGGAGAAGATCGCTGATATTTTTTTGAAGATCGTTCATTTATTGTTCCCATTAATCTGCATCAGTTCTTTCAATACTACTTCACGTGCAATATGAATCGGAAATTCATGATGAGTAAATAATTCAAAGGCTTTTGCCCCTTGACCAAGCAGCATTTCAATTCCGCTGATTGTTCGTGCACCTGCATGATGAGCAACTTTAATTAGTGCCGTTTCAATTGGATTATAAACAATATCAAACACCAATTGATTCTTTTGAATGACTGTGTTCGGCGGAAGCGGGTGGAAGTTGACCAGCGGTTTCATCCCAACGGAAGTTGTGTTGATGAGCAGACACGCAACATTAATATCGCGAACTGCTACATCATGATCATTTGTGGAGAAAAATTTAGTCAATCTAAACTTTGGTCCAAACTCTTCTGCAATTGCTGTTGCATTTTCCAATGTTCGGTTTACGATCATAATTCGTTTTGGTGCAAAGAATTTCGCTACTGCATATATCGCAGCTCGCGCAGCACCGCCTGCGCCGAATATTACAACGTGATTGTTCTTGATTTCTTCTGCATAATATGCGAGTGAAATATAAACTCCGTGCGCGTCAGTATTATATCCGACAAGCCTTCCATTATTATTGACTATCGTATTCACTGCGCTGATCATCTTTGCTTCTTCAGAAACCTCGTCTACCAAATGAATAACCTTTTCTTTAAATGGAATTGTTACGTTTGCCCCGCGAAAATTCAGTGTGCGTAACGAATCGATCAGATTTGGCAGCATGATTGGAGAAACATCCATAACGCCGTAATCGTAATCCAAATTCAATTTTTTGAATGCAGCGGAATGCATTGCCGGTGACAGTGTATGGTCTATCGTATTACCGATAATACCAATATGCCGCTGGTGTTCCGAGAATTTTGGCAGTTTCATAAATGCAATATACTCTTTATTTACTATGATAAAAAAACCTAATCAATGGATTAGGTTTTTTTAGTGATGGAGAACAATTAACAACACTTATCTCAATATGGTTTTAAAGTCTTTTGTCGAAAAAAAACTATTAAAATCGATCTCAATTTTTTGTTCTAATTCGGGATTAAGTAGAATTGATTTTTTGAGAGATTCTATTCCTTCCGACTTCATTCCCATTGCGAATAGAGTTTTTGCAAGACTGTAGTGGGCATCGGCAAATGTCGGATTTAATTCTACCGATCTATGAAGCGCCTTCAATGCTTCGGTGGTGAATTCCATGAAGAACAATGTGTCACCATAATCAAACCAGGCTTCATAATTGTTTGGATCGAGCTGGACGACCATTTTATAACTTAAGAGACACTCTTTAAATTTCCCTAAATTAAATTCTGCATCTGCTTTTGCATACCATAATTCCGGATATTCGCGGAACAATTCAATGGCACGATTGTAATCTGTTAATGCTTTGCGATATTGTTCCATGGCATCGTAACAACTGCCGCGGCCAAAAAATGATTCATAGTGCGTATTATCTAATTTTATTGCTTGGGTGAAGCATTTTATCGCCTCGGAGAAATTTTCCTGATCTTCGTATGCATTTCCCAAATTATGAAGGGCCGGAACATCTTTTGGTTCAAGTTGAATTGTCTGTTTATAGCATTCTATTGCTTCATTCAATTTACCTTGTAATGCAAATACATTCCCCTTATTGTAATAGGCGGCAGGAAAATTTTCTTTGATTGCCAACGCCATATCATAACTGTCTAGCGCTTGCTCCAGAAGGCCCAAACGATTGAGTACAATTCCCTTATTATACCATGCGTTAAAATTATACGGTTCCAAGTCAATATGCTTGTTATAACAATCGAGAGACTCCTGAATGTTGTCCATTAGATCATTGCAAAAAGCAAGTTCAAACCAAACATCGGCATTTTCCGGAAACTCTTTTACTAAAAATGTTAAAATCTCAAATGCTTCTCCAAATTGTTCAAGTTTCTCTAATATAACCGCTTTATTCAGTAACGCTTCGGTATCAGCAGGATTCAGAATCAGAGCCTTCTCAAAATCGGCAAGAGCTTCATCATTTCGATTAGAATTATCCAACGTAATTCCACGATTGATAAATAGATCGCTGTCATTTGGATTGAGCGAAATTGCTTGGTTGTAACATTCCAATGCTTCATCATAACGAAAAAGATTGTTTAGGATCATTCCTTTTTTCATCCACGCATCGGAAGAATAGGGGGCAAATTCTACAAGTTGGGTCGCAAAATTCAACGATTCGTCGTATTTTTCTTTTTCAAAATAAAAACTGATGATTTCTTCCAGGGCTTCGATACTTTTCAAACCACTGCCGCCGCGACGAAGAAGCTCCTTAAAGCGCTCTATTTCCTCATTACGATCCCTTCGAGGAGAAGAATCACCTTCAAAATCATCTTCAAAATTATCGTGGTCGAAAGTGGACATAGGTGAAATGAATCGTTGGTTGAAGTGCAGTAGTTCTTAGTTCAAATAAACAAAAAAAGGGGGGGGAAGTCAATAATTGTGTAGCAACAATTTATTTTCTTTGAAAATCGCTTAAAATAGACGAAATTTGAGCAGTTTATAGACCATTAAAACATCACTTAAACCAAAACTTGAAGCTTCATAATGACTACACTTAAAATACGCATCAATAGAATTTCTGAAATTACGAATGATGTTCCTCTTCCAACATATGCAACCAATGGATCAGCAGGAATGGATATTTATGCCGCAGTTGAACAAGACCTAACTGTTATGGTAGGTGTTACACTTCTTGTCCCTACCGGATTTTCTATGGAAATTCCAATTGGTTACGAAGCACAAATCAGACCGCGGAGCGGATTAGCGATAAAACATAATATTGGATTGATGAACTCTCCAGGAACGATAGATTCGGATTATCGCGGTGAAGTCAAAATTGTTTTTACCAATTATGGCAAATCTGATTTTGTTGTTAAACGGGGAGATCGTATTGCACAAATGGTAATTGCAAAGTACGAACGTGTTGAATGGATAGAAACTGATCAACTTTCTGAGACAGTAAGAGGTACCGGTGGATTTGGTCATACCGGAATTTCACAAAAATAAAATAAAAAAAATATGGCACGTCCAAAACAAAAAATAGAATCTAAACTTGATGTTTCAATTGAAAACGGATCTCAACCCGCAGTCCCAACATCGTTGGAGGTTGTTGTAATTTCCACCGGACTTATTTTACTGATGCTGCTTCTCTATTCACTTCAAGCATTAGTTTCACCGTTTTTGATCTTTGGAACGATTCTTTTTTTATTATATCCTTTACGCGAAAATACAGTGGCAAAGAATGTTATGATCCTTTCCGGATTATTGTTCTTTATATGGTTTTTTTATACGATTGAAACCATTCTTTCGCCATTCGTTCTTTCGTTATTTTTGGCATATTTACTTCATCCAATCGTTACAAAATTGGAAACATCGTGGAAAGTTCCGCGATGGAGTTCTGCAATGTTCATAATTGTGGTTAGTGTTTCCATTGCTGTTCTATTGATCATTATAGGGCTCCCTCATATCGTGGGACAGTTTGAAGGAATTTTACTTGCCATTGGAACTATTTCCACACAATTCGTTGAATGGGTGCTCGATGGGCGTTTTATTAAAGCATTTCAGAAATACGGAATCTCTGAAACACAGCTCCGGACAATGCTTACAACAACAATTGCCCCGCGAGTGGAAGATATCCTTAAAGGAATTTTAAAGGGAACATTCGGCATCGTCAGCGGGTTGCAAGTGCTTGTTTCCGGAATAGTGAATATTGTAATCATTCCATTTTTAACTTTTTTTCTTTTAAAGGATTTTTTTCTTGTCCGCCATCGATTGAAGATGTTGGTCCCTAAAAAGAGAAGAGAACAATCAATTTTATTCTATCATCGTGTTGATGAGATCCTTGGCCGTTACATACGAGGAACAACGATCATTGCAATTTTTGACACGGTTGCAGTTTCAATCGGACTTTGGTTGATCGGAATTCAATATCCGCTTGTTCTCGGAATTCTTTCTGGATTGTTATTCTTTGTGCCGTATTTTGGATTCCTTACAATTTTGAGTGTCTCTGCTTTTGTTGCATCGCTTAGTATGGGTGTACTTGCATTACCGGTGATAACAACGGTTGCATTTCTTTCCCTTCTTCACATAGTTGAATTGTATATTATCACACCAAAAGTTGTTGGCGAAAAGATAGGATTGCATCCGGTGGTATTGATCTTTTCAATTTTTATTTTTGGGTATTTTCTTGGTTTTATTGGAATGTTGATCTCAATTCCGGCTGCTGCAATCATCATTGTATCAATTAAAGAATGGGAAATGAATTTGAGAAAAGAAATAAAACAAGCGAAATCGTAAAAAGAAAGCTCGATCATTATTTATTAAGGGAACAATGTCAGGGAAATTATATCTTGTTGCAACACCGATCGGTAATTTAAATGACATGACATTTCGTGCCATAGAGACTTTAAAGAATGTTGATATTGTCGTCTATGAAGAACGAAAAGAAGGAAGTCGATTACTCCGTCATTTTGGAATTGAAAAACCGGTCGAAAGTTTGAATGAACACAACGAAGCTGCATCAACATTTATTATTCTCGATCACTTAAAGAATGGAAAAAATGTTGCCATTGTTTCAGACTGTGGAACCCCTGTATTTTCTGATCCCGGGCAATTACTCGTTCGCAAAGCAGTCGAAGAGGGAATTAAAGTAGTACCAATTCCCGGAGCATCATCCTTAATGCCGGCGCTGACGGTGTCCGGATTTTCAATTGATCAATTTGTGTACTACGGATGGTTGTCACCGAAACGACCGCGCCGCATTGCAGAATTACAGCAATTGCGCAGAGAACTTCGAGCAATTATTCTGATGGATACTCCATATCGACTAGTTCCATTGATGAAGGATATTGCTGAAGTATTTGGGGATTCCCGCCGAGTTTGTGTATCGTTCGATCTTACAATGGCAGATGAAGAAATTTTTCACGGAACAGCACCGCAACTTACTTCAAAATTTGAGAAAGAAGAGCGTAAAGGTGAATTTGTTATCGTTATAGAAGGGAAAGGTAAGTAGTTCAATTGCTCTTTCTTTATTCATTCTCTATATTATTTTGTGAAAGCATTACACCAAACATATCAATCAACCAAAGCACCGGAAATTTTTGGTGATCATTGGTTCAATTCCGAACCGATTACGATTCGTGAATTCCAGGGACAATTGATTGTATTGTTGTTTTGGGACTATACTTCTCCTTCTTCATTGCGGTTGCTCCCTATCATCAATGAATGGTTTCATCGCTATACGCCTCTCGGTGCACAGTTTATCGGAATCCATTCCCCTGAATTTTCTTTTGCAAAAGATCCGGGTTCGGTGAATGCGATGCTGAAAAAGTATGAAATTCAATTTCCTGTTGTATCGGATAATGAACGATTTATTGCAAATGCATTCCGTTTATCAGAATTTCCATCGATCGCATTAGTTGATGCTTCCGGAAATGTATATGATGTGGCACAGCATTATTTTTCAGCAACTCGATTAGAAAGGTCAATCCAATATTTGCTGCGTCAAGCAGGTTTCTTTGGCGAGCTTCCAATGTTAGATTCTTTCTACAACGAACACCTCAATGATCAATCAACCTCTGAAATCTATACAGGATATCTTCACGGGTCATTAGGGAATACAGAAGGATATAGTCCCGAGATTCCTTCGATGTATGAAGATCCGCATTATTATGTTGAAGGGAAATTCTATGCACACGGAATCTGGCGCGCTTCACGCAATTCAATTGTTTATGAAGGTGAATCTCTTGATGGATATTTGATCTGCTCAAGTAATGGTGCTGACGTTGATGTATTGATCGGTAGTGATAAAAAAGAATCTGTCCGAGTAAAAATAGGTGACGAGCAGATGCCTGTTGAACTGATGGGTGACGATATGCGGCGTGATTCAAAAGGAAATTCGATTCTTACAGCAGGAGAAGAGCAGATCGTTTCTGTGGTGCACAATCAGCAATCTGAAAATCAAATCGTAAAATTCATTCCAATGAATAGCGGAATAACATTCTATATGTTCTCCTTCCATAAAGAACAGATTCGCAAAAATGTCGAACGACCTATCAGCAAGAACTGATCTAGTAATGACAAATCGAGTAACACAACTCTTCAAGATTAACTTTCCGATTGTTCAGGCAGGAATGGTTTGGGTTTCAGGGTGGAAATTGGCTTCCACTGTTTCCAATGCCGGTGCTCTAGGGCTGATCGGTGCTGGTTCTATGAAACCGGATCTGCTTCGTGAACACATTCAAAAAACTGCTTCTGCAACTTCCGCACCATTCGGTGTGAACATTCCTCTGCTTCGCGGTGATATCGATGATCTGATAGCGGTTATTCAAGAAGAGAAAGTAAAAATTGTGTTTACTGCAGCCGGACATCCTGGTCGTCATATAGAAAAATTTAAAAAATCGGGAAGTATTGTTGTTCACGTTATTGCAAATGTTAAGCAGGCACTCAAAGCGGAAGAATGCGGCTGTGATGCAATTGTTGCAGAGGGATTTGAAGCAGGCGGACATAATGGGCTTGATGAAATTACAACGATGGCACTTGTTCCACAGATTGTTGATACCGTTAAGATTCCGGTGATTGCTGCCGGGGGAATTGCCGATGGTCGAGGAATGATGGCTGCATTTGCTTTGGGTGCAGAAGGAGTTCAGATCGGGACTCGTTTTGCGGCAACAATAGAATCTTCAGCACATGAAGTGTATAAACAAAAAATTGTTGAAGCGGCTGATGGGGATACCATCATAACCTATCGGAATATTCTCCCTGTGCGTGCGGTGAAAAATCCGTTTATGGCTCTCGTGCAGAAAGAGGAAACACAAAAAGGAATGACAAAAGAGAGAATGATGGAACTTCATGCTAAAGGTCGCGAGAGGAAAGGAATTTTTGAAGGAAATTGGGAAGAAGGAGAGATGGAAATGGGACAAAGTTCCGGATTGATTCACGATATAGTAAGTGCAAAAGAAGTCGTTGATCGTTTGATGAAGGAATTTGAAGAAACAAAACGCAAACTGTTATTTTAGGTATAATGAGAAGATGGAATTGAGTTGAATGTAACAGTAAGAAATGCAACAGTAAGAAACTCCAAATTGTTGTAATTGATAGCAACCTTTCTTAAATTGTCACAGTGGCGATTTGAAAACGACAGCTTGCCCGCCACCTGCATCTCTCTAAAAATTATAAAAGATTTTTGGTGAACGTGTAGCCACCACAATGTGGAAATTGCTAAAGCGTCGAAAGGTCAATTCTTCATTGTACCCCGACGCAAACCCAAAAAATGCTGTTGGGGTTTTTCGTTTTATGGAGCAGTTTTCAGTGATATGTTTTAAGTAATAAGTGGCATTATTATGCAAGATTTCAAAAAACTTAAGGTTTGGGAAAAAGCACATCAGTTAACATTAGATGTGTATGCAATTACCAAAAAATTCCCAAAAGATGAGATGTTTGCTCTAACAAGTCAAATTAGGAGAGCATCATCATCTGTTGCTGCAAATATTGCCGAAGGATGCGGTAGAAAATCCAAAAATGAATTTTCACATTTTTTAGCAATTGCAATTGGTTCGATCAGCGAAGTTGAATATTTTCTTCTCCTTGCAAAAGATTTGAATTATATGACTCAAACAGATTATGAAAAATTAAATAGTATGGCGAATGAAACAAAACGAATGTTAATATCCTTTCAACAAAAAGTAGAGCAACAATAACTTACTACTTCTAACTTAAGACTTATAACTTTCCACAAATGAATAAAAATTTCTTACAAGTATTGAACGAAAAGATCATTGTGTTTGATGGTGCAATGGGAACGAATATCCAAACGCAAAATCTTACAGCGGATGATTTCGGCGGCGAGCATTTGAACGGCTGCAATGAATATCTTCTCATATCCAAACCATCGGCGATTGAAAAGGTACATTCAGATTTTCTTGCTTCGGGAGTTGATGTTATTGAAACCGATACATTCGGTTCATCCTCCTTGGTGCTTGGGGAATATGATCTGCAGGATCGCGCGTATGAGATTAGTAAAAAAGGTGCAGAGTTAGCAAAAAAAGTAGCGAAAGAATATTCGACTGCCGCGCATCCAAGATTTGTTGCCGGTTCGATCGGTCCAACAACAAAACTTCCATCGCTCGGACATATTTCTTTCCGTGATATGGAAAAAACATATTACGAACAGATTGCCGGGCTTGTTGAAGGCGGAGCCGATCTGCTGATCGTAGAAACGTGTCAGGATGTTCTTCAAATTAAAGCAGCACTTGGTGCCGCGTTCGGATATTTCAAAGACAAACGGATCAAACTTCCCGTAATGGCTTCGATCACGATTGAAACTATGGGAACGATGTTAATGGGAACGGAAGTTGCTGCGGCTCTTACAGCGTTAGACCCATACGATATTTCTGTTGTTGGAATGAATTGTGCAACGGGACCTAAAGAAATGTCGGAGCATATTCGTTATCTCACACAAAATTCCCGCATTCCCGTTTCGTGTATTCCCAACGCGGGACTTCCGGAAAATGTCGGCGGTGTTGCACATTATCATCTTTCTCCGGATGAAATGGCAAAATGGCTTTCTCATTTCGTAAATGATTTTGGCGTGAATGTTGTCGGCGGTTGTTGTGGGACTCGTCCCGAACATTTAAAAGCAGTTGTTAAAGCTCTTTCCGGGATTGCGCCGAAGAAAAGAATTATTGAATCGCAGCCGTCTGTTTCAAGTTTATACTCCAGTGTTACCATGGAAATGAAACCTGCACCGCTTATTGTTGGTGAACGGACAAATGCGAACGGTTCAAAAAAATTCCGTGATCTGCTTCAGGCTGAAGATTATGATGGAATGGTGGCAATGGCAAAAGAAGCATTAAAAGAGGGGGCGCACGTCCTTGATGTCTGTGTTGCATACGTTGGACGTGATGAAGTGAAAGACATGAAAGAATTTGTCTCGCGTCTTAACACGCAAGTCCCGTTGCCGTTGGTGATTGATTCTACTGAAGCTCCTGTTATTGAAGCTGCATTGGAATTATGTGCAGGAAAAGCGATCGTGAACTCTATCAACCTTGAGGATGGTGAAGAACGAATAGAAAAAGTTATTCCATTGTGTAAAAAGTTCGGTGCGGCAGTTGTTGCGCTGACAATTGATGAACGTGGAATGGCGAAAACAGCCAAAGAAAAATTCGAAATTGCAAAACGTATTTATGATATTGTTGTCAATAAATATGAAATGCATCCCAGCGATATCATTTTTGATACACTAACATTCACCCTTGGTTCGGGCGATGAAGAATTCCGTAAAGCAGGTATTGAAACGATCGAAGCGATCAAAATGATCAAGAAAGAGTTGCCTGAGGTTGGATTTGTTCTTGGAGTCAGCAATATTTCCTTTGGACTATCACCGCATATTCGTCATGATCTCAATTCGGTATTCCTGCATTATGCAATTGAGGCTGGTCTTTCGCAGGCAATTGTGAATGCTCAAAAAATTAAACCTCTCTATAAGATTGATGATCGCGGAAGAGAATTATGCAAACAGTTGATCTTCGATGAAAGAAAATTTGAAGGAGAACAATGTGTCTATGATCCTCTTACCGAATTGATGGCTTTCTACGCTGATAAAAAATCTGATATGAAAGCGGAGAAAAAAGAGAGGGCGGGAACAATAGAAGAGATTCTCAAAAATCGAATCGTTGACGGAGATCGACAGGATATTACTACTGATCTTGATGAAGCGATGAAGAAATACACGCCATTACACATTATCAACGATATTCTTCTCGGGGGAATGAAAGTCGTCGGCGACCTGTTTGGACGTGGTGAGATGCAATTGCCATTCGTTCTGCAATCTGCAGAAACAATGAAGAGTGCAGTCTCTCATCTTGAGAAATTTATGGAGAAGAGCGATGCGACGAACAAAGGTTCAATGGTTCTGGCTACCGTTAAGGGTGATGTTCACGATATTGGAAAGAATCTTGTCGATATCATTCTCACAAATAATGGTTATAAAGTATACAATCTTGGAATAAAACAATCACTGGAAAATATCTTAAAAGCGTGGGATGAGTATAAACCTGATGCAATCGGTATGAGTGGATTGTTGGTAAAGTCCACGGCAATAATGAAAGAAAATCTTGAAGTGATGAATGAACGGGGATTGACACCACCCGTTGTTCTTGGTGGTGCAGCTTTGACCCGCAGGTTTGTTGAACAAGATTTACGTTCCTTGTACAAAGGAACAGTTGTGTATGCATCCGATGCGTTTGATGGTCTTCGTTTTATGGATCAATTAAAAACGAAAGGGATTGAAAGTTTTACCTCTTCAACAAAAGAGCCGGTGGTTTTTGATGAGGATGGAGAAGAATTGTTGACAGGTTCGGAAGCAAAGATTGCTGCTGCGTTAAGAGAAAATCCTGATACCGATGTTCGTTCAAAAGTTTCTACTGATGTTTCAATCCCTACCGTTCCGTTTTGGGGAACCAAAGTCGTTGACAATATTTCTCTTGATGAATTATTTGAGTATGTCAACGAATCTGCTCTGATTAAAGGTCAATGGCAAGTAAGGAAAGGAAAACGAAGCGAAGAAGAATATCGGAAAGAAGTCGATGAAAAAGTTCGTCCCGATCTTGAACGATTGAAGAGACAGGCAAAAGAAGAACAACTATTAGAACCAAAAGTTGTTTATGGATATTTTCCTTGTCAATCTGCAGGTAATGATCTTATCATCTACAATGAAGATCTGAAAACAGAAAGAATGCGCTTTTCATTCCCGAGACAAAAAGATGACCGCTTCTTATGTCTTGCAGATTATTTTGCGCCAAAAAATTCCGGGAAGATGGATGTTGTTCCATTCCACATGGTAACAATGGGGAAAAAAGCATCGGAGCATTCTGCAAAGCTTTTCGCTGCAAATAATTACAAAGAATATTTATATTTTCATGGATTAAGTGTTGAAACTGCGGAAGCATTGGCAGAATTATGGCACAAAAAAATTCGTGAAGAATTAGGAATTGCCGGAAAAGACGCAAAAGAGATCAAACGATTATTTAGTCAAGGTTATCAAGGATCGAGATACAGTTTTGGATATCCGGCGTGTCCCAATCTTGAAGATCATACAAAATTATTCGAGCTCTTGCATCCCGAACAAATTGGTGTACATTTAACCGAGGAGTTCATGCTTGAACCCGAACAATCAACAGATGCGATCATCGTGCATCACCCGGAAGCAAAATATTTTAACGTGAAATAAAAAAGGAAACTTACTATGCCAAACTTAATTTTAATTCGCCATGGCGAATCACAATGGAATCTTGAAAATCGGTTTACCGGCTGGGTTGATGTTCCACTTTCTCCTAAAGGGGAACAAGAAGCAAAAGCTGCCGGAGAAAAACTTAAATTTTATAAATTCGATAAAGCATTCACTTCTAAATTACAGCGTGCAAATAACACTTTGAAGTACATTCTTCAGGCAAGCGGTCAGGAAAATATTCCAACAGAATTTGATGAAGCGTTGAATGAACGACATTACGGCGCTTTACAAGGACTGAATAAAGCAGAAACAGCAGTTAAATATGGAGACGAACAGGTAAAGATCTGGCGACGTAGTTATGATATTCCACCGCCGACTGATAAAACCGAACTCAATCCTGAGGGAAAGAGCGAAAGCTTAAAGGATACCGCCGCACGAACTCTTCCTTATTGGGAGAAAAAGATCTTCCCGGAAATCAAAAATGGGAAAAATATCATTGTTGCAGCCCATGGAAATAGTCTTCGGTCGATCGTTATGCATCTCGATAATCTTACAAAAGAACAGGTTTTAGAGCTAAATATCCCTACTGGCGCTCCATTGTTGTATGTGTTCGATGGAAATGGCACGATTCTTGAGAAAAAATATCTGTAAAACAGTGTAAAGCTTTGCTGAAACAAGATAATTGTATCTGCAGTATTCGCTTATTGAGTTTGGGACAAGTTTTCATTATTATTTCATAGTTATTCAATTAATTTGTTAGGAGAAGCATTATGGCAACATTTATCACTGAAGAATGTATCAATTGCGGCGCATGTGAACCGGAATGTCCGAACACTGCTATTTATGCTGGCGGCGCGCAATATGATTTCAAAGGAGCGAAAATAGACGCAATCTCAAATGATTTTTATTATATCGTACCTGAAAAATGCACAGAATGTGTAGGACATTTCGATCAAGAACAATGTGCGGCAGTTTGCCCGGTTGATTGCTGTGTACCGGATCCAAATCATCCTGAAGACGAAGCTGTTCTCATTACTCGTGCTAAAGAAATTCATCCAGAACGGGCATTTGCCGAATTAAGTGCATCAAATTCACGATTCAGAAAATAAGATAGTTAGTTGAAGTTTTTTGAAGGTCGGTTCATATATTGAACTGACCTTTTTTATTTTGGGAATCACAATGAAAATCGGAAATTACGAATTATCGTCAATCGAGACAGGAAGATTTGCTCTCGATGGTGGTGCAATGTTTGGTGTTGTTCCGTGGGTATTCTGGTCGAAAACAAATCCTCCCGACGAACGGCAGAGAATTACCTTGGCGGCTCGATGTCTTCTCATTCGTAGTGAAGGAAAAATAATTCTTGTTGATACCGGAAATGGTTCTAAATGGAATGATAAATTCAAAGATATTTATCGTCTTGATAATTCTCGGTTTACATTAGAGGAATCGTTGGCGAAAGCCGGAGTGAGGCCGGAAGAAGTTACTGACGTCATTCTAACTCATTTACATTTTGATCACTGCGGCGGAAGCACAAAGATCGTGAACGGGAAACTGGAATTGACATTTCCCAACGCAACACATTACGTGCAGAAAGCCCATTGGGAATTATCACAGAATCCAACAGATCGAGATCGTGCGAGCTTTATGAAAGATGATTTCCAACTATTGCACGAAAAAAACAAATTTCAATTTATCGAAGGTGAGCAAGAAATATTTCCGGGGATTTCTGTCGTTGTCTGTAATGGTCATACAATGACCCAACAGCTTCCCAAAATCACTGATGGAAAGAATACGCTATTGTTTTGTTGTGATCTAATTCCGACTACTTCGCACATACCAATCCCGTACATTATGGGATACGATCTTCGCCCATTAGTGACAATGGAGGAAAAGCAACGAATAATTCCTCAAGCAGAAAAAGAGGGATGGATATTATTCTTTGAACACGATCCCGAAACCATTGGTGTAAATCTGCAAAAGACAGAAAAAGGATTTACAATCAAAGAAAAGTTCACATTCTAAAAATGCCTTTATACGCAGTTGCAAATATTGAAGAAGTGAAAGAATCAAAGGGAAAACGTGTTGTGGTTGATGGTGAAGAAATTGCGCTCTTTAAAGTTGATGGCAGTATCTGTGCAATTTCCAATATATGTCCGCATCAAAAATTTCAAAAATTGCATGACGGAATGTTTGAAAATGGAATCGTTATCTGTCCGATGCATGGATGGGCGTACGATGTGCGAACGGGAATCTCTACGAATGCCAGTGGGAGAGTAAAAGTATTTGAGACTGAGGTCAAGAATGGGAAAGTGTTTTTGGAAACGTAAAATCATAAGTTTTGTCATGCCTGCGAAGGCAGGCATCCATATTTATGGATAAAAAATATTTTATTTATTTCCTTGCAAGTAAAAAGAACGGTACACTTTATATAGGAATGACTAATAGTCTTAAAAGTCGGGTCGTGCAACACAAAGAAGGTTTGATTCCAGGTTTTACTCAAAAGTATAAAGTTAATATCTTGGTCTATTTCGAAGAGTTTATGGAAGTCCGAGATGCAATTACTAGAGAAACACAAATGAAACGATGGAAGCGTGAATGGAAAATCAAATTGATAGAATCCATGAATCCAGCCTGGAAAGATTTGTTCTATGAATTATAATGGATTCCTGCTTACGCAGGAATGACAATGATTAGAGTTATATTTTAACTTAAATGACACTAACTGAACAAATAAAATCTAAAGCTCTAGAAATAGGGTTTCAGAAAGTGGGAATTGCGAAAGCCGAAATGTTGAGTGAGGAAGGTGAACATTTAAATGAGTGGCTTAATCGAGGATTCAATGCATCAATGCAGTGGATGCAAAAGAATGTAGAGAAGAGAATAGATCCGAGGAAAATAGTTTCCGATGCACAATCAATCATCAGCGTTGCGATCAATTATTTTTCTCCCGATGAGCATAGTATTAAATCTGATGAAGGAAAGATATCTCGGTACGCCTGGGGAGAAGATTATCATATTCACGTAACAAAAAGAATCGAAATGCTGGCTGAGTGCATCAAACGACTAGCACCAGAATCAGAAAATCGATATTACGTTGATACCGGTCCAATAATGGAAAAAGCATGGGCTTCACGAGCCGGACTTGGTTGGCAGGGGAAACATACAAATCTCATTACAAAAGAGTATGGATCGTGGGTTTTTCTCGGAGAAATCATTACGACGGAAAAACTTGAATATGATTCACCGATGGAAGATTTTTGTGGAACATGTACTGTCTGCATTGATGCATGTCCGACGGATGCAATTCGGGAACCTTATATTGTTGATAGTAATAGGTGTATCTCGTATTTAACAATAGAACATCGAGGCGAAATCGCGAAGGAACTTGGAAAGAATTTTGATCAATGGATATATGGCTGCGATATTTGTCAGGATGTTTGTCCTTGGAATAAGTTTCAACAGCCAACAGAGCATAATGAATTTGAACCTAGAATAGAAAATATAAATCCATTACTAAAGGAATTAGAAAATATTGCACAGAAAGAGTTCTCAAAACGATTCAAAAATTCTCCCATTAAAAGATCGAAGCGTGATGGAATTATTCGTAATGCTTCAATTGTTCTAGAAAACACAAAAAAATAGTCTTTACATAGTTTATATCATTCACTTAAAATAAAAAATATGTCCAACAATCATCGAAAAGTAATCATTATCGGTTCCGGTCCTGCCGGATTAACTGCGGCTATATATGCAAGCAGAGCAAATCTTAATCCGTTAATGTTCGAAGGAATTCAACCTGGCGGGCA
>CAYHFN010000005.1:121510-126790 GCA_964355925.1 uncultured Chitinophagaceae bacterium
CAAGCAGAGCAAATCTTAATCCGTTAATGTTCGAAGGAATTCAACCTGGCGGGCAATTAACCATCACAACCGAAGTAGAAAATTACCCAGGCTTCGAGCACGGAATCCAAGGTCCTGAGTTAATGGATGTTATGCGAAAGCAAGCACAACGATTCGGAGCAGAATCGCAATTCAAAATTGTTACGAAGGTAGATTTTTCAAAACGCCCTTTCAAAATGTGGGTTGATGAAGAGTTATTTACTGCTGATTCAGTAATTGTATCTACCGGTGCATCAGCAAAGTGGCTTGGTATTCCTTCTGAAAAAGAATTTTCGGGTTATGGTGTTTCTGCCTGTGCTACGTGCGATGGATTCTTCTTTCGGAATCAGGAGGTTTATGTCGTTGGCGGAGGAGATACCGCAATGGAGGAGGCAAGCTTTCTTACAAAGTTTGCTTCAAAACTGACACTAGTTCATCGCCGTGAAGAATTTCGTGCGTCGAAAGTGATGCAGGATCGTGTGTTGAGTAATCCAAAAGTTTCGGTTGAGTGGAACTCGGTTGTTGAAGAAGTGATTGGTGTAGTCGACAATAACAAAAAGAAAATGACCGGACTGAAATTGAAGAATATAAAAACCGGTACGATGAAGGAAGTAAAAGCTGATGGACTTTTCCTGGCAATCGGACATACACCAAATACAGGAATATTTCTAGGTATCCTTGATATGCATGAGAATGGATATTTAAAAGTGCAGGCGGGTTCAACAAAGACAAATATTGAAGGAGTATTTGCAGCCGGTGATGTTGCCGATCATTATTATCGTCAGGCAGTTACTGCAGCAGGGAGCGGTTGTATGGCAGCAATTGATGCTGAACGATGGTTAGCGGAACAGGAATAAAAAAAATACTCCGAACAGAATTTAAAACGCCTTTTCAGAAAAGTCTGAGAAGGCGTTTTTTTTTAATGTCATAGACTTCTGCCTAATCTTCACAAAATTTTTGAAAAGTTGTCTTTCTTTCCTGCCATCGTTTCATTAAAAAGATTTTGACCTAAAAATTCTTTGAAATTTCCTCGGTTTTAATTTGGCACGCCGCTTGAATTGGTATATAGCAACATGAACACAATTCAAAAAAAACAAAAAAATATAAGGAGAAAAGTTATGTTAGTACGATTCAAACCTGTCACAAGTATTTTCGATGAAATCGATTCGATCGTAAACACGGCGCTTGTATCACCTCACGCTGTCAATCGCATGAATAGATTTTCTGGCATATCAATGAAAGATACTGGAGAACAAGTTCTCGTTAATGTTGATCTTCCTGGAATCTCAAAGCAAGATGTTACCGTGAATTTAAATAATGGCGCATTGACTATTTCGGCTGAACGCAAGCAACCCGAATTAAAAGAAAACGAGCAGTGGATTCGGAATGAGATCTCGTATGGCTCATTTGAGCGGAGGATTAATCTTCCATATTCAGTTGACGTTGAAAAGGTATCTGCTATTCATGAAAATGGTCTTCTTCAAATTGTTCTTCCCAAACATGAAAATGCAAAACCAAAACAAATATCTATTCGATAAAATTGATAAGAAAGGAATACAACTATGCAAACCGAAACAGTTGAAAAGAAAACAATGCAATCAATTGCACCTGCCGTAAATATTCTTGAAACTCCAGTATCATACGTCGTTTCTCTCGATATTCCTGGCGCAAAGAAGGAAAGTATCAAGGTTAACATTGAGAATAATATTTTGATTGTGGCTGCTCCAGTTGCAGACAATTTAGGAACGGAAAATATTGAAAAACAATATTATCGTGAGTTTTCACTTGCCAATGATATTGATGCTCAAACAGTCGATGCAAAATATGATCTCGGTATATTAATCGTTACGCTGAACAAAAAACATCAATATTTACCCAAACAAATAACAGTTAAATAATCATTTAAGATTTTCCATAATTCTTCTAAATACACCACCAGCCAACAAGAAAGGAGAAAAATTATGTCACTGATTAAACGAAACCCTACGCAAGGGCTGACATCTTGGAATCGAGAAATGCCATCATTCCTTGGATTACAATCATTGCGGAATGATATGAATAGAATCTTTGAAGATTTTATCCGAAGCGACAATTTTGTTTATGATTCATTCACATCGAGTGACTGGAATCCTGCGGTCGATATCATCGAAAATAATGATTGCTACATTATCAACGCTGAACTTCCTGGAATGAATAAGGATGATGTGAAGATCACACTTGAAAACAATCTGCTTACGATTCGGGGTGAAAAGAAAAGTGAGTATGACAAAAAAGAAGAGAATTATCATCGTGTAGAGTGCAACTATGGCTCATTTGAACGAACATTCTCAATCTCCGGATCGATTAAGGCAAATGATATCGAAGCTCAATATATTAACGGAGTATTGATATTGACTCTTCCAAAAGCAGAAGAAGTGAAACCGAAGATGGTTGATATTAAAGTGATTTAAACTTGTAGGTGTAAGCCTTTTGAATCCCGCTCACAGCGGGATTTTTATTTTGTGCATACTATGCGTTTGAAATGCAAAGTATGCATAGTGAAATATTGCCAAGTCCAAAAACTGGAAAAATACGAAGAAAATATCTGGCACGACCATTGTAGTAAGAAGTATAGAAATGAATGGTGAAGTTTTAAATCATTCATAATTAATTAACTCACTCACTTATTCACAATTTATTCAGGGAAGTATCTATGAAGAAAATATTTGCTGTTGCGTTCTTTGCTTTGTTGCTTGTTGGATGCGACAAAAGTAATCCAACAGACACAACGACTGCATCTTCATCTGCAGTTGAATTCAGTGAAACATCAATGCTGAAAATGACAGTTCTAAAAGTTGATGATATTATTGTAACAACAACTGCAGATTCTGTCTGCCACGATTCACTGCGCCACGGTCGTATGCTAAATACCTTGAATATCCATTTAGGATTAACGCCGGAACAATTTGATAGTGTAAAAGTATACGGAGTTACTTTATTTAATACATTAAAAGATATTCGTCAGCAAGTGAAGGATTCTCTTATTACTAAAATTCAGGCGCATGAATTGGTAAAAGCAGCACGCGATCAATTCATTGCATCAGTTCAATCAATTCTTACAACTGAACAATTAGTAAAATTTGATAGATGGGTTGTTAGGTTCTGGAATAAAGTTGGTCATAGAGGTGGAGGTCATCAGGGACAAGGTGGAAGACACGGTGGATCAGGTGGTCAGGACGATCCTTTTGAACCAGGTGGACATGGCGGACCAGGCCGTCGACCATAATAGAAAATAAAAAGAGGCGAATTTAGGATTCGCCTCTTTTTATTTTAAACGTAATGAAAAAATAAGGCCTCTGTATTGAGGAGATATTTGTGGGGACAAAGAAAAATTCTCTGATTGATTTCGATGAAGATAAGGAATAATATACCCTATCGTACTTCCCACCGCTGCTCCTACAATAACATCGCTAATGAAATGTGCACCCGAACTCACTCTAAGTATGGATACTGTTGACGCTAACCCAATAGAGCCGTACCAAATAAAATTTTTATATTTGGAATTTGGATAGTAATCTGAATATACATTGGCAAAGAATAAACTCGTTGCAAATGCCCATGTTGCATGACCTGAAAAAAAAGATCGCCGTGCATCCGTATTTTGTCTTTCAGAAAGAGGTGCCTTTGTGCCGTAAACAAACGGTCTAATTCTTCTCACCCCCCCCTTTCCATATGAAGGTGTGAATGTTGCAAATAAGGCTGTCTCTACGTACATAGCACCAATAGTGACGGCATCATGACGAATATTATCATCAAATAATAAAAATATGGGAGAAATAATTGATGTTCCCACAAGAATATCACTTACGGTGGATTGATCTTTTGAATAAAATCCAGCAGTAAGTCGATCTATTGGATTAATATCCTTCTTCGATAAAGAATTGATCTCAGCAATTGTTAAAAGTGGTACATTGTTATCAACAACAGACGCCGTAAAAGCAACAACAACATTTGTCCCTAGAATCACTCCATCGTTTGTCCAATTGGTCTGATAAGGACTTTTGAATTTATCACTCTCTTGGGAATAAATTGACGTGGATAATAATAAGTTGACAATGGTGATCAATAAATATGATCGCATAATGAATGTGAAATATGGCGCACTAAATAAATAACGGACAATTCTCAAAAATCTATTTGATCGTTTCTTGAAAATTATAAAACCTTGCGAAGGTTCAACAAAATTCTTTCATAACCTTCGCAAGTCCCAAGGGGACACCGTTGGTGGTTGCTTGCACAGATTACATTTTGATGTTTTTGGAGAGAGATGCCATTATGTAATCTTAAGATAATAAATAAATTTGAATATTTGTATTCCGCTAGATCAACATCTAATATATTCTAAAAACAAAAAAATATGGACAAAATAAATGAAAAGCGTAACCGGAGTGATAAATTGATAAGCAGAAGGGAAGTGACGGCTGTTTCTGCGCCCCACCGAGCCATTTTTACCACTTTGTGTAACTTTATTTATTATCTCTTCTTCGCTTTTGCTCCCATCTCAAACACAATGTTCGCGCCGTTCATTATATCGGAATGAATGAAATAATTCTCTTTCCATTCTTTTCCATTCAATAATATTTTCTGAACATAGACATTCTTAGCACTTTGGTTTTTCGCTTCGATCGATACGATCTTTCTATTCTCCAATTTTATTTTTGCAGACTTTACCAGCGGACTTCCGATGGAATATTGTACTGAGCCGGGAGCAACGGGATAGAATCCGAGCGCGCTGAAGATATACCAGGCGGACATTTGTCCGCAATCGTCGTTACCGCTTAAGCCGTCCGGAGTGTTGGAATATTTTGAATCCATGATCATCCGTACGCGTCCCTGCGTTTTCCACGACTCGCCGATCCAATTGGAAAGATAGGCAACGTGATGCGATGGTTCATTGCCGTGAACATAGTTTCCGATGATCCCTTCGCGTGTGATGTCCTCATTATGTGCAAAGAATTCATCAGGAAGATGCATGGTGAAGAGGGAATCGAGATAGTGAGAGAATTTTTTCTTACCGCCGATGAGCTGAATGAGCGCAGGTACATTATGTGGAACATATAAGGAATAATTCCACGAATTTCCTTCAATGAATCCCTGTCCATCTGTTTCAAGTGTGCTGAAATTCTTTCGAAATGTTCCATCGCTCATCTTCGGACGCATGAAACCGATGGAGGGATCGAAGACATTCCTGAAATTCTCCGAACGCTTGCTGAATTCAGCATA
>CAYHFN010000006.1:0-3157 GCA_964355925.1 uncultured Chitinophagaceae bacterium
CCGACCCCTCTCTCCATCACACAAGTCGGCGCACAGAGGGGAGTTTGAATCTTTTGGGAAGAGGATTATAGCTAACCTATGAATGATAATTCAAAAAAATATTGGACAGACGATCCTGAGCTTGTTGAGAAATACATCCTCAATAAACTATCAACGGAAGAGAAGAAGCGATTGGACGCTGAGATTGCTGATAGCGAACCATGCAAAGCAAAGCTTCAAGATGAAATGGAGATTGCAGCCGGTATTCGCCGTCACGGTCGCGATATGTTGAAAGCGAGATTGCGTAAAAAACTTCAACGCGAAAAAGCCTCACAGTTTTTTAATTATCAGTATGTCGGTCTTGCGGCAGCAGTCGTTATCATTGCAATCGGACTTGGTGCATATCAAATTTGGTTCAGCGATCTTACCGCTCCGAAAAAATTCCACCAGCAAGAAATTATTATTAAGCAATCGGAAGATTCTACAACCATCAATAATGGATTACAAAATAATGAACAACAAAGTGATGCTGTGAAACCGGAGGCTGAACAAAAAGAATCTTCTCACCTAAAAATGGAGATAGCAGAACAGAGTACTCCCGTTCAATCAGCACCTGCCGTTTCATCCGTTGACCAACAACAATCATTGTCCGGAGCGGCTGGCAAATCCGATGAAATAGTAGGCGAAGTATCAACATCTGAAAGTTCACCCTCGGCAATATGGCTAATCGGGCAAATTGTTGTTGTGAGTGAATCAATTCATGATAAAGCTATCAGTGCATCGAAAATTCAAACACGCAATGATGCAAAGCTTTCCGAACAGCGCCGCTCAAAGACGAACAGACAATCTCTCGAAACGATCACGCTGAATAAAAAAATTAAAGAGAGCAACATTGTTCTTCAGCAGCGCTCGATGAAAGATCTTCCGATTGAACGTTCACAGCAACGCGCGGGTCAACAACGAGAGGTTGAAACCTTGTTAGAACGAACTGATAATGGCATTCAACTGACATTATATGATGATTCGATTAATGAATCGGATTTGAAAGATGCCGTTGTGGAACGATTGTCCGAAGATTCAATTGTAGTTTCGATTTCGAATCAACGGATCGCGTATCGGCTTCCTTCCGGATGGAATTCTTCTTCAACTAACCGACGATGAACGGACAATCATCAACAGAAATTCAATATGTCAAAGGAGTCGGTCCGGTCCGTTCTGCTGTGTTGAAAACTATTGGTATCGATTCGCTCCAAAAACTTCTTTACTATTTCCCTTACGATTATCTTGACCGGTCGCGCATTACAAAAATCAAAGAACTTCCGAAACTTGTAGAGGCCGGAAACGAAGTAACGATCATCGGTTCGGTCTTTCGCACCGAATTGAAATATACCCGCAATCGAAAGAAGATGTTCTTTCTTACGATCAAAGATGAGACAGGATATCTTTCCTGCGTTTTTTACGGTGCTGTCGAGTGGTTTCAGAAAGCATTTGAAGTCGGAGAGATTCTCGCCATTTCTTCCGTTCCCGAATTGGATAAATATAATCGAGTTCAGTTCATTCATCCCGAATTTGACAGACTGAAAACGAAAGATGAAGAGGATGAGACAGATTGGAATTCACTGCTCCATACCGGTGCGATCATCCCGAAATATTCTTCCAGCGAAGAACTTCGAAATGCAGGTCTTGATAATCGCGGATTCAGAAGGATCCTTCGAAATGCGATCAACAATAATCTTAATTCGTTAACCGAACATCTCCCGCGCGAAATTCTACAACGCAATACGCTGCTCGATATTTATTCATCAATTAAAATGATCCATTTCCCGAAATCGTATGCGGAAAGGGATCACGCATTGCGAAGATTGAAGTTTGATGAACTGTTCTATTTTCAGTTATTGATGGCGTTCCGTAAGCGAGAATTGAAAGGGGAACTGAAGGGAATTCAATTCAAACTGCTCCGTTCAATGACTGCGAAATTAAAGGAATCCCTTTTGTTTGAATTGACGAATGCCCAAAGCCGAGTGATTCAGGAAATTCATAATGATATGATGCAGCCGGTACCGATGAACCGCCTATTGCAAGGGGATGTTGGAAGCGGAAAAACAATTGTGGCTCTCTTTGCAATGCTGACCGCAATTGAAAATGGGTATCAATGTGCGCTGATGGCTCCGACGGAAATCCTTGCCGAACAGCATTGGCGAAGCATCAAGAATTTCCTTAACAATATTCCTGTGAATATCCGTCTGCTGGTCGGTGGACAGAAGAAAAAACTTCGTGATGATGTGCTGGAAGATGTGCGAAGAGGGACGGCAAATATTGTTATCGGTACACACGCGTTGATTCAGGAACATGTTCAATTTGCCAATCTTGGTTTTGTGGTTATCGATGAGCAGCACCGGTTCGGTGTTTCGCAACGGGCGCTATTGCGCGAAAAGGGAAAACAAAATCCAGACGTGCTGGTGATGACTGCAACGCCGATTCCTCGCACGCTTTCATTAACTGTTTATGGTGATCTGGATGTTTCGGTGATCGATGAATTGCCGAAAGGAAGAAAAGAGATTCGCACTGCTGTCCGATTCGATAAAGATAAAACCAAAATATTCAATTTTGTTCGCGGAGAAGTGAAAAAAGGAAGACAAGCATATGTTGTTTATCCGTTGATTGAAGAATCAGAAAAGATCGATCTCAAAGCCGCCGTAAAGGAATATGAATATCTCACTACAAAAATATTCCCGGAATACACGCTCGGTCTTTTACATGGACGACTTTCATCGGAAGAAAAAGATGAACTGATGCAGCGCTTCAAGAAAAACGAGATCCAGATCCTTGTTGCAACAACGGTGATCGAAGTCGGTATTGATGTTCCGAATGCGACGATCATGATCATCGAGAACGCAGAACGGTTCGGATTATCGCAACTTCATCAATTGCGGGGAAGGGTCGGACGCGGTGCAGAGCAAAGTTATTGTATTCTGATCACTGATGAGAATTTTACTAAGCGGACATTGCAGTTAGCAACCAACCGCGCGGAAGCACACCGCGAGGTGAATGTGACCAAGAAACGATTAGAAACAATGGTGAATACTAATGACGGATTTATCATTGCCGAAGTTGATCTTGAATTGCGCGGTGCGGGAGATTATTTCGGCACGCGCCAAAGCGGGCTTCCCGGATTCCG
>CAYHFN010000006.1:3257-26757 GCA_964355925.1 uncultured Chitinophagaceae bacterium
TGCGCGGTGCGGGAGATTATTTCGGCACGCGCCAAAGCGGGCTTCCCGGATTCCGGTTAGCGAATATTATCAGCGATGCCGACCTTCTTACCGTTGCGCGAAAAGAAGCGTTTGATATTGTTGAACGTGATCCGCATTTGGTGAGAAGCGAACATAAAAATATCCGAAAAGAATTTGAGTTTGTCTTTAAAGATTTGTTGTCGTTGGTGCGGGTGGGATAAATAAATATCATCTTGTTCACAACGTCCACGTTGGGAACACACAAAAGCGAAGTTCCACTTCGCAAATAAATATTTGAAACGGAGTTCCTCTTACTCAATGCTCCCAAACAGAGTTTGGAAGCGAGATGAATATGCACAACACAAAAAAATATTCTTCAGACCGTTACTTCTCACTTTTTTCAAAAAATACTTCTTCCACTCTCCAACCTACCCCAAATTAAAATTTCCAAATCTTACCTGAAAAAGTGTCTTACCACTTGACAACTTTGTATAATTCCGTATATTAGTAGTGAAAGTAGAACGAAAAAGCGGTTCCTTGACCGCTCTTTGACATACCGACAGGAATAAAAATCATCACAGCAGAAAAAACCTTGAAGCGAGTGAACGATGATAAAAAAATATTCTCACTAATAGAGAAAGGTAACCAAAATAATTTTTTGGTACTCCTCTGAATGGACGTAGCATTAGTCTACAATGTGAAAAAGGAAGAGGCAGTTGACGCAGCAAGCGTCGCTCAACCTTCGAGTCAGACTCAACAAACGACTCACACAAACTTACAACTGGCTCCGAGCGCGGATGCTTTTGCGGAATGGGATACGATCGAAACTATCCACGCCGTACGAGATGCCCTTTCTCTCCGTCACACTGTCTCCCTTATTGAAGCTGATGATAACGCTTTCGACACTTTAAAAGCCGATCAACCCGATATCGTGTTTAATATTGCTGAAGGACGCTTCGGTGCATCACGCGAAGCACAGATTCCGGCGATACTAGAGATGTTGAACATCCCGTATACCGGTTCAGATCCGTTGACACTTAGTGTTTGTCTTGATAAATCCCGCGCAAAAGAAATTCTTTCATACTATAACGTCGCTAATCCGAAATTCGCAGTCATCTCATCGCTTTCCGAACTCCAGTCACTCAGTTTTCCTGTTCCGGCAATGGTAAAACCATTGTTCGAAGGTTCAAGCAAAGGAATTTTCAACTCATCACTTGTTCATTCTCAAGAAGAACTTGTCAAACAAGTGAAGTCGGTAGTGGAAGAGTATGGACAACCTGCACTTATCGAAGAATTTCTTCCAGGAAGAGAATTTACTGTTGCAATGCTCGGGAATGGAGCTGATTTGAAAGTTCTTCCAATCGTTGAAATAAAATTTGATTCACTTCCAAGCGGAGTGAATCCAATCTATTCCTATGAAGCAAAATGGATTTGGGACCAGTCGTCCAATCCGCTTGAAATCTTTGAATGTCCCGCAAAACTTGATAATAGCCTTAAAACGGCTATAGAAAACCTCTGCAAAAATACCTATAACATCCTGCGGTGTAAGGATTGGTCTAGAATAGATGTGCGGTTAGACAAAAATGGCAGACCGAATATCATAGAGATCAACCCATTGCCTGGAATCCTTCCAAAAATTGAGGATAATTCGTGTTATCCTAAGGCGGCAAGAATGGCAGGACTAAATTATAACCAAATGTTGAATGCCGTATTGGATGCGGGTTTAAAACGATACAATCTATTATAATGTCAAAACCTATTCACATAGCAATTATCTATAACGAACCTACTATTGAAACGGATACCGGTCGTCAGTTTGCTTTCGATGCCGGAATCAGTCATCAAAATAGCAGTGTTTGGGTCTCAGCAGCGAAATCAAATGGCAAGATCGATCTTTCTGAAGTTGGTGTGATCGAAGAAAAAGAAGATATCCAATCTGCATTGCAGTCACTTGGATTTGAAACTTCTATCTTTAACATGTCGGATGATCTTGACAGATTTCTTGACTACCTGAAAGCAATGCAGCCGGATGTTATTTTCAACATGGTTGAAAGTCTGGGTGATTATGCAATTCACGAAATGCATGTTGCGGGAGTTTATGAATTATTAGGAATTGCCTATACCGGTTCCGGTCCGTTGACTCTGGGTACGTGTTTGAATAAAGCCCGAACAAAAGAAATATTGATGCAAAACGGTATACCAACAGCCAGATTTTTACTGGTGGAGAATGCGAACGAACTTTCTGCGGAAAATTTAAAACTTTCATTTCCGATCATTGTTAAACCAAGTGCAGAAGATGCGAGTGTTGGAATCGACAATAATTCTATCGTCAATACATTTGCAGAACTGAAGGAGCGGATCGCTTTTATCGCTAAAAAATTTCAAGCACCGGCATTGGTAGAAGAATACATTGAAGGACGAGAATTGAATGTTGCAATCATTGGCAATGATCCTCCGGTAGTGCTTCCCATCTCAGAGATCGATTTTTCCGGTCTGCCGAGTGGATATCCAAAGATCGTAACCTATGATGCAAAATGGATGGATGGAACAAAAGAATATGAAGGAACAAAAGGAATCTGTCCTTCAATTCTTCCGCCTGAAGTTGAAAGAGAAGTAAAGGACCTTGCATTGCGGGCGTACAATCTCATGGAATGCCGGGATTATGCGCGTGTCGATATTCGATTGTCGAAAGCAATGAAGCCATTCGTTCTGGAAGTGAATCCCAATCCCGATCTTTCGAGTGATGCCGGATATCATCGGTCGGCAAAAACCGCGGGGTATTCGTATCCGGAAGCGATTGGTAAGATCGTTGGCTTCGCCGTTGAGCGTCATCTGCAAACAAAATAATTTTTACTGCGACGACGTTGTTCGTCTGAATGATAATTGAATGATCGTCCGAAAAACTGAGCGTCAAGATTTTGAAACAATTCGTTCTATCGTTATTGCGACAGAAGTTTTTAACAAAGAAGAAGTTGACATTGCCGTTGAGCTCTTGGAAATTTTTTTAACCGATCCGAACCAGCAAGATTATGAAATTTATTCGTATATTGACAGTGAAGAAAAAGTCTGCGGATATATTTGCATCGGTCCGACACCAGCTACGGCAGCAACCTATGATCTGTATTGGATCGCGGTCGATCCTTCAACACAAAGTAAAGGTATCGGAACTGTTCTTTTAAATTTTACGGAAGATGTGTTACGGCAGCGCGGCGGACGATTGTTGATTGCAGAAACATCGTCAACAGAAAAATATGATAAGACTCGTGAGTTTTACGAACGGAAGAAATTTCAAAAACTTGCACACATCAAAGAATATTACAAGCCGGGAGACGATCTAGTTATCTACGGAAAATATTTATAAAGTTTGTTCTAAATAACATTTTATTCACAACAGAAGGCACTTTTTATGGAACTCTGGCAGGAAATGCTAAGAGCTAGTGTTGACAGCGGAAAAGATCTTGTTGATCGTTTCGGTTTCGACAAAGAATTAGCGGAAAAATTAAATACGCTATTTCATATTCGAATCAATCCGTATTACCTTTCATTGATTCGTTACCCCGGCGATCCGATCTGGTTACAATGTATCCCCGATGCAAAAGAATTGGAAGAGGATGGATTTTCTGAAGATCCATTGAACGAAGAGGCACACAGTCCAGTTCCAAGCATTACACACCGCTATCCGGATAGAGTATTATTTTTAACGACAAGTCAATGTTCAATGTACTGTCGTTTTTGCACACGCAAACGAAAAGTAGGAGATTCAGGAAAGATTAGCATGAAATATATCCAAACCGGTTTGGATTATATTGCTGCACATCCTGAGATTCGCGATGTTATTTTGTCCGGTGGTGATCCATTGATGCTGACCGATGTGATGTTAGAAAAAGTGGTCGCTGGTCTTCGCGCAATTCCGCATGTTGAGATCATTCGTCTCGGAACAAAAATGCCCTGCGTTCTTCCGCAGCGCATCACACCAGATTTGGTGAATATGTTAAAAAAGTATCATCCTGTTTATGTAAATACACATTTCAACCATCCGTGGGAAGTTACACCGGAAGCAAAACGTGCGTGTGAAATGCTTGCTGATGCAGGTATTCCTGTCGGTAATCAGGCCGTATTAATGAAAGGTGTGAATGACGATCCGGATGTAATGTTGGAATTGATGAGAAAATTGCTGGCAATGCGTGTTCGCCCGTACTATCTCTATCAAGCGGATATCACCAAAGGTGCAAACCATTTCAGAACACCGGTGAGTGTTGGTTTGGAAATTATGGACAAATTACGCGGTCATACCTCAGGTCTTGCTATCCCAGCATATGTTATTGATGCTCCCGGCGGCGGAGGAAAAATTCCGATCCTTCCGCAATATGTTCTTGGACGGAATGGAAACAATATCATTATGCGGAATTACAAATACGAAATTTATGAATACCCCGATGTTGAAGAAGCGGAGAAAAAGATGCCGACCGATTCTCAACAGATCGAGAAAAAATATCTGCGGAAACGGAAAAGCGTTCAACGCAAAAAGACATATAAAAAAGAGAAGGTTGAAGTATCTTCTTGATAGACTAAAAAGTCCCGCTTATGCGGGACTTTTATTTTTATGACAAAATCGAAATTGATCATTTCATTATGCGGTTATGGGTTTTTGATTTATATATTCATCCTTCTTCCGCAGAATCTTTACACTCCAACAAGATCCTTTAATCTTTCCGGAATGCTTTGGTTTATCCATCTCATCCTATTATATATTCATGAAGCGGGGCACTTGTTTTTTTCAGTATTTGGAAAGACTATTGGTATTCTCGGAGGATCGCTTAATCAAATTCTTGTTCCGATGGTTTGGATTTTTGTTGCAAAACGTGATGATTCTTCTCTTACAAATGTTGCGCTTTTTTTCACCGGAGTGAGTATTGTTGATGTGAGTATTTATGTAAAGGATGCCGAACTGTTGCTTCTTCCGCTTATCGGCGGATTGAGCAAAGCGCATCACGACTGGAAAAATTTATTCGATGGGTGGGGGATGATTGAATGGAGCTTTCCAATAGGAGAGACATTGTTTTGGATCGGAATGATACTTGCTGCTGTTGGTTTATATTTAGGAATAAAAAATGCTATATCAGAATATCGCGCCGGTGCAACAGTTGACAGGTAAAAATTTGAAAATAATTTTTTGCAAAGGCGCCAAGGCATAAAACATGGTATTATTTGTTTCCTTTGTGCTTTTGTATCTTGGCGGTAAAAAAAATACACTATCCGATTTTCTTCTCTGAGTTCATTAAAACCACAACGGCGTGTGCCAATTGTTCTGATCCTTCACGTCGCGCAGAAAAGAAGAATCTACGAACGATCCCTGAATTCAGGGTGAACATGATCTCATGTGAATCAATCATTCCTGTTTTTGTCAACGAAACTTCGATCGGATGTAAAATATCTCGCGGCAGTTCTGTAAATTTTTTCTGCAGATCATAAATTGAATTTGCGTTGAACATATCCAACATTGCTTGATTAGTATCAACAATAACCCACGAAGAAAAATTAAACTTCATCATTCCAACCAATGAATTGTCGAACAGCGCTTTATACCGCTGTTCACTTCTTTTAATCTCTTCGATCGTTTTCTGCTGCTCGTCAATGATCTTTTTATTGGCGGAGAATACTATTGCGATGTATGCTACAGCAAATAGTACAATAACCGACGTTGTTAAAACAATCATTAATACTGAGTTACTTAAAATGTTTTGCACACAAAACTCCTAGTATAAAAAATATTTGCGATTATTGTGAATCCCCAATTGATGTGCCAAAGCATGTTGAAGTAATCTATTCCCATTTGGAGAATCGTATTGCTCATTGTCAAAACAATAATAGTTCCTGCGCTATAAATTAGAATGCCAATTGCTATCCAAAATATAGAATGTTTAGTGACAGTTTCTTCCGAAACTTTTACAATGTGACTGAGCATCATCACCGATGCGATGAGCATAATGCCATTTGCAACGGTCGCAATATGTTCTCGGAATTCTTTCGGGAACGGTAAAAAAGAGACATCAAGAAACCAAAAGACGAAATACATTAAACCGGCGATCTTTAATGTATCTTGAAACTGTGTTTTTTTCGTCCAGACAGAGTATAAATAGAGAATGCACTCGATTTGTACAAGACGATATATGTTTGATAGAATCTGATTGGAAATTCCCATTCGACCCATTATGAATTCCGCTATAATACTGATAATGGCGAAGAGAGAAAATACAGTGAAGAATTTCAAGGATCGATTTAAATCTTTCCACTGAATCATTCCAGCTACAGCGGGGATAAGATACGACCCTGCGGCAATATGAGCAAAGATTGGAATCTTCATAGATTTTATTTTACCAATTCAGAAGTTATATCACAGTAAGGAGGGCATGGGTATATCGCTTCTGCAACTGTTCCTTTTGTTAAATCTTTTCCAGTACTATCCACACCGACTGCAATAAGAGTCGGGCTTCCGTCATCCATTTTTGCATAATAAAACCGGAGTGCAACAACCCCTTTTTGCGATAATATTTTATCAAACACATCCCGATAAAATAATCCACCATTGGATTTCATTTGCATTACATCTTTTTTCAGATTTTGAATATATTTTTTTGCAGTGTCAAGAGATACTTCATGGGTATGATTTTTTTTTGGAAGTGATTGTGCAGAAGCAGAATTCGATCCTGCGATCCAAAGTATGCAAAAAATAAAAACCAATAACACTGAACGGCTTGCCATAATAGCTCCTTTAGATATATGTAGGGTGATTGTCGCGAAAACATACACAAACGCCATTGCAACGGTTTTTTTAAAGATGTCCAATGGTGACCAAACATAGGGAAAAATATCTCACCTCACAACATAGAATAAATTTTATAACACTCCTTGCCGTGTTTCACAATACGGTAAAATCTCGTTATCTTCCTTTTGTGAAAATCCCTCAAGAAAAAATAGATGAGATTCGCGCAGCATCGGATGTTGTTGATGTTATCTCAACCAGACTTCAACTAAAAAAGCGTGGTAAAGATTATCTCGGTTTGTGTCCATTCCATCAGGAAAAAACCCCTTCGTTTAGTGTGAGTCCGGCCAAACAGATGTTCTATTGTTTCGGCTGTCATCGGGGCGGAGATGTGGTAAAATTTGTAATGGAATACGAAAAGTCATCCTATATAGAGGCATTGGAAATTCTTGCAGAACGTGCAGGTATTGCAATCACTCGCACGGAAGAAGCCTACGAATCCGCAAATGAAACCGAAAAAATGTACAGCGTAATGTCGTTTGCTGCGCGTGCATTCTTTACTCATCTTACCAAATCTACCGAAGGAGAATTTGCGCTGAATTATTTCCGCGAACGCGGTTTTACTAATCAAACAATGACAGCGTTTGGACTTGGATATGCATTACGCGGATGGGATTCATTGCTGAAAAAAGCACAAGAAGAAGGAATCGATCCGGAACAATTAGAGAAAGTTGGTCTTGTGCGCCGGCGTGACGATGGTGGAAATTATGATACATTTCGTGGTAGGGCGATGTTCCCTATCTTCAATACCAACGGCAGAGTTATCGCATTTGGTGCGCGGAAAATTTACGACGATGATAATCTTGGAAAATATATCAATTCATCAGAAACGCCGATCTATCACAAAAGCAAAGTCCTCTATGGACTTTCGCAGGCAAAAGATGCAATTCGTGAACGAGATTTTGTAGTGTTGGTAGAAGGGTATGCCGATCTTATTTCAGTTTTTCAAGCAGGAACAAAGAATATTGTTGCATCCAGCGGGACGGCGTTAACGACAGAACAAATTCAACTTATCTCGCGATACACAAAAAATATTACGCTTGTGTATGATGCAGATTCCGCCGGAGCAAATGCGATGATGCGAGGTGTCGATCTTATCCTTGAAGGTGGTCTTGATGTACGGATCGTACAGCTTCCCGAAGGAGAAGATCCTGATTCGTATGTTCGGAAGAACGGCGGTAAGGCATTTGAAGAATTGCTGAAACGATCGGTCACATTCATTGATTACAAGGCGAATGAATTTCAACGTGCGGGGAATTTTGATTCACCGGAAGGGAAAGCGGAAGCAGTGCGAGGTCTTGTTCAATCTATTGCAAAGATTGGCGACCAGTTGAAACGATCTTTCTTCATCAAAGAAGTAGCAGAAAAGTATAATCTGTATGAATCAATGTTATACGGCGAATTGGAAAAATCTACGCGTCGTGTTCCGCAAAAATTTGTCGAAACCGTCAAGACGGAAATTCCTGAGGAAGAGCGTGCAACAAATGAACGGAAAGTACTTGTTGGTGAAATTCCGATGGAAGAAAAAGAGATCTTATCTGCAGTGCTTGAAGATCCAAAAGAAATGATTCCGTTCATTTTTGGTAATTTGCACATGGAGGATTTTGTACATCCGATCTCCAAGAAGATATCCGAACTTATTCTAAGCATTTTTGATGAAACAGGTGATGTTGATATTAACCATCTTCTTTCATTACTGAGTGATGATCAGGAAAAGACAATGATTGCCAATATCACTTTCAATCGATATCAACTAGGAGAACGGTGGAATAAGATCGGGGGCAGACCAAGTGAGACTCGATTGTATGATTCTGCACTTGGATCGATCAAATCGTTGAAGAAAAAGCGATTGGAAATTGATCTTGCCGAAAATCGGATCCAAATGAAAACAGCAGCCATTGCAGGAAATGATACCATGCCATACTTAAAACGACAGCAGGAAATTCTTGCGCTGTTGAAGGAAGTTGAAGATTGGAAATTAATGAAGGGGTAAACTAAAAAACCTGAGTTCATCACTCAGGTTTTTTGTCAACAGACCTTCCAAATCTATGAGATTTGGAAGGTCTGCCAAGTGAATATTACATCTTTGAAATTATTGCATCACCGAACTCAGAACATTTCACTTCGGTTGCTCCTTCCATCAATCGTGCAAAATCATACGTTACCATCTTTGCACCAATAGCTCCATTTAATCCTTTAATGATAAGGTCAGCTGCTTCATTCCATCCAAGATAACGGAACATCATCTCACCACTTAAGACAACGGAACCCGGATTTACTTTATCCAAGTTTGCATATTTTGGGGCGGTTCCATGTGTTGCTTCAAAAATTGCATGTCCGGTGATGTAGTTGATGTTTCCACCCGGTGCAATTCCAATTCCGCCAACTTGTGCAGCGAGTGCATCGGAAAGATAATCGCCGTTTAAATTCAATGTTGCAATCACATCAAAGTCTTCCGGTCGCGTGAGAACTTGCTGTAAAGTGATATCAGCGATCGCATCTTTGATGACGATTCCTGCGCCCGGTTTTCCATCCGGAATTTTGCACCACGGTCCGCCGTCAATTTCTACTGCACCGAAATATTCTTTTGCAGTTTGATAACCCCAATCACGAAATGCACCCTCGGTGAATTTCATAATATTTCCTTTGTGAACTATCGTGACGCTCTTCCGTTTATTTTTAATTGCATAACTGATAGCGCTGTGCACAAGACGAACAGTTCCGGAATAACTAACTGCTTTGATTCCAACACCAACATTAATGTCGGTCGGGAAGTTTGGAGTGCCAACCAATTTCCAATATGCTTCTGATTTTTCTTTCGTTCCAAATCGAACCTTGTTAAAATCTTTTGGAAATTCTTTGGCAAGAAGGTCTAATATTTTTTGAGCTTCAGCGGAACCACCCGGATATTCAATTCCTGCATAGATATCTTCCGTGTTTTCGCGGAAGATTACCATTTCTACTTTTTCCGGACGTTTTACCGGTGACGGAACTCCGGTGAAATATTGTACGGGGCGCAAACAAACATATAAGTCTAACATCTGACGAAGAGCAACATTCAACGAACGAATTCCGCCGCCAACCGGAGTTGTCAATGGACCTTTGATCCCTACGAGGTATTCTTTGAACGCGTCGATCGTTTCATCTGGCAGCCATGTTTTTAATTTGTCGAATGATTTTTGTCCCGCAAGCACTTCTTTCCATTCGATCTTTTTCTTTCCACCGTATGCTTTTGCAACAGCAGCATCCAGCACACGAACCGAAGCACGCCAGATATCCGGACCTGTTCCGTCTCCTTCAATGAATGGAATAATTGGATTGTCTGGAACAGTGAGCTTTCCATTTTGGGTTGAAATTTTTTCTGCCATAATAATTCCTTGGTACGTAAGTAACAGTCACGTTTCGACTTCGCTCAGCGTGACTAGTGATAGTATTTATCATCCCGAGCGAAGAAGAAGGATGATTCATTACAATAAAAATCTATTCTATGTTTGCCCTAATTTTATCCGCAACTTCTTTCATCTGTCCATCTGCATATTTCTTTAGAGTAAGATGAAATGAAATATTATCATTGATATATCGAGGAGTAATATGGATGTGAAAATGAAAGACCGATTGTCCCGCCACCTCGCCATTATTTGCAAAAACATTAAACCCATCAAGGTTAAAGGTCTTCACCAATGATTTCGCAACTTTTTGTGCCACAATCATTAACTCACCAAGTTGTTCTTCGGGTACATCCAAAAAGTTTTTATATTCTTTTTTTGGAATAACCAATGCATGTCCATAATGGATCGGCATAATATCTATTATGGAGATGACGTTGGCTGTTTCGTAAAGGATTTCCGCAGGGATTTCGCGGCTAATGATTTTCGTAAATATAGTACTCATAACGTTTTGAATTGGCGTGGAAAAGCGAGTCACAGTTGGTACACTCTGTAATGAAATTAGAAAAAGAAGTGGAGAATTTAAAGGGAAAAATCTTTATATTTCCGAACCAAAAAAATCAATAATCTACAAAATTCAACGAGGAATGTATGAAAAAATTTATCATTTATGGCACGCTGATCATTAGTGCAATATCTCTGGCTTTGATGGGATTTCAATGCTCATCCGCTGAGATGACGAGCGCAAAATTGTATATAAACAGAAAAGAATTTGGTAATGCAGAGGCTCAATTGGTGAAAGAAGTTGCAAAAAATCCGAAAAATGAAGAAGCGTGGTATCTATTAGGACAGATCAGATTTGAATTGAAAAATTATGCAGGAATGAAAGATGCTTTTGTTAAAGCAAAAGAAGCCGGTTCAAAATTCAAGAAGGAAATCGAGGGACAAACACTGGCCACGTGGGGACGATTGTTTAATCAGGGCGTGGAAGAATTGAACAAAGCGGAAGATTCGTCCGGATTTGACCGCTCAATTGAAACGTATAAATTAGCATCCTATGTTCTACCTGAAAGTACTATCAATCAACAAAATCTTGGATTAGCATATTATCGTAAAGGTGATTTCGAAAGTGCCATTCCCCCTTTAATGATTGCATTAGAAAAATCGAAATCGTTGCTGGCGATCAGAATACTTAGCGGTATTTATTTGGTGCGGGCAAATGAGTTCAAAACAAAATTTATAGAACAGAATAAAGCTGTTATTGACGAAATGAAAAACATAGGACAGATCAGAGAAAAGATAAAAGCGGCAGATGTTAAATACTTTATTGGTGAACCGAACAATGTTGATAAAGAAACAAAAGGAAAGGGGAAACAGGCGGTAGTCGTAAAAGAAAACTGGAAATATTCTAAATATAATTTAATCGTTATTATCGAAGGTGATTTGGTCAGCGCAGTAAAATTTACAACCCCATATTTAGCACAGATTGATTCGTTAAACCATAAGTTAGCACTTGTAGAATATGATAAAGCAATTGAAGTACTTAGAATCGGGAGTGCTTCATTTCCCGAAGATGCTGAAATCTCAGAAAGTTTAATGAATGCATATATTGGCGCAGAACGAAACACCGAAGCACGGGTTTTACTTGATGATCGCGTTAAAAAATATCCAGACAGTAAATTCGATCATTATAATCTTGGCGTATTCTTACTAAAAGATAATAAATACGAAGAATCCGTGAACCAATTCAAAGCGGTGCTTGTCATCGATCCTGAATTCGGTTCTGCAACATACAATCTTGCGGCAACGTACGTTAATTGGGGAGTTGCAGAACAAGAACGATTGAAGAAAGAAAAGAAAGACGATGATAAATCGTATCAAGATAAATTCAAATTTGCAGTTCCATATTTAGAAAAAGTGATTGAAGGAAAACCAAATGATGTTCAAATTTGGGAGTTACTCGGTCAGGTATATGCAAATTTAGGAAATGTTGAAAAAGCCAACGCTGCATATAAAAAAGCCGATGAAATCAGACAAGGAAAAAACTAAGAGTTAAATTTTTGTCCGAAAGTGATAATCACATTGGGTGAATGTCGGTTTCGGACTTTGTATTTTATGAAAGTATATTATGAGTAATCCACAGCCACCGCAGGGACAACAGATAAATATTGAATTGGGAGAGAAAGAAGCAGAAGGAACATATTCGAACCTCGCAATTATCACTCATTCTCCAGCGGAATTTGTTATTGATTTTACGAGGATTCTACCAGGAGTTCCGAAAGCACGCGTTCAAGCAAGAATTATTATGACGCCTCAACATACGAAATTGCTGATGAATGCGATCCACGATAATATCCAAAAGTATGAAGAAAAGTTTGGCGAAATAAAGATCTTTGGGGAAGAAACAGCCAATCCTTTTGGCTTTCAAATTCCGGTAAAAGAGGAAAAGGTACATTAGGGTGTGAGCGTTACCACAATTTAGTAATTCGATTTTTCACAATATTTGTGCAGGAAAAAATGTAATGCTTATTGTGTTTAATAATTCTGTAATGTATCTTGCCTTTAAGAAATTCATTTAATCATCAAGGGGAAAATTCATGCAAATCTCTATACTACTTCGCTCCAAATATCATTGGTTGAAGTTGTTCGTTGTTCTTCTTGCCACACTTCCGTTTTCTTACAACTGCTTTGAACAACCTGCTGACTTCAAAGCACCGTCGTGGGAAACGCCGTTGAATTTAACGTTGGTCAATAAGACGTTCTATTTCAGCGATATGGTAAATAAGGATTCTAAATTTGATACTACAACTGGTGTTGTACTTTATAGACCAACTGAAAATGCGATAGGTTCAAGACAAGGCATATCAAAAACTGTTTTTAATATGCCTTCACCAAAAGGGAACACGATACAGCAAGAGGTTGGTGTTATACCGGTTGATATTGGAACTCCACCGACATTTAGTCTATCAGCTGCTGATTTGGGAATTAATACTTCCAAACTCAATCCTACGTTCGATCCTCAAACAGCAACATTATCTCCGACTCAGTTGGGAATTCCGACTGGTCCGCTGCTAATTAATCTCACCGGAATCCAAATAAATCAAAACTTTGGTGATACTTCCAAATTCACGTATTTGATCTTTGCTAACGGAACAATGAGTTTGAAGATCACCAATAATTTCCCTGTGGCAGTTCAGTTCGCAAGTAATCAATTGCGATTGGTGAATTTTAATTCGGTGAGCGATACGAGCCAAACAGTTGCTACATTTGTTTTTTCAGGACAAATTGCTGCCGGAACAAGTGCGACATCAACACCTGTTCCACTTGCAAGTGTTAAAATGGACGGTATTTTGAAGTTAAAGGGTTCAATGTCTACGGTTGGTGCAGCTGGACAACAATTAAATGCTAGCCATAACATTTCATCAGAATTGACTATTGCAAATGCTCAAATACAATCAATGGTGCCGGACCCTGCTCCGCCGACCGTAATAAATCAGATATTTGGTGACTCTACTGATTATAAATTCATTGTCTATGATAACGGACAGATGTCATTATCCATTGCCAATAATTTTCCTTTTGATATTCAGTTCGTTGGAAATTCTTTACAGCTGGTAAACAAAAATGATACGACTCAGGTTGTTGGCACTTTCATATTCCCCGGAAAGATTTTGGCAAATTCAACTGTTTCATCTAGTGTAATTCAATTAGCAAACAAAAGAATGGATGCTGTTCTAAAGTTGAAAGGAACAGTAAATATATCCAATTATTTTGGCAAGACTATCGTAAACACAAATAATCTTGTTTCGACGCTTACTTTGACAAGTGGATATTTGCAGTCGGGGTTAGTGAGTACTATCAATTTTAACCCGCAAAATTTGGTTGCGGTTCCTGATTCTGCAATTCAACTCGATCAAAAGATTAAAGTGAAGATTGCAAAGTTTGAGAGTGGCGGTATGAAGGTTCGAATTATAAATAAAGCCGCCATGAAATTAAGTGTTAAGTTTGGCATCTCTGAATTGTCGGATAATTTAAAAGGTGGACAGGAATACAAACTTCCTGGCACAGATCCGATAACGGGAATTGTCACCGTAAGTGCAAGTGATTCTTTGGTCACAACAATCAATATGAAAGATGTATCATTCGTTTCTCGTGATCGTTCGGCCGGTGATACGGTTGTTACTCAGTTCTTACATTTTAGTTTGGAAATTAAAACATTGAAAGCGACTAGCGGTTATGTTACGATCAATAAGACAGATTATGTTGTAGCCGATGTGCAGCCGGTTGGTGCATTTGTCCTTACAGAAGTTCAGGGAAAAATCCCGCCGTCTACTCTAAATGTGGATCAAAAATTCGATGTTGGAATCGGAGATATTGGAAACACTCTTACGCTTAAAGGAATCAAGAGTGCAATAAATCTTTCGATTAAAGTGTTGAGCACGGGTTTGTTTCCAACTGATGTGAATTTATATGTAGTTCCGGTAAATAAATCTGGCGGTTTAGGAGATTCGATTCGTATTACGAAACGTATCTTCCCTGGTGATCCGTCTGTCATACCGATTGATACGGCATCAGTGAACAAACTGATGAATAGTTTTCTTTCAACACTGGGAGAGTTACCATCTAAATTCTTAGTGCGCGGAGATGTCATCGTCAGTCCGCTTGATCTTTATAATGATAACTCCACCGCCAAAGCCGGAGTTGGAAAAGTAATCCAAAAAGATAGCGTATTCGTCAATTTGGATTATGCAATTCCGGTTGCTATTGGAATAAAAGATGGATTACTGAAAAATCCCCCGACAGCGTTTGATCAAACGGTTGATACAACACAAATCAATCTTATTAAAAATGGAAAAATATATCTTGATTTAATAAATACATTTCCGCTCGATGTCGAAATGAGCATTAGGTTGTTAAAAGGAATTCAGCCTGACAAAAAAATTGTTGATACGATCTCAGCGCCGGTATTGACCATTCCTCAAAATCCATCGGATACGGTAAACTACCCGCCGTTACGGATTGCTGCGGATACGACGACGCTTCGAACGGGACAGCGTTCGTTCACATTCCTTAATCTTACGCCGGATGATGCGAAAAAATTGGGCAACGCTTCTTTTAGTGCAGTAGATATAAAAATGAAGACGTCCGGTAATGGAAACACAGCCAAAGTATTCAATTTAACGGACAAATTAATAATGTCTGTAAAAGCGAATATCATTTTTTTCGTCGACACAGATAAATTAAAATAATAACCACATCATGAAGAAAGGACAAATGACAATGAAAAAGGTTCAAGCAAATTGTTTCGTTGCAACAGTTGTAATTCTTCTTGCATTGGATGTGGTATTACCGACCACATCTTTTGCCGGAGGAGATAAATATTCACCGCGTCTTGTTGGAATGGGACGTGCATTTACTGCATTTTCGCGCGGGCTTGATGCTGTTGGAGTCAATCCAGCGAACCTTGCTCTCAATGATAGAGATGCAACAGTAACAATTAATCTAGTTCCAATCGGATTTTCAATTGGAAGTGATCTTATCAATCTTCAGATCTATAATGATTTCTTCACCGGTGTTGACGATGGAAAAGGAAATCGTATCTCAAAAATTTTAACTGATGAAGATAAAGATAAAATACTTGAACTGTTCCCTTCGGGAATAGCTCATACTCAAATGCGATTTGAAACTGCACCAATCGGTATTTCTGTCCAGGCTGGTAATTTCGGATTTGCAATCGTTCCATCAGTATATACAGCATTGAATCTGGATCTTGATAAATCGTATTTGGAATTTCCATTGCGTGGATATCCCGCTGGTAAATCGTATAATTTTGATAATACGGCCATCAACGGACAATCGGTTGCAGAAGTGAATTTTTCTTTTGCGTATTTACTTCCGGTTGAATTTCCATTTATCAGTGATATTGCTGTTGGTGTTGGAGTAAAATATTTGCAAGGTCTTGCTTTTTTTGCAACAGATCATTATAAGGCTTCGATCACTCCAGAAGTAAGCAACGATCCCGGCAATATCCAAAACAATGGTGCAATAATTGCAAATTTTGATTTCCTACAATGGATAGCTCGTGTTGATGAAAAAGATCCGAAACCGGCCGGCACAGGTCTTGGGTTTGACGTTGGAGTTTCAATGAAATTAATGGATAATATTCAATTTGCCGCCAGTGTTACCGATATTGGAAAAATAAAATGGGATAAGAATACAAAAGCAATTATTGGGAATGCTTCGCTTCGTTTGGCCTCAGCAGGTGATCCTGAAAATCAGCAAAAATTGAAAGATGCATTTAAAGGGAAAACAATTGATACAACAGGATTTGAATTTGCTCTTCCAACCGCCGTCAATGTCGGTGCAGCAATACAAATGGATGATATGTTCGATGTCATTCCTTTCCGTTGGCTTGTAGCTGTTGACGGACATTTTGGATTAAATGAAATTGGCGGTAATACAAAGCTTCCGCAATTCTCAATCGGAACAGAACTTGATCCGGTAGCAGGTTGGCTTCCGTTGCGAACCGGAATTATCATCGGTGGTCGAGAACGTTTTGCATGGTCCGCAGGATTTGGATTACATTTTGCAAATACATTCGATATTGATTTTGCAACTCAAAGTATTGCACTCTTAACAAATCCCGGCACATTCAGAATGGGTTCTTTTACAATGGGTATGCGACTCCGATTATAAGAATTATAAATACTAAATAAATTAAAAATCCCCGACCTCTGGAAATGATTTCGGGGATTTTTTTTGAGATAATTAATACGACGGAATACCATTTCTCCCAAAAAACAATTTATAAAATTGGTATTTTAAATAGCTCTTCGTAGTCGTGCAACGGGGATCATCATTGATTCACGGTATTTGGCAACAGTACGGCGGGCAATATTGTATCCTTTATCTTTTAGAATCGCCGCAATTTCTTCATCACTTAACGGCTTAGCTTTATCTTCAGCAGAAAGGATCTCTTTGATTCGCAGTTTTACTTCTTTATTCGATACATCTTCGCCGCTTTGTGTGCTTATCCCTTCGCTAAAAAAATATCGCAGTTCAAAAACTCCAAAATCGGTCTGCACGTATTTCCCATTGACAACACGGCTGATAGTTGAAATATCCATACGAATTGTTTCGGCAATATCTTTATAGATCAATGGCTTTAATCCTTCGCCTATTTCAAAGAAATCTTTTTGCCGATCGACGATCTCGTGCATTACTTTTAGCATTGTTTCACGCCGCTGATAAATGGATGCAATGAACCATTTTGCAGCATCGAATTTTGAACGGAGGAATTGTTTTGTATCAGCACCAACATCCTTATTTCGTTTCGACATCAGATCCTTGTAGCCGCGATTGATACGGAGCGGTGGGACATTCTTATCATTGAGTTGGATAATAAAGTTATTCTCGTCTTTGGTTACAATAAAATCGGGTGTAAGATAATTCTGTGCGGAGTCGATCGTTCCTTCTCCCGGTTTGGGATTCAGATGACCGATTAATTCCAATATTCTTTTAACATCATCAATAGAAATGTTGAGTAACTTTGCGATCTGTTCGTAATGTTTTTTTGTAAATTCGTCAAAATGGTCTCGCAGTAATTTTCTGGCAAGTTCGAGAATTGCCGGATCACCTTTTGCAAATTCAGATTGTACTAACAGGCACTCTTGCAGGGAACGGCATGCGATTCCGACCGGTTCAACGCGTTGAATAATATACAGCACCTCTTCAACCTGCGATACTTTAAGATGAAGTTTGTTGGCTAGATTGATATCGGTTACAATGGAATCGAGATCGCGTCGAAGGTAACCATCCTCATCAATGTTGCCAATGATCTCTTCAGCAACAATCATTCCAATATCAGTTACTTCCGCAAGTTGTAATTGTTCTAAGAGCTTTTCTGCTAACGGAGTGATCGACGCGATCGGAATTTCTTCTCTATCTTCATCTTCATTGTTTTGAACTTCCCGCTTTCCTTTGAACATTTCCTCATCGTTCAAATAGTCTTCAAATGTAAATTCATCTTCTTTCTTGGCTATCGTTTCTTCGGATTCAGCATCGGTAACAGGATCATTATCACTGAGTGTTTCTGTGTCTAATTCGCCGTCGACACCTTCTTCCAGCAAAGGATTTATTTCCAACTCAGTTTTAATAAGCTGTTCCAATGCGAGCGAAGGGAGCTGCAGCAGTTTCAGATACTGGATCTGCTGCGGGGTGAGTTTTTGAAGTAATCTCTGTTGTTGTGAAAGATGCAGCATAATTATAGTACAGTCTCAATTCTCTTGTTCAATTGTTCTGTCCATTCTTTCCCAAACGCGCGTTCAAGCGGCGTAGAAACGAAACGATTTAAAGCAATATTCTCTGTTTTGCCTTTGTTCAAGGCAGGTGTACATTCACCAAAAAATTCAAAGTGTATCTCTTTGCCATTCTTTTCCGTCCGTCCCATCCGAATAGGAAAGAGATGGCACGATAACGGTTTTTGCCAAGAGATTTTTTTTTCGTAATATCCCCGTTCAAAAGCACATTTTGCTATATCATTATCATAATACACAAACACACATGCTTTTCCATCAATACATTGTGTTGCGTAATATCCTGATTCACCGTCAACTAATCCAAATTGATTGATGAACGATTGATGCACATCTGGTAAATATTCTTTAATAAACGGGAATGCCTTTTGTATTTCCTGAATCTCATCATCGTGTAGCGGTGCGCCACGGCCCCCAGGGAATGTACAGCACGCACCTTTGCAGGCAATAAGATCGCATGCAAACTTCGTTTCCGCAACGGATTGGTGTACTTCTATTTCATCGATTGTAAACATTTGTAGATGAAGATATGAATATTTTGAGGAAGGTGAAAGGATTAGCTGAAAAGAAGATTGCAGTTTTTTTATATTCTCAAAAACATTTTTCCCGCCATTTGCCTCACAATCCCCTTAAATTCAAGACTCAAGAGGTTAACAAGAACATCAGAAGAAGAGAGCAGCGTTTGTTCAGAAATGTAATCAATATGAACAGGTTCATGGGTAAGTAATTCAACTATTTTTTGTTCAAATGCACTGAGTTGGGCCGGTTCCGCCGGTTGCAGCTTTGATTTTAGAACCGGTAGAAGAGACAGCTGCAGTTCTTCCAGTATATCATTAACGGATTGAATGAGTTTTGCCTGCCCGCTCTTTATCAGTTTATTTGTTCCGAAGCTTTGCTTCTCTGTGATGTTTCCGGGAAGGCAAAACAATTCCCGATTTTGATCGATCGCAGTAGCCGCAGTGATCATCGCGCCGCCATTTACATCCGATTCGATGATAACAGTTCCAAGAGACATTCCGCTGATAATTCGGTTACGACGAGGAAAAAAACCGGGGTGAGAGGGTGTGCTCATCAACAGTTCGGAAATAACCGCACCCTGACGGGATGATTCTATGTGTTCCACTAGTTTTTCATTTTCTTTTGGATAAATTTTATCAATGCTTCCGCCAAGCACTGCAATTGTTCTTCCGTGAACATGAAGATTACTTTTGTGTGCTATGGTGTCAACACCTCTGGCAAGTCCGCTGACGACAGTGATTCCCCGTTGTGACAATTCTTTTGCAAATACTTCAGCCATGTGTTTACCATATGATGTTGGATGTCGTGTGCCGACGATTGCGATTGAAAAGTTGTCGTTGTGGTGAAGTTTTCCGCGAACAAACAACAGAACCGGCGGATCGTAAATATTTTTTAGGTGGATCGGATAGTTTTCGTCCCAATAAGAAATGATAGTACCATTTACTTTGTTGACAAGTGAAAATTGTCCTTCAATGAATTGCTGGTTCCGTTGTGTGTGTCGGATCAGTGAAGCATCATTCTCCTTTATGCCAACTATCTTTATCAATGCACGAGGTTCAGCGGAAAATATTTCCGTAGTTGAATTGAAATGATTGACAAGATTGATGATCTTTCGATCACTGATCTTTGGGATAGATTTTAAATGCAGCAGATCCTGAATACTGACTAAACCGTTCATTTAATTATCCGAAAATTTCTTGCTGAAAGCGTTCCACAAGTGTTGTTGCCTCATCTTTTGTCTTTGCTTCTGCAATAATTCTGATGATCGGTTCCGTATTCGATTTTCGCAGATGAACCCATGATGACGGGAAATCGATCTTTAATCCGTCATCAAAATTTGTTCTTTCGGATTTTGAATATTTTTCATGCAATCGTTGAAGGATCTCCTCCGGTTTTAATGAACCGAGCTCGATCTTGTTCTTTACAATTTCATATTGCGGTAAACTCGCTTTTAATGCAGATGCTTTCCCGCCAAAGTTAGTAAGAAGTTGAAGAAATAATCCGATCCCAACGATAGCATCGCGTCCAAGATGTACCTCCGGCAGGATTACTCCTCCGCTTCCTTCTCCGCCGATGACGGCATTGAGCCGTTTCATTTCGGATGCGACATTGATCTCTCCTACAGGTGTTCGATATACCGTTGCTCCATATTCTGAAGCAATATCTTCTACCGCTCTTGTAGTGGAAAGATTTACAACGACTGAATTATTTGTTCTCCCAAGTTTTTTTTCTGCTTCCAAGACAAACTTGGTTGCAGAAACGATCGTATATTCTTCAACAAATGGCTTTCCCTCTTCTGTGATCAGCACCAAACGATCAACATCTGGATCGACAGCAATTCCAAGATCAGCTTTTTCTTTTACCACACGTTCGCAAAGATCTGTCAGATTTTCAGGGATTGGTTCTGGTGTGTGTGAAAAGATTCCACTGATTTCACAATTCATTTCAATCACTTCGCAACCAAGCCTGCGCAACAATGTTGGCACAATTGCTCCACCTGCAGTATTCACACAATCCAAAACAATTTTGAGTTTTCTATTCGCAATCTGTGTTCTATTGATGATAGGAAGTTTTAAAATTGCTTTGATGTGCTCACCGATGAACTCCGGATCTCTGGTCAATTTTCCTTGTTTATTCCACGGTTGGTAAGAAAAATTTCCGCGTTCTGCAATCGACCAAAATTGTCTATTTTCTTCTCCGTTCAGAAACATTCCGGAAGGTCCCATAAACTTTAAGCCATTCCAAATCATTGGATTGTGACTGGCGGTGATCTCAATTCCTCCTGATGCATGAAGTTTTTCGATAGCAAGTCCAACGGTAGGAGTAGGACAAATTCCGAGTGAGATTACGTTACAACCGGATTGAACCAATGTAGCAATAACAATATCCAAAATAGAAGAACCGGTAATCCGTCCGTCTCTTCCCACAATAATTTTTCCATAATTACAGTATTTAGCGAACGCAGCGGAATATTTGACAATCGTTTCGGGAGTAAGTGATTCTCCTACAACTCCTCGAATTCCTGAAATGCTAACCATTAAGGACATAATTTTCCTTTAGAATAAAGAATTTGTTATTTTTATTAAAATAAGCATGAATGAATAACTATGCAAGTGTGATTGCGGTATTTGCATCTGTCTTTTGGTTTTTCCATATTCTCTTTAGAAATTCTTCATAAATACAAAGGAAAGTTATGAATGTAAAAAAAATTGCTAAGGTCGTATCCGTAGTGGTTGGTGTTGTATTTGTCTTAATCCAATTTATTCAACCTAACAGAACAAATCCGGAAACAGACCAAAGTAAAACTTTGCAGACGGAGTTGAATGTTCCCGAAGATATTAACGTTCTGCTTATCCGTGGATGTAAAGATTGTCATTCTAACCAAACAACGTGGCCCTTTTATTCATATATAGCACCGGCTTCATGGCTTGTTTCTCATGATGTTATGGAAGGACGCAAGCATTTTAATATGTCCGAATGGGGAAAATATAAAATAAGCAAAAAGGCATCAAGATTATCAGATATCTATCAATCAGTAAATGATCGTTCAATGCCGCTTCCGAAATATATTCCTTTGCATCCGGAAGCAAATCTTACGGATGCTGAACGAAATCAATTAGCAGCGTGGGCACAAAAAGAAACTGAAAAATTAATGGGTGAAGAAACAAAATAGAAGAATTGATACTTCGCTTACGGTATATCAGTTACAGATTCTTTGTGATACACCGTACGGTGTACTGCAGATAATTCTTCTTTTGTATCATGTGTTTGTCAATCATTGTTGGTTATTTATTGAGTTTATTTTTAGAATATAAATTCCGGGGCGTATTTATGATTCAATCATTACGTAGTTTCACTCTTATCGTATTTGCTTTAACTTTTTTTTTAATCTCATGCGGGCCTAGTCTATCCGAAATTACTACAGATCTTATTGAACAAGGCAGAAATGATGAAGCAATTGCAAGGATGCGTCGTGCACTTGTCAATTCCCCTAACAATCCACAGTATATATTTTTACAAGCGATTGCTCATTATAATAAAAAGCAATTTGAAGATGCAATAAAATTATTTCAACAAGTATTAACGCTGGATGATGAGGATGATCAGGCAGCTTATTATCTTGCTGCAACATATGAAGCGATTAAAAATTATGATAAAGCAATCCAATTCTATCGGCTATATAATGAACTTACATTCTTGGGTGAATATAAAGAGACAGTTGAAGCAAGGATAAAATTATTGTATCGCCAGCAGATGGAAGCTGATGCGCAGAAGGCCTTGGCGATGGAACAACAGCTTGATGTCGCGAAAATCCCTACGAATACGATCGCCATACTATACTTTGAAAACAAAGGACAGAAAGCGGAACTCAATCCTTTGCAAAAAGGACTTTCCGATATGGTCATTACCGATCTTTCAAAAGTAAAATCATTGAAAGTGGTTGAGCGTGTTCGCCTTCAGGAATTGGTACAGGAAATGAACCTTGGTGAGACTGACATCGTCGATCAAAAAACCGCACCGCGATTAGGTAAATTACTAGGTGCTAACAGACTGGTGAAAGGTTCGTTCTTTAATCTAACCGATGAAAAGTTGAACATTGATGCATTTGTAACAAAAACAAGAACCGGTGAAATTGATGCTTCGACGAATATTTCCGGAAATATTAAAGAATTTTTCAGACTTGAAAAAGATCTTGTATTTAAAATTATTGATGAAATGAAAATAAAACTTTCGCAAGAAGAGCGTGAAGCAATCCTTGAGATCCCAACGGAAGATTTTTTTGCGTTTCTTCAATATTCCCGTGGTTTAGACTTTGAGGATAAAGGACAGTTTACACAAGCGTATGAAGCATATTCCCAAGCGGTTGTATCCGATCCGAATTTTTCTCAGGCAAAGACAAGCGCAACATTTGCAAAAAAAAGTGAACAGATTGTAGGTTCAACTACTGCGACCGGTGA
>CAYHFN010000006.1:26857-35738 GCA_964355925.1 uncultured Chitinophagaceae bacterium
CAAAACTCACCGCCAACAAATGTTATATCAGTTTTACCAGAACCAAAAGCACCGCCACAGAATTAATTTCATGAGCAAAATTAAATTTTTGATATTGCTGTTGTGCGGTATTGCTGTTGCCCAACAAACAAAACTTACAACATTGGGTCCAAATGGTGGTATTGTTTCACTGCTCAAAGGATCTCTGGACGATGCAGTGGTTTTTGCCGTAGTGCAGGGAAATAGTCTCTACCGATCCTCGGACGGGGGTGAAAACTGGAAAAAAGTTTTTGCCCCAAATTTGAATGGTAAAACTGTTACCATCAACGATATCGCCTTCCATCCACAATCTTCTAATACTATTTTGATGGCAACATCAATTGGTCTATTTGCGAGCAGTGATCAAGGTTTGAATTGGACACCGCCAATTCCACAGTGGCTGTCACCAAAATTTAGTGTGGCATATGTACCGGCTAATTCAAATGTTGTTTTTGGATCCGACGAGTACGGGGTTCTTCGTTCGAATGACGGTGGTAAAAATTGGTTTCCTGTTAAAGGAAGTTCAAATTTATTGGACAGGCCAATATATAAAATTGCGGTTCATCCATCTGATTCGATCAATATTCGAGTCCTCGCATCCACCGGGTTTTCCGATACTGTTGGGATTTTTTTTACGCCTAATGGTGGTCAAACGTGGATGCCTTTTTCAAAAGGATTGCCACCGCTGGATAAACGCAGAATTTACGCTTTAGAAATTGACACAATGGGAATTGGCAGGACTCATTTCCGATCAATTATTGGAACAGCAGACGGCATTTATGGAATGCAAACTGACCAGGGTGATACATCCTGGAATGCAATTACTTATTCTAAAAATCCTATTTCAGGAACGATAACCGGTGGCACGCTGGTTTACGAACGGTTTGACCCAATTTCAGGGCAGCATCTTTTTCAATTCTTTGTTGCCTCAAATGCATCGTCATTTGATAGAACTCCGCAGCCACAAAAAATTCAAAATGGAGTATTTAGAATAGATTCTAGATTTAGTACGATTTTCCCTTTGTTTGGTGAACCGCCGATCAAAAAAGTCTTTAATGAAATATCTGATATTCTTTCAATATTTGTTTCTGGAAATCAAGCCAACAAAAAGATCTATATAGGAACTTCTGCAGGAATATTTGTCAGTCAAGATTTGGGTGAGTCATGGCTTCCCAAAAACAATGGTATCAGCGAATTCATTATTCGAAATCTTGCATCGTTGAAAATAAATGCATCTAATAGAACACTGTTCGCCGGTATTTATGGCGCTGGTGTGTATCGATCGATGGATGATGGAGTGACATGGAAATCTACGAATGGTGGTATTTCTACTCCATATATTACAACAGTCCGTGCATCACAGCAAAATAATTTGATCTATGCAGGATCAGTGTATGCATTATACCGCAGTTCAAATTTTGGTTTGACGTGGGATTCGGTATTTCTTGCTAAATTATTTTTAAAAGATCCTGTAAAGTTTACAAGCCGTGACAATGAAATGACAGTAAGGATTTCACCGAAAAATCCCAACACTCTTCTTGTCTATACAAAAGCAACGGGATTGTACCTTTCAAAAGATGGTGCGGTGACATGGACTTCAATTAAATCTCCATTACCAGTTGATACAATTGGAGCACCGGAACATTTTGAATTTGATCCGGTTGATAGCCTGACAATATATTATGGCGGATATGGTTTGCATAAATCAACAGATCTTGGACAAACATGGAGCGATGTCTCTGGAAATTTACCAAAAGCAGCTTTTTCAACATTATTGAACCGCCAATTGCCAATTGCGTCACTAAGTCCAAGCATCAATGCAAAAAATAATAAGGAAATTCTTATTGCTACAGTTTTTGGAGTTGAACTCGGCGAGCCATTCAAAATATTTAAAACAATAAATGGAGGAGCTATTTGGAATCAGCTTTCCATTTCAGGATTTCAAGCGATTTATGATAGATTTGATGATAAGAGATTGATCGTTTCCGGTCCGGTTGGAATTTTTGGCAGTGATGATGGCGGATTGAAATGGAAAATATTCAACGATTCACTTTCTGTAAACAGGTATCTTTTGTTAACACCACACGAAACGGATCAGAATATTTTCTATCTCGGCAGTGAAACAGGAGCACACAAACTGGAATACTTCGGATATCCGAGACTAACAATTGATACGACAGACTATGATTTTGGCAGTATGCTTACGGGAAGAGATTCTGTAAAAGTTATTTATTTGCGTAATACCCTAGGATTAAAAAAACTGTTTGTCCAATTTTCCGGTTTAAGTGATACAATTTCCTTTCGTTATCTCGGTCCAAAACAGTTTGAAATCCCCGCCGGCGGTGTTGATTCTCTGCGGGTAAAGTTTACCGCTTCTTCGCAAGGACTAAAAATTGCCCTGTTGAAATTCACTACAAGCGATCCTCTGTTCTCTAATGTTGTATTTTCGTTGCGAGGTCATGTTTTTACAAAAACAGTCTTTGATCGATTGCTCGTTGATTTTGGTTCGGTAACGGTTGGAAAGGATTCAATTCTCTCAATTGCCATTGATAACGAAGGTGGGCTTAAACCAATAACATTAAACTATTCCGGAAAATCTGGCGATTCTCTTCTCTTTGATTATTTAGGACAAAAGAGCATCACTATTGACAGCGGTGCAACAACTTCAATAAAAGCCCGTTTTGTTCCTAAAATTTCGGGAGAAAAAATTGCTTATTTACGATTTACATCCACTGATCCTCGATTTCCAATTATACAGTACCGTTTACGAGGAATTGGTGTTGTTAAAAATTTTACTTCTCGAAAAATTTTATTGGATACGACGATCGGTTTTACTTCATACAGCGGTTCAACTCTTGCAGAATATTATAAACTATTTACACTAAGCTTAGAACGTGCAGAAATAAAAGTGCATTATCAAAAAGTTGGTGCATACTCAAACTATTCTGCATTGCTGTTTGTACAGCCAAATGGAGCTCCGCCAAAAGAAATTATTGATTCATTACAAAAATATATTGTCAATGGCGGTTCGGTTATTTTGGCAGGTGATTTTGGAACTTCGAGTGGAACATCGTTTAATGCATTCCTTCAAGATTCCGGTTGGATCACAAAATATAAAACTCCTACCGGCATAAAATTCAATTCCAATCTTCTTTTTGATTCTCTATACAGTGATTCAGTAAAAGCGGGCATCGTTATCGCGAAACCATGGAAAACAAACCTGCTCACTTATAAAGTTGATTCTGTTATTACACTGGCTTCCGGCAGTTTATCGGTTGATACTTCGTTACGATATACCACTCCATTGCTTGCCGTAAAATCGCCGACACTATATTCTGTGAACATGGTGGATACATCATATTCCAAAATATCCAATGCATGGATCGCCGCAACATCGAAGATCGGCAAAGGGAAAATTGTTGCCATTGCAGACTATGATATTTGGTGGAACGGATTTACTGACGATACTGTAATATCGGTTGGAATATTTAGCGGAAAGAACCTTCAGTTTGCATTTAATATTTTTGGAATAGTTGATAACCTTATGACGCAGCTTCTTGAACCGACACCGCAAGAGGAATATCAATTTGTCAGCATTCCATATTCATTTGTTGATTCATCGGTTGAAGCATTGTTCAAAGATCTAGGAAAACCGAATAAATATCTCTGGCGTATGTTTGGGAAATACAATCAGCGAAAAGGGTATTCTGAATTTCCGGAAGATTTTCGATTAGTGAACCGCGGTGAAGGATATTGGATCATCACCAAAGAAAAAATAAATATTGTTTTTGGAACAACATCTGTACAGGGCACGGAAGATGATTTTGAAATTATTCTCAATCCGGGATATAACATGATCGGGAATCCCTTTCCGTACGATGTAAGCTGGAAAAATTCTTATCGAGAAGACAGCGTAGAGAGTGTGCTTTGGTCTTTTGTGAAGGGGGATTATGATTCTGTAACACAAACCATGGAAAAATTTAAAGGATACTGGGTCAAAAACAACGGTAAGCTTCCTAAAGTGATTCGGATCTCTGCTGCACAAATTTCAACTTCGTTACCCAAAGGTGATGGGACGGTTCAGGTATTGAATCATAATGAATGGAAAATACAGATTGGTGCCCAATCGACACAATATAGCGACAGCAAAAATTTTGTAGGCATGCTCAATACTTCTGTTGATGGTCTTGATATTAATGATTTTTCAGAACCGCCGCCAGCGCCAACAAATTATCTATCGCTTGCATTTAAAAATTCTGAAGGAAAGTTGGCGGCAGATTATCGTGCAATTAATATAAACGGCAATTTCTGGGATTTTGAAGTTCTTTCGAGTAAAAAAAATATATCGTTCGATCTTTCGTTCAATAGAATCGGACTACTTGATCCTACGTTTAAAATCTATTTGCTTGATAATAAGCAAGAACGTGTGTATGATATCTCACAAATGAATGCATATTCGATACAATTTGATAAAAACGAAAGTGGCAGATCGTTCCGGATTCTTGTAGGAAGCGAACAATTTGTAGCGAAAAATACTAATGGAATACCGCTAATTCCTGTTGAATATGCACTATTCCAGAATTTCCCTAATCCGTTTAACCCGACAACAACAATTCAATATTCCATTGCTCACAGCGGGAACATTAATTTTGAAATTTTTAATGTTTTAGGACAAAAAATAAAGACATTAGTCAATGAGTTCCGATCAATTGGTACATATTCTGTTCACTGGGATGGGAAAAGTGACGATAATATGATTACCTCGAGTGGCATATATTATTATAGAATACGGATTAACGAATTCACCTCTATAAAAAAGATGACGTTCATCAAATAAACTGAACCAATGTGATGATTAATACAACTTTCAAACTTCGTTCTCTTCATATTTCTACTGTAATTTTTACAATATGGTTATTGTGCTTTAACATACTTCCTGCACAAATAGCAGAACCAGTAAATGATAAATCTGTATTCCGTGGTACCGGTGGCGTAGTGTTGGGTGGGGTTTTACAACATTGGAGTATTACAGGATTGGGAGCCATCTCACAGCAATCAGTTCCAATCTCTATTTCGTTGCCGTTGGCAAATAGAATGTTACTTTCTGTTTCAACGTCGGGAATGAATACTTCTACGAACGCAAGAGTTGATACATTGATCAGAGGTATAGTTGATACACGGTTATCATTTTCATATGTTCTGCCCGGCGATAAAGTTTGGTTGACTGCCGGATTTAATCTGCCAACAGGCAAAACAAAACTTGATACGATTGAGACTCGAATGGTATCATTGGTTTCGCAAACTGCATTCAATTTTAAAGTACCGACTTTTGGGCAGGGCACCAGTGGTAATTTTGGCTTGGTCTATGCAGGAACAATAACCCGCAGATTAGTTTTGGGAATTGGTGCGTCGTATAATTATAAAGGTTCATATGAGCCTATCAATATCAATCCAATTCCCAAATATGATCCGGGCGATGAGGTCTCAGCAAATCTGGCATTCAATTTTATTACATATTCAAAAGCATCCAGGATTTCGATGGATATGACGGCCACATATTTTTTTGAAGATAAAATAAATAATGTAGTACGATATCATTCAGGACCAAGGGCAATAGGACTAGTTACGTATTCATTGAAGACAGGAGATTTTAATCATCTCCTACAAACCAGGGTTCGATATCATTTACCGAATAAAACAATAGGCATTGGTTCAACAGAATATCAATCGGCAACTCAAATAGAAACACAATATTCTATTTCAATGCCGGTAAATAACTGGATGAATGGAACCATCATCGGAGAGTATAAATCATATACTCCGGATCAAACAACGATCACCGGATCAGTTGTAGAAACAGGAAAAGCAGGAATTGTATCATTTGGCGGTGATGCCGGATTTTTAATCTCGGATATTTTTTATCCGACCGTCAGTATACGATATTCGACTGGTTCTATCGTTTACGAAGGCAATCAATACAACGTCAGCGGCATAGACGTGGGTGTTGGTGTAAAAATATCATTTTGAAAATAATCTCACTTATCAATTAATTATACTGGAAGGAAATCAGTATGAAACAAAAATATACACTTTTTGGTTTGCTCGCTCTTTGTTTTGGATTGTTGAATAGCGTTGTTTTTGTTCAGCAAGTCAGAGCCGGTGATCCAAAAACGATTGCTGTGTTATACTTTGAAAACAATAGCATTGTGGATAAAGACAAATTGGATCCGCTGAAAAAAGGATTAGCGGATATGATGATCACCGAAATGTCAAAGATCAAGGGGCTCAAAGTTGTTGAGCGCCAACGAATTCAATCGATCATTGAAGAGCTTAATTTGAATGAAACAGATATGGTTGATAAATCAACTACGCAGAAAATGGGAAAAATTCTCGGTGCAAAAGTGATGTTATTCGGAGGTTTCTCAAATCTGTTCAATGATAAACTTCGTATCGATGTACGTTTGGTTCGAACAGAGACCGGAGAGACTTTGAAAGCAGAAGAGGAGACCGGTGAACTTGATGAATTTTTGACAATGCTTCAATCATTGGTGAAGAAAATTGCGAATGATCTTGAAGTAAAATTATCATCGGATGATGAAGATCGATTAGAGGCATCAAAGGATGGAAATTTTGACGGCTATGTTACCTACGCAAAAGCTCTGGATTTTGAAGACCAGGGAAAGAAGATGGAAAAGATGGGAAAGAAGTCTGAGGCAAAATCTGCTTATGAAAATGCAAAATCGATGTATCAAAAAGCGTTGGATGAATCGGAAGGGTACGAACCGGCAAAACAAAAAATAGATGAAATGGCATTAATGATATCGAAATTGAAATAATTTATCAATCATTAGGAGAAAAAAATGAAACGCATTCTTTCGTTACTATGGATTTTTGCTTCGCTGACACAACCTACTACGGTAACAGCGCAAAATGCAGATATGCCGCGCGTTATGGTGGTTGTTGATGAAAAGATCGACAATGTCGATGCAACAGCGCGAAAAGTTGCCGGAAAGATCGAGAAATCCCTTCTTGAAAAAGGATATCGTATTGTTGACTCACGTCAGTTTTCGGAAGTTCGTGCCCGCGATATTGCTTCTGCTGATGCTACAAAGGCAAAGGAATTAGGACGGCGATACGGTGCTGAATTGATCATTGCCGGAGGTGCACAGGCAAATTTTGGCGGCGAGAAAGATGTCTATGGAATTAAAACAAATGAATTCACTGCTGATGGTGAAGTAAAATTGATCATCACTGATACGGGAGAAATTCTTGCTGTTGCCAGCGGATCTTCCAAAAAATCTTCTCAAGGAAAAGCTCAAGCGGCATCAAAATCGCTTGAAGAAGTAGGTGATATCGTTGCTGCTGAGTTAATTGCAAAACTTGATGTGAAAATGAAAGAAATGAAAGATAAGCCGATCATTGTAGAATTGATCTTACAAGGGGTGAATGATGCATCGTTGGTGAAGATCGAATCAGAACTTCCGTCGAAGATCTCTATGATCGAAAAAATGAAACTGCGGTATATGGATAACGGTTCCGCTGTTTATGATGTTGTTGTTAAAGGAACGCTTGATGAATTACGGAAGACATTTTCAGGGATGCAGGAATTTTCCGTGATCGGTGTTTCCGGTAATCGACTGGATGTTTCGACGAAGACCAGCGGTATCAAAAAAGCAAGCATGATCATTTCCAGTTCTCTTGAGATCAACGAATTCAAAGTGGAGAATATATTTCCTGCACAATTTGTGTATTATTCCAAAAATCCGATCGGTGCTGTAACATTAGAGAATACAGGAAAAGCTGATGTCAAAAATATCAAAGCAAAAATATTTATTCCGAATTATATGTCCTTCGCCTCCGAGCAGATGATCCCGCTGCTGAAAGCCGGTGAGAAGAAAACATTTGAAGTATCGGCAACATTGGACAAAGATAAGTTACAGGCGGTCAGTGAAAATACTGTTGCACAGATCAAAACTGAGATTTCATACAACCAAGGCGGCGATGAAAAAGTTCGAAGCATTACAAAACCAGTCACCATCTATAGTAAAAATTCCATCAGCTGGAACAAACCGAACCAGGCTGGTGCATTTGTAACATACAAAGATGCTGCCGTAGAGAATTTTTCGCGCAATGTGGTAGGCAGCGTTAATTTTGATCAATCGCTGTATCCGAACGCCTCACGTAATATTCAGAATGCGATGAAAATATGGGATGCGGTCCGTGTATTTTCTATTAATTATGTGTCAGATCCGTGGATCGTGGCTGAAGGCGATGTTCTTGATGAAATTCAATTCCCGCGCCAAACACTTAACAAGAAAGCTGGAGACTGTGATGATAGTTCGATACTTCTTGCTGCATGTTTGGAGAACCTTGGTATTCGAACAATGTTGTTGGGAACTTCAGATCATATCTTTATCATGTTCGATACCGGAGTGAATAAAAAAAATGCTTCCCGTGTAAGTCTGAACGATCGTGATTATGTTGTTCGGGAAAACACTGTGTGGATTCCGCTTGAAACGACGATAATTAATAAACCATTCTCTGAATCTTGGCGTATGGGAGCTGATGGTTATTACAAAACGGTAGATGCAAAAGGAAAACTTGATATCATTGATGTTCGTAAATCATGGGAAACATCTCCGCCAAGTAATTTAGCAGGAGACGAAAAAATTGCTGCAACTCCGGCAACGGCTGAAATTGAAAAATTACTTGTCGCTGATGCACAAAGCATCTCTGCAATAAATGCAGACATGATTAATCAAAAGGTTGCATATCTTAAAGCACAGAATAATGAAAAGTCTTCGAACGAAGCAGCGATGATTTTGGCAAATGCCGGCAAATATGATGATGCTATTGGTGTGCT
>CAYHFN010000006.1:35838-57759 GCA_964355925.1 uncultured Chitinophagaceae bacterium
AAGCAGCGATGATTTTGGCAAATGCCGGCAAATATGATGATGCTATTGGTGTGCTAAAAACATATAAATCTGCTTCAACGCAGAATAATCTTGGAAATATCTTTCTGCTCAAAGGCGATTCGTTAAACGCATTCAACAGTTATGCTGCTGCAATAAATGCCGATGCGAATGACGGTGGTATTAATTTGAATCTTGGATTGCTGAAATATCTCGGCGGCGACCATGCAGGAACAGTGGAATCCTTTGCATCTGCCGTATCTAAATTTCCTTCACAGGAACAGGCATACGCTGAACTTGGGATTGATAATATTGTTGCTGAAATGGGACAAACGCGAGCAGCGGAAAAAGGCGCTTTTGTAGATAAAGGCGAATTGCAGAGTCTGTTGTTCAGTGCATTGCAGGATCTTCAAGTTCGTAAAGAGGCTCGTACGGCTAGCAGACAAGTGCGTAGAGGTGAAAACAAGTTCCTGTTTGGAGGACGTCGCGGCATTGATCCGACAGCATTAGCGAACATCAAAGATTTTCTGTATTGGAAAATATAGTTGGATAAAATGGATATTTTTTTGCAAGTTACCCTCCGAATTGGAGGGTAACTTTTTTTAAAGAGCAAGCAATTCAATTAATTTATTTCGGAGTATTATGAACAAGAAATTAGTAAAAACATTTTTCGGAATCTTATTTGCACTAGTTTCGGTAGGTGTAACAAGTGTAATGTTCCAATTGGAATTTTTCCAATCGTTGGAGAGGAAAGCATACGATGCTTTACTTCGTGCACGAGGCGAACGAGCGCATACAAAGAATATTGTCATTGTTAAAATTGATGAATATACAATGAAAGAGTTAGGCTCTCCGATGCCGAGAGATAAATTTGGAACGATGCTTGCTATTCTAGCTCAAAGTGGTGCTGTTGCAATAGGAGTAGACCAGCTGTTTCCGGAAATTGCACAGGATAGTGTGTCGTTGTATCAAAATGATCAATTCCTGTTCTTCCATAATTATGCCCCAAATATTTATCACGCAATAGGTCCATTTATCCCGACTGATGATAATAAAGGAGAACAACGACCGATCGATCCCGAAGCAATAAAAATTTTGCGACAACATTCTATCCCTTCCAATGGGGCACAATTTAATTTCCCACGGGCAACCTATATTGACGAACGCCCTTTTGATTCGTTGGCAAATTTAGCCGCCGGTATTGGGCACATTCTTATCCGTCCGGATTCAATTGATGGAATTATTCGCTCGGTCCCATTTTTTGTGGAATATGCCGGAGATTATTATCCAACATTTGGTGCAGCGCTTGCATTTGCGGCATCACAAATTAATCTGCAAAGTGTTACTGTTACAGAAAACGAAGAAGGTGGACTTACTGTCCGTGCGGGTCAGCTCGAAATTCCACTCGATTCGCATGGATATCTACAAATTGATTATGCAGGAACAAATGATATTTATAAACAAATTTCATTTCAAGAAGTGCTAGATGCATTTGTTAAAAAAGATACGGCAACTTTAAATATGTTTAAGGATGCAATTGTGATTATCGGACCAACTGCACGGTCTATTGGTGATCATAATGCAACTCCGTTATCTGATATTTCGCCAAATTGTTTTGTCCATGCAAACGTATATGACCAGATTATGATGGAGAAATATATTTCTCCCGCTCCGGTAAATAATCAATTATTGATGGTTATAATTATGGCTCTGCTTGTTTGCATTTCCGCTATTTTATTAAAACTGCGGTGGAGTTTTCCAATTGGAGCATTTTTAGTAGCAGGATATTCGTTCTTTACATTCAATACATTTATTGCAACTGGCGTTGTCTTTTCTTTTGTAGAACCGCTATTTACGTTGTTCTTTTGTTACGCTTCTGCAATGTCCTACAATGCAGCTACTGAAGGAAAACAAAAAGCGCAGATCAAAGGAATGTTTGAGAAGTATGTAGACAAAGCAGTTGTGAAACAAATTCTTGACAATCCTTCACTGGTTAAACTGGGGGGTGAAGAGCGAGATCTCACGACATTATTTGCCGATATCGAAGGCTTTACACGAATGGCTGAACAGATGGGTCCTCAAAATACAGTAGGTATGTTGAATTCCTATCTGACTGAAATGTCGAACATTATCATTGAGAATCATGGAACGATCGATAAATACATTGGCGATGCGATCATGTCTTTTTGGGGCGCTCCGCTTTCGGATTCTGATCAAGCATATAATGCGTGTGCTGCAGCAATTAATATGCAACGGAAGTTACTTGCGTTACATACGAAGTGGATCCATTATGGCCGTCCTGTTGTTAATCAACGAATTGGTATCAATTCGGGACGCGCGGTTGTAGGTAATATGGGAGCAGAAACACGTTTAAATTATACCGCAATTGGTGATTCAGTGAATCTTGCAGCACGTCTTGAAGGAGTGAATAAAGAATACGGAACTCGTTTACTAATGAGTGATAATACCTATCATAAAGTGAAAGACAGAGTGTTATGCAGAGAAATGGATCTTGTGGTCGTCATGGGAAAAACTGAGCCGGTTCGTATATATGAACTGATAGCGCTTGCAGAAGAAGTCCAAACCGACGCAACAAAGAATTTTTTAGAATCATATCATAACGGTCTTGAAGCGTATAAAAAACGGGCATGGAAAAGTGCAATTGATCAATTTCAACAAGCACTCTCCATACGCAGAGATGATATTGTCTCCAATCTTTATATCCAGCGGGCTACTATGTTCATCGATGCACCTCCGCCAGATGATTGGGATGGTGTATTCGTGATGACAAAAAAATAGTCTGTCTTAATACTAAGTAAATCGGCTGAGTAGATGGCACTCAGCCGATGCCATTTTAAATATGATTGTTTAATTGATTTTTCATCATTTCTTTTATACTTTACTTCTGTAATTTTAACGATTAATCTTTGATCCTTATGAATACTTTCTTCAAGTTTATCAACTCTTCCGTCGGTAAAAAACTTTTAATGAGTCTGACCGGAATTTTTCTCTCAATATTTCTGATCGAACATCTCGCCGGAAATCTTTTGCTCATAAAAAATGACCATGGTGAGACTTTTAATGCGTACGCCAAGTTCATGGGTGGTAATCCCATCGTTCGCACGCTGGAGATCGGACTATTGGGCATAATTCTTTTGCATATCTTCAATGGTATCCGTCTATGGCTTGAGAATAGAAGTGCGCGTGATAAAAAATATAGTGCGTATAGACTTTCTGAGAATACTGATCTGCAATCACGGATGATGAAAATATCGGCCGCACTTTTTCTCTGGTTCCTTATTGTTCACATGAGAACATTTTGGTTTCATGCCCGGATTCTTGGTGATCATGATATTGCATCGTTAGTATACGCTACATTTCAACAAACATGGTATGTTATCTTCTATCTTGCGGCATTGGTGGTTGTAGGATTTCATTTACGCCATGGTTTTCAATCTGCATTTCAAACACTCGGATTACGAACGAAAAAATACTATTCACTGATCGATTTTATTGCAGTATTATTTTGGTTCGTTGTTCCGGCTGGATTTGCTTTTATTACGCTCTATATTTATTTCTTTATGGGAAACACAGTTGCACTTGCTCAATAACGCTTATTCGAAAAAATTATGACGATCAATTCAAACATACCCGAAGGACCGCTTGACAAAAAGTGGTCGAATCACAAGTTCAATATGAAACTGGTGAATCCTTCAAACCGACGAAAATATAAGATCATCGTCGTTGGAACAGGACTTGCCGGCGCATCGGTTGCCGCATCACTTGGCGAACTTGGATATAATGTTCACTCCTTCTGCTATCATGAATCTCCGCGGCGTGCTCATAGTATTGCTGCACAGGGGGGTATCAATGCCCCAAAGAATTATTCCAACGATGGTGACAGTGTATATCGTTTGTTCTATGACACCATTAAAGGAGGAGATTATCGTGCTCGTGAAGGGAATGTGTACCGACTGGCTGAAGTCAGCAGTTCTATAATCGATCAATGCGTTGCTCAGGGTGTACCGTTTGCAAGGGATTATGCTGGATATCTTGATAATCGCTCATTTGGAGGTGCTCAGGTTGCTCGAACATTTTATGCAAGAGGTCAAACTGGTCAACAGTTACTGCTCGGCGCATATGCAGCGCTTAATCGCCAAATTGACAGTGGCACAGTAAAATTCTATGACCGTAGAGAAATGTTGGACCTTGTGATGGTTGAAGGTAAGGCACGCGGAATAATCGCTCGAAATCTTGTCAACGGCAAAATTGAATCATATGCAGCCGATGCTGTTGTTCTTGCAACCGGTGGATATGGAAATGTATTTTTCCTTTCGACCAATGCAAAAGCAAGCAATGCATCGGCAATTTGGCGGGCGCACAAACGCGGTGCATTGTTCGGAAATCCTTGCTTTACTCAAATCCATCCGACATGTATACCGGTTTCCGGCGAACACCAGTCGAAGTTAACGTTGATGAGTGAAAGTCTAAGAAATGATGGCCGAGTGTGGGTTCCGAAACAAAAAGGGGAAACACGTCCGGCAAATCAAATTCCGGAAAATGAACGAGATTATTATTTAGAACGATTGTATCCATCATTTGGTAATCTAGTCCCACGCGATGTTGCATCGCGTCGTGCAAAAGAAATGTGCGATAATGGTTATGGAGTAGGTTCTTCAAAGATGGCTGTCTATCTTGATTTTGCTGATGCTATAAAACGATTGGGTAAAGATGACGTATTCCAAAAATATGGAAATCTTCTTGATATGTATAAACAGATCACCGGAGAAGATCCGTACCAAGTGCCGATGAGAATTTATCCTGCAGTCCATTATACAATGGGCGGGTTGTGGGTTGATTACAATTTAATGAGTTCAATACCAGGATTGTTTGTTCTTGGAGAAGCAAACTTTTCTGATCACGGTGCAAACCGTCTTGGAGCAAGTGCATTGATGCAAGGATTAGCGGATGGTTACTTCATTGCACCATATACGATCGGTAATTATCTTGCGAGCAATAAATTTTCACCGGTAAAAGAAGCGAACAAAGAATTTACTGAGGCAGAAAATGATGTCACATCGACGATCAATAAATTGCTGAGCATTGATGGAAATAAAACAGTTGACGAGTTCCATCGAGAATATGGTAAAGTGATGTGGGATTATGTCGGGATGGCACGCAACAAAGCTGGATTGCAAAAAGCGATAAAGCTTCTTCCAGAAATTCGCGCAAAGTTCTGGAAGGAAGTAAAGATCACCGGGAATGCACATGATATCAATACTGAATTAGAAAAAGCACAGCGTGTTGCTGACTTTATGGAACTAGGTGAATTGATGGCAATCGATGCACTGCAACGAGAGGAGTCATGCGGCGGACACTTCCGTGAAGAATATCAAACGGAAGAAGGTGAAGCGAAACGTAATGACAAAAAATTCTCATACGTTGCCGCTTGGGAATATTCCGGTAAACCAGGCAGTCCGAAACTGAACAAAGAAAAATTGGATTTTGAAGAAGTTCACCCGTCACAACGGAGTTATAAATAAGGAGCAATTGAACATGAACTTGACGCTAAAAGTTTGGCGACAAAAAGATAAAAATGATGAAGGACGTTTTGTAGAATATAGTGCGAAGAATGTTTCTCCGGATATGTCGTTCTTAGAAATGCTCGATATTGTTAATATCGATCTTATCAAAAAAGGTGAAACGCCAATCGTTTTCGACCATGATTGCCGAGAAGGAATTTGCGGAAGCTGCGGCATGATGATCAATGGCCGCGCACATGGACCGGGACGCGGAATTGCTACGTGTCAATTGCATATGCGAAGTTTTGAAGATGGCGATGAGATTGTGATCGAACCGTGGAGGGCAAAATCTTTTCCTGTATTAAAAGATCTTATGGTTGACAGAACCTCATTTGAACGAATTATGCGTTCAGGCGGTTATACATCGGCAAAAACAGGCGGAATTCCTGATGGAAATACGATTCTTATTCCAAAACCCATTGCCGACGAAGCTTTTGATGCTGCTGCGTGTATTGGCTGCGGTGCGTGTGTAGCCGCTTGTCCAAATTCTTCTGCAATGCTGTTCGTGGGTGCTAAGGTTTCGCAATTGGCGCTGTTGCCGCAAGGACAGGCAGAACGTGAATCAAGAGTTCAACGAATGGTTGCACAAATGGACGAAGAAAAATTTGGAAGTTGTTCGAATACCTATGCATGCGAAGCGGAATGTCCGAAAGGAATATCTGTAATCCATATTGCGAGATTAAACAGAGAGTTCGTTTCATCCCAGTTTTAAATTACTGTTTAAATCTGTAATTGTATATTAAAGGCCGCTCATCGTTATAATGAGTGGCCTTTATATTTATTGCAGTACAATATTTTCAGAGATGAATCTTTTTACCGACCAGATGCTTCCGAGTAAGCCAAGAAATATTCCGCTGAAAACCATTGTGACATAGTAATATATTTCTACAGTAAAAAAATCAGCAAGTTCAATGGAGATGAATGTTTTTGCAAGATACATCATACTCCAGATCAATCCTGCTGAAAGTGTCCCCCCGATCAATCCGTGCAGCATTCCCTCTATCAAGAATGGCATGCGAATAAATCCGCGCGTAGCACCGACAAGTTTCATTGTTGTGATCATCTTTCGTTTTGCGTAGATCGTTAATCGAATAGTATTGGAAACCAAAAAGATAGCAGCGATTAACAATGTCCCGCCGATTGCTGCGCTTGCACCGATAAAGATCTTTACGCGACGGTCTAAAATTTCCAACAATGTCTTTCGGTATACAACATCATCCACGCCTTCGATCGATGATAATATTGAATGAACTGTTCGAGCACTGTCGGAATTTTTGTATTCAGGAAAAAGACGTAGTTTAAGCGATGCCGGCAAAGGATTAAAATCAAGAACAGTATTGATGTCTTCACCAAATTCTTTCTTGAATATTCGAGCAGCATCATCTTTTGAAATATATACTGCGCTTACTACGCCAGGAACAGATAATGCATTTGCTTTTACTTGAACTGTCTGTGTAGAGTCAAGTTCTGCCGAAAGAAACACTTCCATCTCAACTTTATCACGAAATGATTGAATTATGGAATTGGTGTTTTGGTAGATGATTGCAAATAAACCAAGAAGCATTAACGAGATGGTCATCGTAAAGATCGTAATAATGGAAGAAAGCCGTGCCCGTTTGAAGCCCGAAACACCTTCTTTGAACGAATAAAAAATAGACATATTATTTCACAACCTTACCGATCTCGTACGAACCGAGGATCTTTAAATACGAAGTATGTTTTTTAATTTCTTTTATTGCAGTAATACATTCATTGTTTTTTTGATGTGAATCTATATCGACAAAAAATAAATACTCCCAGGGTTTCCCAATAAACGGACGAGATTCGATCTTTAAGAGGTTGATATTCCGTTCAGCAATAGTTGAAAGACAATTCACGAGAGATCCGGGAACGTGTTTTATGGCAAAGATCAGAGTTGTTTTAGCATTGAGTGTTGGTTGAATCGCTCTTGTTGACAAAATAAGAAACCGTGTGAAATTACGATGATCGGTTTCTATACCTTTTTTGAGAATAGTGAGTCCATAATGTGCGGCAGCTTGTTCGCTGGCAATTGCCGCCGCATCTTTTCGTTGTTCTAACGATATCATTTTTGCAGCGCCAGCAGTATCATAGAATGGCTGAAAAATGGTATCTTTCATATTTTGTAAAAATTTGTCGCTTTGCCCAAGACCTTGCGGATGCGAATACACGTATCGAATATCCTTCATTTTGGTTCCGTGCATAACCATCAGATTCATTTTGATTCGGAGTTTCAATTCACCAACGATGTGCAATGAAAATTCCTGCAATAGATCAAAATTTTGATGTACGCTGCCAAATACGGAGTTTTCGATCGGAATAATTCCAAAGTCAGTTCGTTTTTGAGATACATTTTCAAAGACATCTCTGAAATTCACCGTTGGAATTGGAATACAGTTCTTTCCAAAATAAGCAAATGCCGCTTGTTCGCTGAACGCTCCGTATTCACCTTGAAATGCGATCTTCAGTTTTTTCATTATAATATTTCTAATTGTTCTATAGTGTACAATTCATAAATACCTACTCGATGTCATTTCGATCCTACCGTAGAGAGAAAAATAATATTTAACCCTCAAGAGTATGAACAAGATTACTAACTTCGTTCGGAATGAAAATAAGTTTAATTTATGGAATGTGTATTGTTAAAAGTTTGATTCATCACGCCAACGTGTGATCTTCCATATTTCATCTGTTCGCGCGCGCTCTAAAGTCCATATTGCATATCCGTCAACACGAACAATATCATTCGAACTGAAAGTTACTGTTAAGTTGAAATTACGTGTGATGGTTGCTTTTAAACTATCCGACTCAACGGATGATGCAATGATGGAGTTCCACACAAGGTCTAGTCTTTGGACATTTTGAAATAAACCATATGTAGTTCTGATCTCTTCATCACGTCCCCAAAAGACATCAGTTCCTTTCTCATAATCACGATAAACAAAAATAAAATTCGGTGCAAACACTTGTCCGTAGATGGATGAGTCTTTAAATGCATACGCTTGTTTGAAGTTTTGAAATGTACCTTCAATTTGTCGCTGATCTCCTAAAATTGAAGATGAATTTGAAAGCGACGCATCTAAAGCAGGAGCAAACGGATTATCACAATTCATCAGGAATAACGAACAAAGAAAAATTATTGTAATAATCTTCACTTCGCAAATTGTCCTTTAAGTTCGCTCCAACTTGAATCTTTTTTGGTTTCAAAATCTACCCATCGATAAAGTCTCCAAATCGCATTCTTATCCGGCGAAACGTAGACGTCACCGTTGCCTACAAATTGCTGAGTAACTGCGCCGCGGTTATGGGGAACAAATAACAGGTATTCAAATGAATATTTTGCCGAATCTGATTGATATGAAACTATTTTTGGAATCGTCACAATATCAAATCGAAATGATGAAGAACTTCCTACTGATGCGATAATATTCCGAAAATATTCATCTTCAGTTACTTTATCCCACGATGAAAACGAATACCGCGTTCCTGCTGATGCCGCGGGAACGAATGTAAATTGTTGGTTGTGAGTCGATGTATCAGAAAATAACTTTCTGTATTCATCACTGTTCTTTTGTTGAAAAGCATCTCGGAAGTTGGCGAAGAGGATCTCTTTGGTAAAGGCAATCGGGAGTGTCTGGTTTCCGGATCCTGGTTCTTGTGGAATCCGAGTATCAAAAAGATCACAAGACATGAAAGAGACATTCAGAATGATAAATGCAATGTGATATATTCTACAGCGCAACTCGTCCCTCCAATGCGCGTGTCAATGTTGCTTCATCAGCATACTCAAGATCGCTTCCAATGGGAAGTCCACGTGCAACTCGTGTTACTTTAATGGAAAGCGGTTTTAATAATTTTGCCAGATACAGTGTTGTTGTTTCACCTTCAACATTTGGATTAAGAGCAAGAATAATTTCTTGGACATCATCGCTCAAACGCACCAACAATTCTTTTACGTTAAGATCTTCAGAACCGATTCCGTCGAGAGGGGAGAGAGCTCCACCGAGCACGTGATACAAACCGTTGAATTCATGCGTTTTTTCAACGGCGATTACATCATTCGGTTCTTCAACAACGCAGATGATTTTTCTGTTTCGTTTTTGACTTGCGCAGATCGAACACGGATCGCTTTCAGTAATATTGAAACAGATTGAACAATATCGGACTTTATCCTTTACATCGATCAATATCTTTGAAAAAGAAACAACTTCTTCGCGAGGCATTTTTAAGACATACATTGCAAGCCGTTGCGCTGTTTTGCGTCCGATACTAGGAAGAGATGCAAATTTTTCGATCAATTGTTCAATCGTTTCTGAGGTATAAATCATATTCACTTCAAGTAGTTATCGTTCGATGCGGTTCGCTGTGCTTTCCTTGCTCATGACGACTGTAATGTTTTGGTCTGCTTTCTGTAATCTACAAATCTAATAATCTACTTTACCCGAACATCTCCTGTTCTACTTCTTGAAAAATGATGTGACCGATCGTTATATGTCCTTCTTGAATTCGCTGCGTATCGTTGGACGGTACAACAATAGCAAGATCACACAATCCTTTAGCTTTGCCGCCGTCTTTCCCGAGCAATCCAATCGATGTCATCTTCATTTCGCGAGCTTTGATAAATGCATTGTTTACACTAGCCGAATTCCCACTCGTTGAAATTCCGATCAATACATCACCTTCATTGCCGAGCGCTTCGATCGAACGGGCGAACACGTTATCGTATCCGATATCGTTTGCCCCTGCGGTAAGATTTGATGTGTCAGTAGTGAGTGCAATTGCGGGAAGTCCGGGTCGTTTGATGTTCGGTGAGAGTCGAATTATAAATTCTGTTGCAAGATGCTGTGCGTCCGCAGCACTACCGCCGTTGCCGCATAGCAGGACCTTTTTCTTATTGTTGAATGCTTTAATAATGATATCGATTGCTTTGGAAATATCGCTATTGCATTGTTCGGCGATCTTCAATTTAGTCTCGGCACTGGCTTTCAACGAATCTTGAATAAAGGATTGACGATACACGAGTGTAAGTGGTAAGTGTCCCATTGTAAAAGCAATAATAAATTATGAATGAAGAATTATAAATTATGAATAGCAGAGGCGAATTCTTTGACCAAACGTACACTGTTGTCTTTTTCGAGAACTGTTCCTGTAACGATGAACTTTGCGCCAGCCTGAACTTTCTTTCGTGCTTCGTCGGGTGTTCGTAATCCGCCGCCGACAATAAGGGGAACAGAACAATATTTTGCGATTGCACCGATCATCTCTTCGGGGACCGATTGTTCTGCGCCGCTGCCTGCTTCAAGATAGATCATTTTGAACCCTAATATTTCTGCCGCCATTGCATGCGCAACAGCAATATCTGGTTTGTGGCGTGGAAGGGGCTGTGTGTTGCTCATGAATTCTGCTGACGTCGTTCTTCCGGATTCTACAAGCATATAGGCCGTTGAAATTGCTTCCAGTCCGATCCTTTTTACAATCGGAGCGGCGAGAACTTGATCACCGATCAAATGCTGTGGGTTCCTTCCGCTAATGATCGATAAAAATAATATCGCATCGGCAGAAGGAGAAATCTGCATCACTCCTCCGGGAAAGATCACTGCAGGGACCCTTGTATGCTGCTTAATAGTCTTGATACATCGTTCAAATGAATCGTCAACGATCAAACTTCCGCCGATAAGGAATGCATCGACTCCCGCTGCTGTTGCTTGTTCAACAAATGACGGCAGTTTATCCGATGCGATCTTATCCGGATCGATAAGGATAAAATATCCTGCACCTTTTGTTTTTGATGTCGAAAGAAGTGATTCGTAGATTGACATTAATTTATCATACCTTTCACAATGTCAGAAAAATTCTTCAATGTTTCGTCAAGTTTCGCAACATCTTTTCCGCCAGCTGTAGCAAGATGCGGCTTGCCTCCTCCTCCGCCGTTCAATTGTTTTGCGACAACACCCACAATTTTTCCTGCCTGAAGATTCTTTGATTTGATAAGATCATCGCTGACAACGCAGACGAGAGCCACTTTTTCATCAATGATTGAAGCCAGCAGACCAACACCGCTTCCGAGTTTTGTTCGAAGTGTATCACCGAGCGATTTGAGCGACTCGATATCGTTTGCAGCAATCTTAGAACCAACGAGTTTGAAACCGTCGATCGCCTTGGCATTCATTACAAGAGCGTCAATATTGCCGCTTGCGGATTGAACCGCCGCTTTTGTTTTTTCCTTTTCAATGATTTTTTTCTTATCACTCAATTCAAAGATATAATCTTCCAGAGATTGAAATCGTGTAAGCTGATCGGAAAATTCTTTTTTCAATTCATCGGTTACAATGTTTTGTGGAATTTCAGGAACATCTTCAAACTTGCGCAACTCGGTATCAAGTCCAAGTGATTCTTCATTGGTGAAAGGGGAAGAAGAGCCAAGTGCATTATGTATTACTTGAATTTCGTCGATCAGATCATACGCGTACTCGATACGTTCACGGTATGTTTTGTTCTGCAATTTCAGATATTCAACAGCATAATTATATGTCAATGCCTCGACACGTCGAACGCCGCTTGCGCTGCTTGCTTCGGTTCTGATTTTGAAATATCCGATCTCGCCGGTATTCTTCACATGCGTTCCGCCGCAGAATTCTTTACTGAACTCTCCAAATTGAACAACATTCACACGATCTCCGTATTTATCACCGAAGAACATCATTGCGCCCATTTTTTTTGCATCGTCAAATGGAATATCGCGATAATGCTGTAATGTGATATTATTTTTGATCTGTTCATTAACAATATTTTCGATTTCAGATAACTCTTGTTCGCTTACCTTTGCAAAATGAGCGAAGTCGAAACGTAAATGTTCCGGTGATACAAATGAGCCGGCTTGATGAACGTGAGTTCCTAAGATTTGACGCAATGCAGTATGCATCAAATGTGTCGAAGTATGATTTCTTTCAATTGACTTCCTTCTTTTAATATCAATTTTTGCTGTAACTTCATTTTTAAATAATAATTCACCTACTATTCCATCAACTTTATGTCCGAATATATTATTATGCTTTATGGTATCAACAACATTTATTGTTGTATTCCCAAAACTAATTGTACCTGTGTCGCCGACTTGTCCGCCTGATTCTGCGTAAAATGGTGTTTGAACAAGTGTTACATAACCTTCTGCAATACTTTTCAGCATTGTTTTCGTTTCAATATTTGTATAACCAACAAATTTTGTCGGGACTTCATCCTTAGTCATAAATGATAGAATACTGGGAAACGATACAGATTTTGTTGAATCTCGTGAACGTTCGCGTTGTTCATCCATTAACTGTGCAAATGTTGTTGCGTCTACGGATAACCCACGTTCTGTGCACAATAATTGAGTTAAATCGAGTGGGAATCCAAACGTATCATATAATTTGAAGGCTGCTTCACCGGGAAATATTTTTGATTGTTTCAATTCAATGATGGTCATCTCGAATATTTCCAAACCGCGATCAAGAGTTTGATTGAAACTTTCTTCTTCGCTTTTAACAACCCGTTCAATGAGTGCCTGCTGTTCTTTGATCTCGGGGAAAACATCGCTCATTGTATCGACCAATGTCTGCACTAATTGATACATGAATGGTTCACGCAGTTCAAGTTTTCGTCCCCAGCGCGATGCGCGGCGGAGAATTCTACGAAGTACGTAGCCTCGTCCTTCGTTAGAAGGTGTTGCGCCGTCACCAATTGCGAATGTAAGAGCGCGGATATGGTCAGCGATGACACGCATTGCAACATCCGTATCCGAGTGACTTGCTTTGTACTCAATTTTTGAAATTTCTGATATTTTAGAAATGAGCGGAGTAAAGACATCACTGTCATAGTTCGAAGGGAATTTTTTGAAATTCGATTTCATCGATTCCATCACGGCGCAGACCCGTTCGAATCCCATTCCGGTATCGACATGCTTTGCAGGAAGTTCTGTCAGTGATCCATCTGCATTGCGGTTGTATTGAATGAAAACGAGATTCCATATCTCGATCAATTCCGGTGAACCGGCATTCACCAATGCCGCCGGAGCATCACCGCGCTGTGTAAGATCGATATGAATTTCCGAACATGGTCCGCACGGACCTGTATCACCCATTTCCCAAAAATTTTCTTTCTCACCAAAACGAAGTATATGCGACGGATCGATGTATTGTGCCCAAATCTTTTCCGCCTCATCATCCGTTTTATAGACGGTAACCCACAAACGTTCTTTCGGCATTTTCCAAACATCAGTCAATAATTCCCAAGCCCATGCGATCGCATCCTTTTTATAATAATCACCGAACGACCAGTTGCCAAGCATCTCGAACAATGTGTGGTGATAGGTGTCGCGACCAACCTCTTCAAGATCATTGTGTTTTCCGCTGACGCGGATACATTTTTGAGTATCGGCTGCGCGGGTATAATCCCGTTTTCCTGTTCCAAGAAAAATCTCTTTGAATTGATTCATTCCGGCATTCGTGAAGAGCAATGTCGGATCGCCGTGAGGAATTACGGGCGCACTGGGAACAATGGTATGCTGTTTTGATCTGAAAAAATCTAAAAATGATTGTCGTACTTCTCGCGAGTTCATTAGTAATTGTTTATCCTTCGTTATTTCTTTTTCTTTGATTCGTCATTGATTTTTTTCAATAAAGCTTCTGTTTCGCTAACTTTTTCATTCTCTTTTTTACCTGCCGAAATCGCCATCTCAGCAAATATTTTTGCATTTTTTAGATCTGCATTTTTATAGAGTAATGCCGCGTACGTATCAAGAAACATAAATTTTGGATTTTTCTTCACTACAACACTCATCCATTGTGTTGCTAGCGCTACGACATTTTTATCATCGCATCGTTCATAGATGGTCCAGCCGTAACTATTGAACGCATTCTCATCATAGTGCGATTTATCTCGTTCGATCATATCAGCAAACTTTGACCATTGTTTTGTCCCTTGAAAGAATTGCATTCGATAATTTTTTTCGAGCTGAACAGCGGGAACAGAAGAATACTTTTTAGCTTTTTCAATGACCGAATTCAATGCTAGAGAATCATTCTTTACTATCACAGATCGTAATTCGCCGGACAATATTTGTCTTGTCACCGATTCTAGATCATTTTCACCAAATAAAATTTTTATCTTTTCGCTATTGTCAAAGACAAATTGCTTGTATTTCGGTTCGAGAAGAGCGTTGAAACGGAACATCATTGACCACGGAATTTCATTGAAGAGATCTGTTGATGAAGCAAGAAAATTATTAACCGTTGCACTATCCGGCCGTTTTCGAAGATCACCTTTGAGAAACGATAGTTTGTAAAATTCGGGAAATCCCGGATCGATCACATTTGAAACTCCGGCAAGATTGTCATGCTTGGTTGAATCGAGTGCAATTTTTAATTTTTCGAGAAATTCTTTTGATTTATGATATCCGACAATACGATTGACCAATCTTCCATCTGATGTGAAGATCAAAAATGTCGGAAAGCCGCTGACACGATATTTCCCCGACATCAGAGCACCGAATCCGGTCTCCATTTCGTACCGAACATTGATGAACTTTGCATTCATAAAATCGGCCACGACCTTATCCGAAAATGTTTCCTTGTCCATAACCTTACACCAGGTGCACCAATCAGTGTAGGCATCGATAAAAATAAGCTTTTGCTCTTTTACTGCAAGGGCTTTCATATCATTCCATGAACCGGATGTCGTATCGTAAAATTTAATGAGATCACTTGCATATGCAGTCGAACCAATAGTGAGGATAACGAACAGCAAAAATTTCATTTTCATAGTAAAACCTTTAATTTATAATTCCACTTGTGTCATCAATTCAATTTCTTCTAAAACACCTGTTACTTGCAGACATTTCACCAATTCACCGGTAAAGACGCACGATTTTCCGATGTGGTGAACTTCCAATGTCATTCGTTCCGCTGTTGGAAGGTCACAGCCGGTTGCTTTCCTGATCTGACTTATTACTTCTTCAAACGTATGTACTTCATCATTGAAAAGGATAGCCTTTGCGGGCTGTTGTGTCTTTACCTCATCAAGAACTTCTTCTTCGGTTTGTGTGTGTAAATCTGCCATATTTCCATTCAATTTTTATTCAAAATACGGAAAAATGCAACCCGTTGCAAATAGACAATTCCTTGCAGAGCAACGGAAGTCTTCATATATTTGATTCAGATAACGAACAAATAACTCCATTTTAGAAAGAAACATCCTTATGATTTTCGATTTAGATATGATCAAAAAACTGTATGCCAGTTACGGTGAAAAGGTTGCTCACGGACGTTCTTTGGTCGGCAGACCACTTACATTGACTGAAAAGATTCTCTATGCTCATTATTTCGAAAAACCTACAGTGGCAGCTGAGCGGGGAAAAAGTTATATCGACTTTTCACCGGATCGTGTGGCGATGCAGGATGCAACGGCTCAAATGGCGCTTCTACAATTCATGTCTGCGGGCAGAAGTACGGTTGCAGTTCCGTCCACAGTCCATTGCGATCACTTGATTCAGGCTGAAGTTGGATCCGAAAAAGATCTATCGAAAGCGAACAGTGAAAATAAAGAAGTGTATGATTTCCTTGCAAGTGTTTCGAACAAATACGGAATCGGTTTTTGGAAAGCGGGTGCAGGAATTATTCACCAAGTTGTACTGGAAAATTATGCGTTCCCCGGAGGAATGATGATCGGAACAGATTCACACACACCTAATGCCGGCGGACTTGGAATGGTTGCGATCGGTGTCGGTGGTGCTGATGCAGTTGATGTGATGGCGGGAATGGCGTGGGAATTAAAATTTCCCAAAGTGATCGGTGTTCATCTAAAAGGAAAAATGAACGGCTGGACTTCTGCAAAAGATGTTATTCTTAAAGTTGCAGGAATCTTAACAGTGAAAGGCGGCACAGGAGCGATCGTTGAATATTTTGGTGAAGGAACAAAATCGATCTCTGCGACAGGAAAAGGAACGATCTGCAATATGGGCGCGGAGATCGGGGCAACAACTTCCGTATTTCCATATGATTCGAGAATGGGAGATTATCTTCGTTCCACTAAGCGCGATGAAATTGCAAAGTTGGCAGAAGGTATCGCAGAACATTTACGTCCTGATGCTGAAGTATTAGCAAATCCCGGTCAATATTATGATCGCGTTGTTGAAATTAATTTGGATGAACTTGAACCGCATGTGAACGGTCCGTTCACACCGGATCTTGCATGGCCGATCTCGCAATTTGCAAAAGCAGTGAAAGAAAAAGGATATCCCGAAGAACTGAAAGTCGCACTCATTGGAAGTTGCACGAATTCATCGTATGAAGATATTGAACGCTCAACATCTGTTGCACGACAAGCACTTTCAAAAGGATTGAAATCAAAATCTGAATTGATCATTACTCCCGGCAGCGAACAAATTCGTGCGACGATTGAACGAGATGGACAATTAAAAACATTGACTGAAGCGGGTGCAGTTGTCATGGCGAATGCATGTGGTCCCTGTATCGGTCAATGGAAACGACATAACATGGTTATGGGAGAAAAAAATTCCATCATTACTTCATTCAATAGAAATTTTACGGCGCGTAATGATTCAAATCCGGCAACGCATGCATTTGTTGCATCACCAGAAATTGTTACCGCATTTGCAATCGCCGGCAGATTGACATTCAATCCGTTGACCGATACGATCGAGAATGACAAAGGGGAGAAGATAAAACTCGATGCGCCGAAAGGCGATGAACTTCCCAAGAATGGATTTAAACCGGATGAGCATGGATTTGCTGCGCCGGCGAAGGATGGATCAAAAGTAAAAGTAGCGGTGAGTGTAAAGAGCGATCGATTACAATTACTGGCACCATTCAAAAAGTGGGAAGGAAAAGATCTTGCGAACCTTCGCGTTCTGCTAAAAGTAAAAGGAAAATGTACCACCGATCATATCTCACCCGCAGGAAAATGGTTAAAGTATCGCGGACATCTTGATAATATTTCCAACAATATGTTTATTAATGCAGTGAATGCATTTAGCGGCGAAGCAGGAAAAGGAAAAAACCTGCTCACCGGTGAAGTAAAAGATTATTCTGCCGTTGCACGGGATTACAAGAAACAGGGAATCGGCTGGATAACAATCGGTGACGAAAATTACGGCGAAGGTTCTTCACGTGAACACGCTGCGATGGAACCCCGTTTCCTCGGTGGCCGTGCGATCATCGTGAAAAGTTTTGCACGGATCCACGAAACGAACTTGAAGAAACAAGGTATGCTTGGTCTTACATTCAAGAATCCTGCTGATTACGAATTGATCCGCGAAGATGATGTCTGTGCGATACACGGTTTGGAAACATTTACTCCCGGCGTTCCGCTGACATTGGAATTGAAACACAGCGACAGTACATCAGATATGATCGAATTGAATCATACCTTTAACGAAGGACAGATTGCATGGTTCAAAGCAGGAAGCGCATTGAATCTTATTGCTGAAGAGTCGAAACGATCATCTGCAAAAAAGAAACCTGCTAAAAAAGTAATAAAGAAGAGTACAAAGAAAGCCGCTAAGAAATCGGTGAAAAAATCTACAAAAAAACCTGTTAAGAAAGCGGCAAAAAAGATAGTAAAACCATCAACGAAGAAAGTAGTCTCTAAAAAGAAAAGCGTTAAAAAAGGAATAAAAAAACGTAAGTAATCGGGAACGAAACAAGACCATTTGGGCGTTAATAGAAGCGACACCCATATACAACAATAATAAAGGAAACATATGCCATTCGATCCAGTAATGATCCAACCGTTTCGTGATGAACTTACAGAACTGGGAATCAAAGAGCTTTACACGTCGCAAGAGGTGGATGATACGATCAACAATAACAAAGGGACATTGCTGATGGTCATCAATTCGGTCTGCGGTTGTGCTGCAGGAAAAGCCCGTCCGGCAATCCGCAAAGCACTGCAGCATGTGAATACTCCCGACAATAAAGTGAGTGTATTTGCAGGACAGGAAGTTGAAGCAACTGCTCGTTTGCGTGAACGCTGGTTGCAGGGAATCCCACCTTCATCGCCTGCGATTGCTCTGTACAAAGACAATGAACTTGTTCATTTCATCCCGCGCTTTAAAATTGAAGGACGCATTGCCGACGAAATCGCAGCAGACTTGATCTCGGCATTCGATGAATTCTGCGGCGACAAAGTAACAGCATAAATTATCTTTCAAAAAGAGCCGTTCACAACAGAAGTGAATGGCTCTTTTTCATTTTCAACCCATTCTAACCTCGTTTTACGGTTGTTGCTCATGCCTTTGAGCATCATTAACATGATTATATCTTTTTCCCCTGATAGTATAATTCGTATAAATCATTTCTTCTATCATTCCAATTCAAAACACTTCCAGTTTGGCGATGCTTCTTTAGTAATTCCAGATCGATATCGTCAATAATGATTTGCTCTATGTTTGGTGTTGCCTCTGACTGTATAGCATCTCGTGTAAATGGAATATCCGATGGGGTAAATATTGCTGACTGAGCATAATGAATGTCGAGATTCTCAACGGACGGTATATTTCCAACACTTCCCGCCATCACCACAAAAACATGATTTTCAATGCAGCGAGCTTGAGCACAATATCGAACTCGCAAATATGCATATCGTTCATCCGTGCAGAACGGTACAAAAATTATTTGTGCCCCCTTATCAACAGCGATCCGACTCAATTCCGGAAATTCTATGTCATAGCAGATTTGGATTGATATTTTCCCTTTATCTGTATCAAAAACTTCAACAGTATTCCCGGGTTTTACACCCCACCAACGACGTTCATTTGGGGTGATATGCATTTTGTATTGTTTCTCAAGTGTACCATTTCTACGGAAAAGATATGAGATGTTATATAAATTATCATTTTCGATAGTAAAGTGTGATCCTCCGACAATGTTTATATTATATTCTACCGCAAGTTTTGTAAAGAGATCCAAATAAAGTGGGGTGAACCCAGATAGTTTTCGCATAGCTGTCGCTGGCCGCTCATTGGGGAGAAACGTCAACAATTGGGTGGTGAAAATTTCTGGAAATAATATAAAATCACATTTATAATCCGATGCGACATCAATAAAATATTCGCATTGTTTTGCAAACTCATCAAAAGAATTTATTAACCTCATTTGATATTGAACAGCACAAATACGAACCGGCATTGTTGGTACAAATATTCTGTTCTCTTCCGGAACGTAATCAAGATTGGCCCATTCTAAAAATGTTGCATATCCCTTTGAATCAGTATCTGTTGTCATATAATTCGGGATAAGACGTTTGATGACAAAGCCATTCGAAATCTGCGTCGTTAACACAGGATCGAATAAAATTTTATTGATAACTTTATCAACATATTCTCTGGCGGTCATTGTATCTGCATGTTGACCATAACCAGGTATTCTACCACCAAGAACAATCCTCATAAGATTGTATTTTTTTGCAAGGTTCTTTCGTGCTTCGTATAGTCGCCGTGCAAGTTTCAATCCCCTATATTCCGGGTCAACCATTATTTCAATACCATAAAGAGTATTTCCCTTTGGATTGTGATTTTGAATAAACCCCTTATCTGCGATATCTTGCCAACTGAGCCAATTTGAGTACATACTAAAATCTAGTATTAAACTACTAGACGACGCAACGATTTTCCCTTGATAATGAACGCATATTTGCCCTTCTGGAAATATTGCCAATTGACTTGCTATCTGTTCTTTTGACCACGTCTTCATTCCCGGGAAACATTTTATTTGCAGTGCTATCAATTGTTCATAATCTTCCAATGTTATCTGTTTCAGTTCAATATTTTTTTCAAACAATTTGAGATTGATAGGACTCATCTTCATTCTCCTTTATAGATACATCACGATTGCAGAATTTTCCAATTATTATCATTGGCAAATGTGTTGTTTCATACTTATTAAAATAACTATTGATAAACTAAGCGGCTTGTGATCTAACAATAGAAATTGATGCGGGAGGAGAATGAGAATGTATATTGTGATTATACTCTGTGTGAATGTTGGGAGTTGAGTTTGTGTATAAATACTTATTTGCAAGTATGTCAGGGATTATAGAATTACTTAAATTACAGTGACGTATGCGAAAGTCTTTATTAGTTTGAGAGATAGGAATATGTTTTTTTTGAGTCCAAAGCGGTGTGGTAGAAGAATTTTTGGACTTCTTCTCGTGGTTAAATTGCACTTTAGTTGAAACGCCATTCACTAATTCATTGAAAACGATCACGTGTCCAAATATTGAAGAAAGCGTATATGCTGACAGTAATAATGTTGCAACTAATATTCTAAAGGACTGATTCATATATATTAATGTAAACAACTGAAATACCATTTACAATCACAAGGTACATCGAATACATACCCTTAATCATTTTTTTTGAGGTCGGGTCACGTTGCAACTTCATCTAAACTGTTTCCGTAATTTACATTTTCAATATGGTTACCCGTTGTGTTTATATATAGTTTAAAGTATATTTCGCATATGAGTACAGTTCTTAAAAAATTATTATATATCACGCTGGTTGCATGCTATAGTTCCAGTGCACTTGTGGGAAGTAATATTGTCTTGAGAGAGCTGCTGAATTCCGGCGACAAGAATCATCAGCTAACGTCAGAAAAAAAATCACGTGAAATACCCGTTACACCTGTTTGGACAGTTAAAAAACATTTTCCTCCCGGTATACAATCGGATGTATCTTCTCACTTTATTTCATTTAATGATATATTTGTTCTAAACAAATCGTCAAGAATATATGTCTACACAGATTATCGATCAAAATATACCTACCTAGAGTGTCTACCCTCTAAACCGAGAGATCCACCAATCATATAGTTTTTTAGATACATTAAGTTGAATACGGGCATTCAAGATTCATATTTCGGTGTCCATAGTCTATACATTGGCATTTCTTTGCGCCAATGTATCACATCATTATCAATTTATAGAACTGGAAAACTATCATGAAAAACGAACTGCCAAACAACACGACCAAAAGTGAAGAAGAAGGATTTCCTATCCAAGCGAAAATATTACTGGGAGCAATGGTGTTTGCACTTCTCGCAATGGTTCTTAAATTATCCGGAGTATTTTAATCTATCGACGCTCTTACATGGTATTAGACAAACGGCTTTAGTTTGAACTAAGGCTGCTTATTACTGCAAAATTTATTGTAATTACCGACCAGATGATTTGATGAAACCAAATAATAAAAAAATAATTGCAAGAGCATCTGAAACCTTTAACGATTTCTTTCACAGCAGTACTTCAGGAGGAATTGTACTGCTGGTGT
>CAYHFN010000006.1:57859-61622 GCA_964355925.1 uncultured Chitinophagaceae bacterium
ACCTTTAACGATTTCTTTCACAGCAGTACTTCAGGAGGAATTGTACTGCTGGTGTGTACGGCAATTGCACTCCTTTGGGCAAATTCCCCATGGTCTAAAAGTTATTTTTCATTATGGGAAGAACATTTTTCAATCGGTGTGGGAAGTGTTGCATTATCAAAGACGTTACTGCACTGGATCAACGATGGATTGATGGTTATCTTTTTTTTCTTTGTTGGACTGGAGATTAAGCGGGAAATCCTTGTCGGCGAACTATCCTCATTTAAAAAAGCGATGTTGCCTATTATTGCTGCCGTTGGAGGAATGATTGGACCGGCACTGATTTATCTTACTTTCAATCCGGGCGGTTCGGAGTTCTCCCACGGATGGGGAATACCAATGGCAACTGATATTGCCTTTGCACTTGGTATTCTTGCGCTGCTCGGTGACAGGATTCCTTCGGGATTAAAGATCTTTCTTGCGGCTCTTGCTATTGCTGATGATATGGGAGCGGTACTTGTTATAGCATTATTTTACACGAGTGAACTTTCGTTGCAGATGCTTGCAATTGGAGGAGGGTTCATTGTATTACTTTTGTTGGCCAATAAATTCAACGTACGATCGACTGCAGTGTATACGATACTTGGAATTGGTCTCTGGTTCTGTTTCCTAAAATCAGGGATCCACGCAACTATAGCCGGAGTGCTTTTAGCGATGACAATTCCGGTTCGATCAAAAATTAACAAAAAAAGATTTCTTGAAGAAACACAACTTGCATTTGATGATCTTGAGAATAACATTTCATCCCGAAGTGAAAATGAATTGATACACCACATTGCCGCTGTCAGTGAAGAGGTTCAATCTCCGCTTCATCGTTTTGAACATGCGCTTCATCCATATGTTGCTTTTCTTATTATGCCGATCTTTGCAATGGCGAATGCCGGCGTAAGAATTGAAGGAAATATATTAAATGCTCTCTTCTCGCCGGTGGGTTTAGGCGTTTCATTGGGTTTGATCCTTGGAAAACAGATAGGAATATTTTCGTTTGTCTGGGTGGCCGTTAAAACAAAAATAGCAACACTTCCTAAAAATGTTTCTTGGGGAATGATCTACGGGACAACGTGGCTTTGCGCGATCGGGTTTACAATGGCTCTCTTTATCGCCAATTTGGCGTTCACAACGAGTGAGCCGTTGATCATCAGTAAAATCGCAATCCTTTTTGCATCTTTGCTTTCTGCAATTGTAGGGCTAATCTTACTTTCGCGATTAAAATATAATGATGAAAAATAACAAGGATCGGTAATGTTTTCGTTTAGCATCGTATGCACATCTCTGTTACTATGAAAATCCCTTCTAAAAAATTAACTTGACATCGTCCAAATGATACTGTATATTTTTACAGTATTAATAATTACAGTAAATAAACTTCGTTGAATGAGGGGCGTATGCCGAAATCGACATATTCCATTGACCAAGAGCGCCGCATCAATACATACGTGAAGAAGATCCTCGAAGAGCTTGGAAGAACGCTTCCCGATGACCATTATGGAACGGTGGAATTTTCCATTCCACATCAGGCGGGGAAGATCTCGGGACGGATCAAAGTAACGCTTGCGTCAACTTTTTCTCCTGAAGGAATCACAGTAAAAACAAAATAACAATTGGGTCGTTGAAATTATCAAGCCCGATTATAGAGACGGTAGAACCGCTCTGTAGTCGGGCTTTGTGTTTATATGGACAAGAAGAACTCTCCGCACATCGTTGTTGATCGTCACTTTACCGCACTGCCGGGGAAAGTCGGGTTGTTATACGGCGAACGGAAAGTCTATTCGCTTGCAACACTGATTGCGGTGGAGATTCTGATGCGTGATCCCGCAATTGTCATCATCGACGCGGCGAATCGTGTCGATCCGTACTTGTTTGCACGGCTTGCGCGGATGAAACAGATCGATCCGTACTCGTTTCTGGACCGGACATTTGTCACCCGCGCGTACACATGTTACCAGCTTGATATCTCAATCACCGACGGACTGTTCCGGTTTGCCTGCGGCGTGAATGCTCAGTTCGTCATTGTGTATGGATTGATCGATCTGTTCGATGATGAGCAGGTGCCGATCGCGGATGTAGTTGATATTCTCCGCCGTGTGCGTGAAACGCTCCGCGCATTGATGATGAAAGGAATATCGACACTGCTTGTTTCTTCAACGCCGCACTTCAAACTGAAGGAGCGCGAACAGTTCTTCGGTCATCTGATCGCCATGGCGGATGTACGATATCGTTTAGAGCAGCACAATTTTGATCAACATATTATTCTGGAGGAGACTACTCATGGGAAGAACAACACCGACCGCAACAATGCTCATTCAGTTCGAAGAGAGCAATTGGTCACAATTCCGCAGGGCGTTACGGAAAGAAGATCAAAACGCGTTTGACGAACTATTCACGTACGCGAAAATGAATCTTCCCGCAATTTCCATTCAGGCTCATCCGATACCGTTCGAGAGTATCATGCTTTCCATGATGGTGGAACAGCAAAAGCAGATCAGAATTCTCACAGAAAAATTACGCGATTACGGAGAACGCATATGAAGATCACCGGCTGGTTGTTCGATGCATACGCTACGGAAAAAGGAACCACCGTATGGATCGTTGATAGTGAAGGGAAGAAATACAAAACGTATTACCATTTTCGCCCGTTGTTCTATTTGAATCTTAACAACGATGAAGAGCACTTTCTTGATTCGATCAGGAAAGACCTTCCGTCAGAAATATCGATATGCCGCGTTGAGAAGCAGGATCTTTATTCACGGGTGAAGGTCCGTGTGCTGGAGGTTTCCGTTCATAATCCGTTGATGTTTCAGAAGACCGTTTATGCATTATCGAAACATTTCAACTTCTATAAGTTATACGGGGCGGATATCAAGGTGATGCAGTTGTTCTACTACATCACCCAATTGTTTCCGCTGGCGTTTGGTGAGTATGAGATCGAGAACGATGTGCTGGTCACATGGTCACTGCGGGACAGTTTTGATGCGATCCAGTACACTGTTCCCGAACTTTCGGTAATGACGTTGACACCGTCAATGAAACTCTTCTCGCCGAAATATCAGCGGTCGATGGAGATCGAGGTTGGTATCGACGGTACCACGCGAGTGCTGCAACAGAACGATCCGCGCGAATTGATCGAGCAGATCAATTACTATCTGGTGCAGCACGATCCGGATATTATCCTGACAGAGTACGGTGATTCTGCGTTGCTGCCGCTTCTCTCATCGCTTGCAGAACAGCATCATCTGCCGCTGCAGCTGAATCGTGATACGAATGCCCGCTATTACACCACAAAGGCACAGAGCTATTTCAGTTATGGAAGCATCGTCCATCGCGACGGTGTGTTTGAACTTGCAGGACGATGGCATATCGACCGTGAGAATTCATTCATTGTCGGTGAAGCGGATCTGGAAGGATTATACGATCTTTCGCGGATGTCGCAGATCGGCGTTCAACATCAGGCACGGACATCCATCGGATCAGCCCTTTCATCAATGCAGATCTCATGGGCGTACCGGAACAATGTGCTTGTTCCGTACAAACGTCCCATCAAAGAATCGTTCAAAACATTGAGTACGTTGTTGAAATCCGATCGAGGCGGGCTTCATTTCATGCCTCCCAAAGGATATCATGAACAAGTTGCGGAGTTGGACTTTGCATCGATGTATCCGTCGTTGATGCGGAATCATAACATCTCCTCCGAAACGATCGATTGTGTCTGCTGTGCCGATTCAAC
>CAYHFN010000006.1:61722-106158 GCA_964355925.1 uncultured Chitinophagaceae bacterium
GGAATCATAACATCTCCTCCGAAACGATCGATTGTGTCTGCTGTGCCGATTCAACGCACCATGTTCCTGAACTTGGATACCGGCTATGCGAAAAGCACCGGGGATTCATTCCCGAAACTCTTGTGCCGATCCTTGAAAAACGTGCCCGATACAAAGAACTGAAACGGACCGCAGCAACCGAAGCATTGAAGAAAAAATATGATCGGATGCAGGTTGGATTGAAATGGATATTAGTAACATGTTTCGGGTATCTCGGGTTCAAAAAATCGCGGATGGGGAGAATAGAGGCACACGAAGCGGTGAATGCATTTGCGCGGGAAGGATTGCTTCGAGCAAAAGAGATCGCCGAAGCGAAAGGCTTCACGCTGATCCATGCGATCGTTGACTGCGTGTGGCTGAAGAAAAAAGGTGCAACGCGCGAAGAGTACGAGGCACTTGCATTGGAAATTCAGAAGGAGGTCGGAGTAAAGATATCATTAGAAGGAATTTATCAATGGATATTATTTCCTACATCAAAGATGGATGAAGATATCACCACTGCAACGCGGTATGTTGGTACGTATGAGAATGGAGAGATGAAGGTGCGTGGACTTGAGGTGCGGCGGCACGATACCTGCAAATACGTGAAGAAGATGCAGCAGGAGATGCTGGATGTTCTTTCGTCCGCACGTTCCATTACCGAGATAAAGTTCCGTCTGCCGGATGTGATCGCTGTTGTGAAACGATATATCGATCAGTTGAATGATGGAAATGTATCGCCGTTCGAACTGGTGATCCGCCGACGCATTTCCAAAGATCCGTACGAATATGCGAACAAGAGCATCAATGCGATCGTTTCGCAGACATTGGCGGAAGCAGGAGTGACGCTTGCCGCAGGAGAATCGATCGAATATATCATTACCGATGCGTCGGGAAAGAAAGATCCGCAGAAGGCCAAACCGCTTGCACTCTATGCGCTCGATGATGGTTATGATGCAAAAAAATATGCGGAATTTATTTTTGATGCAGCGGAAACATTGCTGCAGCCGTTCGGTTATACAAGAAAAGAATTGCAAAAGTCCTGGAAAGAGGATATTATGGACTTGCCGTTATTTAGGCAGGTATCGTAAACAAATGGTTTTTACGAATGGATAGTCATTGCGAGGAGTCCCGTACAGCGGGATTTTTAGCGGGAATCCATTGTTGGATGCCCGACAATAGCGTTAGGGCATGACGAATTTATTTGTTTGATTTTTAACTTCAAAATGTATGGATACACCCAAAATAAAAATATGCTGTATCTCATCTGTTGACGAAGCAAAACTTGCGATCAAATACGGAGCATCGGCTCTCGGACTTGTTTCGGCAATGCCGAGCGGACCGGGACCAATCTCAGAAGAACTGATTGCTGAGATCATAACGCATATTCCAAAAGGAATTGCATCGTTCTTATTAACAAGCAAGCAGGATGCTGATTCGATTATTGCCCAGCAGCGAAAAACAAAAGCGACCACATTGCAACTGGTCGATTCGGTTTCATTTGAAGTGTATCATGTTCTGCGAAAAGAACTGTCGGGCATTTCCATTGTTCAAGTCATTCACGTTATGGATGAATCTTCCATTGATGAAGCGAAATCTATCGCTCCGTTGGTGGATATGATCCTGCTCGATTCGGGAAATCCAAAGCTGGCAATAAAAGAACTTGGAGGAACCGGAAGAAAACATGATTGGAGTTTGAGCAGGAAGATCGTTGAGTCGATCAATAAACCAGTGTTTCTTGCCGGTGGATTGAATGCGGAAAACGTTCGTAAAGCAATCGAAATAGTCAAACCGTATGGTGTTGACCTTTGCAGCGGTGTACGAACAAACGGAGTAATTGATGAGGAAAAACTTTGCCGGTTCCTTGCATCGGTGAAGACAATTGAATGATTATTTATTCTCTGTGTCGTCGGAAAAGGTGAAGAGAATTCCGATACCAATCGCAAAGCCTCCGTCTAAATTGTCCCAATAATCGATCTCTGGCATAAACTTCGTTCTGTTGCCGAATGAGGCTCCCAGCATAAATCCCGTCGATCTGCGCTGATATCCAAAAGGAAATTGAGCATATTTGATGCCGCCATAGAAATGTTCCGTTCCAAACAACAGCATCGGATAATACAGCGGAAGTTCATCTATGCTGTAGGAAACGGCAATATCGCCGCTGACTAATATCGGTGACCGAAGAAAATTATATTTTAGGTCGATTGTTGTTCCTTCAAAAGGGGCTATTCTCATCCCAAAATCAGAATGTGGAAATATCGGCACTCTGCACCAAATATTTACATCAACAGGGGCTGATACACCTTTGTTTTTATCTACTATTACTGATGCAGTACCAATACCGAACGCAGTTCGATTTTCGACTACCACAGGTGATTGAAACGTAGTAAGTGGAGAGCAACCGGTGAGTAATCTGACGGCAAAGAGAACAAGCAAAATCGAATAGAAACGTACCATAGAGCCTCCTGTGGAGGAACAAGATTAAGAAACTGTATAATGTAGGAAAAGTAATTACAATTAGGATTACTTTCAATTTGAAAAAGAACCCGGACGCGATTTATTTAAAATCAGAATGAACAGTTCGGAATATAGCTTCGTATTCATGTAATAATTCGATTAGATCTCTGCAGCGGTGTGAGGATGAATAGAAATTTGAATGAAGAGAAATTACAACAATTCATGGAAGCAGTAAAACGGTAAAGGCGGAAAAGTATCCGCCTTTACTTCAGTATTTTTTCGATGTTTGTATCCTAAACTATTTGAGCTCTTGAATTCTGTTCTCGATTTTAGAATCAATAATTTTTTCCGTGCGAACCTTATTTTCAACCGCAGCAAACACTGTCTGTTGAAGGAATGATGGATTCGTGATCTCAACGCCTAAATACCGCTTTCCTTCTCCAACAAGGTAATCACTTGCTGCGGCAACGTATGCTTTATTATCATCAATCAGTTTTCCGTTGATCATAAAAGAAACAAATTCAATTTCATTGTTTGTAGTGCGTTTCCATGCACAGATGATTCCTGATGTTTGGATGGACGCATGTTTTTGAATATAATTTTTTACAAGATCTTTAATTTGTTTCCCTGATAATTGGAATGTTACCAATACATTGCGGAACGGAAGAACTTCAAAAAGATCGCGTTTTGTCAATTGACCGGCTGTAACATTCTTCCGGATTCCGTGATTGTTCATGAATGCAACATCTGCATGAACGGCTTCGCGTTGAGCATCAGCTATGAAATTACCAATGCCCATTTCACCATCACCCCGAGTCCAATCGGATTTTAAATTTCCAATTACTTCACTATACTCTAAATCAATTTTTTGTTTGACTGAATCAATAAGTTTTGAAAGATCGGTCTTTGGTCGTTCGCTGGTATAATTAAGCGGAAGTAAAACTCCCCACGATTTTGTAATGGTATGATTTTCAACGGTAAGATCGAGAATACCGAGATTTTCGCAGTTCGAACCGGCTTGTGCTATCAGAACACCGTTGACATTCTTTGGCTTTTTCAATCGTGTGTGCGAATGTCCGCCGATGATAACATTTAGTCCTTTTAGGTTCGCTGCTAACACAGAATCGTCATCAACACCTTGGTGTGTCAATGCAATAATAAGATCTGTCTTTGGCATTAATTCATCGATAAATCTTTGTGTGGTGGTTATTGTTGGAAGGATCTTAATATCAACAAGATTTGTTCGATTGACAAGATTATAGAGACCTTCAGTTATAACTCCAATAATTCCGATACGAACGCCATTTTTCTCGATGATCGTATATTCCTTATTGTTCACAGGAAATCCACCGCCGCTTTTTACAAGATTAGCAGAAACTACAGGAAATTTCGCGATAGCAATTAGTTTTCGGAGATTGTCCTGAGAAATATCAAAATCATGATTTCCGGGAGTCCATGCTTCATAGCCGAGACGGTTCATCATTTCAAATAATACTCCGCCTTGCGCTCCTTTGTAATCGTATTCAGTGACGGGATTTCCCGTCATCAAATCGCCAGCATCGACCAATAGTAAATTTGATTTGATCTTTCGTAGACTATCCACTGCAAATGATAGTTCGTTGAATCCTCCGACTAATGGTTTTGGAGTTTCCTTTATCCAAAACGCTTCGTGAGGGATAAAGTTCGCATGCATATCATTTGTGTGAAGAATTGTTACTGTTTTTGGTTGTGCATACAGAGATACGAACAGAAATCCGGTAAGAAGCGCAGCCGCTAAGAATTTTTTCATGGAGAAGGCTTTCTATTGAATGTAGAGGTAATTAATACATGAAGATACAAAGAAAAACTAAATTTACGAACCATTATTCAATTTCAAGTTTGTATTTATCTAAGAGCCCGGAAAGCCCTGCCATAGAGAACTTTGCCTTTTTCATTCGATTCAGTTCCGGATTTATTGAATAGCTAAATGCTGTCCGGAAATCTGCTTTTTCCAATACGCTATTTTTAAATATCGCACCGGACAAGTCACAATGATCAAATTTCACACCGATTAGGTTTGAATCTGAAAAATCAACTTCTTGAAGATTGCATTCTGTAAAAATTGTATTCTTCAGATTCAGTGTATAGAAAGCAGCAAGTTTTAGTTGGCAGTGATCAAATGTAACAGAAAAGCTGAATTTGTTGCATTCATCAAAATGAATGCCCAACAATTTGCAGCCATTGAAGATAACTTCTCTAAAAGCACTATTCGTAATTTTTACCAAACTCATATCACAATTGGTAAATTCACATTCCGTAAAATTTATACCCGACAGATCAGCGTTTGAAAAAATGCAGTTATCGAAACGGCAACGCTCATATTCGCCTAATGAAAGTGTGTTTTGAACAAATGTGATCCTTTGGAAATGTTTGTTTTCAGTAAATGTTTTGTTCATTCTTTCTCTTACACAATGGTTGTTAAACGTAATTCTTCAGTGATCATTTATTTTGCCAAGAGTACCATGGAAATATTTTCCCGTTTAACGTTTGTCTCCATCATCGTCAATATGTAAAATATGCAGCAGACGATGAATTATTGGCGCGAAGAACACCGCAGTGATGCTTAAAAATGCTACGCCGCTATACAAAGCATAAAAGGAAGAAAAGAGTTTTGCCGTATCGGTTTTCATCTCAACGACCGGTCCCATTCCGGTGAGGATCATACATGCCATATGAAAGCTGTCCAGCCACCTCAATTCTCCATAGTGATGATATCCAACAACTCCGATGCACACAGAAATAAAAATAAGGATCGATGCGAAAAGAAAGTAACGCGCTAACCGTTTAAAAAAATCCGGTAACGGCAGAAGTCGTTGTTTGTGATGTTCTAATTTCATTGAAGTTCCTTTTGCGTAATATTTTAAATAGATTGCACTATTGCATAATAGAATGGCATGCCAATCGTGATATTGAACGGGAATGTTACACCGAGAGCCATCGGAATGTAAAGACCGGGGTCTGCTTTTGGAGCTGCCAAACGCATCGCAGCAGGAACAGCAATGTACGAAGCACTGGCAGCAAGGATCGCAAAAATAAATCTGTTGCCGGCGTCATGGATTATTAAACCGCTGCCCGCAGCTACCACACAACCGTTGAAGAACGGAATGAAAATGGCAAACGCTGGGGCAAACCATCCGTATTTTTTGAATGCTGAAAATCCTTTTGCGGTTACCATACCCATCTCCAACAGAAAGATCGCAAGAAATCCTTTGAAGATATCGGTGGTGAATGGTTTAATACCTTCCGCTTGTTTTGTATCGGCAATGAATCCGATCAACAAGCTGCCGAGAATCATTAATACGCTGCCGTTGGTAAAAGAATGGGTTACAATGTTTCCGAGATTACCATCGTTTCGGGACTCATCATCATATTTCATGATAAGAATAACACCCATAATGATCGCCGGTGATTCCATCAGCGCCATAACGGCCACCATATGACCACCGAACGATATTTGCTGCGCTTCCAGAAATGAAACTGCCGCTACAAACGTAACGGCGCTTACCGAACCATATGCGGCGGCAACTGCTCCGGCATCATGAATATTCATCTTCCGTTTTAAGAGGAAAAATGTGTAGAGTGGAATCAAAGAGGCGATGACCAATCCAAACAGCAGAGAGTACACAATTTCAATATTAAAACTGCTGTGTGCTAATTCCTGGCCCCCTTTGAAGCCGATGGAAAAGAGCAAATAGAGAGAAATAAATTTAGTGATGGTCGAAGGAATTTCCAGATCGCTTTTGACAATAGTAGCAATAATGCCAAGAATAAAAAATAGCAATGTTGGATTGGTGATATTGGAGATAAGAATATGAAGATCCATTATATATCCTGTTGTCTGTGAAAATAAATTTTGTTTGCAGTATTCAAAGATAGAAAGGATTTTATTGAATTGAAAAAATACTCAGGTTGCTGACATTGAACTCAGTTCGTAGGAGTCATTCTCGTAAATGCTTTTTGAAGATCCTCAGTTCCGGCTTTCGTCAATGCTTCACTAAAACCAAAAGTAAGTTCAGTCTTTCCTTCTTTTAAACTGATTCACTTCTTTCATAAATCATTATTGTGTTATTCTCTCTAACAAATCGTTCAGTAAGACCAAGTCCAAATCCTGAAGCTCCACCGGTGATCATGATCTTATTGTTTGCAATTTCCATAAAATTTGTTCAAAAAAAAACCCGTTGTTTAACGGGCTTTTGTACGTTCATTGATATGCTATTTCTTTAACGCTTTTGTTCCTGTTTTTACGTCCAAATTCAAAAATGGCTTCAATAATTCCATCGGCAACGGGAAGATGACCGTTGAACTGTTCTCTGAAGCAATTTCCGTCAACGTTTGTAAATACCGTAATTGCAACGCAATCGGATTTCGTTCGATGACAGCCGCAGCTTCGCCAAGTTTTACGCTTGCCTGTAATTCTCCTTCGGCGTGAACAACCTTGGCGCGGCGTTCGCGTTCTGCTTCTGCTTGTTTCGCCATGGCACGCTGCATTTCCGGTGGAAGATCGATCTGTTTCACTTCAACGTTCGCGATCTTGATCCCCCACGGTTCGGTATGATTGTCGATGATGATTTGCAGTTCATGATTGATCTTGTCGCGCTGTGCGAGTAGATCGTCCAATTCAAATTGACCGAGAATACTTCGCAATGTTGTTTGTGCAAGCTGAGATGTTGCGTAGATATAATTTTCCACGCTCACGATCGCCTTGTCCGGCTGCACCACTCGGAAATACACAACCGCATTCACTTTGATCGAAACGTTATCTTTGGTGATGACATCCTGCGGGGGAACGTCAAGCACAACGGTACGTAAGCTTACTTTCACCATGCGATCGATTCCGGGAATAAGGATGATGAGTCCCGGACCTTTTACGCCGAGCAGACGCCCGAGACGAAAAATAACACCCCGTTCGTACTCAGAAAGGACTTTGATGAGATTGAAAAGTATGATCGCACCAAATGCGACCAAGAGCATTAAACCAACCATGCTGTCCATATATAGTTCTCCTTATCTAAAAATCGTCATGCTGACGAATGTCAGCATCTTTTTTGAAGAGATTCCGAAACAAGTCCCAAAGGGATCACTTTGTGATTCGGAATGACGTAACCTGTTAATTATGTTTTCTTTACTTTCAACAATAATCCATGAATTTCTGTTACTGTAACCTTTGTATCTTTTGCAATTTTCCCATCAGCACTTTCTGCTCCCCAAATTTCTCCCTGCACACGAACTTGTCCGCTCGGATTTAACAATGTTACCGCAATTCCATTTGCACCGATCATTCCTTGTTCACCGGTGTCGATTTTTCGTTTCTGTGCTCTCATTCCCGCACCGACAACAAATACAAAGAACAATGTTGTTACGATTACAAAAGGAATGATCACGCTCAGTGACACTTCGACAAATTCCGTCGGTTCATTATTTTGATACAGCATGATCGAACCGAAGAAGAGAGCTACAGCTCCACCGACCGATAGCAATCCATAACTGGTGATCTTGATCTCAAGAAGAAAAAGAATAATTCCTACTACGATCAGAGCAAGCCCAGCATAATTGAGCGGTAATGTCTGCATTGAGTATAGCGCAAGGATCATTGCGATTGCTCCTGCGATTCCCGGAAAAATAGAGCCCGGATTATACAGTTCAAAGAACAATCCGTACATACCGATTAAGAAAAGGATGTATGAGATATTCGGGTCGCTGAGAAGGTTGAGTATTTCAAATTGCCAGCTCATTGTTTGTTCTTCTATGACAACATTCGTAGTGGCAAGAATCGTGGTATCATTTTCGATAACGACTTTTTTCCCGTTAAGCATTTTTAAAAGTTCGGAACGATTTGGTGCGATCAGATCGATGACATTCTTATTCAATGCTTCCGTTTCCGTTAACGAAACACTATTTCGGACTGCATCTTCAGCCCATTCTACATTCCTGTCCCGTTTTTCAGAGATCGTACGGATAAATGCGGCGGCATCGTTTGTTACTTTTCCGGACATCACTGAATCCATTTCACCTTGCGAACTGACCGGATGAGCCGCGCCGATGTTCGTTCCCGGTGCCATCACAGCAATATGCGCCGCCATGGTAATAAAAACTCCTGCTGATGCTGCACGCGAACCTTTTGGTGAAACATAGACGATGATTGGGATCTTCGAATTCAAAAATTCAGTCACGATATCGCGGGTGGATTGTAGCAGTCCACCGGGTGTATTCATTTCAATAATAACGGCTTGCGCATCGTTGTTTTTCGCATTTCCAATTCCATGTTTCAAATAATCGTACGTTGTAGGATTGATGCTGCCGTTGACAGTGAGAATGTGGATCGATTTTCCATAAGCAAAAGTGATTTGGATCGAAGCGATGAGAAGGAGAAGAACGATTTTTTTCATAGTGTTTAGGAGGTTGTTCTGATAAGGTAGAAAAAGATGGATACGGAAACAAGGTGAGATATGGCGAATGAAATAGAGGGGAAATTGGTTCATTATTATTGTGTTCTTGTATATCTGAAGACACGAAGTAGGTAACACGATTTCGTTCTTGACGAGATTTTCGATATTTTCTTCAATCGTTCAGTGTAGGTGACCGTCACCTTTAAGATGACGGTCAACTTCTGATTAAAAACTAAGAGAAAGAAAAGCATTGTCCTTTTTCAACAACATCACTATTGATATCACTCCGCTTCGGAAGAACCGTGATTATCGTTTATTGTTCATCGGACAGTTCATATCGTTTCTCGGTTCATCCATCACTGCGGTGGCATTGTCGTATCAGATCTATACAGTAACCCAATCTACCGCGTATGTGGGACTGCTCGGAATGTTCCAGCTCGTTCCGCTCTCCATCAGCGGATTCATCGGCGGGTCGGTGGCGGACAGATTTGACCGGAAGAAGATCATTATCATTTCCGAAATTGTGCTGACACTGACGAGTCTTTCGCTTGTTGCAACCGCATTACTGCCGAACATTTCCGTCTGGATATTATTTACCATTGCAGCGGTTGCATCGTTCGTCAGCGGATTCCACCGTCCTGCATTGGATGCATTGACACCGCGGGTTATTGAGCACGACGAGATTCCCGCTGCAAGTGCGCTGTCGGGATTCCGTGGAACAACGGCAATGATCCTTGGTCCGTCGATAGCAGGAGTGATTCTTGCGTCTTTTGGATTGTTCACTACATATTTAATCGATGCGCTTTCGTTCATCATTTCTATTATTACGGTTGTAATGATCAGACGAAAATTCCAACTGGAGAGAGCTGAGGATGATGAAAATGGATTTTCACTCACGCATATTCTGGAAGGTCTCCGCTACGCGTGGAGCCGAAAAGAATTGCTCGGAACATATTTCATTGATATGATGTCGATGGGAACGTCCTATCCCTATCCACTTTTTCCTGCGCTTGCCGCAGCATACGGCGGAGTTGCCGTGCTCGGATCGCTTCACGCTTCTATTGCCATTGGTTCGTTCCTTGCAACGCTCACCAGCGGGTGGACGAAGTATATTTTGCGTCACGGGAAAGCGATCACGATCGCCGCTATCGGCTGGTGCGTTGGAATTCTTGTTGCCGGATTCTCAGGAAATCTCTGGCTGATGCTTTTCTTTCTGGGATGCGCCGGGTTTGCCGATATGCTGAGCGGGATTTTCCGTTCCATTATCTGGAACCAGACAATTCCCGATTCCATTCGCGGACGAATGGTTGGGATTGAAATGCTCAGTTATATGAGCGGTCCGTTAGTGGGAGGGACGCTGATAGGATTTCTTGCCGCTTCCACCGGAGAGAGTGTTGCAATGTCGATCGGCGGAAGCGTTGGTCTTGTTGGGATTGTAGTGCTTATTATTTGGCTGCAGCAGTTTTGGATGTATAAGCCGAAACAATTGAGTTAGATTCATTCTGTAAGTTTGATCTCTTCTTCTTATCTTCTAAATATTCATTTTACGTTCTTTGCGTCTTTGCAGTAAACAATTTTTATGTCATTACTTCCAAACGATACCGAGCTTCAATTTCCTCATCAGATAACCATTCCCGCATCAGCGGGATCGGGGAAGACGTACACATTGTCGCACCGGTATGTGCAGTTTCTTCTGTCACCGCATCTTCAAGCAAATGGACTCAGAAATATTCTTGCGATCACATTCACGAAACTTGCGGCGAAGGAGATGAAAATGCGTATCGTGAAAGTGTTAAAAGAAGCGGCTTTCGGCGAACCTCAAACAATGGAGAATTTGACAAAGCTCGTTTCACTTTCTGCCGAAGAGATACAGATCCGCTCCGAACAACTAGTGAACGAGATCCTTCACAATTATTCCGATTTCAATATCCGCACTATCGATAGTTTTTTGACCACCGTCTTCAAAGCATCGTCGCTGGAAATGGGTGTTCAGCCAAATGTCGGCATTCAGTTCGATAACGATGCGGTTATCGATCAGGCGTTCAGGCAATATTCGCAGAATCTCCGTGAAGGGACCGCCGATGCACAGTTCATCGACGATCTGATCACGCTGATCGAAACCAACGATGCAAAGTTCGGCGGATATTTGTGGAATCCATTTACGAAGATCGTCCGCGAAGTGCGTCAATTACAAAAGCAGTTCGGCCGATATTCGCAGAAGCCGATCATTATAGAAGGTGCCGCGCCTCTTTCAGAATTGAAACAAAGAATTGTCGCCAACGCAAAAACACTATTAAAGATGCTCGATGATTCGACGCTTCCAATTAATAATCATTTCCAGAACGATGTGAAGCGATTGGTAAACGGCGATGTGCTTGAAGTTGCATCGAAGGGGAAGACAAAACGATATTTTAATAAATATAGTGAAGATGCCGGTGCAACGAATGAGATCAAGCGGTTGTTTGCAGTGATCAAGCCGATGGAGAAAGAGCTGGAACAATACATCTCCATTTACGCGCATACCTATTATCAACCTTTTGTCCGCGCTGTGAATCTGATCGAGCAGACGGTCCGCGATGTGAAAGCACTCGAAGGAATGGTAGTGATCGACGATATCAACCGTTCGCTTGCTGCATATCTTTCCAACGAAGTTGTTCCCGAAGTCTATCTGAAATTAGGTGAACGGATCGCTCATTTTATGATCGATGAGTTTCAGGATACGAGTCCGATCCAATGGCGGAATCTGACTCCATTGATCGAAGAAGCACTAGCGAAGAACGGTTCTCTCTTTGCGGTCGGCGATACAAAACAGTCCATTTACGGATTTCGTGGAGCCGATTGGCATATTTTCCGCGATCTGATCGGAGGGAAATATTTTCCTTCCGCTTCCGCAACAGTGTTACCTCTTACAAGAAACTTCCGCAGTGCGCAGGCGTTAGTCGATTTTGTGAAAGATGTCTTTTCAGTCAATGTTGCGGCGGCAGGATTTGAAACGCAGGCAACGGCAAGCGGACTTTACAATTTTGCGCAGGATGTTCCGGATGCAGAAAAGAACAAAGGATATGTTGAAGTAACGTTAATCGAAAGAAAGTCAGACGACGATTCATCCACTGATACTCAGCGCGAATATATCCTTTCTAATATCCGTGACTGCACAGCGCGTGGATATTCGTACGGCGACATTGCCATTCTCACTCCCGCCAATGCGGATGTCGTGGAGATCAGTTCGTGGCTGAACAAAGAGAATATTCCGTTCCTTTCCCTTAGCACGCTGGATATCCGAAAACGGAAGATCATCGGAGAGATCATAGCGTTGCTTCGTTTTCTCGATTCGCCGATCGATAATCTTGCATTTGCGACATTTGTATTTGGAGATGTTTTCCAAAAAATTGCGACGATTGAAGGAATTAAAAAAGAAACATTCCATAAAATATTCACAGAAAACAAAAAAGAGTATTTCTACCGAGCATTCCAAAAGCATTATCCGAAATTGTGGGAACAATATTTTGACCGTCTCTTCGCACTTGTCGGCTATATGCCATTGTATGACCTTGTTTCCGAATCGTATAAAACATTCTCGGTGTTTGAACGATGCAACAGTGAAGAAAGCGCATTAGTAAAACTTTTGGAATGTGTGAAGCAGTTCGAAAACTCCGGTAATAACAGTCTCAAAGATTTTCTCTCATTCAGTACCGAAGAAGGAAATGATGGATGGAGTATTGAAATCCCAAGCACAGTTCATGCCGTGCGAATTATGACGGTTCATAAAGCGAAAGGATTGGGATTTCCGGTGGTGATTGTTTCGTTGAAAGAGAAGAATCAGCGTTCAGATTCGATGGTAATGAAAGAGACAGAAGAAGGAGTTTCAGTCATCAAGATCGGACGAAATAACGGCGACAGAAATGACAGACTTGCCGAATTGTACGAAGAGAAAAAGAACGAAGCGACAATCGACGAGTTGAACAAACTATACGTTGCTTTGACCCGCGCGCGGAAAGAGATGTATGTTTCCGTTCTGTTTAAAAAATTGGAAAATCTTCCCGCTGCAATTCTTCCTGCAAAAACATACGGCACAAAATACGCGGCGGCTGAAAAGGAAAAGGATGAAGAGAAACTTCCGGTAATCGAATCACTTTATCGAAAAGAACAATCGTCACTTCCTGTTGCGCGTTATCAAAAGATCGGTGTGCAGGAAACCCACCGTGGTGATGCAATCCACACTATCTTATCGCACATTGAGTTCATGGATGAGAAGAGTGAACCATATATCCGTTCTGCAATAGAGTCATTAGTTTCTGTTCACGATCTGGATATTGATAAAGAAATTTTGAATCTCGATCAGTTCCTTTCACTTCACAGTGTGCACATTCATTTTGAACATCGAAAAGACCGAATAATTCTTCGCGAACAGGATGTTGCCGCTTCCAATGGACGATTGTATCGATTGGATAGAGTCATTGTCGATACGGAAACAGTTACAGTCGTTGATTTTAAAACGGGAAACGACGAACACCATGACGATTATCAGGAACAGGTACGGAATTATATGGCAATGTTGAAGGATATTTATCCTTCAAAAACCGTAAAAGGGGCATTGCTTTATATTGATCTCCATAAGGAGGTGCCTGTACTATGAGCACTGTCCGATTACTTTCGCCGAAGATCAATCTTGTTGAAGAAGTAGTAACACTGTTAGGAATGAGCGCAACACTTACAGACGCGTCATTCCCGCGAAAGCGGGAATCCAGCAGCGTGGATTCTTTTGCGTGTGGTAATAACGATTTTTCAAATAACATCGTTGTCTTTCCCGGAAAACGTCCTGCACACGTTTTGCGAAAAAAACTTGCCGAGAAGATCGGCACATCGTTCATTCCCCCTAAGCTCTTTTCCATTGATATCTTCATCGACTATCTCTGTAAAACGTATCTTCAATTTCGCGCGGAAACAGTGAGCGAATTTGATGCTGTTGCGATCCTGTTCGAGCTGCACAAAGCGATGCAGGAAAATGAAAAGATCGGAAGAGAACATTTTTCCGAACTGGAAGCATTCTATCCTGTTGGAGTGAAGATCTATTCCGAATTAGAAGAATTAAAGATTGCGTCAGTTTCTCCAAAACGATTAACTGAAGTAATTGAATCTGTCACGCTGGCATCGGCTCACTCCGTTGCTCTGTTGTATGAACCGTTCTATCAAGAATTGCAAAAACGAAAGTTGACCTCTCGCGCGTTGAAATATAAGATCCTTGCTGACCGAATTTCGGAGATCGATCTCAGTTCGTATGAAAGAATCATCCTTGCCGGATTCTACGCATTCACGCAGACGGAAGAGACGCTTCTTCGTCATTTGCTTGCACAGAAAAACGTGAAAGTGCTGTTCCAGAATGGAACCGGAATTCAACTAACACTCGACCAATTGAAATTGAGCCCTATTTTGGAAGGTGAAGAACCGGAAACGGAACATCACTTCTACGAATCGCCGGACGCACACGGACAATTGTTTGCACTCAATAGAGTATTGAGCGAACAATTCCCGCAGCCGATTATCGACAGCGAACAAGCGTCCATCATTCTACCGTCGTCGGAGAATCTTTTTCCGTTGTATCATCAAACGCTCTCGATCTACGAGCAAAGCGAGTATAATCTTGCGCTTGGATATCCGCTTTCTCGAACGCCTGTGTATGGATTTCTAAAATCGCTTCTTGATGTGATCGTTTCATCACGAAGCGGTGAAGTGTTCATTCCGACATACATCCAGTTTCTGCTCCACCCATATACAAAAAATATCCTTTTCAAAACACGGACTGATGTTACGCGGACGATCATTCATACAATTGAAGATGATTGCCTTGCCCACAGCGCGCGTGTTTTTTTGAATTTAGAGATCGTTGAACAGGATGCTCAGCTCCATAAAAAAATTGTTGAACGTTTGGAGCGTGACGGCGTAATTGTTACGACGGATGAAATTCGAGATCATATTGTGATGATCCATACGGTTCTGCTTCGTTCGCTGTTGAAGATCAACGCTGTCGGTGAATTTGCTTCGGCCTGTATTTCCGTTCTTAATTTTATCAATGAGCACAGCACTGCTCATCGTCATCCCTATTTTCGTCCGTTCGTCGAAACGCTGATGGAACAATTCGCGTCGCTTCAACAATCGTTGTTATCGGAATATTCATTTGGAAAGCTCGAGCATTATCTTCTTTTTCTCCGTCACTTCATCGGATCCGTTGATGTCCCATTCACCGGAACGCCGCTGCAGGGATTGCAGGTGCTCGGTTTTCTGGAAATGCGAGGACTTCAATTCGAACATGTGTTTGTCATTGATGTGAATGATGATGTGCTTCCGGGAAAAGCACAGCAGGATGTGCTACTCCCTCTCACACTTCGTGACCAGCTCGGACTTTCCACGTATAGAGATCAGGAACGGATTAAAGCATATATCTTTGATGTGCTGCGACGCGGGGCGAAGAATATTCATTGCTTCTACATCAATAATAATGAGAAAGAACAAAGCAGATTCATCGCGCAGCTGCAATGGAGTTTACAGCTTCAGAAAAAAACATTGATGCCGTTCAACACACAATCACAGAATTATCAGATCGATCTTGGAACACAAACACCTTCTGCAATCGTAAAAACTTCGGAGATGATCGCTGCGCTCAAAGAACTCCAATTCTCCTCAACGGCGCTTGATACGTATCTGACGTGCGGATTGAAATTCTATTATCGCTATATCCTGCGGATGATTGAAAAGAATGAAATCTCAGGCGATGTTGAGCAGACTGATGTCGGGATGATCATTCACAGCATCCTGTTCGAATATTTTGCTCCGACGAAAGATCGGAAACTGGAATTGATCGACCTTGATATAGAGCGATTACGAAGAGTGATTCAGGATAATTTTAGAACGTTCTATGGAAGCACTCAGTATGGCGAGCAATTTTTTACCAAACGGCGAGTTGAGAAGCATTTTATTGAATTCATTGAACAATTCCAGCGTCCCTTAATAGAGAACTCCTCCATAATGATCGAAGCATTGGAAGAAAAATTCAGTGCTGAAATTGATGGCTTTTATTTTGTCGGCAATGCGGACAGGATCGAAACGCGCAATGACAAGACCTTCATTCTCGATTTCAAATCAGGACAGCACGAAAAAAATTATTTAATCGATTGTGAGAAACTTAACGTTGACGATAGAGAGAGTTGGAAAAAATCGATCGGTTCGGTGCAATTGGTATTGTATGTGATGCTCTATTCTGTGTTGAGGAATATTGAACCGGAACAGATCAAACCAGCATTTATTTTTCTTGGAAAGAAAGAATTGAACGATGAGATTGAAATATCCTTATTTGAATCCGATGCTCAGATGAACGAATGGTACCCGAAGCTAAAGTACATCATTCTTTCATTGACCAAAGAAATTGCGGATGAAACTCAATCGTTTAATCCAACTTCAGACATTAAGAATGATTGTCCTGATTGTCCGTATCGTACAATTTGCGGCACGCAGTGGGCGGAGAAGTTTAGTGTATACTAAAAGCAAGGAGAATGTCTGACGATGTTGATCATCGTTTGACATCTTGCGGTGGTCAAAGCGAAACAATAAAAAACCGAATATTGTCATCGCGAGGAGCGAAGCGACGTGGCGATCTCGATTTTCAAATAATAATAAAAGATTGCTTCGACAAAAAACGTCTCGCAATGACTTTGTTATTTATGAAAGAGTTTCTAATAGATAAACGGAATCAATCGGTAGGTTCGCTTCACATAATCTGAATACGATGGGAATTTTTGTAATAATAATCCTTCTTCGTAGTGCAGTTTAATGATGAGTGTTGTTGCGAGGAGATTATACAACAATAACGAAATCGTCTCCATTGAATGGAGAACGAACGGAAGCATCAATAATAATACGGATGAATACATCGGGTGGCGGATATAATTGTAGATACCGGAAGTGATGAGTTCTGCATCCGGTTTTGGAATTGGCTGAACGTGAAGATTGTTCAATCTCATTGTAAAAATTGCCAACAATCCGATCATACCACCAAAGATCCCAATGAACAGAAAGATTGGATCATAAAAAGGAAATTTGCAGTATTGTACTATTGCTGCAATAAGTGTAAATTGAGCTGTGACTAAAAGTTTTGAATACATTTATTTTACAATCATTATCTTTCACTAATATATGAAAAATAATCTTCTTCTAATTTTCTTTATTATCAGCGTTTCATTTGCACAGCCGCGCCAGATGGACGGAGTTGAATTGCAGCTTGCGGTCAATAAATTGTCGGTGACCGGCTCAGTATTGTATATAGCGGCGCATCCGGATGATGAGAATACGGCGCTTCTTTCCTATTTCGCAAAAGGAAAATTATTGCGGACAGGATATCTCTCTATAACAAGGGGTGAAGGAGGACAAAATCTTGTCGGTTCAGAACAGGGAACAGAACTTGGAATTATTAGAACGCAGGAATTATTAGCCGCGAGAAGAATCGATGGTGCGGAACAATTCTTTACCCGTGCGATTGACTTTGGGTTTTCAAAATCATCGGAAGAAGCGTTGCGGTTCTGGAACAAAGACAGCGTCCTGAAAGATGTTGTCTGGGTGATCCGCAAATTCCGTCCCGATATTATCATCACCCGATTCTCGCCGACTCAGGGTGGACATGGACATCATCTTGCATCGGCGATCCTTGCGCAGGAAGCATTTGCGATGAGCGGAGATCCGAATGTATTTCCGGAACAATTGAAGAATGTGCAGCCGTGGAAAGCGAAGCGGTTATTGTTCAATCAATTTCGGTTCGGCGGAGCTAATTCGAATACGGCAAATGTACCGACAATGAAAATTGATGTCGGAGAATATTCTCCGTTGTTGGGGAAATCATTCACAGAGATCGCCGGGATCAGCAGGACAATGCATAAAAGCCAGGGAATGGGTTCATCGCAAAACAAAGGAAGTTCCGTCAATGAGTTTGTTGTCACTGCCGGCGATAGTGCAAAGAACGATCTTTTTGAAGGAATTGATATTTCCTGGAATCGAATTCCGAACGGAAAGAAACTTGCGCAAATAGTAAGTGACATTCAGAAGAATTTCCTTCCAACAGCACCGCAAAAAAGTATCCCTGCAATGCTCCGTTTGTATAAGGATCTGCAAAAAATAAATTATGATCCATTGATTGATCGGAAAATAAATGATATCAAGTCAGTGATACAATCATGTGCCGGACTATGGATCGAAGCAAATGCACGAGATCCGTTCTATTCACACAACGATTCGATCAAGGTCAATCTCTCTTTTTTAAATCGTTCGTCTGCAAAGATCACTGTCGCTTCTGCATTTTCACCTGAATTGAATCTCAACAAAGAATCGAAGCAAGTATTGAATTATAATGAACCGTATCAGATGCAGTTTTCATCGGCGATCCGTCCCGACGAGATATATTCTCAGCCATATTGGCTGACCTCTTCTCCAAAGAATAATCGATATGTGGTTGCGGATCAGTCAATTGTTGGTCAAGCGGAAAACCCCGCAATTCTGTATGTTGCCGTTTCGATAACGATCGAGAATGAACCGATGCTTCTGAATGTTCCAGTACATTATAAATGGGTCGATGAACTTGCCGGCGAAAAGGTCCGAAATGTTGAGATCATTCCTCCGATCTCAATTTCTATTGAAGAAAAGAATATCGTGTGGAATGATGATGCTCCGAAAACCATCGTTCTGCATCTGCATTCGTTCAGCGATGGTGTGAATGGTGCCGTTTCGCTGCGATCTTCAAACGGTTGGAATATTTCGCCTTCCCAAAAGTTCTCATTAGTAAAGAAAGAATCAGAAACCGAAATTGAATTTACCGTGGATCCGGATTCTATTACAACAAGCGGAGAACTTACGGCTGAAGCTGTGGTGAGTGGAGAAACATTCCGTTCTACGGTGAAACATATTATCCACAACCATATCCCGGCTCAGCCGTTAATGATCAATGCAACGAGTCATGCATTGAAGTTCGATCTGCAAAAGAGAGGAAGAGTGATAGGATATATTAAAGGAGCGGGCGATGAAGTACCGAATGCTTTGGAACAGATGGGATACACGGTTTCATTCGTCACTGATGCGGAATTGCTTACCGGTAATCTTCCGCGATATGATGCGATCGTTGCGGGGATTCGCGCGTACAATACCCGTGATCAATTGCGTATATCCAACAAGAATCTGTTGAATTATGTTGAACAGGGTGGAACGTTCATTGTTCAATATCAAACAGCAGTAAAAGGTGAGACCGAAAATATCGCTCCATACAAAATGGAATTGTCGCGAGAGAGAGTAACGGACGAAAATGCCAAAATGAATTTCGTAAAACCAGATCATCCGTTGTTGAATTATCCAAATAAAATTTCAGCAAAAGATTTTGAAGGTTGGATTCAGGAACGGGGATTGTATTTTGCCTCATCATGGGATGATAAATTCGAGACGGTTCTTTCCTGTGCAGACCCAAATGAAAAAGCCCAGCAGGGAAGTCTGCTGATTGCAAGATATGGAAAAGGGAATTATATTTTTACCGGATTGGCATTCTTCCGTCAATTGCCTGCAGGAGTTGAAGGAGCATATCGATTGTTTGCAAATCTTGTTTCAGTTGGGAAATAATATGGGAAAATCTTTCAATAATCTTCTTTCGGAGTTTGTATTCTCAGAAAATATTAATCAGAGCAAAACACTTGTCACAGAGACGATAATTAATGGCTATACCATTCCAACATTCATCAATGAATATTGGACGTCGAAGCAACGGCAGGCGCATTCACTTCACGAAGTTTCATACCGAGCATGTTTTAAACCGCAATTACCCCGATTTTTCATTGAACAATTAACAAAACCAGGTGATGTTGTTTATGATCCATTCTCAGGGAGGGGAACAACCATCATTGAAGCAGCATTGTTATACCGTAATATCATTGCAAACGATATAAATCCTCTCAGCAGAATCCTTTCGCAGCCGCGATTGACTATACCAACTCTTCAGGAAATCACTGAGAGATTATCAAGAATTCCCATTGCGCAAACGCTCTCTTCTGATATCGATCTGTCGATGTTCTATCATAAAAAAACATTGATGGAAATACTTTCTCTTAGGAAATATTTGATCTCTCGAACGAACAGTATGAAAGAAGATTTCGTTGATCGTTGGATCAGAATGGTTGCAACAAACAGACTAACCGGACATTCGAAAGGATTCTTTTCGGTCTATACACTTCCGCCAAATCAGGCGCTCTCCGCAGAAAGTCAGACGAAGATTAATAAACAACGAAAACAAAAACCGGAATATCGTAATGTACGCGACATCATTCTGAAAAAATCAAAACAATTGATCAATCAGGTCAATGAAGAACAAAAAAAAATGCTTCAGATTGTCGCAAAAAAGGCCACATTTCTGACCGGGGACGCACGAACATCAAGAACGATCAAGAAGAATTCTATCTCATTGACCGTCACATCACCTCCATTTCTTGATGTTGTTCAATATGCAAAGGATAATTGGCTTCGATGCTGGTTCAATGGTATTGATGCGAAAAATGTGTCAAAGAATATTACCATGTCCCGCACAACGGATGAGTGGTGCAAGGTGATGGGGGATGTATTCAAAGAATTATTTCGAATTACAAAAAAGAATGGATGGATCGCATTCGAAGTCGGTGAAGTTCAGAATGGGAAGATCAAATTGGAAGAGTTTGTTATTGAGTTGGGATTAAATGCTGGATTTAGTTGTGAAGCAATCATGATCAATCAACAACAATTCACAAAGACTGCGAATATCTGGGGCATTGCAAATAATTCAAAAGGGACAAATTCTAATAGGATTGTTGTCTTTCATAAAAAATAGGGAGCACTATGGGTAAAAACCGACTCGAAGCATTCAGCGATGGTGTCATTGCAATCATTATCACGATCATGGTGTTGGAGATGAAAGTTCCGCATGGAGAAGATCTTTCAACCTTAGCTCCGCTGATCCCGGTCTTTGTCAGTTACGTTCTTAGTTTTGTGAATGTCGGCATTTATTGGAATAATCACCATCACTTGCTCCATGCAGTGAAGAATGTGAATGGATCTATTCTTTGGGCGAACATGCATTTACTTTTCTGGCTTTCATTATTTCCTTTTGTAACAGGATGGATGGGTGAGAATCATTTTGCATCGTTACCTGTGGCATTGTATGGAATCGTCCTTGCTATGGCGGGAGTATCATATTTTGTCTTGAGCAGATTATTGATTTCGCATCACGGAAAAGAATCAGCATTGGCAAAGGCAGTGGGAAGCGACATCAAAGGGATTGCTTCACTTATCATTTATATATCGGCGGTTCCGCTTTCATTCCTCAACCAATGGATCGCGTTTAGTCTCTATATCGTCGTGGCATTCATCTGGTTTATTCCGGACAGGAGAATAGAAAAAACGCTGACGACTTGATGAGTATGAATGTCGAAAATAAAAAGGCGAGCACCGCTCGCCTTTTTATTTTCAACAATGAAAATTATCTTATTTTTTCTTTCCCTTCACCGGAGGAAGTTTTTCTTTCCATCCTGCAACGGTCTTTTCAAAGTTTGCTGTGTTCGCATTGCTTGCTTTTCCTGCTTTAATTGCTTCTTCACCAACTTTTACTGCTTCAGCCCAATCTTCTTTTTGCGCAAGCAAATTCGCCTTCAACGAGAGATTAGGGAAATTCGGCGCGATTGCAATTGCGCGGTTGGCGGCAGCAATTCCATTATCTAAATCTGATTTGCTGTCGAGCGAATATCGGGCAAATGTCCCGGCTTGCTGCGCGGCAAGTGTATAATACTGTGTCTCTAATTTCTTTACGTTCTCTTCGGTGTTGGTATTGATGACGAATGAGATTGCTGTTTTATCCCACTTCAACGAAACCTTTGCCGATGAGATCGTGAGGTCGGAGAAACCGTAGGAGAGCCATTCTTCATGAGCAATTGTTTCAGGCTTTACCTGGAATGTGACAACATTCAGCGTAGAATCATAACTATAAGCACCCCATTGGTCTTTTGCAGAATTGAAGATCACAGTCCATTCATTTTCTGTCGGGATAAGAAAGAATTCATAGCGACCGGCTTTTAAAGTTGTTCCTGCAATTGTTACGTCCTGTGAGAATTCGAACGATGTTGCATTGTTTGCGCCCGCACGCCATACTTTTCCGAATTGTTCAAGTTTTCCGAAAATATCGCGCCCTTTAACTCCCGGACGATGGTATGAGATGGACATATCGGTAACGCCAACGGTCTGTGAAACTGTCGCATATTGGCTCAGTCTTAGCAGTTTTACCTCAGGCTTTTGAGCGAACGAGATTGCAGCAACGAATAGCAATAAAACGGTGATTCTTTTCATACTAATTCCTTTCGATGATTGGTGATGTGGTATGATAAACTTAAATAAACGGTAAAAAGTTTCCGATATATTAAAAAAAAGGGGAAGAATATTATCTTCCCCTTTTATAAAAATCGTATTAAGAGATTATTTCATTAATATGAATTTTTTCGTATCAACAAAACTTCCTGCGCGAAGCTGATAGAAATACACACCGCTCGAAAGATTGCTTGCGCTAAAATCAACACCATAGTAACCGGCACTGTGAATTGAATTCACCAATGTTCGGACCTCTTTTCCAAGAATATCATACACTTTCAATGTCACAAAACCTTGTTCTTTGATAGAATAGGATATTTTTGTAGATGGATTGAATGGATTCGGATAATTTTGACTGAGTGAGTATTCCACAGGAATCGCACTCAATCCATCCGAAACTCCGGTGGCAAGAGGATTGAGCGTAATATCATCGATCAGCCAGCCGAATTTTGACGTCGCGCCGTCGCTTGTTAAACGGAAACGAACAAAAATCGTATCGGTTGCGTAGGTGGAAAGATCGACATCTTTTTGAAACCAGACATTATTTCCTGCCGCCCATTCCGCTTGTGAATTTTCATCAAGCGATAGAACTTCGGTCCAATTCTTTCCACGATTCTTTGATATTTCCACTTTGCCAAAATCTTTTCCTCCTTCAGTTCGGCAGATCGTCCAGAAGGTGAGACGGGGATTTCCGTTTCCTTTCACTGCAGGAAGGTATGCAATAATATTTGAGTTGTTTGCATAGTTCAATGCGCCGAGTGAAAGTGTACCATTATGCGCAGTAACTTTTGTACTGTCCCACCCGAACGCTGAGACGACGGTAGTGCCGCCTGTTTCAAATGTTTCGGAATAAATGGGGGTCAATACTTTTCCCGTAGCTATTGACGAGGTGCCAACGAGCTGGCTTATTGCTTTGAACGGAGCTTCACCAAGAAAACCAATATCGTATATATTAACTTTTGCTTGGGGAATATCGGTGAAGGTGAATGTCTTTCCGGTGTCAGCACTGCTAAGATTCACGCTGTCGAGAACGGATTGTATGCCGCCTGAAGTTCTATATAATAATATTCGCTTCAAATTGTTCAAGACAGTATTATCACTATGGATTGTCGGCGCTTTTATACGAAGCGCAACAACAGCACCATTATTCCAGAATGAAAATGATGATCCTGCTACAGGAATAGCAGATCCTCCGGTAGAAATTACTAATCGTTTTGAGCGCCCTGAATCTCCGGTAATTTTAGAAACGTTGATGAGACGATAAGTGTATTGAGAAAATTGTATACCGGTAGAGTCATCGTATGATATCGCAGCTCCGGGAACAGCATTATCAAATTCGGCGATCTTTGTTTCGTTTCTGAAAACGACCGTTTTATAGTTTGTAAACGGTGTTCCATCAAAATATTTTGACGGATTTTTCCAAGTGAATTTCACCGTTTTTGGTGTTGTATAATTGCTGAACGAAGTGAAGTTCAACGGTTCGTAAATTAATTTTGGAAGATCGATCTGCCATCCCATGATAGCAAGTGCTTTAAGATCTGCAGCTGTGATGGTATCTCGAACTCCGGAAGCAATATTCGGATCCATGATTCCAATCTTTCGTTCCGAAAGAATAACGGAACCACGCAATGCATCATCACGCCAATGCGATGCCTGTTGAAGATCGCCGCCCCCATTTCTGCTTCCATTATCGGTCGAAGTTTCCCATTCAATATTTCCATCCCAAAATACATGGTCACCGCCGGCAGGATTTGGACCGGGAGTCAAAACGCGTTTTGTTGTTCTGAACGTATTGGTATCTTTTACAGCACCAGGACGAAATCGGAAGATGTCCCACGTTCGAACGCTTCCGGTGGAACCAACAATTGAAACAAATCCGAGTGCATGTCCCATTTCATGAACAGCAACAGCGTCGAAATCCGTTTGCGCAGCAGTGATTCCATTCGATGGATCGAAATCATACGGGAAAGCAGAATTGAATCCGATGGAAGGGGCAGAACCGAATGCAAGCGTTTCTACTTGTGCTCTAAAACCAAGCGCCTGAAGATTTGCAAGAGTCCCAGAAGGATTTGGTTTTACTACTGCAGTTGTATTTAGTACTGTATCGGGAATATTGTTATAAATTTCTGAATACTGAGGATTTCGAACTTTTAACGATTCAGCAAATTGACGCATTGATACGGTTGTAAGTGTAAAATTTGCTGAACCGGTTGAACCAAGAACATTGGCACCATACGCAGTTCCGAATCTGGTTGTCCCGAAATCAACATCCATAAGAACTGTGACAGGATTTTTTAGACGTGCTTCCCATGTTGCCGCAGAATTAATAAATGCTTGTTTTGCAGAAGGGTTTGCATCCAACTGGGCTGTACCGCGCAAAATAATATCTAATCCTGTTGCACGGGGACCTTTCAATAGCTCTCCTTTTTTACTTCTTCTGCCGACAGTTTCATTTATGATGTGAAGTCCAGAAGTATTGGCATTCTCGATCCATTGTTTTACGTATGCCTCATCGCGTGGAATTTCATAACATTGTACATTACCGTTTGCATCAATTCGCTGAATAAATTCCACATATTCAATTTTATATGTTTCCTGTGCGATTATAAAGAGAGGAAAGAAAAGAAAAATTAAATGTTTCATGACCGCATCCTTTTGAAAATGATATGAGTGATAATATCTAAGATTAAAATACGTTGTGCGGATGATAGTTGCAATATGTTTGTAGCGTGAATGTAGTGTTCGGCGATGAAAACATTATGAAGGGCAATTGTGGTAAATTACTATACCAGAAGCAGTTCGTTCAATGAAAGCAATATATTGGGATCAACTACAGGATGAAAAATGAGATACGGTTATTGCGTTTGTTCTTTTATCCACGAATAAACGGTTGTGATTGCTGCTGCTGACGCAAAGCCCGCGGATATAGAAAAATATGTTTTATGCTGATTGGTTTGATTGCGAAACTTGGCTGCCTCTGAAGTTGTTGGAGCGGTAGAATATGCAGAATAACTCGTAGAGGCTTTATGATTGAAATACAACGATGCACCAATAGCAAGCGTACCAATTCCGGCACTAATCCACTTCGAGTAATTCCATTTGTTGATATTCTGTCGATGATCTTCTTCTAAAGTGATCATCTGAAATTTTACGGTTGTATGTTCATCCTCAGATACGGTGAAATATTTTATTTCATCTCTGAAATTTCTTTTCTTCACGGAAATAGTGTGCGTCCCGACTATTAATGGTAAAATGATTGGCGCCTTCCCAGCTATGGTATCGTTAACAAACACCTCTGCATCGAACGCATTTTCAGGATGAACAATTACCGATACCCCGCCTAATCGTGGTTGTGGTTCCAGTTCCAGAATTCGAACATCATTTGCATTCAATATAATTTCTCGTTTGATTGGGATATATTGTTCAGAACGATCGGCGATTATAGTATGCTTGCCTGCTTCCAATATTGCTGTATGGGATCCATCGCCAACATTATTTCCATCAATAAATATTGTACTGAATGCAGAACGAACTGTTATTGAACAAGAATTATTTTCTAAAGTAATAATACGTCGATCTGTTTTGCCGTCAGCAAGAGTTATTTTTTCAAGATGTTCTTTGAACAATAATTTCGTCATTCGTAAAGTGTATTCTCCTTCGGGTAACTGTTGACTATTGTATGGTGTAATGCCGACATGTACATTATTAAGAAACACGTCTGCCCCGGATTCAGGTGCCGAATTGATATCGATAATTCCAAATTTTGCTTTTAACAAAAATGCCTGAGATTTTACTTCTGCGGCAGTTAATACCATTAATGCGGAATCCTCCGCGAAGAATTCCTTCTTTACTATAACATTGTATGTACCGATGTTCATTTGATCTTGAAACGGCGTAAGTCCGACAAAAGTATTGTTAATATATACTTTTGCACCACTCGGATCAGAAGTAATATGAAGAATAGAAGGCAATGCGGAGGGAACTTTTTTCTCCGGTAAATTATTCTGTGCAAATAATGCACCGGCACAGAGAATTGCCGACCAGATATGTCTCCACGGCATCATTCTTTCACCCATTCATTGTTAACTCTCCAGAGTTTTACCAATGCGTCACCTCCGCCGGTAACAAACCATTGCATCGATGAATTTACAGCTATAGCGTCAACAGCGTCAGTATGAGCGTACGTAGATTGAATGAGAGAATAGTTGTCGGTATTCCATATTTGAAAATGTTCTTGAATATTTCCACAAAGTAATTTTTTCCCGTCGGTACTTAATGCAAGCGAACTAACCGAGTTCGAATCGTTTTGTATTGTGCGAATGAGGGCACCATTTGTCATACGCCAAAATTTGATACTATTGTCGTAGCTACCGCTCAGCAACGTGTTCCCATCGGGCGTAAAGGAAAGACCGGTAATAGTATTTGTATGTCCTGTAAGATTCCACACTACTGCGCCATCAGAAACTCTCCAGACTTTTATTGTTCGGTCAATTCCGGCACTTGCGATCAATGATCCATTCGGTGAGAATGTTACTGCGTAAATTCCTTGGTTGTGTCCATTTAACGTGCGAAGATATTCACCATCTGATGCTTTCCAGAGACGTATCGTCTTATCAAAACTAGCGCTTGCAATTGTTTTACCGTCTGGACTAACGCTAATTGCATAGATCGCACTTGTGTGTCCGACTAGAGTGTATTGTAATGTACCATCTGCAACACGCCATATTTTTGCCGTTCCATCTAAGCTTCCGCTGAAAAGCCATTGACCATCAGGACTAAACGCAACAGCGTACACTTGTCCGGCATGTCCAGAAAGAGTTCGAAGAAATGTTCCGTTTGAATCCCATAGTTTGATAGTTTTATCACCGCTTCCACTGGCAAACATATTGTTATGCGGATGAACAGCTACAGCAAATACGGCACTTGTATGTCCGGATACTGTTTTAAACAAACCGACATCTTTCATTGTATAATTGATGGCGATACTTTGTGAAACATTATTGGCATTATATCCGGAACGAGCACGGATACGATATTCATATCGCTGAGAACAATCTAAACCATTATCTGTGTAGAGAGTTGTATTGGCAGTATTGATTCCAATTTGAATAAAATCTCCGGTGTTAGTTTTTCGTTCTACAACAAAATCTTTTTCGTAGGAAGAATTATCGTTCCAACGAAGTTCGATTGTATTTAGTGAGAGATGCTTAGTTGAGAGACCGGTTGGTTGTTCCAACAAAGCTGTGTGGGTAGCGACGATAGAATACGGAGTAACGTTGTTTGAAGATCGTCCGCGAATGCGATAGGAATATATGTTATGATCTATAAAAACATCGGTCATTCGAACCGTTGTTATAGTATTAGAAACAATTTGTCGAACCACGAACTGAGAGCCATTGATACTTTGTTCAATTTCAAAATGTTTGATATAAGGATTTGCACTCTTCCATTGAAGAACAACAGCAGTGTCGGCATAACTCTGTAATTGAACATTGTCCGGAGCGTTAAAGACAAGTTCTGAAGATACTGAAGGTGAATAAGAGGTTACATTATTTGAAGAACGACCTCGAATGCGATAGGAATAAATGACATGGTCTATAAATATATCATTAATCCGAACCGTTATCGTATCGTTCGCGACGGTCTGTCGAAGTACAAAGGGAGAGCCATTGATACTTTGTTCAATTTCAAAATGTGTTACAAAAGGATTTGTATTATTCCACCGAAGAACAACCGCAGTATCGGCATTATTTATTAGTTGCACATTGTCAGGGGCATTAAAAATTAGTTCTGATGAAACAGGAGAAGAATACGGTGAAAAATTCGACCCGGCGATCAGCTTTGCACGAAAATAATACTTTGCTGACGCACCGAATGTTCCGGGGATAGTTACACTTAAAGAATCTATACTTACGTTAAAAACGGGAGAGAACATTGAGCTATCAGTACTTTGTTCAAATTCGATCTTCACATTATTTCGTTGTTCGGCCGTGAATGAGTTTACATCGGTCCACGATAGTTGTACGGAAGATTCAGTGAGTGAAATTATCCGAATATTGTTTGGCGCTTGAAGCTGCAGAGATGAATCAACGGGATTTTTAAAATCAAATTTTTGACATCCGGAGAATGCGATAAAAATAATCACTATAAGTGGTTTCAGTAATACCCAATTATTGTCATTGCGAACCGTTTTTTGGCAAAACCATCTTGGTTTTATCTTTAAAATTTGGAGATTGCCGCGGACGCTTTGTTCTCTCGCAACATATTCGATTTTAGAACCAATATGTAATATGTCTATACGCAGTCGCATTATTTTAACAAAATCATTTTTTTCAATTGAATAAATGGTGCTTGTTTATCTGCTCGTTGAGCGACTATTCTGTAGAAATATATTCCTGCGGACAAATATTCGGCGCGCCAACGTATGTGATAATAACCGGCCGTTAGATCTTCATTAACAATTGTTTCAGCAGTTCTTCCTAAAACGTCATATACCGATACGGTAACCATTGCCTGTTCGGCAACGGAAAATGAAATTGTTGTAGAAGGATTGAATGGATTTGGAAAATTCTGTTGTAACGCAAAAGTTTTTGGAAGCTCATCACCATTGCGTTGAACGCCAAGTGTTGTTGATGTTTTAAAATTCCATATTTCTGAGAAGAGACTGGAACCGCCGGAATTCATGGAGCGCACGCGCCAATAATATTTTGTTGCAGCACGAAGCGGTGAAATAACCTTTACAGTGTCGGTCAATGTTGAATCTTCGAACACTATACTCCTAAACGGTGAATCATCAGATACTTGTACGTGATATGATTGGGCATTAATTGCTGAATTCCATTTAAGTGCAACTGTACTAGGTTCATTCCCAACAGCGTTCATCGGGAATATCAGCGCAGGAACATTTGGCAATGTCATTGCAGTCGTAAAGCTCCAGATGGTTGAGTATGCGCTGAGACCTGAATTGTTTTTTCCACGAACGCGCCAAAAATATTTTGTTTCATTTTTTAAATTAGAAATTGTAACAGATGTGTCTGCATGGATAGAATCTTCAAACACCGACGTTTTAAATGGAGAATCTTGGGCAAGTTGAATTTGATATACCGTTGATCCGGGTGATGAATTCCAGCAGAGCAGTATTTTTATTGGTTGATTGATTGAAGCACTTGCAGGTGAATATAGCAACGGAATTTCCGGCGACTGCATCATTGTTGTAAAGTTCCATACCTGGCTGTAAGGACTACTGCCGCCATTATTATATGCCCTTACTCTCCAATAATAACGCGTATTATAGATAAGGTTTTTTATCTGATAGACAGTATCGATAAGCGTTGAATCATCAAATATTTTTACTTCGAATGGTGAATCGGTGGCTACTTGAATGCTATATGCAGTTGCATTTGCAATTGGCTTCCATTGAAGGATTGCAGTAGTTGGTTGATGTGAAGACGCACTGTTTGGTGCAATAAGCGTTGGTGTAATTGGCGCATCAGTGGTGGTAGAAAAATTCCACACTGAAGAGTACGAACTTGAACCGGCGGCGTTAACTGCCTGTATTCTCCAATAATAACGGGTGTTATTTTTTAATCCAATAATTTGGCGTGATGTATCTGCGATCGTTGAATCTTCATAGACAACAGTTTTGAACGGAGAATCGGTAGAAATTTGGAGATGGTATCGTGTTGCTTTTGAAACAGAATTCCATCGCAATAATGTAAGAAGCGGTTGATTGATCGACGCACTTACCGGAGATGCCAATACAGGAACATCAGGAAGGTCCATGATCGTATTAAAACTCCATACATCAGAAAAACCTTTCGATCCGTTAACATTCTTCGCACGAACTCTCCAATAATATGTAGTATTATAATTTAACGAACTAATGTACCGTGAGGTATCAACGATTGTTGAATCATTATAGACTAAAGTTTGGAATGGAGAATCGGTTGAAATTTGAAGATGGTATTCAGTTGCATTTTCGGCACTCTTCCATTTCAATGCTAAGAGAATAGGATTGTTTCGCGAACCGCTTTGCGGTGATGTGAGCAACGGAATTTCCGATGCGGGTACAATCGTTATGAATTTCCAGGGAATTGAAAATGAACTCTGATTCAACTGCGATAGAGCCTTGACTCTCCAATAATACACAGTATTATTCTGTAATCCGGAATACTGCATTGAAGTGTATGGAAATAATGAATCATTGATAATTGTTTGAGTGAAATTAGAATCTTTAGCAAGTTGTAAATGATATTTGGCTGCACCTAATGATCCATTCCAATTTAGCATACCTGCAATCGGTTGAGAGACTGAACTATGTAGCGGTTGAAGATGAATCGGAGTAGCAATCGAAGTTGTAAATTTCCATACAGGGGAATTGCTGCTTGTTCCTTTCGAATTCTTTGCATTCACCCGCCAATAATATGTTGTATTGTTCAATAGTCCATTTATTGATGTAGATGGTATTGAAATGGTTGAATCAGAAAAAACGATTGGCGCAAAAAGTGTATCAATGGAAATTTGTAAGCGATAGGTCGTTGTACCGGGTGATACTTGCCAGTTAAATAGTGTTGGCTGCTGCTGCATAGCACTATTATTTGCCGGGGTGATTAGCACCGGTGTCACTGGTGTTCCTTGAATCAATGAGAAACTACGGAATGCTGAAAAGGAACTTGATCCGCCCGGATTCTTAGCCGCAACGCGCCAATAATATGCAAGATTGAGTGGTAATGGACCAACTAGTTTTGATGTTGTACTAATTGTTGAATCATCAAATGCCAAAACGGAGAATAGCGTGTCAACGGAAACTTGCAATCTATATGATGTTGCAGAAACCGATGATTGCCAACTTAATGTATTCAATGCAGGAAGATTTGACGTTCCGTTTACCGGTAATGACAACACCGGACTTGCAGGCGGCGGATCTGCAGTCGTAAAACTTGAAACAGAGGAATATGGGCTTTCGATATTAGCATTACGCGCGGCAATACGCCAATAATATTTAGTGATATTTGATAGACCGTTCACTGTCGTTACTGTATCCGTTACAGTTGAATCATTGAGAACAAACGAGCTTAGCGCAGCCGATGTTGAAACTTGAAGATGATACTGTGTCGCTCCCTGAACAAAGCTCCACTTTACAATGGAAGAAACAGATTGGTTCACCGCATTTAGTGCTGGAAAAATTTGAGTTGGGGTTGTTAATCCGGTTACGAATGATGCGACAACAGAATATAGACTTGAGCCGGCACTATTTTTCGCAAGCACTCTCCAATAATAATTAGTAGCGTTTAACAGATTTGTTACAGTTTTGTTTGAAACGTTGATCGTTGAATCGATTAAAACGATTACAGTAAATAGCGAATCGGTCGATATTTGTAATTTGTAATTTGATGCGCCATACGAAGAAGTCCATGTTAATGTAAGAGGCACTTGCTGGTTGATCGAACCGGAAAGAGGAAGCAATGGTGCTGGAATAATCGGAGTGACAGTTGTTGTTGTAAAGTTTGAAGAAGCAGAAAATGTACTCCATCCGTAGATACTGTGAGCTGCGATTCTCCAAAAATATTTTGTATTACTCAACAGTCCTGTAAGCGCAGCTGTTGTATCAACTAATGTAGTATCATCAAACGCTAAAACATCAAACAATGTTGACGTTGAAATTTGCAGACGATACTGTGTTGCTCCGAAAGAAAAACTCCATTTAAGTTGGGTAGGCAATGTTTGATTGGCTGCATTGATTGCAGGACTCAGCGTTTTAGGAGTTTCTATGATCGTTGTAAATCCACGGACAGAAGAAAAAGGAGACGATCCGCCAATATTTTTTGAACTGACCCGCCAGAAATATTTTTGAAAATTCTTTAAAGATCCAATGGCTTTAAAGGCAACCGTTGACGATGAATCATTCACCGTAAATGTCGAGAACAATGAATCGGTCGAGACCTGTAAACGATAACTTGTTGCTCCTGATATAGCCGACCAACTAAGTGTTGGGGTAATAGATTGATTTACATCAGCATCCAACGGAATTTGCAATGCCGGCACCGTAGGATTCACTATTATTGTAGTGAATGAAGTACCGGATGAAAAATTTCCCCACCCATCACCGTTTGCTGAACGAACACGCCAATAATACATTGTACTGTTGGTTAGCCCGCCGTATGTGCTTGTAGAATCTAATAGAGTTGAATCGTTCAGAACCATTGTTACAAAACTTAATGATGTTGCAATTTGCACATGATACGCAGTTGATCCTGAGACGGAATTCCATCGAAGTGTTCCGATGGTAGGTTGATTTCCTGCTGCATTTGTCGGTGAAATAATTGTTGGAGTTGAAACAATTGTTTTAAACGATCGGGTTAGTGAATAACCGCTTGTTCCCGCGATATTTTTGGCATTGACTCGCCAGAAATATTGTTTGTTGTTAACAAGAGTTGTGATCTGCTTTGATGTTGATAACGACGTTAATGTTGAGTCGTCAAAAATGAGAGTTGTGAATGCTGCATCAACTGCAACTTGTAAGCGATATGTTGTAGCGTTTGCAGCTGCATTCCAAGATATCATCAGCGAAGTTGGCTGAAGTGTCGCCGCATCTAAAGGCGACAGCAGTGTTGGTGTTGGCGGTATGTTGGCAATAGTCGTAAATGTATTCCGTGAAGAATATACACTGGTACTGGTTGCATTGTATGCATTAAGACGCCAAAAATATTTTGTATTGTTTGTTAACCCATTGATTACAACATATTGTGTGTCTTGTGTATTTAATGGCAGAACATCTGAGTTGTAAGCGAACGTGTTCAAAAAAGTAGAATCGACCGATACCTGAATATGATATGCATCGACAAATGGTACTGCTTTCCATTGTAATGATAGTGAGATCGGTTGATTGATTGCATTATTTGCCGGTAGAAAAATCAGTGGCGTGCTGATAATTGTTGTAAATTTCCAACCGTTTGTATATGCACTGTTTCCTCCAACATTATTTGCTCGTACGCGCCAATAATAGGAAGTGCCATTTGCTAAATTTGATATAGTTCTGATATTTGTTGAGAGTGTAGTATCAAGGACTCTATTATTGAACAACGGATCGAGTGAAAGTTGTAAGTCATATGATGTCGCCGCAGATACTGCATTCCATGTTACCGTTACCGAAGTTGGTTGGTTTAAAGAAATATCAGAAGGAGATACAAGCGTTGGCGCTATCGGTGGAGCAATAATTGTTGTAAAATCCCATACTGCCGAGAATGCGCTCTCTCCGTCAATATTATTCCCAGCAACCCGCCAATAATATTTGGTGTTGTTGGTCAATCCAAATGCTTGCGAATTTTGAATTAATTGTCCTTCAACGTTTGCGATCGAATTATTATCAATTAATGAACTGCTAAAATTTGAATCTGTTGAAATTTGCAAATGATAATAAACAGCGAATGGGACCGCTTTCCAATTTAAAAAAAGAGATGAAGATTGGTTGACAGCACCTTTAGCAGGAGATGATAGAACTGGAACAGAAGGAGGGGCGGCAATTCCTATTGAAGTAAAAAAGAAAATTACCAATCCTTTAAATAATATTTTTTTCACATGGTTCACAATTGCTCACTTTACGGTTAGAATTTTTTTATAACGCATTATTTCCTATAAAGCATCTCTAAAAACCTTCTCTAAACCGGAAGCGAAGTTTCTCTTGACCAAATCACATCCATAAAGGATGCGGATACAAATATAATCTCGACCTTTTGACAAAGTCATCCCTTCGGGAATGGTCGAGTGAAATAGTTTTTAGTGATGTCCTATATATATTATCGGCTGTATTTGATAAATCTTTTTTGTTTTTATAGCTGGCCAATGGAAAATTCCAATTCCTGAATGTTCTTTTTTCCCACAAATAGTGGTATCCCATAATACGCGACTCTATGAGCTCCCATATTAAACGATGCATGTTTTTCTGTTCTTGGTATCATCAGTTATTCAATAACTGTGATTGTAAGATGTTTACACAAAGTTAATGCCATAATAAAAAAAATATAGAGCATTAGATTTCCCATAATTGTTGGCAAAAATAAGCTTTTGTCAAAAACCGAGAAACTGGAATGAAATTATTTGGTGAATATTAGCCATACGGACAAAATCGAGGATTTAACTGAATAGATCTGAACTGATGAATGTGGACACAATTTGGCTTCTTGCTTTGTAAAATCAGTTATTATGGCAAAATTCAAGATATCGTAATCATAGGGAATTTGATTTTGCATTTTTGAGACCACTCGTTAGTGTCAAATATCAATAAAGAGAGGTGTTAGAATATTCTAACCTCATTTCAATGAATTTTCGTCAAATAAAACCGATAATATATACAGAGACGACTAATGATCAGGAAAGAAAACAAGTGATGAATATCAATATTAGAACATTCTAATTCATTTTCACTTGCGCTGGTAGTACCTGTTTTATAAATTACAAGTAGAAATTAAACAACAGAGTCAATCATGGGCACATCAAAAATAGTAATGCTTTCCGGAGTTTACCTGATCTTGGGTATGTATACGGTTAGTTTTACAGCAGCTGATAGAAACAATAGTACTATTGCTGAATCCGTGGCCAACTCTATTCAGGCAGAACAAATCGCACGCACAGGTATTTCGTTGGCGATGACGAAAATGGGATCATCGTTCGCAACATCTTCTTATACAAATCAAAATGCGTCAGTAATGAACGGATCTGTTGTCTATTCAGCATCGCAAACAGGTTTACCAACTTCGCAATCACAAGTTACATCCACCGCAACATTCGCAGGAAAAACAGTCACGATTAAAGCGGTATTCAGCTACGACCGCAATCGCTGGAGAGTTATCCGAATGTATGTTCCTCCGGTAGCATAACACTTCTCTCTTCAAAATTCTACCATTGTTTTTATCATACAATTTATAATGTTTTTTATTGCTGTGTAAAAATAATCACTCCCGATAGAAAATCTGCAGTAGCGTTTCAGAGCATGCCAAACAACAAAATAGCACTAGTTATAATATTCGCTTTTAAAGGGCGCTATCTTTAATTTAATCAACATAAAAGTAGGGTTTCTTCATGATAAATAAAAATAAAATCACTGTTATTATTATTTTAGTATTGATAGTAATTTTATTTTCGTTAACACTTACACGAAAGGAAGATGAGCAAAAATCTTCGGAATCCTACCTTGATTTGGGTACTGAATACGAAAACAAGGGTAATTTCGATAAAGCAATTCAATCTTACGAAAAAGCAATTGAGCTTAATCCAAAATCTTCTGAAGCCTATTTCAATTTGGGAAATGCATACAAAAATAAAGTCAATCTTGAAAAGGCAATTCAATCTTATGAAAAAGCGATAGAGCTTAACCCACAGTATGCTGCTGCATATAATAATTTGGGACTTGTTTACAAGAAAAATGGTAATCTTGATAAAGCAATTAATTCATATCAAAAAGCAATTGAACTCAATCCACAAGAATATAAACCAAATAACAATTTGGAAAGCAATTCAAAGAGTGAAAATATTACCAGTAAAGTAGAAGCGTCTAACCAAAATGCAGTCAGACACAATCTATTAGATTCTTCACTGCACAATAAATTTAATAATATTTCTAAAGATAAGACCAATTCTAGCAACACGAAAAATAATAATAAAAATGCTGTTGAACACAATCCTCAAGATTCTGCAATCGCCAACAATTATAAAAATGTACCACAAAATAATGTTTATTCTAATAATGAAAAATATTCTGACCAAAAATCAATCGAATTAAAATCGCAAGATTCCACAGAAGACAGCGATTTAGAAAATGTTTCCAATAGTAAATCTGATTCAGAAAAAGCAATAAAGTCAAACCAAAATGTACTCGGACTCAATCCACAAGATTCAGAAGCTTACAACAATTTAGGGAAAGTGTACACTGATAGTAATAAGGTTGATAAAGCAATTCAATCTTACCAAAAAGCAATTGAACTCAACCCAAAATATTCTGAAGCTTACAACAATTTGGGAATCGCATACTTCGGAAGTGGAAAGGTTGACAAAGCTATTCAATCTTACCAAAAAGCAATTGAGCTCAATCCAAAATATTCCGAAGCATTTAATAATATGGGAAATGCTCAAAAAGGCAAAGCCAATCTCGACAAAGCAATTCAATCATATCAAAAAGCAATTTACCTTGATCCAAAATATGCTGAAGCCCATTTTAATTTGGGAAATGCTTTCAAAAGTAAAGGCAAACCTGATAAGGCAATTCAATCATTTGAAAACGCGATTATACTTAATCCGAACTATTTTGAAGCCGTTCTCAATTTGGGGGTTATATATTTCAATAAAGGAAATTACGGCAGAGCTATTCAACTATATGAAAAATCAATTGAATTGAATCCACAAAATGCCGATGTATACTTCAATGTGGGAAATGCTTACAAAAACAATGGCAATCTCGATAAAGCAATTCAATCTTACGAAAAAGCAGTTGAACTGAATCCACAATATGCTGACGCTTATAGTAATTTAGGACTTGCCTACAGTAAGGATGGCGATATCGATAAGGCTATTCATTTTTATGAAAAAACGATTGAACTTACTCCACGCCAACCTGATGCTTACAGCAATTTGGGACTTGCCTACAGCAGCAAAGGAAATATTGATAAGGCTATACAATTTTATGAAAAAGCGATTGAACTCAATCCAAAGTATATTGTTGCTTACATCAATCTGGGGAATGCGTATAAAGGTAAAGCTAATCTCGACAAGGCGATTCAAATCTTTGAAAAAGTAGTTACTATCAATCCAAAATATTCCGAAGCGTATAACAATTTGGGAATTATTTATTATAGCAAAGGAAATCTTGACAAAGCTATTCAATTTTATGAAAAAGCAATTGAGCTCAACAAAAAATATGCTGATGCGTACAGCAATTTGGGAGTTATTTACTTCAATAAAGATAATTATGATAACGCCATTCAACTATACGAAAAAGCGATTGAATTCAATCCACAACATATCGTCGCTTACATCAATTTGGGAAATGCGTATGATAAAAAAGGGAATGTGAACTTAAAAGTTAAGGCGTATAAAAATGCTGCTAAACTTGGCGACAAAGATGTTCAGCAATGGCTAAAAGAAAACGGCTATAATTGGTAATTTTTTACACTCATTCGTACAACATCCAGCCTCTGTTTATTCAAAATAGGTGATTTTAGTTCTCTTTGGAATATTTTTCAGTAACGGCAATATCGAGTGAATAAAACGTAATATGAATTATTTTTTCAGGTCTCTGCGTCTGCAGAGACCTGAAAAAAAGCTTTGCGCTCAATTTCTTTCCACCATCAATAGAATTAAATGCGTTGGCGAATTCATCTAAAAATACTCAAAATGAAAGGGAGTGTAATCTCCACAACACTGATTCTAAAGTTTCGATAAAGGATTAATGTTTTTTATCAAAAACATAGAAAAATGCTTTGCTAAGGGCGATAGATAACGCCGATAATATAATTGTACCAAAAATAAAAGCACTAAAATCTTTTAAAGAATACGAAATTAAACTTATAAGGCTTAAACCAATCAACCAAATTCCAACAGTGATAACCTTTATAATTCTAATCCAGAACTGTTCTTCTGTTGAATTAGACTTGTGATTTACTTTAATATTTGATCTCTCAGTCTTAACTTCCAATTCACGTTCATCTTCCTCGCCAACATCACCCCACAATTCTCGAGGCAATGGTTTTCTTTTCTCTGACAATTTGATTTCTTTTTCTGAAGCGGTATTCAATAAATTTGTTGAATTAATGATGTTTTTTAAATACAGATTGGTTTGCTCATCATCCTTATCAAAATCATCCCATAATTCCCGCGATAGTGGTTTTCTTTTTTCCGTGATATCATTTTCTTTTTCCGAGGCGGTATTCAATAAATTAGCGGCATTAATAATATTTATCAAATGCACACTGGTCTGTTCTTTCAACAGGGTATTAATTTCATCTGGATTAAAATTATCTTTGAAACAATCATTAGGCACAAATTTATCTAATTCATATTTCATAACGATTGCATTGGTAGCCATTACTCTATTTAAGTAAGTCTCTTTTGCAAGAGGGATCCATTTCTTATAAATTTCTATAATCTTATATTTTTCTTCTGCTTCATCCGGAATTGAAATATTTTCGAGAGTTTGCTTAAAGGAAGCAAGTTTCTTTTGAACAGAATCATTAATTGTATAAAGATTTTCAACGATCTCATTTTCAAAAACTTCTATATATTTTAGCAATAAACCTGCAAACTTTATTCGATTTTCTTTGGTCGATTTTTTATCAAGAATAATGCTTTCTGCATGTTCCTTATACACCTTATATTTATTCTCCTCGGAATTATCAGTAAAGGCATAAATATATGATAATTGTTTACTAAGCAATTTTTCAATTTCTTGTCCTACTTTATTAAGGTATTCAGAATCTTTTTGAAGAATCTCTTCTAATTCAAGTTTATGTTCAATTTTATCAAAACCTTGTTTTTCTTTAGTATCCATAATCTCTTCAAGGCGTGAATCGATTTTTTTATAGAATACCAACCAAGATTTTTCTTCATAGGTTAACCCATCCTCCGATTTTTTAAGGTCTGTTCTGTATTTGGCGTATCTCCGCAAGTGATAGAGTTCTTTTATGCTAAAGTCATCTCTTCCTGCAATCAGTTTGGAATATTCTTGCTTAATAGCGGCAAAAACTTTTTCATATTCTTTTTGGTCGGTATTCATATAAAAGTGAGTTATAAGTGTTTATTCATCCGATTATTTATGAGAGTAAAAGCTATTGATACATCTAAAAGCTTCACCATCTTTTCATTTTGCACCATAGTGAACGATTAAAGATAAATTTGTCTTTAAAACGTAAATATAAAAAATTCATAATACAATACTTTTTATATCCGGAATTAGTATACAGATATATTGTAGGGTAGTAAAATACATACATAAAATTCTGAAAAACTACAGACAATACAGTCAATTCGTATTATTTGTCAGTAAACACAAAATATTTAGTGTCTGTTCTCGTCTTGGGTACAGTCATTTTATCTCGGTTCATTCACCGCCAGTTTGGGATTGAATCCATACTCGCTACTCGTGCTGATCCGGAAGGTGTTGCTGTGTTGTGTGTGTTTGGGGTTTTGCTTTTATGGATTCAGTAAAATATTTCTTGAACGTTCTCGAATGGTTCACTATCTTTCAACTAGATCAAAAAAAGATTTCCCCAAATTAATTATTTAAAATCCGTAAGGATTGACCACATTGATCTAGTAATGGAAGTCTGCAACGGTGGTTTTTATACTAGTGTAGCGTCCAATAACTTCTTAGTAAACTTCTTAGTGAAGTGATATTATTTGTGAATAGAATAGCTTTTTGTTCACAATAATTTTTCGAAACTGTCGAAATATTAGCAATTTCAACTGCGGGTGTAACTCAGTTGGTAGAGTATTTGCTTCCCAAGCAAAATGTCGCGGGTTCGAGTCCCGTCACCCGCTCACAGAATTATTAAAGGAAAGCCGATTGGTTTTCCTTTTTTTGTGTCATTTTTACTTGGTTATTTTTTTGTATATTTATTTCATATATGGCAGAAAAAATTCTTGTCGTTGAAGACGACCCTAATATAGAGCAACTTGTTACTTTTAAGCTGAAGAATTCCGGTTTTCAGGTTCATAACGCACACAATGGTGTTGAGGCATTGGAGTTTCTGAAAAAAAATACCGTAAATCTGGTTGTAACCGATATTATGATGCCTATTATGGGTGGGAAAGAATTGGTGATGGAGCTAAAAAAAAATCCTGAAACAAAGTCAATTCCAGTTATTATGCTTACATCACGTACACTTGAAAAAGAGATTATAGAAGGCTTTTCACTTGGCGTTGAAGATTACATAAAGAAACCATTCAGTCCTCAAGAACTGATTGTGAGGATTAAAACAGTTCTCGCCCGCACCAAATCCTAACCCGCAGTTTTATGGTACGTTTAAAAAAGCGGTTCAATTATACTCACAAGATATTGATCACAATTGCAGCATTGTTGATTCTTGTGTTTGTTGTCCCATTTATCGTTTGGTTTTTTGTTCCTACGCGCCCAATCTCTATTGTTGTTATCGATAAAACTACCGGTGCAGATTTTAGGGAACACCGCTCTTTTTTTTGGCTAATGCATCATTGGAAATATACCAAACCCGATTCGCAAAATTTTTATAATGATACAGAAGATTTTTACGGTTTTTTTCCGCAGGATAGTTCATACAGCGAACCGTCACAATTACGGCTTTCGAATGCAAATCTTCTGTATATCACTGACACCTACGGAGTGTATACGTATCCTTTAGGGTTTGAAAAATTTGAAAAAATGCTTTCGGATAAATATTTACCAATTGAACTTAAATATGGTGGCTTGACAAGTGTGGAGCTGGATAGTATTGAGGCATTTAAAAAATCGGGAGGGATGTCTATTGCAGAATTTAATACATTGCAAGATCCGCAATCGCGAGATACTATTACGCAGCAACGGATCGGTTCACTCTTTGGCGTTCGGTATGCAGGTGCTCTGGGAAAATATTATGATGATCTAAATACGGCTCCGCGATGGATGAAAGAACGGTATAAGCAGACAAGCGGTGAAATGTGGAACTACTCCGGCAGAGGAATTATTATTACCATAGACCGAACCATCGGCGATACCAAGCCGGGAATGATCGTGTTGGAATCATCGGATATTCTTTTCTCTCCGCTTGTTTTGCGGAATAGTGATCATGATCTGTTAAAAAAGACTGAAGATAAAGTCCCATATTTCTATTTTTTTGAATATATCAATGTTGATTCTTCAGCAAAAGTGATTGCCCAGTTTGAAATGCAATGCACTCGTTCCGGAAAAGAAAAAGTATTATCTGCCGGACTTCCGCTCGTTTTTCCTGCTATTGTCATGTCAGATTCTTCTGCAAGAAATCTTTATTTTGCAGGAGATTTTGCCGATAATAAAGTAGAAATGCTTCTTACTGATTATTGGAATGTAGAATATCTACTTGGAAAATTATTTTCATTCTATTTCGTGTCCGATCAAACAAGATTTTTTTGGAAGTTTTATCTTCCATTGATGAAAGAAGTGTTGGGCCAATCATACAACAGAACATTGGTGGAGAAGCACAATCCTCAACACTAATATAAAGGAATACGGCGATTTTTTTTCTTTTCGTACTTGTCACAACATTCTTCGCACTCTTTCTGATTGCTGTCGGATCGATCGGTCTGATCGTCTCAAAGGTTCGGGAAGGAACAGTCGAAACCAAAAAAACCAACCGCGACATTATCACCCACGCCGCATTAAATAAATACCTCTTCAATGAAATATCGGATAACGATGTGACAGGTCATGCTGAAAGTCTTTCAAAGCGGCTCGACATATTGCTCCGTAATTTAAGTTTCGAATTGGATGTTAATGCTATCTCGAACAATAATGCACGCCGACGATCGTTAAAACGCGTGATGTTAATGTTAACATCGGAAGTGATTGGTGAGACGCGATTTCGTTTAACATTAGCCTTTGAATATTTTGATTTTATACCCGAAACGATCAAATCAATGCAAGATCCACGTTGGTGGGAGCGTGCCAAAGGTTGTAAAAATGCCGGATTGATGCTCAATGAATCCGCCTTGCCTTATCTTGAACGATGTTTAGATGATGATAATGATGATGTTCGAATAGAAGCTGCTCAGGCTATGCTTGATATCGGTGGAGTTGAAGTTCTTTCTCCAATATTAATGCGTCTGAAAGAGATGTCTCCCTGGATGCAGGTACGTATTTCAAAATCTATCTTTGGTTTTGGTGAACATGCCGTTTCACATCTTGTTCTTGCAATGCGCTCACCATTTCCAAAGATTCAGGGATTCTGCGTTGAAATATTAGGGATGCTTGGAGATGTTAACGCTGTTCCAACACTGTTGGAGTATATTGATTACGCAATTCCTGAAGTGAAACATAAAAGTTTAATTGCTCTTGGTAAGATCGGCGATTCCAGAAGTATACCGATCATTCAAAAATTCCTTCATTCATCTGATGAACAGCTTCGTATCGATGCATCGAAAGCAGCAGGAAGTCTTTCTTCACCATTGTTAGCCTCAGAACTTCATTCAATGCTTGTGAAAGATACGATGGATGTAAAACTTGCGGCGGGTGAAGCGTTATCTCGGTCAGGAGAATTGGGAATTAAAAGTCTTCAATATGCGGTACATCTTCACGATGAGAACGTGCGAATGGTAGCATTGCAATTCCTGCACGAAGCCGGTGTACAGGTGCACGCAGATCATATTCAGGGAGAACAGTAATGGAATTTCTTTCTGACGTTGCAAATTTTATATTGAATCGATATGCTGAATTCATCATTGGCTTCTTTGTCTTTGTCAATGTGTTCTACTTTTCAATGTATACTATTTCATTCGGTGCAATCGTTACATATCTCCGCCGCCACATGTTCTGCGATTATCGTGTGATCATGCAATCGGAACTGACTCCCGCTGTCTCCATTCTCGCTCCGGGTTATAACGAATCCGCAACATGTATTGAAAGTGTTAACTCACTGCTGAAGCTGAATTACCCGACGGCGGAAGTTGTCTTTATCAATGATGGCAGTAAAGACAATACACTTGATGTCGTGATCAAAGAATTCGATATGATCAAAACGGAACGAGTGTATGTTCAAACAATTCCGACAAAACCGGTTCGTGGAATTTATGTTTCTCAAAAACCGCAATTCAGAAATTTGATCCTTGTTGATAAGCAGAATGGCGGGAAGGCTGATGCATTGAATGTCGGGATCAACGTCTCTCGATATCCGCTGGTCTGTGCAATTGATGCAGACTCTATTCTGGAAGATGATGCATTGTTGAAGGTTGTAAAACCATTCTTGGATGATGAGAGTGTCATTGCGGTCGGTGGAATTGTTCGCATTGCAAACGGCTGCACGATCGATCGCGGAAGAGTGACCGATGTTCGGCTTTCTCGAAAATTAATTCCTTCGTTTCAGGTTATCGAATATTACCGCGCATATCTTTCCGGAAGAATGGGATGGGGAGCAATTAATGGATTGTTGATCATCTCCGGAGCGTTTGGACTTTTCAAAAGAGATATTGTGCTGAAATGTGGCGGCTACAAACACGATACTGTGGGAGAGGATATGGAGCTGGTTGTGAGGATGCATCGTTATTGCAGAGAGAAAGATATTCCTTATAAGGTGGAATTTGTTCCTGATCCTGTTTGTTGGACTGAAGCTCCTGAGACATTGAAGATCCTTGGCCGTCAGCGCAATCGTTGGCATCGTGGATTGTTAGATACATTGCTCATCCATAAAAAAATGTTTTTCAATAAACGATACGGAGTTCTTGGTCTAGTTGCTGTCCCATATTTTGCAATAATTGAATTATTCGGTCCGGTGATTGAAGCAATCGGTTATTTTGCTGTTGGGATAGGATTTTATTTGGGTATGGTGAATATCGAGATCTTCACTTTGTTTTTTATTGTATCTGTCATTTACGGCGTAATGTTCTCAGTGAGCGCAGTGATGCTTGAAGAAATTTCATTTCACCGCTATCCCCGAACTCGTGATCTTCTTAAATTATTGGTGTTGGGGGTTGTCGAGAATTTTGGTTATAGACAGATCACAGTCTGGTGGCGAATTAAAGCTTTTTGGGATTACTGGCGCGGTGTTAAAACGTGGGGCGCAATGACGCGCGTTGGATTTAAAAAATAATATCTAAAATCTACAAAAAACGGATGCCACAGATTTGATTAATCCTCACAGATAAAAATCTGTGGGAAGCCATTCCACCAGTGTTGTTCGTGTTCTAATCTTTTTTTTGTAATATCAATTTGAAAACGAAATGATAGAAATAATTAAAAATCGGCTGTTATATACCGCACGTCCATTTGTTCTTGTGAATATTGCGGCACTCTTTATTCTCTTGATGCTGCGATGTTATGAATTATTTCTTGTCCGCGGTGCACTGCAAGCGATATCGGATTTTAGTGATTTGATCAGCAAGGCAATTATACTGGATCTCTTTGTGATAGGTGCGCTGATGTTTGTTTTATCACTGTTCTTTT
>CAYHFN010000006.1:106258-117551 GCA_964355925.1 uncultured Chitinophagaceae bacterium
ATACTGGATCTCTTTGTGATAGGTGCGCTGATGTTTGTTTTATCACTGTTCTTTTTTTCATTTTCATCGCTAGCAAACGAACGTGTGGCTTTAAGGATCCATCTGGTGCTGTTGCTTTTGACAGTGTATGTCGCTATGGCATTAACACAATATTTTTCAATTACTCTTATCCCGCTCAGTTCGGACCTTTACGGTTATTCTCTGAATGATATTAAAGAAACGGTCAATGCTTCCGGCGGTATTTCTATTGCAGGACTAATTGTATTTTTAGCTGTTGGCGCCCTGATTTTGTTGTTGCCAAAGATAGTTGGAAACCTTCCTCTGCCAAAATTTATCATCCTTGGATTTTATAGTATCTCTTTTTTTTCAATTCCAATACTTCTATTGATACACCCTTCACCAAGTGATTTTTCAAAAGAGATTGAATACAATATTGTAGAGAACAAATCACTTTATTTTACACAGCAATCATTTCGGTATTTTACACGCGGTCTAATTGCAGATAAAAAATATTCTTCAAAAGAATATCCTTTGCTGAAAGAGGCGGACTATAGTGATGTGATCGGAAATTATTTCAATACACAGCCAGAGAAACCGAATATTGTCTTTATCATAGTTGAAGGATTAGGGAGCGCATTTGTTGAAGGTGGAACATATCAAGGATTCACTCCTTTTATTGATTCTCTTTCACAATACAGTTTAACCTGGAAAAATTTCCTGAGCACTACAGGACGAACATTTGGCGTGCTTCCTTCAATGACTGCCTCTCTCCCGTTCGATCGAAAAGGATTTATGGATCTCGGAACGACAATGCCGGATCATCATTCATTGTTCACACTGTTAAAAGAAAATGGCTATACAACATCGTATTATTACGGCGGTAAAATAGATTTTGATATGCAGAATGTGTTCCTTGAACGGCAGGGAATGGATAATATTATAGACGAAGGAGATTTTTTTCCGCCATATGAAAAATCTCCTCCAATGGTGACCGGTTTTTCATGGGGATATGCTGACAGAGATTTATTCAATCGCTCTTTAGAAGAGATCAACAAGCCGATTCCTTCTCCTCGTTTTGACGTTTACATGACTCTTTCCACCCACGAGCCATTTTTGCCCCCAAATAAACAAATGTATGATCTGCAGTTTGAACAGAAAATTGCGCAAATGAAAAGTGAGCCTGAAACGCAGGAGCGGTATAATCGATATAAAGATATTTTTGTATCACTTCATTATGCTGATGATGCAGTTCGAAATTTTATTGAGCAATACAAAAAACGAAACGATTTTTCCAACACAATCTTTGTGATTACCGGAGATCATCGATTAATACCGATTCCAATCGATTCCAGATTAGATCGTTATCGAGTTCCGTTCATTATGTATTCTCCAATGCTTAAAACAGCTGCAAAATTTTTCTCCGTCTCCACTCATGCGGATGTTCCGCCGACGATCCTTGGATATTTAAAAAATCATTATGCAATGACACTTCCCAAAGAATCCCACTGGGTTGGGAGTCAAATTGATACCGCGAAAGAATTCCGCAATATTCGGTCTCGAGCCTTTATGCCGTATAAAGGAGAGATCTCGGATTATATTGATGGAAAGTATTTTCTTTCCGGTGATCGACTATTTGATGTCACGCAAACATTATATATCACAGAAATTCAAAATGATAGTATGAGACAAATTCTTCAAGCGAAACGAGATGCTTTCATTGCATTGTGCGGTTATGTTATATCAAAGAATAAGATCTATCCCGCCGATAGCAGCAATAGCTATCTCAAACAAAATTCAAATGCTGATTCGTTATTCGTTATAATTGACTCCCTTGGATTGAACAGTGATCAACTGTTCTTGCGCGCAAGAGATAGTGCGTTTCGCGGTAATTATGAATATGCACGCCTGTTGTGCCAAAGATTATTGGCGATCAATCCTGATTATCATGATGTGCGTACATTGATGGCAAGAACGTTATCCTGGGAACGGCGTTACATTGAAGCGAAGATACAGTTCAACGAAGTTTTGCGCCGTGCGCCGAATTATTCCGACGCGTATTTTGGATTAGCTCAGATAGAATATTGGAATGGAAGTGTTGATGATGCACTAAAGCACGTTACGCTTTCTGTGCAATTGCTCCCCCGAAATATTGATGCTCGAATGTTTAAAGCACAAATACAGTATGCATTGGCGAATGATATTGAAGCAATGAAAGAATTGGATGAGATTCTGAAACAGAATCCTCGGAATACTGAAGCAAAAGAATTAAGAGAAAAAATTATATCGGTGAAATAATGACAATTATATTTAAATACTTTCCCTTTGGGAAAACATCCTCTCTGCTGTTCATAGTCCTCTGTTCGCAATTTCTTTATTCGCAAACAATGCTCGACTCGTTGGACGCGGATGAACTTTTTGATCGTGCTCGCAAGCTTACATTTAACAGTCAACGTGACTCAGCACGACAGCTTTTAAAACTTGCCCTGCAAGAGAGCCCAAATTACGTGGATATACGAATATTTTACGCCCGAACACTTGCTTGGGATGGAATGCGGGACGAAGCTCGAAAAGAATTGAAAACGGTTTTCAACCAAAAACCATTCAATGTTGAAGCATTGCTTTTTGCAATTGATGTTGAGCAGTGGGATGATAAACCGGCAGAAGCATTAAAGATTTGCGTTACTGCGTTAAGAAAATTCCCTAATCATGAAGAATTTTTGGTGCAGAAGTCAAAGATTCTTCGTGATCTGAATCGCGATAACGAAGCATTGATTACATTGTCGATATTGGAAGACATTAATCCGTCAAATCCTGAAGTTCCGAAGATCCGTGAATCAATAAAATCGAATTTTATTATGCAGGGAATCAGTGCGACTGAAACATTTGATTGGTACACTAAAGTGTTCGATCCGAATCATCTTGTTGCCCTTCAATATAATCGTTCCACATATTTTGGCTCTATCATTGGTCGTTTGAATTATCGTAACACTCGCGGGAAGGATGGATTTCAAATTGAGGTCGATGCATATCCGAGAATAGTCAGCGGAATCTACGCTTATGTTAGTTATGGTTTTGCTGGTTCAGCGTCATCATTATTTTCGGAACACCGCGCAGGTTTGGAAGCATTTTTTAAACTTCCGGAGAAATTTGAAGGTTCATTTGGGGCACGATATTTAAATTTTGGCACAGGGAGTGATATTACAATCTACACCGGTTCCCTTGGATACTATTATAAAGATTATTGGTTCTCTCTAAGACCATTTATCACTCCAAGCAGCGTAAGTTTTTCTCGGTCGATTTCTTTTGCAACACGCTGGTACTATGACGGAACAGCTGATGAGTATGCATCATTGAAAGCAGGAGCTGGTTTTTCACCGGATGAACGAAACTATGATCCCACCAACAGTACTGTGTACCTTCTTAAAGCACGATCATTTGGTATTGGATGGCAGAAGCCAATAGGAATCTATTCAGTATTAAATGTTTCTGCAGATTATACCAGACAGGAATTGAGTTTTAATCCGGGCGAATTTGTGGAAGTGTATTCTTTCTCCATCGGGTATCGATATAAATTTTAATTATGGCAGAAAGGTAACTACTCAGTGCGTATTTATTCATACTCTAAATTATTGAAGTCATACGATGAGTTACTTCTTTTGGTTTATCAATACTTTCAATTTATTCCCATAAAATATACACACTCATCGTATGACTGAGTAGTTACGAAGAAAGAAGTTAGGACTTTTGCAAGAACTCACCATACATCCAATTGGAATTATCCATACCCCGTATCAGGAAAAGTACCACGCACCGCGCCAGCCTGGTATTGATAAGAACTGTGTTGTCGGTATAATAGAATTATTTCCCGATAAGAATTTCGATCAAGCATTGGAATATCTTACGGGTTTCGAACGCGTGTGGATCATTTCCTGGTTTCACAAAAATTCTGATTGGAAGCCTAAAGTGTTGCCGCCGCGAAGCGGTAGAACAAAACGTGGGGTTTTTGCAACTCGGTCACCTCATCGCCCAAATCCAATCGGTCTTTCGTTGTGTAAATTGATCGATGTGAAGGGAAGAATCATTCGTGTTGAAAATCCCGATCTGCTTGATGGAACGCCAATTCTTGATATCAAACCGTACATTCCGTACGCGGAAGCATTTCCTGATTCCGAAATTGGGTGGCTGGCTGAGATAGAGAATTCCGATGATGCGCCATATACTGTTGAAGTTTCCAGTCTTGCAAACGAACAGGCGGAATGGCTGCTAAAAGAATTTGATATCCATCTGATCGAACGGGCTATTGATATTCTCTCGTTCGATCCGTTACCCCATTCGTACCGCAGGATTATGAATGATGACAATGGTGGGTTTGTTATGGCGATCAAATCGTGGCGTATACAATACACAATCATAGAAAAGAATGTTCTTATTCGCTCAATTCAAAGCGGATATCCAAAGGAAGTGATTACTTCCAACGATCCGTTAAAAGATCCGCTCCATGATCAAGAAGCCCATATACAATTTCACGAATGCTGGATGAAAGATATTACATGAACTGTACTCGAATATTTCTCCTCGTTTTTCTTATCACAAATATAGTTTCGGCTCAATTCATCGATCGATTTCATTTCTTTCCCGAAACAACGTACGTTTCCTCGTTTGCCGCCGATGGTCATGCTCATCGTGTAAATGTTGAAAATATTCTTTTTACAAAAAATGTTCGGGCGACGATGGGAGGAATGTTCCCGATCTTCGATATCGATCTTTTTGGGGCGAAAACACAAGCCTCGATCAGCGGATCAATCCATTTTGAATTAAATCCGAATGGACAGGCGCATGTTATTTCCAATGATTACTATGTCGATTATGTTACGCTCGATATTCCGATCCACGATGCAACATTTGTACAATTTATTGCAGGGCATACAAGTCATCATCTCAGTGATAATTGGTATGAACGATTGAAACTTACAACGGCAATCAGGTATTCCCGTGATTATATAAAATTATTTTTTGTTCGTGAGACAGGTGTGAACGATCAATTCTATATTGGAGCCGATTATGCGTATATCTTTACGGTAAATGGTCTGAGAACCAATAAACGATGGACGGTACAATCTGGTGGGAAAATATCGATAATGGAATTATATCCCAAAATTATTCTATATACTGCTGTGGATTGTAAAGTACGGCAAGAAGTTGAATTTGCCGCCACAAATACTTTTCAAATTGGTGTTTCAACGCCAATGCAAAACGGAAAAGTTCTTCGCGTTTCCTATCAATTCAGAACTGGAATGGATGAACGCGGACAATTTTATCCGCAGCATAGAATGTTAAATACGGTTGGATTTGCGATCGATCTGTAGTAATCATTTGTTGTTGAAATGCATGTACATATCGGTTATCTTTTATCTGTAAACTAACAAAGGATATCTATGAAACTGATCTTCTCTATTTTATTTCTTTCGACCCTTGTTATTGCTCAAACTCTACAGATTATTCCTGCACCGCAAACATTCGTTGAAAAAACGGTTCAGTTTAAAATTACATCATCAACAAAGATTGTCATTGGATCCGACGATCAGACAGAACAATTCATTGCACAAGAGTTAAACAATGAACTTTCCGTTCTCAAAGAATCACTGTTGAAAGTTGTGGATGAACAATCCGTAAGGAAACTGAAATCCAATTTTATCTTTATCGGGAAACCGACAACAGTTTACGGCAAAAAATTCCTTAAGGAACGAAAAGGAACGTTAACCGCCGAAATGAAATCGGAAGGTTACTTTTTAGATGTTGATGCAAAAGGTATTGTCATTATTTCAGAAACGGATAAGGGATTATTCTATGGCGTTATGTCTTTAGTGCAAATGCTTCGATCTGAAAAAAGGAGCTTGATCGTTCACGGAGTGACGATCCACGATTTCCCTTCACAAAAGATCCGTGGAATTACCGATGACATTAGCCGCGGACAAATATCGACAGTGGAAAACTTCAAAAAGATCATTCAATTTTGCGCTCAGAATAAATTGAACGTGTATTCGCCATATATTGAAGATGTCTTTCAATTTAAAAGACATCCAGAGATCGGCAAGAATCGAGGTGCGTTAAGTGCTGCGGAATGCAGAGAAATTGATATCTATGCAAGGAAATATTTTGTTGAGATCATCCCGATCTTCGAAACGCTTGGACATTGGGAAAATATTCTCATTCATCCGGAGTACGCAAAGTATGCGGAATTTTCCGGAGCGCATACGGTGAACATTTCTGACGAAAAAGTCTATGCCTTGCTAGACGAGATGATCGGTGAGATCGCTTCCTGTTTTAGTTCGCCGTATTTCAATATTGCTGCCGATGAGTCGTGGGATGTCGGGTTGGGTACAAACAAAGACCGTGTTTCGAAAAGTGATCTTGCAACAGTGCATTCCGAACATTATAAACGGATCTTTGCGATCGTAAATAAATACGGAAAGAAACCGATGATGTATGGCGACATTATATTAAATCATCCGGACATCCTTAAAAAAATTCCGCGTGATGTGATTTTTGTTGATTGGCAGTATGGAGCGAGATTTGAATATCCAAGTCCGGCAGTATTTAAGAATGCAGGCTTTCAATATATCGTTTCTCCTGCCGTTTGGAATTTTACCGGACCATTCCCGAATTATTTGAATACATTTCTGAATATCCAGGCATTTAATCTTGATGGATACAACAAAGGTTCGCAGGGAATATTATGTTCAAATTGGAATGACTTTGGCGGAGAAGCACTGCGTGAATTGAATTATTACGGTTATGCGTGGACTGCTGAATGTGCATGGAATCCGATGAAGACGGATATTCAAGCATTCGACGAAAATTTCTTCCGTTCATTTTTTGGAAATAACAATGTTGAAATGCGGGCTGTCTATTCGATTCTTACCAATCCGGCAAATCAATATCATTGGTATGAATTATGGCGTCACCCGATGATGCCGAATCGGGATGATATGGTCTGGGAAAAACGCCTGCCGTTGATCCAGCGAATGCAGAGTATTCGTTCATCAATGCCGTTCATTCAACAATTGTTGAATGAAGCAAAGGGAACGATCAAAAAGAACAGCGATCATTTGCAATATCTTATGTTCATCACAAAAATAAATCTCTGGTTCGCCGATAAAATTGAAGCACAGGAAAAAATAAAATTAATATTAAAGGATACCACTAAAACCCGAAGTGAGATAGCGGTGCAAATTACATTGTTATGCAGGAATGTTGTTGATGGACTTTCTTCTGTACGATCTGAATTTGAAAAAGTCTGGCTTACAACGAACAAACCTCAAAATATTGATCGTTTGTTAATGAGATATGACCGACAAACCGCATATTGGAACGAGTTGGCAGAACAGATTCAACGCGGTGATTCGGTAATTTCTCCTCAATTGAAAAGTCAATGGATATATCATCCCAAAGCCAATTCGGGTATGAAAGATTCTCTGCAACAGTCAAAAGTATATTTTAGAAAGAGTGTAGCAATCCCGAAAAATATTCGATCTGCAAAAATGCAGCTTCTTGGTGATACGTGGTCGAAATTATATATAAATGGAAAAATGATCGGAGAAGTCTCAGCCCGTCGATCATTGTCATTGTTAGTCGAAATTGAACGTGCAAAGATTTTTGATATTCTTCCATTCCTCAGCGATTCTGTGAATACAATTGGTGTCGAATCGCAAAATTTCCAGGAAAAAGGTTTTGCCGGTGTGAATATCTACGGTGAGATTGTTACGCAGGATGGAGCAGTTCGATCTATAATGACTGATACTACGTGGAATGTATCTGATGGTACATCAAAAGGATGGAATTTGCCGACATTTAAAACAGATTTTTGGACTTCTGCTGTTGCAAAAAATTACGGTGTTCCTGTTGTTGCGCCGAACATTTCTACAAGCAGAACAAGCTGGTTTGAGCGTTAATGAATGAAAAACACCATAGTGTTTCGTGTGTCCCAAACATTCCATTGACGAAATAGTTTTCTATTTTTGCCAGAGTGTATATATATTGAGCCTTATCAATATTCAAGGTTATTTTGTTGCGGAATTTAATGCAATCCTTCATATTACCGAACATTTTTCGTATCATACCGGACAATTAATTTACATCACTAAGTTACGTACGGGAAACGATCTCAAGCTCTATAATTTATAAGCCAGAGATATTTAAATATTATTACTTGAATAAAGAATTATGCAAAGCGAAGAAATAGTTCCAGAGATTAAAATATCACATCGACCGATTGTACGATGGACATTACTGTTTGCCGGAACGGTATTGGTTGGAATCGGTATTCTTGGAATATTTTTACCATTGCTTCCAACGACGGTATTTTTTTTAATGGCGGCGTGGTGCTATGCCCGCAGTTCAAAGAGGTTCTACGACTGGCTTCATCACAACAAAGTCTTCGGAAAATATCTTAAGAATTATCGCGAAGGGAATGGTATTTCAGTTTCCGGAAAGATCTCAATTATCATAGTTTTGTGGGGCGGAATTCTTTATTCAATGTACGTTACGCAATCGCACATTATTCAATTGCTGTTATTGGTGATTGCGATTGGCGTTACAATTCATATCATAGTTATCCCAACAAACAATAAAACCGACTAGCATAAAATAAACTTTCGATTGAAACAATCAGTGGTATTGATCATCGTCTTTTGTAATTATTTATTTCTCAATAAAGGAACTCTATGAAGCAGTATTTTCTACTGATGGTTTTGAGTTATGGAATTCTCTTGTCCCAATCGACGCAACACATTGAAGGAATTCGTCAAAATACTCCTTCTGTTCATGCGTTGAAAAACATCACCATCGTTCAGTCACCGGGAAAAAGAATTGAAAAAGGGACCATCGTCATTCGTGACGGAGTTATCCAATCCGTTGGAACTACTGTAACAATCCCTGCTGATGCGCGTGAATGGGATTGCACAGGATTAACCGCTTATGCAGGATTGATTGATCTCTATTCCGATTATGGTCAGCCAAAAACGAAACCCCAAAGCGGTCAACCGGAACAACTGCGAGGCGCAAATTATTGGAACGGGAATGTGAAAGCGAATTTTTCTGTAGCGCAAAATTTCCTTCCTGATAAGGATGTAGCGGAAAAATACCGTGCAATTGGATTTACGACGGTGCTTTCCGTCCCTCAATATGGAGTATTCAAAGGGAGCAGTGTCCTGGTGAATCTTGGTAATGTAGAACCAAACATGCAGATTCTTCAATCGAATGTTTTTCAACATTCCACAGTAGCAAGAGATAATTTTTCCGATGATTATCCAAATTCGCATATGGGAGTAATTGCATTGATGCGCCAAACATTGATCGATGCAAAATGGTATTCCGATGCACAAAAGATCTATGCAAAGAATCCAAATCAGCTTAGACCGGAAGAGAATGCAACTCTTGCGTCCCTTGAGAATGTTGTAACGGGAAAGCAATATTTAGTGATAGAAACGAATGACGAATTGAAAGAATTGCGGGCATTGAACATTGCCAAAGAATTTTCGGTAAAATGGATTGTTCGTGGAAATGGATATGAATATCGGCGTATTGATGCGATTAAAGAAATGAAAGTGCCTGTTATTCTTCCTGTAAATTTTCCTGATGCCCCCTCTGTTGAAACTCCGGAAGATGCGTTCAATGCGGGATATGAAGAACTTCGCCATTGGGATTTTGCATCGGAAAATCCCGCGCGATTGAAGAAGGCAGGAGTAAATTTTGCGCTGACGGCAAATCAGCTAAAAGATATTTCAAAGTTCCGATCGATGGTGAAGACAGCAATCGACTGTGGATTGTCTTCCGATGATGCATTGGCTTCACTGACTACGATTCCTGCACAGTTGGTTGGTATGGAAAAACAACTTGGAACGATTGAATCAGGAAAAATTGCAAACCTTGTAATAACGGATGGAAGTTTATTTTCGGAAAAAACAAAAATCTGCGCATCGTGGATAGAAGGAAATCGATACGAAGTAAAAGCTGTACAGCCTGCAGATGTTCGTGGAAAGTGGTTCTATAATCTTCAATATGCCAACGCTAAAAATGATACGGGTTCGTTAGACATTTCGGGAGAAATTGATGCACCAACTGTGAATATTATAAAAGGCTTGAAGAATGTTAAAGCACAATCTTCAATTATTTCACAAAAGCAACTCAGATTTTCTTTTGACGGTGACTCACTTGGAATAAAAGGAATCATTCGTTTTTCAGGTGCTGTGAATGATAATGTGATTGAAGGTCTGTTTGAATATCCGGACGGAAGATCTGGTACGTGGATTGCAAAGTTAAATAAGGCATTTGAGGAAAAGCCAGATACTGCAAAGCCTGTTGTGCCCGTTTGCTCCAGTAATGAAATTGTATTTCCTGATGGGGCATTTGGTCGGAAAGAAGTCCCACAGCAACAGGATGTACTTGTAAAAAATGCGACAATATGGACGAGCGGTCCGCAAGGAAATCTTGAAGAGACAGATCTGTATATAAATAAAGGAAAAATTTCTAAAATTGGAAAAGGAATTTCTGCACCAAACGGAACATTGGTGATCGATGCAAAAGGAAAACATGTAACCTCCGGCTTGATCGATGCACATTCTCACACCGGTATTTCTGAAGGAGTGAATGAATCCGGCCAGGCGATAACTGCGGAAGTGCGAATCGGTGATGTCATCAATGCCGATGATATCAATATCTATCGTCAACTTGCAGGCGGCTTAACGGTAGTGAATCAGCTGCACGGCTCGGCAAATGCTATCGGTGGACAAAATTCCGTGATCAAGTTACGATGGGGAATGCTTCCGGAGCAAATGAAGTTTGAGGGTGCAATTCCGGGAATTAAATTTGCGCTGGGCGAGAATCCAAAACAATCCAATTGGGGAGAAAAATATACAACCAGGTATCCTCAGACCCGAATGGGTGTTGAACAGATCATCCGAGATGAATTCACCGCAGCGCGTGAGTACGACAAAGCAATAACCAACGCAAAATCAAATCCTGCAATTATTCCGCCTCGACGGGATCTTGAATTGGATGCGATCGTAGAGATTTTGAACAAGAAGCGCCTCATTCATTCTCATTGTTATCGTCAAGATGAGATCATGATGCTTCTTCATGTTTCGGATGATTTCGGATTCCAGATTGGAACGCTGCAGCATATTCTTGAAGGATATAAAGTTGCCGATGAGATCGCAAAACGCGGAGTCGGTGCATCAGCGTTCAGCGATTGGTGGGCGTATAAATATGAAGTGATCGATGCGATTCCGTATGC
>CAYHFN010000007.1:0-12753 GCA_964355925.1 uncultured Chitinophagaceae bacterium
ACGCTAATTATATAATATTTCACACAAAGACACAAAGGTTTAATTTCTTTATAAAAATTTCTGTGTCCTTTGCGACTTTGTGTGTGCCATTCTAAAAATAATACCGCACATTCATCGTCATATTAGAAAACTCCTGGATCGAACTTCCGCCGCTTTGGTGTTGATATTCTTTCCATCCCCGCACTTCAACAAGCGACTGCGATGAAAGACGGAGAACAATGCTTGTTGTGGGGCCTGCGCTTAGGAATGTGCTTTCAAATTGACGCACGGTGTTTGTATATCGAAATCGTTTCTGAGCAAACGATCTGAATCCAACCGCAAAATACCATTCCCTGTTGAATGAGTAACGTATCTGCGGTAAAAATGTTACTTCTTCTATGCGCTGCAGCGGTCGTTCGGAGAATCCCTTCCATTGAAACTCTCCCCGCTCAAAAACACGAATGTGCGCAAACATATCTATTCCGACGTGCGTTGTCATATCATACGATGTTGAATCCAAAAATGCAATCTGTCTGTACGAATAACTTTTTACGGAGGGAACAAGAAGTTCAAAATCAAAAACAGTGTAATTTGCCGAGACTTCAAATTTATTGTACATCCTAAAATTATCCGATGGTCTGTAGATCAATTCCGGCGATAAACGGATAATGCGGTTCCAGTTATTATTTGCGCTTTTTTCACGATGAAGGTAAACAAGATGGGCAAGTGTCGTTTCCAGCGTAAACGATGCAGAGAATACGCTGCTAAATCGGTGTGTTTCACTAAGCGATGCATTAATCAGCAATTCATCGCGGTCATCCGTATTCGTCGTATCGGGAGTATCGTATTGAAGAAGATTCGTTGACGCAGAAAATAAAAGTTCATCAGATGAAGATAGATACGACTGAAGTGTTGTCCGGAGCGTGGTTCGAAATGCCGTATTATCCAATTGCAATTCCCGTTTGATCCTTTTTTCCTGTTTGTCGATCACTAGCGGATCGGTGCTGGTGTGCCGGTCGATCTGATGACGTTCATCCCGTTCGGACAATTCAAATCCGATCGTTGAAAAAAAAGATTCGGATTGATACCGGAGATCGAATGCGCCTTCCAGATGGAATTCCTGAACAGTGGTCTTAAATAATATTTCATCCCCCGAGTTGATGTTCAATGTCTTATAATAGAAATCATTTTGAATATTTCTTGAATCGACCGTTGCAGTTATATCTGTTCTAAATCCTGCGCCAATGTCATACGAAACAATATTCTGCACACTGTACAGTTGATCCGTACGCGAACGAATGTTCATGGAAGTTCCAAATGTTTTTATCACCGCACTGTCTGCGGGAACATAAAAATCATTTCGGTTCAACAGCCAGCGGACTCGGATACTGTCGGTTGCATTCCGGGAAAATTCCGCAGCGAGATTCATTTCCGCTGCATCGTTCTTGAATTTTCGCGAACCAAGATCGCTTTGATTAAAACGACCGGAAAATGCTCCGCGGTAGCCGCTCAGATCCAGCGAATCTCCTTGCGCATACAATCGATAATTCAGTCCATCATCTTCCTGTAATTGCTGTTTATCATACCGTGCGCCGATCATCGGCGTAAAGGAAATGTTTGAGAATGGTTGATATGTAATACCTGCCGCACCGGTATGAATTCCGGCTTTGGTGCTGCCAAATGCCTGACTGTCCGATAGTGCGAACGATTGGATCTCTGAGACAGCAGAGAAGAACGGAGATATTTTTTTTGAAACAGAAAGTGAATAATTTTGTTCGTCGCGGAACGACAGAAAATTACTCCGAATGATCACCGAGGTAAGCTTGCTTCCGAAATTCACAAAGAGATCTCGATCATCATATTTAACCAACGCACCGGCATTCCACTGATAGGTGTTCACATTCCGTTCAAACCTGATTGCGGCGGTGTTAGAGTCCGGCACAACTATCGTTGAGCGGAGCAGGTTTGTTTGAGCGGATGCTGAAAAAAATATAATCGTGATCAATATGAATTGAACAGTGATCTTCATTCGTGCTTACGTCAACAGATCTTGAACCGAAAATTTCGGTTCATAACCAAGCAATTGTTTTGCTTTTTCGTGTGAAATAATCGCGGATGCTCCCGAAAAATCTCCGGCAAACGATGGTACTTCGGGATAGAATTGCGCAATGAGTTCTTTGGAATTTTTTCCGGTCCAATTTTCTTTTGCGGTAATAAAAAATATTTCGTGCAATGAACCAAGATCGCATTCAATCGCAAGTCGGTGTGCTGCTGCAACATCGTATACATGAACATACGTCCAAAGATTTTTATGCCAATCATTGTATTCACTAACCAACTTTCGGTAGAATAAAATTTGTTCGGGCTCCGGAACCCATATCCACGGTTCACGAAGACAGATGGTTCGAATTCCGTATTTTGCGCTGTACGTTCGGCAGATCTGTTCGCCAATTACTTTGCTCAACCCATACGGATCCTGAGGCCGCATCGGATGATGTTCGTCGATGGGAATATATTCCGGAACCATTCTGTTATTCATGAACGCAAAACCGAGCGTTGATTCACTGGAAGTAAAAACAACTTTCTTGATCCTATTTCGCGCGGCAGATTCAAGAACGTTGAATGTTCCGTTCACGTTCACATGAAAGACGCGCTCCGCAGGATCGTTCAGCGGGTGAGGAATTCCCGCAGTATGAATGACAGCATCGTATCCTTTCATTGCATGTTCAACATCAGTCAGAACAAGTATATCAATTTTGTGAAAGGTTACATTGGTTTGTTTTGGAGAAACCAGATCTAGGACGCCAACCTCATGGTGATAACGCAATAATTCATCAACAATATATTTTCCAACCATTCCGCTGCCACCGGTAACAAGTATTTTCATATACATTCCTTTTAGTCGCCAGAACCTTGCGAAGGTTTACCTGCAATTTTTTATATAACCTTCGCAAGGTTTAATCACTTAATATGTTTCCGCACTGAAAAAATACGATAATTGTTGCTGATTGTAAACGAACAAATTCAATTTTCCTTTCCAGAAAATTGAAATCGATCTTTCATTGATGTATATTCATATATATGCAACTAAATTATGAGATAGGTACAGAGGACAAGATAAACTATGATGAAAAAATTTGAATTGATCGTTTTGCTATGTGTACTGTTCACACTGTTTGCATCTGCTCAGGAAAAGCCACAGAAATATTGGATTTATTTTACTTCCAAAGAGAATCTTGTATTGTCAAAATTTTCCTCTCTGAGAGAAACTTCGCAGTTGACCGGAATTTCAGAACGGGCATTGCAACGGAGAGCAAAAGTATTACAGCAGATCGTAACGCAAGAAGATCTTCCTGTTTCACCAATATTTCTTTCAGCACTAACAGAACGCGGAATTACGATTCAGAACAGTTCCCGTTGGTTTAACGCAGCAACCGCATATCTAACAAACGCTCAGCGGGATCAACTTCAAACATTGCCGTTCATCAAATCGATTGAATTGGTCGTTACATACACACGAAAAGAATTACCAAAAACAGAAATTGCACAGCAGAATCTTTCTAAGCAAACAGCAAGTCAAAAATATAATTACGGTTCATCCGCTACACAAATGACAAGGATCAACGCAATTGCGGTACATAATATCGGCATATCCGGACGCGGTGTTCTGGTAGGAATGCTTGACACCGGATTTCGATGGAAAAATCATGAAGCAATGAACAGATTGAATGTGATCGCAGAATATGATTTTATTCAAAAGGATAATTCTACAGCGAACGAAGGAAACGACCGCTCTGACCAAGATAATCACGGAACTTCTACCATGTCTCTCGTCGGCGGTTTCAAAGACTCGGTGCTTGTGAGTCCGGCATTCAATGCAAATTTTATTTTAGGAAAGACGGAATATGTTCCATCCGAAACCAATGTTGAAGAAGATAATTGGATCGCAGCTGTTGAGTGGATGGAACTGCAAGGTGTTGATATTGTGAGCAGCTCGCTCGGCTACAATGAGTTCGATGCAGGTCAAAAGAGCTATGTGTATGCAGATATGAATGGGGCAACAACAACGATTACAAAAGGAGCAGTGATTGCGATGCGTAAAGGTGTTGTTGTGGTAAATGCAATGGGAAATGAAGCGCAGACAACCTGGCATTTTCTTACTGCTCCTGCTGATGCAGACAGCATTGTTTCCGTGGGAGCAGTCAGTACGAATGGAACGGTCGCTTCGTTTAGTTCTGTGGGACCAACAAGCGACGGCAGAACAAAACCGGATGTTTCCGCGCAGGGCGTTTCGGTGGTTGCCGCAGTTCCAAGCGTATCAAAGAGTAGTTACACTTCCGGATTCGGCGGAACGTCCGCAGCAACACCTTCGGTTGCAGGAGTTGCGGCAATGATCCTTTCTGCACATCCCGAATTAACGCCGGTGCAAGTACGAGATGCATTACGAACAACCGCCGGCAATTCAAAACCAAACAATGAAACCGGATGGGGAATTGTGAATGCGTATGCGGCAGTCTTGAAAAATGGAATGGTCGTTAGTACAGATCCTGAAATTGCATTGACAACCGACAGTAACTATTCTGTTGATATGTTCGTGATCTCCACTTCGGTTGTAAAAAAAGATTCTGTTCGTTTGTTCTACTCTTATGATTACGGATCGACGTTCACTTCGTTGAAAATGACATTGTTGGAGATCGTTGATTCAGTCACAAATTCTGGGAAATACAGTGCGGTGATTCCAAAATTTTCTGTAACTCCCAGATTCTACGTGCGAGCAGTAGATGCAACAAATATTTCCCGCACCAGTCCCTATAAAGCACCGATAGAATTGTATGATGCTAAAACAGGAACAACCGATGTAAAACCGGAAAAGAGTGTTCCGACAATCTTTGCATTGGATCAGAACTTTCCAAATCCATTCAATCCCGCAACAAATATCAGATATCATTTACCGCACGCCGGCGTTGTTACTCTGAAAGTATATAATGTGCTCGGAAAAGAAATAGCAACACTTGTCAGCGGCGCACAAACAATCGGAAGTTATGCGGTCGCATTCAACGGTGCGGGTCTTGCAAGCGGAATATATTTTTACCGATTACAAGCCGATAATTTTATTGAAACAAAAAAGATGGTACTGTTGAAATAATATCAATGAATCCAATAATCAAAAAAGGAATTGCAGACAATGTTGGATCGATTTTTTCTCTCTATCAGAAGGTTGCATCAATTGAAGGCGGGCTCGCTCGAAATAAAGATGAAATAACAACGGAGTATATTTCTTCGTTCGTAAAAAAAAGTATCTATTCAGGCGTAATCTTTGTTGCAGTGGATGAAACAACAACAAACACCATTGGCGAGATACATTGTTACAGTCCAAACATTCAAGTATTTGCACATGTTCTCGGCGAACTGACAATTGCTGTTGATCCTGTTTACCAAGGAAAAGGAATTGGACGATTGCTGTTTGAAAAGCTACTTGATACTATTATAAACGAAAGACCGGAAATACTGCGTGTTGAATTGATCGCACGAGAAAGTAATGCAAAGGCAATAGCATTTTACGAAACACTTGGATTCATCATTGAAGGCCGTTTTGATAAACGCATAAAAAGTGTCAGCGGCGGTTTTGAAGCCGATATTCCGATGGCGTGGATAAGAAAAAAATAAGATTAGTTTTGTATGCCAACTTTTTTCATCCCCAAACCCTTGGTCTTGGGGATTTTTATTGTACATTTATAATTATGAATCTGTCGTTTCAAACTCCACTTTATCTTATTCTCTTGTTTATTGTCGTTTCGTTTGCAGTGTCGTACTATCTCTATCGGTACACTGTTCCGCAGGTAACACGAAAAAAACGGCTGATCCTTACGGCACTACGAGGCACGGCGCTGACGTTTGTATTGTTGGCAATATGCGAACCGATCATCCAGATCATCTCATCACGGATACAGAAACCGGTGATTGCCGTTCTTGCGGATAATTCACTCAGCATGTCGCAGACCGATGCGCTCGGAAATAAAGAACAGATCCTTTCTTTGTTGGTGAAGAGCGATGCGTTGAAAGAATTCTCCTCTTCCGCCGATGTAAAATTATTTTCATTTTCCCATTACGTATTGCCCCTTGTGCCGGAGTCATTGAAGATCAACGGCGGAACAACAAATATTTCTTCTGCGCTGCAAACATCGCTCAAGAATATTGATAACCTTCAAGGGATCATTCTGTTGTCGGATGGAAATTATACCGAAGGATCGAATCCGTTGTACAATGCGGAGAAAAGTCGAATTCCTATTTTCACCGTCGGCATCGGTGATACGAACGAACAGAAAGATATTTCTGTTTCCAAGCTGATCGCAAATTCCATCGGCTATGTTGATGCTACTATTCCGGTCGATGCAACGATCAAAGTTTCGGGAATTCCCGCGCAATCTGTCTTTGTGTCTTTGCTTGAAGATGGAAAAAAAATATCTGAGCAGAGAATTTCTGTCTCATCGCAGAATGGAACAACGGAAATTCCTGTGCGATTCTCATATACGCCAACGTCGGACGGTGTTAAAAAACTTTCTGCTATCGTGTCATCGGTTTCGGCAGAATTGACTTCAAAAAACAATTCCCGTTCTGCTCTTGTAAAAGTGCTGAAGAACAAATTGAATATAGTTGTCATTGCCGGCACACTCAGTGCGGATGTTTCTGCGGTAATGCAGACACTTAATCAAAATAAAAATATCAATGCACCGCTCTTCTATCAAATCCCAAGCGGCGAATTTAAATCGGAAAAAGAGAATATTTCTCTGCAGGTATCAATGGCAGCAGCAGATTGTATCATTCTCATCGGTTTTCCAACTGCGCAGACCTCTTTGAGTTCGATGAATAGTTTAATGCAATCAATTCGAATGCGTTCTCTTCCGTTGCTATTTATTGCAAGCAGAACGCTCGATCTGCAAAAAGTTCGGACGATGGAATCGATGTTTCCATTCACCGTATCATCATCGCGGATTGATGAACAATCTATACTGCCCAATGTTTTTCCAAAGACAAAGTTACATCATTTATTGCAGAATGAATCATCGTCGTGGGAAAAGTTGCCGCCGGTCTTTTATTCGCTTCAAACGTACTTGTCAAAACCGGAATCTCAGAATCTTGTTGGCGTGAAGATTCAGAATGTACCGTTGAATGATCCACTGTTAATAACACGAAATATTGCCAATACAAAATCTGCAGCTATTCTTGGATACGGAATTCATCGGTGGAAACTGCTCGCGAGTTCGACCAACGAAACGAAGAACTTCTTCGACACCTGGTTCTCATCTCTCGTGCGATGGCTGGCAACACGTGAAGAGGATAAATTTATTCACGTTGATCCGTCAAAAGAATTCTATTCGCAAGGCGAGCAGATAGAATTTTCCGCACAAGTATATAACCAAAGTTATCAACCAATTGATAATGCAGATGTGCATCTGTCTATCGATTCCAAACAGAACAATCAACGATATGAAACTATCTTTTCTTCACTCGGGTCCGGACGCTACGAAGGAAGCATAGAAAATCTGCCGGAGGGAGAATTCAACTATACTGCTGTCGCGTTGAACAACGGCGATACGCTGGGCACTTCCGGCGGCAGGATTTCTGTCGGGGAACAATCGATTGAATTTGCGGAAACAAAAATGAACAAACCGCTCATGAAACAAATGGCAAATTCATCCGGCGGCGAATACCGCGATGCAAATTCATTTGGTTCGCTGCTTCAGAACATCCTGCAGCGGAGTGGAATGAAACCCCAGGAGCTAAAACAGAGCAGAGAATTTGAACTATGGAATCTCCCTTCGTTCTTAACGATCATCATCATTCTGTTTGGAATTGAATGGCTCATCAGAAAACAAAGCGGGATGTTGTAAAAACAAATTGCACGATTTTATGATTACAGAATTGTTTAAACGGTAAAAAAATACGACAATACTATGCAAAGAACATTCTTACTGCTCGGTTCTGTGTTCGGATTCTTCGGCATTGCTCTTGGTGCATTCGGCGCACATGGATTAAAAAGAATCATCAGTCCGGAAATGCTTTTCATTTTCGAAACAGGGGTCCGCTACCAAGTATATCACACATTTGCAATTCTCGTTGTCGCTCTGCTTGTTGAAAAATATCCCGCATTGAGATATTCGGGAAGATTGTTTGGCGCCGGAATCATTTTGTTCAGCGGAAGCTTGTACGTTCTCGCCTTGACAGGAATATCAATGTTCGGCTTGGTAACTCCATTCGGAGGGATCTGTTTTCTTGCAGGGTGGGTCGTTCTTGGAGTAACCGCATTTAAATAAATGATCTGCCGCTAGCGAAGAGGAAAACAAAAAAGGGAGAAAACCCTGTTAGATTTTCTCCCTTCGCAACCGTTTAAGAACGGCTATAAAAATTAAAACTTGTACGCCAAACCAATATTAAGAAGTGCTAAACCAAAACCAACTTCTACTTGTGCGGCTAGGTTAGGTGTAAAAAAGTATCGTGCACCGGCATAACCGCCAAATAAAATTCCGCCGCCAGCAGAACCAGTTCCTAATCCAAAACCTGTACCTGTATGAGTTTCTGTGAACGAAGCGATGTTATATCCAAGCATTAGACCACCATACGTATCAATGTTATCCTTATGAAGAAGATCATAATGATATGCGCCGCGTGCGGCTATGACAAGATATGACCAAGTCCAAGTATACCCATATCCAAATCCAGAGAAATCATATTTTGCACTTGTATAGCTTACTAATCCGCCTATAGAAATATTTTCATTGTATCCCATATCGTATGCAGCTGTAAGAGGTGGAACAGAACCCGTTGCATTAGCTGCATAAACAAAAGAACCTATTCCAAACATCGCTGATCCCACTCGATCTTCCATTTTATATGCGATTTGGCTAAATGACAAGCTGAGAGCAACGACTGTCAGTACAGCAATAAGAATTACACGTTTCATTATAGAGCTCCTCTATTAGTAAGTGTTACAAATGATTTATGAATGGAAAAAGTTGATTTCCATGTGGACATGAATTATAGAATCTTTGGAAAAGATATATCTTCAATACTTTAATGTCAAGCAGTTTTAAAAAATATTTCACAAACTATACCATGACATTTTTATTGTTCGGAAAGACAATAGCATTCTTTTCGCCGCTTTACACTTTTATAATTCAACGCAAAAAGGAGTGACGGCATTTAAAATACAAAAGGAGAACTGATCTCAGTTCTCCTTTTGATAAATTTCCGTTATCGAAAAAACTACTGGTTTTCAATCATTGCAAACACTTCTGCCTTTGATTGAATACTTAATACATTTCCCTTCATATCTTTTACTACCATACTTCCTGCATCATCTGATTCAACGTATGCAAGAGCAACACCTTGTTCGTTCATGACTGTTGCTTTACCATTGACCATTCCAACGACGAATTTTTTATCACCATAGCTTACGGTGATTTCTTTTTTCTCGGCATTGAATGTAACCTGAGAACCATCTTCCGATTTTAATATGCTTGACATTGGATTAGTTCCGGTCCAAAATTCAATCGAATTCAAGATTACGGAATCAATAAATCCTGCTACTCCATAGACGGGATAGCTGATGACCAAATATACCAACTCGATAACCCATTTATTCCCAAGGCTACCGTTCCAGTTATATACTTTTTTGGTAAGAGCAAACGAACCATAGCAACCAACAGACATTATTGCCATTGTGGCAACAAGAAGAAGAACAACAACTTGTTTGAACAAGTTTTTTTTCATAAAGCGCTCCAGTAAATAAGTGTTGAATATAAGTGAATTAGTTGGTATGCGATTATACATTTTTTCTTAATTCTTTGCAAGAGGTTGAATCAAATTTTATTTTTTGGTAATCTATTGTAATTCATTCATTCATCAACCAAACCGTTCGTTTAATGAAAAAAATTCTCCTCGTAGCGGCACTCTTTTTCTCTATTGTTTCAGCACAGCAGACTCGAACTTGGAAGAAGACCAATTTTGATTATACCGCCAATAACTCACGGATTAACGATATATTTTTCCTTAATTCACAAATGGGATGGGTTGTAAATGGCATCGGACAGATCCATAAAACAACAGATGGCGGGGTGACCTGGGTGCGGCAACTGAATAAAGGAACATTCACCCATTTTCGGTCGGTCGGATTTTTTGATTCTCTCAACGGTTACGCCGGTGCGCTTGGATGGGGTGATATCAATAATGCTTCGGCAAAAGACAGTGTCATTCTCTATAAAACAACAAACGGCGGAGTGAATTGGAATCCTGAACTGCAATTAACAAGTGCAACGATCAAGCGTGGCTTTTGCGGAATGCATGTTTTCAACGATTCTATTATTTATGCTGTCGGCAGAGTTCGCGGACCGGCGTGGTTCTATAAAACAACGGATCGGGGATCAACATGGATCGCAAAGAATATGTCCGACTATGCCGCAGGACTGATCGATGTTCGTTTCTTCTCTAAAGACAGCGGTATCGTTGTCGGATTGACCGATACGACTCATGAAGTTTCGAGAGGAATTATATTATCAACATCGGATGGAGGAGAAACGTGGGATACAGTGTACACAACTTCGCGAACAAATGAATGGGCATGGAAAATCAATTTCCCTTCTCGGAAGATCGGTTACGTCAGTCTCCAAAGAAATAATAATGTGGCGCCGGTATTTTTTCTAAAAACTACTGACGGTGGAGTTACGTGGAATCAGAAACAATTTTCTGCAACGGGATATTTTGTGCAAGGAATTGGATTCCTCAATGATACACTCGGCTGGGCCGGCGGAACATCGCTTGCTCCGAAACAAACAACCGACGGCGGTGAGACATGGACATCAATGACAATTGGAAATAGTTTAAATCGTTTCCGGAAGATCAATGATTCACTGATGTATGTTTCCGGCGCAGGGGTGTGGAAATATTCTCCGGGAACAACGCTTGGTATTCTACAAAATAAAATCTCAGCTCCAATAACACATTCTCTGCAGCAGAACTTTCCGAATCCATTCAATCCACAGACAACGATTGAATTTTCAATCCTGGAAGATGGATATGCAACAATTTCTATTTATGATATTACGGGGGCGTGGATACGCACTTTGTATAGTGATAATGCTAAAAAGGGAAATTTCAAAGTTTCGTGGGACGGACAAATTGAAAGCACAGAGGAAGCTCCTTCGGGAACATATTTCTATCGATTGCAAACAAAGAATTTTTCCGAGACAAAAAAGATGCTGTTGATTCGATGACAAATTTTTCAATTAAAGGAATACTATAATGCAACGGATATTACACTATTTCGTCCTTTTTTCCTTAACAACATTTGTTTTTTTTCAAACAACTAAAGCACAAACCAAATCCACACCGGTAACATCGGAAATGGTGAAGAAAGAATTCCTTCATGCGTGGAACGGATACAAACAGTATGCGTGGGGACATGATGCCCTGAAGCCGCTCACCAAACAGCCGCACGATTGGTACGGCACTTCCCTGTTAATGACTCCTGTTGATGCGTTTGATACAATGGTATTGATGGGACTTAAAAAAGAATCTGAAGAAACAAAGAAATTAATTTTTGACAGTCTTTCGTTCAATAAAAATATCGACGTGCAATGTTTTGAAGTGACGATACGTTTATTAGGCGGTTTGCTTTCCGCTTATCAATTGGATGGGGATAAACGGTTTCTTCTTCTCGCTGAAGATCTTGGAAAACGATTGCTGCCTGTGTTCAACTCGCCAACAGGAATGCCGTACCGCTACGTTCACTTACAAACAGGAGCCGTGCAAAAACCAAATAATAATCCTGCAGAGATTGGTACGTTACTGATCGAGTTTGGAACACTCAGCAAACTTACCGGCGATTCTATCTATTATCAAAAAGCAAAGAATGCACTCGTTCAATTGTATAATCGCCGTTCTCCCATCGGTCTTGTTGGCTCAGGGATCAATGTTGAGACCGGAAAATGGACGAACACGTCAAGTCATATCGGCGGAGGAATCGATTCCTATTATGAATATCTTGTAAAAGCATGGGCCCTTTTTGGTGATGAAGAATGTAAGACGATGGCAGAAGAGAGTATGAAAGCGATCAATCGGTATATTTTAGATTCAACGAGCAGCGGACACTGGTACGGTCAGGTTGATATGAACACCGGAAAACGAATCGGGACAACATTCGGTTCGCTTGAAGCGTTTATGCCTGCTCTATTGTGTCTCGTCAACAATATTCCGCACGCAAAAAATGTTCAACAATCGTGCTATACAATGTGGAACCTTCACAACATTGAACCGGAAGAGATCAATTATACAACAATGGCGGTGACCTCAAAAGATTATGTTCTTCGTCCAGAGATTATTGAATCTGCATATTATCTTCTTCATTACACCGGCGATGTGCAATACCGGAAGATGGGAGAAAAAATATTCCGCGATCTTGTAAAGTATTGCAGAAACGATATCGGGTATTCATCATTAAAGAATGTCGTTACAAAAGAAAAATCGGATGGAATGGAGAGTTTCTTTTTTGCTGAAACGATGAAATATCTTTATCTTCTATTAGACACATCCGGAACTATATCACTGGATTCCGTTGTTTTTAATACCGAAGCACATCCAATACGAAAAACATGGCAGTAATTGCTCTAAATATAGTTCGCCGGTAAGCGTCTATAAATTACTATTGACCAACTTATTTTTCACTGACAATACAGGAGATAATACTATGATGAGAACAGCAAATCCCGCACTGAATGA
>CAYHFN010000007.1:12853-35229 GCA_964355925.1 uncultured Chitinophagaceae bacterium
CTGACAATACAGGAGATAATACTATGATGAGAACAGCAAATCCCGCACTGAATGACAAAATATTTCAACAAGTAGGAACGGTCGGATATTCGGAATCGATGACATTACAAGGAACCGTAAACAAAACAGGAATGATGCTTCTTCTCCTTGTAGCTGGTGCTGCATATACGTGGAGTTTATTCAATGAAAAAAATATGGAATCTTTAATGATGTGGATGATGGTCGGTTTGATCGGCGGATTGATCACTGCGTTTGTAACGGTGTTCAAAAAAGAATGGTCGCCCGTTACGGCGCCCGTGTACGCTGTGCTCGAAGGATTTGCACTCGGCGGAATTTCTGCAATGCTCGAAGCTCAGTATGAAGGAATCGTCATTCAAGCAGTTGCGTTGACATTCGGAACAGCCGGATGTTTATTGATCGCGTATAAATCCGGGTTTATCAAAGCAACGGAAAATTTTAAATTGGGAATCTTTGCGGCAACCGGCGCAATCGGTCTCATTTATTTTGTCGGAATCATTATGCGTTTCTTCGGCACTTCAATTCCTTATATTCACGAAAGTGGGCTGATCGGGATTGGTTTTAGTTTAGTTGTTGTAACTATTGCAGCTCTCAACCTTGTCTTGGATTTTGATTTCATTGAAAAAGGTGCAGAACAAGGTGCGCCGAAATTTATGGAATGGTACGGAGCGTTTGGATTGATGGTTACATTGATCTGGCTCTATCTTGAGATATTACGATTACTCTCTAAACTAAACAGTAGAAAATAATCATTATAATCCTTGAATATTTTTCAAATTCTTGGATTCTTTTTCGATAGGCGACTGAACAAGTCGCCTTTTTTATGCGTCTAAGGTATAACATTGTAACTGCTGACACAATTTTTTATCTTCCATATATATGATCGAAAGGAAACACCAAAAAATGATAACGCGTTGTATTATTCTCTGTTCTGCGGGATTTATATTTATTCTAACCGGCTGTTCTTCCAGCAAAGAAACGGCAGACCAGCCGCTGATGAGATCCGTACAAACAGAACAAAATGAAAAAGACCGTTCAGCAGCAATGCAGTTGTTCATTGACGGTTCACTGAAAGAAAGTAAAGGGCAGTTTGCCGATGCAATTTTGGACTATCAGGAAGCATTGCGGTTAGACCACGATGGTGCGATCTTCTTTGCAATGGCAAAATGTTATGCGCAGCTTCGTCGATTCCCTATTGCGGCTGAAAGCGCTATTGAAGCTATAGAACACGATTCAACGAAAATTGAATACCGTGAGCTTCTTGCTCAGATCTATATCAATACCGGACAGCTTGAAAAAGCGGCGAATCAATATTCTGTAATTTTGAACATCGATCCAAACAATGTCACCGCAACATTCACCCTTGCACAAATACTTGAACGAGCACACCCAAAAGAATCTTTAAATCTCTATTATTCTCTTCTTACTCGTCAAGGGCCTTCGTGGGAAGTATTGATGCAGATAGCTCAGATAAACTCTGTATTGCAGCAATATGATAAATCTGCTGATGCACTGGAACAGATGATGAAGCTCGACCCGAGTAATCTGGCAATAAAACAAAATCTATCGGGAGTCTATCTTCAATTAAAGAACTATGATAAAGCTCTCGGACTCCTGAATGATGTCCTGGAAAAAAATCCGGACAACATCATGCTTCGCACTTCTCTTGCCGATGTTTATCTGCAACAGAATGATTGGCCCTCTGCTAAGAAACAATTAAATACAGTCCTTCAATCGGATTCTCTCGATCCCGATACTCATCTGAGAATCGGCGTAGCATTCTATGCACAAACGATCAAAGATACACTCCTTATTCCGGAAGCTATTGAAGTATTCAAAAAATATGAAAAGAATTTCCCGTCTGATGCACGACCGTATGTGTATCTGGGCGTACTGCATCGCGGAATAAAAAAAGATTCCATCGCTGAACAATATTTTACCCGCGCAACTCAATCGTCCAACTGGAATGGCGACGCGTGGTGGCAGCTTGGGTGGCTGTACTTTGATAAGCAGGATTTTCGAACAACCATTGAAGTATTGAACAAAGCAAAGCAATATGTTGCAGATGATTTTAGGATCTATATGCTGCTCGGTATCTCGTACAATCGCGCAGGAATGAATGAAGATTCACGCGTTGCATTGGAGCGGGCGCACGAATTGAACCCTGCTGATCTGAATGTTCTTTCTTCGCTTGGTCTAACATACGATGCATTGAAGATGCATACCGAATCGGATTCCACATACGAGCGGGCATTAAGAATCGATCAACATTTCGCGCTTGTATTGAACAACTATGCGTATAGTTTATCCGAACGAGGATTGCAGCTAGAACGGGCTGCTGCAATGTCAAAAGAATCATTGAACAAAGATTCAACAAATGCATCCTATCTCGATACGTACGGATGGATTCTTTTTAAGAATGGACGGTACGAAGAAGCGCTTGTCTATATTAAAAAAGCTGTGGAATTTGGTGATGTCAGCGCAGTTGTGCTGGAACATCTTGGCGATGTTCATGCGAAGTTAAACCAGATGAATGAAGCCAAAAAATATTGGATGAAGGCGTTTGAAAAAGATCAAACCAATGTTGCTCTCAAACAAAAGATCGCACGAGGAACATTGTGATCGATACGTTGATGGCTTCTAATCAAAACAGATTCATATTCAGTTCCGTCATTGTAATTTTCATGGTGGTTATTTTTTCCGGTTGTTCTTCAACACAGCACGCAACCATCGATCGTACGTTTACGGCTTCAGAGATCATCGCATCCGTCAACGCACAGGCAGATTCAATACAGACATTTTCCGCATACGGCAGCATTAATATTGAAACACCCACAATGAATCAAGGCGCCGGTTTCGATCTCGCGGTAAAAAAACCTGATAGTGTTCGGATTATTGTCGAAGGTCCTTTTGGTATCACTATTGTAAAAGCGCTCTTCACAAAAGAACGATTCATCGCTTATAATGCTTTGAATAATACAGTCTATGATGGTGATCCATCCAAAGGAATACAAAGCCTTCCAATGATGTCTTCGTTTCCTCCGGAAGTTTTGATCGATGCAATGAGCGGTGTACGCCGGTTCAACAATATATCGGCAGAACCGGATAGTTTTTATATAACGGATAAATTCTACACTGTCGTTGTCTCCGGAAAACAGTCCTCATCAAAATTCAAGATCGATCCGGTTTCAATGCGGATATCAAGCGTAAAAACATTCAACCAGAATGGAGAGTTATTGTGGGAAGAGGCATATTCTTACCGTCAGTTGGAGAATGGACAATGGAGACCATCTACCGCAAAAATTAGTGTTCCCGAAAAACAGATCTCTCTTGAGATTTCTTTGGACGAGATCACGATCAACGGACCAATCGAATCAATGCGTATAATGATCCCCGAAGATGCTCAGCGATCTATCATTCAATAAATGAAAAGAATTGTCACCATACTTCTTCTTGTCGTGTTTGCATCCGCAAGCCAAACAGACATCAAGCGCAAAGATCAGCAGCTAAAGAAGTTACGTGCTGATATCCAACGCTACGAGCAGCAAATTGAAGAGAGTGAGAAGAAAGAGAAAGCAACACTCGGTCGCCTCGACATTATCGATAAAAAAGCAAATCTTGTACGAACACTTCTTTCCGAACTGCGCGAAGAAGAGAAACTCATCAACAATTCCATCGATATCTCTAAAGGTAATGTCAACCGTTTAGAAAAACAATTAACATTCCTGAAGAATCACTATGCGCACTATGTTGCATCGGTGTACAAATACGGAAAAGTGTACGACCTTGAAACGATCCTTTCATCAAATTCCATTAATCAGTTATATATCCGCATTGAATACTTAAAACGATTTTCTGAACAGCGAAAAAAAGACCTGGATAAAATTGCCTCAAAGAAAGATCAGATCGAAATTGAACACAGCACGCTGCAGGAAAAACTTTCTACGGAGCAGCAGCTTATCTCCGAAAAATTAAAAGAAGAAACAACGCTTAACAAAACAAAAGAGCGAAGGAAAAATGCTCTCGCAGAGATCAGAAGCGATAAGTCGGAATTAAAAACAGAATTGAACCGAAAAATATCTGCCGCTAAAGAATTGGAGAACCTGATCACCAATTTGATCGAGCAGGAACGGATCCGCAAAGAAAAAGCTGAACGGATTGAGCGTGAACGCAAAGAACGCATTGCAAAAGAGCGTGCCGCAAAACGGGAACGTGAACGCATTGCGCAAATTCAACGCGTAAAAGATCTGGCAGATCTGAAAAAGAAAAACGATCTTGAAAAAGCACGCCAAAAGGAGCGTGAGATTGCGTTGGCAAAACAGCGTGAAGATGAACAGGAAAAAACTTACGTCATTGAAGATGCAGTGGTTGAACTTACGCTCCGTTCATTGCTTGAACGAAAAGGAAAATTGATGTGGCCTGTCAGCGGAGGAAGAGTGATCGCTGAATTTGGCAATCATGTTCATCCGGTAATGAAAACAATAACAACAAATACCGGTATTGATATTGCTACAAAAGATAACACTATTGTCCGCAACATTGCGGACGGAGAAGTTGCATTGATAACCTGGCTGCCGTCGTACGGAAATTTAGTGATCATCAATCACAGCCATGGTTATCGTACCGTCTATGCACACTTGGAGGAGATCACTGTTGTTGCGGGACAAAAAGTAAAGGAAAGTGATGTGATTGCACGGAGCGGTGCGTCGGTAACAGGTGAAATGCTTCATTTCGAATTGTGGAAAGAAAAGGATAAACAAAATCCACGCGAGTGGCTTGCACGAAGATGACGTTTTAGATATGGCAAATCTTTAACGATTCATCTTTCCTTGCATTTTTTCACAAGTTTCTGCTAATTCATAATGTAGGAACGGATGACAATCCGTTCCTTAGGTGCGGATTTCCATCCGCGCCTACAATTTAATAAAGGAAATCCTGTGGCAAAACGTATTGAAAAATCAGATTCAGTAAAACCAAATCGAAACGATGTTGAACTGGTGAAAGAATTAAACGTTTCGTACAAATCTTTACGAACCGAGATTGCAAAAGTGATCGTTGGGCAAGATGCGGTGATCGAACAACTGTTCATCTCCCTCCTTTCACGCGGACATTGTCTTCTTGTTGGCGTGCCTGGTCTTGCAAAAACACTTCTCATTAAAACGCTTGCCGATGTGCTCGATCTTAAATTCAACCGTATTCAATTCACTCCGGATTTGATGCCGAGCGATATTACGGGAACAGAGATCATTGAAGAAGATAAAAAGAGCGGCGGAAAAGTTTTTAAATTTGTTGAAGGACCTGTTTTTGCAAATATTGTTCTTGCAGATGAGATCAACCGAACACCGCCGAAAACACAAGCCGCATTATTAGAATCGATGCAGGAACATAAAGTCACCGCTGCAGGAAAAACATATACACTTGATGAACCATTCTTTGTTCTTGCAACACAAAACCCGATCGAGCAGGAAGGGACCTATCCTCTTCCCGAAGCACAGCTCGATCGGTTTATGTTCAATCTGTGGCTGGAATATCCATCATTCTCCGAAGAGATGCAGATCGTTAAATCAACAACAAGTCAATATGCGCCAAAATTAAAACACATTTTAAGCGGCGACGATATCGTTGATTATCAAAATCTTGTCCGGCGCGTGCCTGTTGCAGATAATGTCATTGAGTTTGCAGTCAATCTTGTAGCAAAAACCCGTCCCAAAGATTCCCACTCTCCGCAATTCATTAAAGATTGGCTAACGTGGGGCGCAGGTCCGCGTACATCGCAATATTTAATTCTCGGTGCAAAGACCCGTGCTATCTTAAATGGCAAATACACTCCCGACATCGAAGATGTCCGCGCAGTTGCAATTCCCGTATTGCGACACCGAATCATTCCCAACTTCAACGCTGAAGCAGATGGAATTACAGCGGTGCAGATTGTAGAAAAATTGTTAGAAAATAAGGTTTAAAAGTTCACGTCAATAAAAAATTACTTGGTAATATTTTAAAAACTTTGAACCAGATCTTCCAAGCAAGAACAAAACTTGTCTGCCATCTTTTTGGAGGATGGCGTATGGTACAACTCGTTTAAGTGGATTGTAGCTATTTTATGGCTGGTATAAACAAGTTAGCTGTTATTTTAAAAAGACAATCAACAATGGAAAATTTACCGCCATACATTAGCATCGTTTTCGGACTGACAACAATCTTGACAGTTGGGCTTTTTTATAAGGCGACAAGCAATTCAAAAGTAACTTTGCTAATTCTTTTGACTTGGTTAGCATTACAATCCTTCATTGGTCTTTCTGGTTTTTACACTGTGACCGACACTATTCCTCCAAGATTTTTACTTTTAGTTTTGCCACCTGTGCTTTTTATCATCGGATTGTTTACTACTTCAAAAGGCAGACAATACATTGACAGTTTAGACGCTAAGACCTTGACGATTTTACACACAATTAGAATTCCTGTTGAAGTTGTTCTTTTTTGGCTGTTCATTAATAAGACAGTTCCTGAACTAATGACATTTGAGGGAAGAAACTTTGACATCATATCGGGGTTTACAGCTCCAATTGTTTTTTATTTCGGTTTTATTAGAAAACAATTAGACAGAAGAGTAATCTTGATTTGGAACTTTATCTGTTTGGGACTTCTATTAAATATTGTTGTACATGCTGTTCTATCGGCACCATTTCCTTTTCAAAAGTTTGCTTTTGACCAGCCAAATATTGCTGTTCTATATTTTCCTTTTAACTCGTTGCCATCTTGTGTCGTTCCTTTAGTTTTACTTTCACACTTGGCGACAATTAGGCAATTAATAAATGACGGACGAAAGAAAAACAACAGCTAACAACACATTTACAATGGGCGGTGTTTTCCCGCTTTGGCAGGACAGGCTGTGCACCGCAGATCTGCCTTCATTGCAATACGGACGGGTAAGCAGTTTTTTGGTTACAGAAAGATCAGTGTTCCGAAAAAAACATTTGTTCCAAAATGCCCCACCTTCGCAAAACCAATAACCATTGACTGCAATTACCATTTAAGATTTAAGTGTTATGAAAAACACTTTCCAATTTATCCGCTTTCTTTTGAGCGGACTTGTCCTGAAATTGTACGGTTTGTTGCTTCTCTTTACACAGTTGTGTATTTTCACCTATACGAATCCTTCACTTTACCTTATATATTGGCCATGGAACAATCACTTGTTACAGTAGAAAATCTTCGGTTCAATTCTGCATTTAAGTATGTAGCGGATATGAATTTGAATGCCATCATCAAGATGTGCAAAGAGGAAAAATTTGCCGCCAACACGGTCATCTTTCAAGAAAATACTCGCGGTGAGCGATTGTATATGATCATGGATGGCAGGATTAAAATTTCAAAAATTACCAAGTATGGAGCAGAAACAGTTCTCGCTTATCTTACGAAAGGTGATTTTTTTGGTGAGATGGAATTACTGGATGACCAAGTTCGGTCCGCACGAACAACTGCCGTTGAAACAACAACATGTGCGACTATCAGCAAGCAGGATTTTGACAACATGCTGAAATCGAATAATATTATTCAATTGAATATTCTTCGAAGTATTACAAAACGGCTCCGTAGTGCCGATCAAACAATTGTGAACGAACTTGACCGCACTGTAGAAATATCCAAACAGCATATCGGTAAATTGAATATGCTGATCGACGCTGCAAAGACGATCAACTCTTCTCTTGACCTTGAAAAATTGTTAGACATTATTCTTGAAACGGCAATCAAATCAATCTCTGCAGACCGTGGAACACTGTATGTACATGACGAACTGAAAGGCGAGATATGGTCTAAAGCATTGCGCGGTAGTGAAGTGATTGAGATTCGGCTTCCGTTGGGAAAAGGTTTGGCGGGTTACGTTGCAAAGACCGGCGAGATCGTCAATATTCCTGATGCATACAACGATTCCCGTTTTAATCCTGAAGTAGACAAACGATCCGGCTACCGTACTAATAATATGCTGACGATGCCGATGCGCAACCGCGACGGAAAAATTATCGGCGTATTTCAAATGTTGAATAAAAAAGGTGGACCGTTCACACCGCAGGATGAAGAGTTCTTGAATGCACTTTCTATTCACGCTTCCGTTGCAATTGAAAATGCGCGACTTGCGCAGGAAATGGTTCAGAGCGAACGGCTTTCTGCGGTAGGAAGAATGGCAAGTACCATTATTCACGACATTAAAAATCCGATGGGAACATTGCGTGTATATGCACAGGTGATGAAGAAGAAATCGGGAAACGAAGAGGCGGGGAAACTTGCAGATGAAATGATCCACCAGGTTGATCGTTTCGTGAATATGACACAGGAAATTTTGGATTTCAGTAAAGGTGTCAGCTCCACAAATATTGAAGAAGTGGAATTCGGTGAAACAATGGAAGGTGTTCTTATGTTCATCGAAAAAGATCTGACCAAGGCAAATGTGAAATTAGAAAAGAAGCTGACTTTTAATGGAAAAGTAAAATTGGATCAGGACAAAATCGTTCGTGTATTCTACAATATTGCAAGCAATGCGCGCGATGCAATGCCGCAAGGAGGAACACTCATTGTTTTAACTGAAGATATTGGCGGAATGGTGAAGATCGAATTCACCGATTCGGGGACAGGAATGCCGGAAGAAGTGAAACGAAAGATATTTGAACCATTTGTTACATACGGAAAAAAACATGGGACCGGTCTCGGAATGTCGATTGTTAAAAAAGTGATCGACGACCACAAAGGAAAGATCGAAATTGAAAGCGAATTGGGAAAAGGAACAACGATCAGAATAATGCTGCCGACAATGCAAGCGTAAAAATTTATTTGAAATCAGTTGACCGCTTTTTTTAAAATGAAGGTTAACGCGAAAATTAAAAAACCGAACGATGAGTTCGGTTTTTTTGTTTAAACATCCCGCTGGGATAACAACCTCGCTTTCCCAATTTTCTTACACAAACATTCCTGCGTACAAAGTGAATTATTTTGTTACTATCATTTTTTTAACACTGACAAAATTGCCACTTCGTAGTTGATAGAAATAGAGTCCGCTTGATAAATTTGTTGCATCAAACTGCACAGTATAACTTCCCGCTTCTTGTTCTTTATTTATCAACCGAGCAACTTCTCTTCCCAACACATCAAATATTTTTAGATTGACAATACTGCTCACCGGTATCTGATAACTGATCACTGTCGTAGGATTGAATGGATTTGGATAATTTTGAGAAAGTGCGAATTCTTCAAGAACAGTTTGTTGATCACCCACACCAGTTGAAGTTCCTGTTGTAAAAGTCCACTGCAGCCCAAATGCGCCCTCATACTCAGGTGTTTCAGCTGAAACGCGCCAGTAATGTTTTTTGGAAAGCTGCAAGCCCAACATTTGTTTTGCGGTATCGATAATTCCTTTTTGATCAAAAATAATTCCCGCCTGCGTGAAAATAGAATTTGTTGAGACCTGCAAATGATACGAAATGGCGCCGAGTGCCGCACCCCAACGGATCCAAACATTCCCTGGTTGGTTTGTGCTAACATTTATTGGATATTGCAGCGTCGGTATTGCAATTGCCGAAGTAAAACTTCTTACCTGCGAAATGGCACTCATATGTCCGCCATTGTTTGCATATACGCGCCAATAATATTTTTTTAACCCTAATTGAATACTCTTTAGCGTATACGATGATGTTCCGATATCAGCTGAAAATACTACTGCGGAAAAATTCGAATCCGACGCGATCTCCAGGTGATACATGACAGCTCCACTCACTGCCGACCAAATTAAGTTCGAATCCAGTGATATCCGATTTGCATTCGGCGCCGGAAGGATTAATGAAGGAACCGCCGGAACAGAATCATTCGATCCGATCTTTGTTACATACATTTCGATCTTTTTCAATGGATTATCATTTGCGTCGCGCGGCGCAGTGACGATCGTATCAACAATGTTCATTCCGGAAATGACTTTACCATACGCAGTATACTGCGCATTCAATGAAAAAGCATTTGCAATACAAATAAAGAACTGAGAGTTTGCGCTGTTGGGATCTGTGTCACGAGCAGCACCAAGAATCCCTCGAGCATATGCAACGTTGTTGAATTCTGCCTGAACATTTTTTTGATTTGGATCTCCATTTCCCCACGTATCACGCGGCAGATATTTTGAATTCGGATCGCCCCCTTGAATGACAAATCCGGGAACAACTCGATGGAATGCTGTGCTATCAAAGAATTTTATCGATACTAAACTGTCAAAATACGCAACGGCTTTTGGCGCAATAAAAGGAAACAATTCAATGGTGAATGATCCTATGACCGTTCCTTCACGTTTTGTTTCGATCTTATAGATTGGTTTTGATGCTTGTAGTTGTGAAAAAGATAAAGAAACCATGAACAAGAATAAAAAAGAACTTGTCATGAATGGTCGTATTAATCTTTGTGCCATAATGCTCCTATCTGAGAGATGTTAGAGATATCGTTTCACTAATTCACTGCATGCGAATCCGCTCTGCACAGCACCTTCAATTGTTGCCGGAAGTTTCGTATCTGTCCAGTCACCTGCCAAAAAAAGATTGTTAATGGATGTCGTGTGAGAAGGTCTGTATTGCTCTACTCCAACCATCGGTGAAAATGTCGCACGTTTTTCTTTGATAACCATTGAGTGAACAATTGAAGCAACCGAAGCTGTCGGATAAAAACGTTGGAGTTCTTTATACGCCAATTGCACCAACTGTTCTTTATCCACATCAATAAGATCGTGTGCGCCGCTGATGACTAATGCAAGATACATTAATCGTGTGTTATTTTTTCCATGAATTTTAGTCTTATTAAAAACCCAATGGATCGGCGAATCGATCAATGCAACAAATTCTTCATCCATAAAATGGACATCGAACCACAGATGAATTGAAATGATGGGGGAAGAAATAAATTTATCGAGATTTTTCAATCCAATAATTTCCGGATTGACGAAGAGCTTAGAAATATCAAAATACGGAACTGCGCTAATCACCGCTTTTGGAGATATAACCTCATCATTGTCCAAATAAATCTTTTGAATTGTAGAATTGAGATATTTAATTTTCGTAACTGAAGTATTCAGAAGAAGTTTTCCGTTATGTTGTTGAATAAACTCTACCGCTCCATCAACCAGTACCGAACTTAATCCGCTTTTGGGAATGACGATTGATGAATTCATTCTCTTACCAAAAAATACCGATTGCAACACTGTAACAAACAGCGCAGCAGAGATCTTGTCCGGCACATCATTCAACGCCCCGATAGCAATAATATCCCACAGATACTTTTTATTTGCGCTCGGCTGTTTCATCTCATCAAGCCATTGCGCAACGGAAATTGTTTGCAAATGTTTATTGGTATCCGGATTTTTTATAATCAGTTCTAATCCAACACGAAGCAAGGAAAGACGTTCAGATATTGTGAGGGTATTTAATCGCAGCAATCCAACAAGCACATTCAACGGAGCAGGTAAATGAACGGCAAAAAGTGTAGATGCGCCATGGTTTGAACGACGGAATGTAATAGAAAGATTTTTTTGAATTTCAACTTGATCAAAACGATTGATCAGCTGTAAGAACTTTAGCGTGGAGTGATAGCAACCCATCAGTAAATGCTGGCCATTATCAACTTCATCACCTGTTTCTTGATGAATAAATGAATATGTCCTTCCGCCAAGACGCGGCTTTTGTTCCACAATCAAAACAGATAACCCTTGATCTGAACACTCTACCGCTGCTGAAAGTCCGGCAACACCACCGCCAATAATTAGAACATCAGGATTGTTTTGTGTAGACATTATTGTGTAAAGAGCGGTGATATATCCAATTTGATTAAAACAGAGAAATACATTTAATCATTAAAACTATGGTATGCAGTCTTAAGAGAGCGGTTTCTCCACCAAACATTGAACGTGATGAGAAGTTTTTTTACGTTTGTCACTTTTATGCGCTTCGCAAAGACATTGTATTCTGCATTTTCAATATCCTGCAGCAATCGGAAATAGATCTCTTGCATAATCAATGCTGCAATAAATAATGGTTTATCTTCTTCAGAAAGATGTTTAATTGCTTCGGCAAAATACCAGCGTGCTCGTTCTGCTTCATATTTCATTAATCGTTGAAATTTTACATTGTATTTGTTTGCAAACAATTCTTCTTCACTATATCCAAAACGATCCATGTCTTCCTGCGGCAGATAGATTCTTCCTTTTTTCGCATCGGCACCAACATCGCGCAGAATATTGGTGAGCTGTAATGCAATTCCTAAATTGACGGAATATTCTTTCGCTTCTTCATGGTTGTAACCAAAGATCTCCGTACAGATTAAACCAACTGTCGATGCAGCTCGATAACAATATTCTTTTAGATCGCGGAATGTTTCGTATCTGGTTTTTACCAGATCCATTTCCATCCCTTTTATTAATTCTTCAAAATGATCAAGAGGAATATTGAATCGTTTTATGATCTGAGCAAGCCTGTTCACCAGTTGATATCGTGAGGTCCCTGCAAGCCCAAGCTCAAACTCTTTTCCCCAATGCACAAGTCTTTGATATTTGGTAGAGACACTGGCTTCTTCATCAACAATATCATCGGCTACACGGCACCATGCGTATACCACATTAATCGCGTCCCTCTTCGGTTTTGGGAGCATTAAAAAAGAATAATAGAAATTACTCTTTTTGTTCTTATCAATAATATTTGGAGAAATACTAAGTTCCATTGTTCCTATAAAAACGAGCGCATAACAATTAGTAATTTATCAAACAGATTCAATGATGGACGTTTTTTTCGTGTGTCAAAATTCTGTGATTCAATTTTCTCTAATATCCTCATTCCGCCGTTCCATATCATTTTTAATTCAAATTGAAATTTTTTATTAACAAGAGAAAAAAGCGGCTTTCCCGTTTCAAAAAGAACTCGTGTCCGTTCAACCTCTCTCCTCATCAAGTCGCAAAATGCTTTAGCATTCGCGGTTGATTGTAGATCAGAAATCTTTACGTTAAACTCAAAAAAATCTGATGTTGGAATATAGATACGATTTCTGCCTGTATCAACAGAAATATCCTGCCAGAAGTTCGTTAATTGTAAAGCGGTACAAATTGCATCTGAAAGTCGACAAGATTCAACTGTTGAACATTCAAATATAGCCAGCAATATGCGTCCAATGGGGTTTGCCGAAAATCGGCAATATTCAAGCACTTCTTTAAAATCCTGATATTTCGGATTTGAAACATCTTTCCTAAATGCAATCAATAAATCGTCAAATAATTGCAAGGGAATTTGAAATTCTCGTATTGCGTTTGATAGTTTTACGAACAATTCAATATTGCTATTTCCTTTAATTGCTTTGTGCAGGTGTTGCTGCCATTCATTAATCTTATCAATTCTCTCCGTAACACTCATTGACCCTTCATCTGCAAGGTCATCGGCAACTCTTGCATACGTATAGACCAAATGAATTGGCTCGCGTAATCGTTTCGGTATTAAATACGAACCAACCGGGAAGTTCTCATAGTGTATTTTTGCAATGTTTTCAATAGAATTTTGCATTGTAATTTCTACAATTCATAAGCAAAGATGTAAAGAATTTTATCTGGCGGAATGAATTTGCACAAAAATACAAGCAAAAGACAGTGATTTTTCATTGGCACACTCAATGCCCTTAAGAGTGGCACAGAGCAAACCCAATGAAAAATCTCATCAAACATATTTTAACAAACGCCATATTCGGAATAGCCTTGTTATATGCTCAACAGTTTGATCTCATGAATGTCAACCAAACAGATAAGGTCGCTATGAGTTCACAATATACGGTAACCAAAAATGGTATCGAACAGTTTACGATCAATGCGCTTTCTCAACCATTCATCGTAACCACAGGCGATACTCTCTATGTTGGACGGCAACTGAATTCGACTTCGGTTCAAGAACACGGAATGATTCCGGAACGGTCGTCGCTTCAACAAAATTTTCCGAATCCATTCAACAATTCAACAGTGATACGATATTCTGTTAATCAACAATCTGACGTTTCGTTAAAAGTATATGATATGACAGGTAAAGAAATTTCCACATTGGTGAATGAATCAAAACAAGCAGGAACATTCAGCATTGGTTTTGCAAACACAAATATCGCTTCCGGAACATATTTTTATCGATTGATTGCAAAGAATGCAGAAGGCAAAGCCACTGTTGAAACAAAAAAAATGATCGTAATGAAATAATATGAAAACATTCCTCACATATTTTATTGTTTTTTCGATTGCTGCATTCTCGCAACAATTAGTCGTAAAAACAAATGAAGGAATGAAATCAATTCCATCTGTATCATCAGCTATTATGGTTTCACTTATTAACAATAAAATTGAAGCAATGGAATCTCAGAATGAACAGGTCACGATAATTGTTGAATTAACTGCACCAAGCCGAATCGAACAAAAGATTAAAGGAAGATTGTTCTCGAAGACAGCTTCTATTCAAACTAAACAACAGGTTCTTTCTGTCACCAGTGCAGAAGACGTTGAAAAAGAATTTGAAAATGTGTTTAACGGATTCACACTCAAAACAACGAGAGAAAATATCGGAAAGATCGGCACGTTATCCGGCGTAAAAAATGTTTATTTGGATGCAGCAGTCCAATCTGCACCATACGTGGCAATTTCAACAAGCCCAGTTATTCCTAAGGTCTCAACAGCGGCTGCAACCGGAAAAGGGATCCGCATTGGTATTATTGACACAGGAATCGATTACAATCACGAAGCATTTGGTGGTGGCTTTGGTAATAATTTTACCGTTGCAGGAGGCTATGATTTTGTAAACAATGATTCTGATCCGATGGATGACAACGGACATGGAACACATGTTGCCGGAATCATCGGCGGACATTCTTCAACGATCAGTGGATTAGCGGTCAATGCAAAATTCTTTGCATATAAAGCGTTGGATCAAAATGGAAGTGGAACGATTTCAACGGTGATTGCGGCTATCGAACGTGCAATCGTCGATAGCGTTCAAGTAATTAATCTTAGTCTTGGTACACCATCGAACGGCTCAGAAGACCCGCTTTCAATTGCCGTGAATCATGCAGTTGAAGCAGGAATTGTTGTTGTTGTTGCTGCCGGAAACACCGGTGATTATGGAACGATCAATTCTCCCGGAATCGCAAGATTAGCATTAACGGTCGGAGCAACCGATGTAAACTCGATCGCAGCATTCAGTGCGAAAGGTCCTGTAACGGATCAATATCAAATAAAACCAGATGTAGTTGCTCCCGGCGTTGGAATTCTTTCGGCAAAAAGTGGCGGCGGTTATGTTCAAATGAGTGGAACATCGATGGCAACACCATTTGTAACTGCTATCGCGGCTGCATTAAAGGAATTACATCCGAACTGGTCGACACTGCAGATCAAAGATGCTATTATTTCAAACGCGGTTGATCTCCGACTATCATTATTCTCTCAAGGTCACGGCAAAATTGACGAATCGGTTCTAAGCTCAAAAGTTTTTACAAGTCCTGCGCAAATAAGTTTTGGATTCAATCCACCGTCCGAGAATACTTGGAGCCGCAAAGAGACAATACAAATATTCAATCGCAGTTTGGCAACAAAGAAATATCAGTTCCTTTCAACGACAACCAATCCGGCATTACAGTTTCGATTCGATCCTCAAAGCATCGAAATCGCTCCGGAGCAAAGTTCGTCGGTCCAAATTGAACTTGTTGCCAATAATCTTTTTTTAAGTAATAATAGTGAATTTGCAAATGGCTATACGGGAAGTGTTCTCGCCGTCAGCGAAACTGATACAGTAAAGATACCATTCGCATTCTTCAAAGGAACTGTTCTTCAGGTACGGTTCAGCGAAATTCCATGGCAAGTAATGATCCACAATCAAAAGAATTTTTCAAAAGTGCTAGTGCCGAAAACCAACCAAATTTCATTGGTGGTAAAAGATGGAACGTATGATGTTGTCGCATCATTCTATGGATCGCGATATGTTATAAAAGAAAATATTCCCGTTGTTGGAAAAGTTGACGTTACCATAGCAAGTGAAGAAGCTCGATTCCCTGCAAACTTCCAAACGATGAATGAACGAGGAGAACAGTTGAATGTCGGTTCCATCAGTGGAACGTATAGTTATGTTGAGGGACTTGTTCATCGTGCCACAGGTTTTGTGATTGTTGGCTTAGGGGGAGGAAAGATGAACGCCCTGATAAATGGCGATAAATATTTTTCATCATTTAGTGATAAGTATTCATATGGATATTCCTTGAATGTTCAACCAAACAATCTCTCTTCCTACACTTACGATTTTGTTATTGATTCCGGTATAACAGGAGCAAAAACAATCTGCTTTAGACCGGAAGAACTGAAGCAAATCGACGTTCGGTATCAACTCGAATCAAATGTTCAACGTGTATTTCCGATAACTTGGACTTCTTATATGGGAAAGACAAATGCGGTAAGCGTGACATTCTATGACGGAAACACACAACCATTGGTTTTCCCATTCATACAAAAAACGTTCTACACTCAACGAACCATTCCATTCCCTATTTATCATCAACGAGAAGCATTTCGATATTAATTTAATCGTTTACAACAATCATACCGACTCACCATTTTTTGTAAAACTTCCCCTGTTTTGCAAGAGATTGCGAAGTGTTGTTGCTCAATGTGATTTCCGGTGAGACCAATATCACAAAACCATCAATACGAAACATTCATTAGATTGACTCTGTCACTGTCTTATTGTACTTTCAACAAGTATTTTCTTCTCAAATCACTTAACAACAGGAATATTCCGTGATCGTTTATTCAGATATCGTTCAAATTTCGAGTTCATACATCGATAAACTTTTCCATCAACAAAATTCTGATTCTGCACTATATCATAACTACAATCACACATTAGAAGTAGTGAATCATGCCAAAGAGATAGCGATAGGAGTGAAATTAACAGAAGTAGACTTAGATATTGTGATTATTGCCGCGTTGTTCCACGATACCGGATATCTGGAAACGCGTGACAATCACGAAGAATTAAGCGCATCAATTGCTGTACGATTTTTACACGAACAACACTTTGGTGAAGGAAGTATACAAAAAGTAGTCGGTTGCATCAGAGCAACCAAAGTTCCGCAACGACCAACAACGTTACTGGAACAAGTAATATGCGATGCCGATCTTCTTAATTTGGGAAAAGACGACTGCATAGAAAAGGGCGAGGTCCTGCATAAAGAAATCGAACATGCATTAGGAAAGAATATCCCGAAAAAAGATTGGATCAAACAAACTATTGATTTTTTTCGTGAGCATTCATACCACACGGAGTACGTAAAACAAAAATATAGTAAATGTAAAGCAGACAATTTACGGATGCTCGAAGAACAGCTTCATTTGCTTGAACTAAAGAATCTTTAATCTCATTTCAAGATCATTGAAAATATTTCTATACCATTCTCACCTTCTGCAACAATAACTCCAAGGCGTAGCCTCCCGCTCTTAAGAACATCCAAACGCATAAATCCTGCATTTCGAGTTGCTGCTATTGTCGAATTTCCAACGGACAACGCTTCATTATGGAGCTGAATTCCTTTTCCGCTGACAAGATAATAATGATGTGCTTCCTTTTCAATCACTTGAAGTGCATGTTCATGCCCCGATGCATACAGGGCAACAGGATAACGTGAGAGTACGCTGTCAATTGCGTTTCGCATTATTGTATTTTTTCTTCCGGACATATCTTGTTCTGATATCCCAAGCATTCGTGATATGGGATATAACGAACCGATCACCGGAAGAGGAATCCACAGCCAACGTGAAATTTTTCGTAACGGAAAGAAATGATCCCGCCAATCAAAGAATCCACCATGTTCTCCAAATGTCCGCAAGGGATGGTGTCCCACGACAATGACTTTCCATTGCAGCGACCCGGCAAGAATACCAGACAATGAATCTAAAAATCTTCGTTCGGTTTGAACTTCACTTGTATCATTCTTGTAAAACGGTTTTTGGTATTTATGAATCCACCACTCTGTATCGATTGCAATGATTCTGATCTCATCGTTAATATCAATAATTGATGGTCCGGGCAGACCATTCTTTGGAAGCAAGGTGATAAGCGGATAATTTTTTTTATCAATAAACCTTTCCTGTCTGTTAAGAGCAGCCAACCCATCGCGTCCCTTATAATCCCAATCATGGTTTCCGGGAATAAATATTATCCGTGTTCCGCTTTGTGCTCCAATACTAATCTGTTCGTTTAATCTTCGCTCCATTTCTTGACGATCAGTATCATTGGAATCCGGTAAGCCACTCAGATAAATATTATCACCAAGAAAAATAATCGTGGAAGCGATCGGATGAATGGAAATTTCACGTTTTAGTATTTGAAAAACCGTCTCTTTTTGATCGGCGAGAGGTTCTCCGGCGTCACCAATTAAATATATACTTTGCTTAATCGAATCATTTTCTTCGGCTACTATTGAATGACCGTATGACTCTTTTATGTAGCTCGACCGGAGGCTGCATCCCATAAACAAAAGAAATGAAATGAAAAATAACAGGGAAAGGGTTTTTACGAAATACTGAGATAAAGATTGGAGCAATGATCGATAGGAATGCAGCATATTGTTGTACCTGAGATAATAATTCAATCGCCTCGAAGAACGAAATTAGTCCAAATATTGAAAAATGATTTCATAATTTAATCTTATACAGTAAAAGATAAAAATATAAGTGAAAAGAATCCTGCTATTTTTTATATTGATGATATACCAATCGTTATCGAAAGGAATCTTATGCGCGTAATTATCCAATCCAGCTATGACCGTGTCAGTCAATGGACTGCGTCGTATGTCGTAAAACGAATTAATGAATTTAAACCAACGTCTCGAAGACCATTTGTACTGGGACTTCCTACCGGTTCATCACCCCTTGGAACATACAAAGAACTTATTAGAATGTACAAAGAGGGATTTGTTTCTTTCAACAATGTGATAACATTCAACATGGATGAATATGTCGGATTACCAAAAGAACATCAAGAGAGTTATCATTCATTTATGTCGAATAATTTTTTTAACCTTGTTGATATTCAAAAGAAAAATGTAAACATACTAAACGGTAATGCAAAAGATCTTGATAAAGAATGTGAAGAATACGAACACAAGATAAAAAAAACAGGCGGCATACATTTATTCCTCGGCGGAATTGGACCGGATGGCCACATTGCATTTAACGAGCCTGGTTCATCGCTCGCATCACGAACTCGCATAAAAACACTTACCTATGATACCATCGTTGCCAACTCACGATTTTTCGAGAATGATATTTCTAAAGTTCCGAAGACTGCATTAACAGTTGGTGTTGCTACCATATTGGACGCTAAAGAAGTGGTAATCATTATTAATGGCCATAAAAAAGCTAGAGCGTTATCTCATGTTGTTGAAGCTGGGGTAAACCACATGTGGACAGTGAGTGCATTACAACTTCATCCGAAAGGAATTATTGTTTGTGATGATGAGGCTACCTACGAACTAAAAGTGGGAACAGTAAAATATTTCAAAGATATTGAATCGGGAAATTTGGATCCGAAGTCACTCTTGAATCATTAATGTTACAACAGCAAATGAAAGAAATCTTTGATATCGGTTTAGCATGGGATTGGGAATTCGACCGTGATTTTATTTTCGGTATTGAAAAGGAATGTAATGCACTTAAACTTTCTACCTTTAGAATAGAACCTCACAACATTGAATCTGTTACAAAACTTGTCAAATCTAAAAAAATCATTTTTCGCACTTTTTTAGACCGTGCCTCAGATTCAGCTGATAGTTTTATTCCTCTTTCAAAAATTATTTCTAAAACACAAACTCATGTAATTAATAGATACGAACTGGTTGAATACGCTAAAGATAAAGCAAATATGCATCTTGCATTGATGGGAGAAGGTGTTCATGTCCCATATTCTATCATTGTTTCACCGTACAGTAAGAATAAAGAACTTGAACTTAGTCTGACAGAACTTGCACACCTCGGAAGACCTTTTATCATTAAACCCGCAAACACGACTGGCGGCGGACTTGGTGTAGTTCTTGGAGCTGAAACCTTAAAAGAAATTTTAGAAACCCGTCAGCATCACAAGAATGATACATATCTATTGCAGGAGACGGTTCATCCAAAAATATTGGGGAGCGATATAGCCTGGTTCCGCACCTTTTATGCATTCGGTGAAATTATTCTCTGTTGGTGGGATCATCGCACACACATCTACAGAGTCCTCAGCAAAAACGATGAACAAAAATATAAACTTCAAAAGTTACGATCCACAATGATGACTATTCATAAAATTTGCCGTCTTGACTTTTTTTCATCCGAAATTGCAATGGATAATGATAGAAAATTTATTGCAGTGGATTATGTAAACGAAATATGCGATATGCGTCTACAATCAAAACATTTTGACGGCGTTCCAAGTGAAATTGTCAATAAAATACAGTTCCACTGTGCAAAATACACTCGTTCGTTAATCAGAAAGTAGGAGTAAAAGAAACGAAGAGAAATAACGGATTGCGTTATTTATACCAAAGTGGTATTGTGAACGTATTTGTTCGTTGTTGTAGAATTTGGCGGCCGGTGTAGAACACAAAACTGTTTAAATTTATAGAAACAAAAAGAACTCGAAGAAGGATATCAAAATGAAAGCGGTTGTGCACACACGGTATGGTCCACCGGAAGTTCTTCATCTTATGGAGGTTGATAAACCAACTCCCAAGGAGAACGAGGTTCTCATTAAGATTCATGCAACGACCGTAAACCGAACGGACTGCGGATTTCGAAAACCTGAGTATCCTGTTATTATCCGATTGATCAATGGTCTCTTTAAACCAAAAAAAACAATATTGGGCAATGAGTTTGCCGGCGAAATTGAAGCAACGGGGGTCAATGTCAGCACATTTAAACCGGGAGATCAAGTCTTTGGATTAAGTACATACAATTTTGGAACACATGCGCAATACATTTGCTTGCCTGAAAAAGGTTCAATCACAATAAAGCCAAAAAATATGTCCTACGAAGAGGCTGCCGCTGTCTGCGACGGTCTTATGTTGGGAATAAATCTTATTAGAAAAATAGATTTTAAGAAAGCAAACAAGATCCTTGTCAACGGCGCCACAGGATCTATTGGTTCAGCCTGTGTGCAGCTTGCTAAATATTATGGTGCAAAAATTACAGCAGTATGCAACACCAAGAATTTTGAATTGGTGAGATCACTGGGTGCTAATGAAGTAATTGATTATACAAAAGAAGATTTTACGAACACTGGTGAACGGTATGATATTATTCTTGATGCTGTTGGCAAAAGTTCTTTTTTTAAGTGTAAGCATTTATTACAACCGGATGGAGTATATTTTTCTACAGAACTAGGATTCTTAGCGCAGAATATTTTTTTAGCACTCGTAACTCCAATCATCGGCGGAAAGAAAGTAAAGTTTCCGATTCCAACAGACAGTAAAGAAGATGTGATTTATTTTAGAGAGCTGATCGAGTCGGGAAATTATAAAGCAGTGATCGACAGAAGTTACCCACTGGAACAAATTATCGATGCTACTCGATATGTTGAAACCGGAGAAAAAACTGGAAATGTTGTCATTACTTTGAAAGAAACAAGCAAAATCTAACTTGTTGTATCGGTTAAATCGTACCTGCTATGTTATGGAATGGTATTCTATAATTGAACGAAGTTAATGCAGTTTAAATGTTAGATAAAAGCGCGGAAAATATTCCGCGCTTTTTTATTTTCATTTCACCAACATCAATTTTTTCGTCTGTATAATATCGCCTGAACGCAGTGTATAGAAATATACTCCGCTTGCCAATCGATCTGCGTTGAATACCACAGTATGTTCTCCTTCTGCTGTTACACCGTCAACTAACCGCGTAACTTCCCGCCCCAAAATATTCGTTACGGTCAACACACTGTACGCCTGTTTTGGAAGGACAAATTTGATCGTTGCCGATGCGTTGAATGGATTCGGATACGCATTCAGCAGTGCAAACTGTTTTGGTGTTTGTTCCTTCGGAGTATTCACCCCAAGTGGTGATGAAACCTTTTCGATCGAGATCAATTGCAGCGATCCGGAATCAGAGAACTGATTCGGCAACGTGTTGTAAGGCGATTGTTGATATCCGATATGCAGCGATCCGTTCGTAGCAAATTGTGCGGAGAGTGAGCGTTGAATATCCGTCGTGAAATGTGCGAACTTCGGTACACTCCATTTTCGCTGTGTCACGGATGACATTGACATTACCGCGGATGTTCCTTCGTTCCACATCAACACCATAG
>CAYHFN010000007.1:35329-37077 GCA_964355925.1 uncultured Chitinophagaceae bacterium
ACGGATGACATTGACATTACCGCGGATGTTCCTTCGTTCCACATCAACACCATAGTATCTTTTCCAACCGCAAATGAATTGTTGAAAAATCCCATTCCTGCTTTTGGAATCCAAATCTCTTGAGATGCAGAGACTGCACCAAAGCTGCCTATAATGGAAGTATCACGCATCCACGTTACAATGGGTGTTCCATCATACGCAAATGCTGCATTCACTCCATATTCCAATATCGCATTCGTTGTTAATTGTTGAACTGAATTCCAAACTCCATTTGCTTTTCTGATCGTAAATATCTCCCAATCATTTCCTGTCGATAGATCATCTTGCGTATCCTTTGCCAATGCAAGTATTGCATTCTGTCCGTCATGCACGGCAAAATCCCATTGGAACATTTTCGATTGTGCTGCAGGAATGGTATCGAATGAAATCCATTGCATACCATTCCATTGATGTGCAACGACCAATTGCATCGGAGCGGCATCGGTACCAAAAAGATTTTCTCCATTGCCAACTTGCCATGCAAGCATGATGTTTCCATCTTTTCCTTTCGCAAGTTTTGGCAATGCGTCATATGTATTAACATTTCCAAGTGTTCCCGTTCCAATCTGCGAACCGTTCACTGATGAACGAACGGAAAACATAATATTAAAATTCTTCATTACAGCAGAAGAATATTGTAATGAATCCGGTATTGCTTGTGCTGATGTATTGCGTTCCCAACTGACAACAATATTTCCACTGTTATCAAAAACAATTGCAGGGTTTCTATCCACATTGTCGTCGTTCGTTACAGCAATGGCTGAACTCCATTCTATACCGTTAAAACATTTTATGGCGATGTCGCTCACTGTATTTGCATCACTCATCCGATACGAAACCCATGCAAATGCTTTTGTATTGTTTGGTCCGACAGCAAATGCCGGTTTTGCATTCCATGCAATTCCTTTTTGCACTGTTGTATCAACGCCAACACTTTTTCCGTTGAAGGGTTTGTACGGAACCTTCGCGAAAACAATATTCTTCTCTTCGCTATCGTAATTTTTTCCGATGACAAATGATGATGACTGTGGAAATGTCCATGATTGTGAATATCTTGATATCGATTCTGAAATGGTGACCGTAACCGACGCATCAACATTGGTCACAGAAAATGAAGGGACTTCAAAACTAAATGTAACCTGTCCGGTTCCGCTCGCATGAATTGTTGCAATATCCAGGAATGGAGTAAGCGCAAGCGTAGCACCGCCGCTTCCGCCGGTAATTTCGATCCCTTCGGCAAGCGTTGCTGTTCCGCTGATCTCACCGGAAAGTGTTGCACCGACTCGAAGAACGTTCGCTAAGGAATTTGCAATCTGACATAGTTGCGCTCTTCCGGGTTCTGAAGGACATGGAAGTGTGCCTAAACTAAATCCATATGTAAAATCTTTTGATACTCCGGCAGCCATTGTGATCGTACCAGTTAGATCAACATCGTTACAACTGGCAAATGTTGTACTGGCAGTTCCGCTGACCGACAAATTAACGCCAAAGTCCCCAATCTTGAATGATGTGTTTGCTGCTATTGGAGTTGACTCTCCGGGGATGTTCAATGTTGTGGTGAATGTCGGCGCACCCGCAAACGATAAGACCAATCCTCCTACAAATGCGATCGATGGTGGAATTCCCATTCCTGCTGCAATTCCCTGAACATCGGGGAATGTTTCTAGGTGCGAATATTTCATATGTCCACCCTCGCACATTGCCGTAAC
>CAYHFN010000007.1:37177-45416 GCA_964355925.1 uncultured Chitinophagaceae bacterium
CCTGCTCCGTTTTTTTTGAGACTGTCGATGATCGCCGGTTGAATGGTATCCTGCGATCCGGGAATGAGCGTTATTCCCGGGTTACCATTGCGGTACATTCTGTTGCGGCGAAAAATATTTTTTTTAGGAAACATTGCTCCGTCCGACCATACGGCAATCCCCATTTTTGAATTATATGCGATCACATTCGTATCAAGATCGGTGGCCAATGTTGAACCGATGATATTCTCATTGCTGTTGTTGGTAAGCTGAATTCCAAAATTGTTGTTCGGTATTGGTATCGTATCCTTGTTGACACCGATAAAATTGAATTTTATGGTGTTGAAGGAAGAGCCGGTCGGAATATTATCGTCTCCCAATAAAAGGATCCCGTTCAATATATTTCCCGATATCACATTCTGCTCTATTGTAGTATGACTGGCATTGACAAGCGCAATCCCATTTTGTTTATTTCCAACGGCGGCTGCAGCATTGGCATCAGTGCCGATCTTATTGTTGCGGATAATATTGTTATCCGATCCCGTTACCGAAATCCCGTTCGACGTGTTTCCAGAAATAACATTTCCTTCAATACGATTATTTCCCTCACCCGCTTCAGCGGCAACGAGAATGCCGGTCGCATTTCCGTTTGCAGAAGTTCCTGATTCATTTACTCCGATGTAATTTCCAAGGATCTGATTGTTTCCTTCACCATTCGCGTGAGCAATTGCAATTCCATACGATTTTCCATTCTTGAAAATATTTCTATCTGAAACATTTAATCCACCGATGATATTATTGGAGCCATCAATGGATATCAGTCCGAATGGGACGGATCCTGTATTTTCAAACGTGCATCCTGTAATAACATTTCCGCTTCCCATTGTTACAGGAATGTTGTTGAATTTTATTCCAGAGATCTCACAATTGTCAGTAAGATCAAGAGGACCTCCAAATGGAATTCCGGTGATTGTTATATTCTTATCCCCTCCAATTATTTTTGACCCGATTGGCAGTGTTCCCAATTCGCCTAATGGTTCATCGGAAGCGGATATAATTGATATTGTCATCGAAGAAGCAAACGTAATTGTTACTGCTTCATCCATAAATTGTGCTTCTTCCGTAGCAGCGGTTATTGTGCAATTTCCACTGGCATCTTGACACACTCCATCCATCGATTCATCAATATTCTCCGTATCAGGATTATCCCACGCGGAAGTTTGAGCGGGTGAATTCACCACAAAGCTGAGCGCAGTTACACTTTTAGTGAGGATATTTTTTTTCTTTGGCTGAGCAATGGAAAGAACAACAAGTGCAATGGATAAAAAAGAAAAAAAGTATAAACGATTCATGACTGTCCTGTCTTATATTAATATGAATGAATATACTACACACAAACAATGCAAGCAATCGCAAGTTGCGCTAAAACACAGTTAAATCAGACAAATTAGTATGGTTGATAAAGTTGAATCCTGCTTAGCAATTTGCCATTTTTAATCAAAGATTTTTAAGAAGTGTAACAGAAAAAATTGAAATTCAATCCGAAGGAGATTCACCATGAAACAAACTGACAACGATCAACACAGCGTTCGTGTTCGTCTTGCCCGATGGCGAGAAATATTCTTTGCTCAAAAATACCGATTCGATCTTGGACAATCGTTTCTTGTCATCCTCAATTTCACACTGCTTATCATCACCGCAAGCGATAAACTGCAGATCTTTTTTGGCATTCCACGGCTCCGCTCCCTTCTTATCGTCATTGTTCCGCTCGGTTTCATTGGTGTGTGGGTCTTTGGTTTCTTTATGGATAGAGTTGTCCGCGCAGCACAGATGGGTGAACGACAGTCCATCAAACGAAGCGAGGTGTGGACGAAACATAACGAACAGATGGATAGACTGGAATCAGAAATGAAAATAATCCGCGCATTGCTGGAACAGCAGAATAAATTATAGGATTCCATTATTGATTAAATAGAACGTCATGCCGAACTTGTCCCGCTTCTGGATTCCGCAATGCGCGGGATTCTAAAAGCGGAATTTCGGCATCTTTTATTGGAGAAAGATGCTGACATACGTCAGAATGACGACCTTTTATAGTAATCGTTGATATTCTCTTAAACTCCGATTACATTATCACAATAATTCTTTGCATCTCTGCGCCTTTGCGATAGATACCATTAACCATTACTACTATGCCAATAAAAATCTTTGTTACCGGCGGAACATTCGATAAAGAATACAATGAGTTGAACGGGCAACTCTTCTTCAAAGAGACGCATCTCAACGAAATGCTCTCCCTCGGTCGCTCGCGTATTGATGTGCATATTGCAACATTGATGATGATCGACAGTCTTGATATGACCGATGCCGACCGCAAAATCATTTCGGACAATTGCATTGCATCACCGGAAGATAAGATCGTTGTAACACACGGCACCGATACGATGGTTGAAACCGCGCGCTATCTTGCCAAAACAATCTTCAATAAAACTATTGTTTTGACCGGTGCAATGATACCCTATAAATTCGGAAGTTCTGATGGATTGTTCAATCTCGGCAGCGCACTGGCATTCGTGCAAACTCTCCCAAATGGAATTTACATTTCCATGAACGGACGATATTTTTTATGGGACAATGTCCGCAAAAACAAAACCGCCGGCGAGTTTGAAGAGATACAATAAAAATTAAATACTTCTAGAGATGTAAATTATGAGCAATATTAAACTCTTTGAAGAAAAAAAAGTGCGAAGTCATTGGGATGCCGAAAAAGAAATATGGTATTTCAGTATTGTTGATATTGTAGAAATACTAACCGGAAGTCCTAATGCAAGAAAGTATTGGAGTGTATTAAAAACCAGACTAAAAGCAGAAGGCAGTCAGTTGGCTACAAATTGTAGTCAACTGAAAATGCAATCAGTTGATGGCAAATTTTACAAGACCGATGTTGCTGATACCGAACAGCTTCTACGACTTATACAATCAATTCCCTCCCCCAAAGCCGAACCATTTAAGCAATGGCTGGCTAAAGTTGGCTACGAACGAATGCAGGAAATTTCTGATCCCGAACAAAGCTTAGACAGGGCAAGAGAAAACTGGCAAACCCTGGGGCGGAGCGAAAAGTGGATACAACAACGCATGACCGGACAGGAAACCAGAAACAAGCTGACTGATTATTGGAAAGATTCAGGGATAAAAGAACAGGATGAATTCGCTTGGCTCACAAATATTATTCATCATGAATGGACCGGTTTAACGGTAAAGAAACATAAAGACCTAAAGGGATTGAAGTCGCAAAATTTACGAGATCACATGTCGGAAGCAGAATTGATCTTTACCGCATTAGCTGAACTTTCTACACGGCAAATTGCAGAAACGGAAAAAGCAAAAGGATTGGAAGAAAATGCAACAGCGGGAAAAAAAGGAGGCGCTGTTGCTAAAAATGCACGCAAAGAGTTGGAAGCAAAAACCGGAAAAAATATTGTCACTGGTGAAAATTTTTTACCACCAGTAAGAAATAAAAAACTAAAATGAAAAGCATACCGTTCGTATGCGCCAAAGAGCCGGTCGAAGACTCGCTGTGGCGAGCGGACAAGTTAAACGAACGGTATGCTTACTAAAAAAACTAATGAACACAAAATATTTAATGACCGCCACTTCAATCGTCCTTGGTGCGACCGGAATTGCTCTCTCCTTTTTTCCTCAGGAGATATCAACGCTTCTTCATGCGCATACAACTGCCACTCTTACCGTGATACTGCAATTGCTCGGCGCTCTCTATTTTGGCTTTGCAATGCTCAACTGGCTGGCAAAAGAGTCTTTACTTGGAGGAATTTACGGCAGACCGATCGTTGTGGGAAATGTAACCCATTTTGTTGTTGGAGCGTTTGCTTTACTTAAAGTTCTATCTCAAAACCAAGAGATTGCCATTTTGATTATAGCAATTGTGTATACTGTTTTTGCGGTGTTGTTTTCTCTGGTAATGTATAAAAATCCCTCTTCAGTTTAATCAATGGTATACAAATGAAAAATATTCTCATCGGTAAAAAAATATATTCCATCATTATAGTTTTGTTGTTTACAATTCTTTTCTCTGATGCGCAAAATAATTCACTGCAACTCATTCCTCAACCCGTTGAGATTCAGCTGTTGAATGGAGCGTTCACGATAACAACCGCAACGACGATCAGTTACAATAAAAATGAATCGGGAATAATTGCGGAAATGTTTGTTCAAAAAATAAATATCCCAACAGGATTTTCTCTTTCGGCACAGAAAGGAACGACCGGCTCGATCCAATTCAAACTCTTGGATAAACAGAATCAACAGATCGGGAAAGAAGGATATATTCTTGAATCCTCTTCGCAGGAAGTCGTTATTTCTGCAAACACCAATGCCGGATTATTTTACGGTATGCAGACACTCCTCCAGCTGCTGCCGAAAGAGATCGAAGCGAGTGCTGTTTCAAAAATTGAATGGACGATCCCTGCAGTTAAAATAATCGACTATCCCAGATTTGGATGGCGCGGAATGATGCTCGATGTGAGTCGGCATTTCTTTTCCAAAGAGGATTTGAAAACGTATATCGAACAGATCGCACGGTATAAATACAATATCTTCCATTGGCATTTAACGGATGATCACGGCTGGCGTATCGAGATCAAAGCATTTCCTAAACTGACCGAAATCGGTGCATGGCGTGTAGAACGTGCCGGTGCATTTGGTTCGCGCGCAGAACCGCTGCCCGGCGAAGCCGCAAGCGTCGGAGGATATTATACGCAGGACGATATCAAAGAAATAATAAAATTTGCACAGCAGCACAACGTTACGATCGTTCCTGAGATCGATCTTCCGGGACACAGTATGGCGGCAATTGCAGCGTATCCCGAATTGAGCACCAGAAAAGATACAAGCACCCGTGTGAATCCCGGAACGCACTTTGCGGAATGGTACGGGAATGGCACCTTTAAAATGAATATCGAAAATACACTCAATCCCTCCGATGAAAAAGTATATGAATTTTTAGAGAAGGTATTCGAGGAAGTTACTGCGTTGTTCCCGAGTCCGTACATCCACGTTGGTGGAGACGAAGCATATAAAGGATACTGGGCGCAGGATGCGGGATGCACAGCACTGATGAAAAAATTGAACATCCGTCATGTCGAAGATTTGCAGGGATATTTTATGAACCGGATGGAAAAAATCCTGAAAGCAAAAGGAAAAAAACTTCTCGGATGGGATGAGATATTAGAAGGAGGAATTTCTCCGGAAGCAACGGTGATGAGCTGGCGTGGAGTGAAAAGAGGAATTGAAGCGGCACAAATGGGACATGATGTTGTGATGACACCGACAACGTTCGCATATCTGGATTATAATCAAGGAGATCAAACGGTCGATCCGCCGATCTATGCAAGTCTGCGGGTGAAAAAGAGTTACAGCTTTGAGCCTGTTCCCGACGGTGTTGATGCAAAATATATTTTAGGCGGACAGGGAAATCTCTGGACCGAACAAATTCCGAATCTTCGTGCGGCACAATATATGATGTATCCGCGTGGGTGGGCATTGTCAGAGGTCTATTGGTCACCGAAAGAAAAGAAGGATTGGAAGAATTTTTCGCAGAGAATGGAAACACACTTCACCCGCGCCGATGCGGCTGATATCAATTACAGCCGCGCCGTGTACGATGCAATAATAAGAACGTCGTTACGAAATGATACTCTGATTCTTATCATGGACAAAGAATTGTCGGATCTAAAAATATATTATACGATCGATGACACAATGCCTGATGACCATTCACTGCAATATACTGATCCCATTGAACTTCCCGATGGACCGATCACACTCCGAGCAATCAGTTATCGCAATGGAAAACCGATCGGTCATTTGATCACGTTGAAGAGGGATGAATTGCTGAAGAGAGTTGGGAAATAAGCAATTGGTGTTTCATTCTCTAATCTCATATTTGAGAAACGATGAAAATATAATATTCCTTTCTACACTCATGATTGGGAGTATATGATTTTATGCTCTCTGATTGATAAAAAATCTAACACGCGGTTCTCCACACAGAGTTTTGGAACGAAAGAACAATCTCCATCGTTATCATTGCTGCACTTATCACCCTTGCTCTACTTTTCTGTTCTAAAGCGAAAAATAACAACTACCATTCTTTTATGAAAATTCTACTCACCGGAACAACAGGCTACATTGGTCAGCGGCTGCTCCCTATACTGCTAAACGACGGTCACGAAGTGATCTGCTGTGTGCGTGATACAGCTCGATTCGATGCTGGGAAATATCACTCGGGTAAGATCACTGTGATAGAAGTTAATTTTTTGGACCAACAATCTTTAAATGCCATTCCAGATGATATTGATGCGGCATATTATTTGATCCATTCAATGTCTGCTGAAAACGAAGATTTTGAAACACTCGAAAAGACCTCGGCAAATAATTTCAAAGAACGAATTCAGCGCACTAAAGCACGTCAGGTGATCTATCTGAGCGGGATCATTAATGATGAAAAATTATCAAAACACCTAACATCGCGAAAATTGGTTGAAGATATCCTCTCCTCTGCAACATTTCATCTTACAACACTGCGTGCTGGAATAATATTGGGATCCGGCAGCGCTTCGTTCGAAATTATACGCGACCTGGTTGAAAAATTACCGGTGATGATCGCACCAAAATGGCTCAATACAAAATCACAGCCGATCGCAGTCAGAAATGTCATCGAATTCCTTCAAGGCGTTTTGTTGTATGAAAACTTATATGATTACAGTTTTGATATCGGCGGAACGGAAATTCTCACCTACAAAGAAATATTGCTCCGGTTTGCAAAGGTTCGAAACCTTAAACGAACAATCATTACTGTTCCCGTCTTGACTCCAAAGTTATCATCATACTGGCTGTATTTTGTCACGTCCACATCGTTCACGCTGGCGACAAACCTCGTAAAAAGTATGGGGGTGGAGATCATTTGCAGAAAAAATGATTTAGCAGAACGGCTTGGCATAACTTTGTTATCATACGAAGAAGCAATACAGTATGCGTTCAATAAAATTCAAAATGAAGAGGTTGTTTCACGCTGGACCGATGCGCTTTCGAGCAATGTCCTATATGAAGGAATTTCTAAACTCATCCATGTTCCTACCTTTGGATGTTTAGTGGATCACAGATCGCACGCCATAATCAATACCCAGCGAACAGTAAATAAAATTTGGTCGATTGGCGGAGACCATGGATGGTATTATGCAAATTGGCTATGGGTGCTGCGCGGATTTATTGATAAACTTTTTGGCGGTGTAGGATTGCGAAGAGGAAGGAAGAACAGTACAATGATCTCGGCGGGTGACTCTCTTGACTTTTGGAGAGTATTATATGCTAATAAAGAAGAACAACGCTTATTGTTATATGCCGAAATGAAATTACCCGGGGAAGCATGGTTGGAATTTAAGATCATCAACAACACACTTGTTCAAACTGCAACATTTCGTCCGTTGGGTTTGCTGGGACGATTGTATTGGTATTCAGTGATGCCGTTTCACGGTATTATTTTTCGCGGGATGCTAAAAGAATTATCGGTGTAACACTGTTACTTTTCTTCGGCGTGATGTTTTACAATTCTCGCCTGCGTATGAAAGATCACTTCTTCAGCAATGTTCGTGGTTAGATCCGCTACACGCTCTAAATTCCTGCTAATGCGGAGCAGTTCCAATCCCCCTTCGATGTTCTTTTTATCTTTTTTAATGAACTTAACAACTTGCGAATTCATTTCCCGGTTCAGTGTATCAATGCGGTCATCACTTTCCAATACGCTTTGTGCAAGTTGTGCATTCAGATGAATAAAACTGTCGAGCGCTTGCTGGAACATCTCTTTGGCGATCTTTGCCATATTCGGGATTTCCATAAGGGGTTCATCTTGCGGTGTTTCTGTCAGTCGGTATGCCGATTCGGCAATATTCACTGCATGATCGCCGATCCGTTCAAGATCGTTGTTGATCTTTTGTATTGCTAAAATAAATCGAAGGTCTCTCGCAACAGGCTGCTGAAGTGCAAGAAGATCCACAACATTATTATCAATCACGATCTCGAATTGATTGACCACACCGTCCGACGAAATCACTTTTGAAGCAAGCGCTTGATCGTTGTTCATCACAGCTTCAAGCGCATCAAACAAATTCTTTTCGACCGCGCTTCCCATTTTAATAACATCGGATTTTAATTGTTCAAGATCTTGTTGAAAATGTCGTTCCAT
>CAYHFN010000007.1:45516-91314 GCA_964355925.1 uncultured Chitinophagaceae bacterium
TTGCTACCCGAATCGTCCTGTAATATAATCTTCCGTTTGCTTATTTGCAGGCATCGTAAATATTTTTTTTGTCGTATCAAACTCGATCATTTCGCCCATATAGAAGAATGCTGTATAATCGCTTACTCGAGCTGCCTGCTGCATGTTATGGGTTACAATAACAATGGTATATTTTTCCTTTAGTTCGTGAACTAACTCTTCAATTTTTGTTGTAGCAAGGGGATCAAGCGCGCTTGCCGGTTCATCCATTAGCAAGATTTCAGGATCAACAGCAACCGCACGGGCAATGCATAAACGCTGTTGTTGACCCCCTGAAAGAGCAAGTCCGTTCTTTGATAAATCATCTTTCACTTCATTCCACAGAGCAGCTCGTTGCAAACTGCGTTCAACAATTTCATCCAACCTCTTTTTATCCTTAATGCCGTTGATGCGCGGACCATACGCAACATTATCGAAAATGGATTTCGGAAACGGATTCGATTTTTGAAAGATCATTCCAACTTTTTTTCTTAGTTCAACGACATCGATTGTCTTCTCATAGATATTTACATTATCAACCAAAACGGTACCTTCACTGCGGATATTTTCGATGAGATCGTTCATACGATTCAGCGAACGTAAAAATGTTGATTTACCGCATCCCGAAGGACCGATCAATGCGGTCACACGATGTTCCGGAATATTCATGGTAATATTCTTCAGGGCGTGCTTTGCACCGTAATGAAAATTAAAATTTTCAATTCTTATTTTTGTTTTTAGTTCATCCATAGTTGTAGTATCAATGTCGGATATATTAAATTAACTTGCCATATTTTTACGAACCCTATACCGTAAAAATATTGCGGAAAAATTAAGCGCAAACGTAAGCACGAGCAAGACAAGCGTTGTTGCATATTGTATTCCGCGCGTTGCTTCAACATCGGGTGATTGTGTTGCCATAATATAAATATGATAGCCCAATTCCATGAATTGATCGGAAAGCGAGTTAGGTAACTTGGGAAGAAAATATGCAGCCCCGGTAAATAATATTGGGGCAACCTCACCCGCACCACGGCTAACGGCAAGTATAGCTCCGGTCAACATTCCGGCAAGCGAGTTTGGGACGACAATTTTCCATACCGTTTCAAATTTTGTGGCTCCAAGTGCAAGGCTTGCTTCGCGCAATTCACGCGGTACAGATCGTAATGCTTCTTCAACAGAGACAATAACAACGGGCAGGGTCAAGATTGCCATTGTTAAACTTGCCCACAGAATATTTGGCTGCCCCCAATGCAGTTGTCCGTCCGGCATGAATGCTCTATCCATCGAACCGCCAACAAATTGAATGAAAAATCCAAGTCCAAATAAACCAAACACGATCGCAGGAATACCTGCAAGAGTGTTTACCGCAAAACGAATTAGCCGAGCAAGAGGCGAACGTTGGTTTGCATATTCTGTTAAATAGATTGCTGTTATTGTTCCAATTGGTACACCGATAATTGACATGATAACAACCAAAAGAAATGTTCCAAAAATTGCCGGAAAAATTCCTCCTTCGGTCATTCCATGCGTCGGTTTACCTGTTAAAAATTCCCATGAGATGGTTGATGAACCTTCGAGAATAATGTTGCCCATAACAACTGCAACAATTGCCAAAATAAAAAAGGCGGAAATAGCAGTAGCAGAATATACCGAAGCACCAAATATTTTTTTCTTCATCATATCTTATAATCCTTGAAACTTTTTCATCATTCGTTGGCGAACAAAAAGCTCTGCAATGGCATTCAACATGAATGTAAAGAAAAATAATATCGACCCGATAAGAAAGAGAACATTGTAATGTGTCTCGCCAAAAACAACTTCCGCCATCTCCGCCCCAATCGTTGCCGACATTGTGCGTACTGGCTCAAACAGCGAAGCAGTGAGCATTGCTGCATTTCCTGTTGCCATCAACACGATCATTGTCTCACCGAATGCACGGCCAATCCCAAGTAACACCGCCGCAAATACTCCGGGTGTTGCAGCAGGAAGAACAATGAACAATGATGTCTCCCATTTTGTTGCGCCTAACGCAAGCGATGCTTCTGTTAATGATTTTGGAACACGGGAGATTGCGTCTTCGGTGATCGAATAAATAATTGGGATGACTGCAAACGAAAGTGCTACACCCCCCACGAACGCATTGAGCCTGTATTGATATCCAAAAATATTTTGGAAAAATGATGCCAAAACAATCAATGCAAAAAAGCCGATCACTACCGAAGGAATACCTGCAAGAATTTCGATTGCTGGTTTCAATAATTCTTTTGCCCATTTCGGTGCGAAGGATGAAGTAAAAAGTGCCGCAAGAATCGCTAGCGGTACCGCAAAGAGAACTGCAATAAGCGAAACTTTAAAACTTCCGATAACCAGCGGAATGAGTCCAAATTTCGGAGTATCGGAAACTGGCTGCCATGTTTTTCCGGTGAGATTGTTAACAGACGCGACCCCTTCGTTATCGTGCGAACTTTTTTTACTTTGCATTGCAACTTCTTGAACGCCTTCTCCGCCATATGTTTCTTGTTCCTCAATTATTTGAGGCGCAGAAGTTACTGTTTCACTCTTTCCGTAAAAAATTGGAAGTGTTTCGCGAAATACGAAAACAAAGATAAGAGTAATTATTGCAAGTGAAAAAAATGCGATAAAGGTTATAAATTTTTCAGCAAGAAATTCACCAAGTCTGAATTTTTTTTTGAGCAGGTTTTGAGACATCCGTTCAATTCACCTTAATTTAATGGTACAAAATTACAAAACTGTTGTTATCGTATAGTTAGTGCAATGTTAAGGAATTGTTAAGGAATAGCTACAAACTCGAAAACCCCGCAATTTTGCAGGGTTTTCATTAGAGTAAAAAGAGATTACTTTATTGGAAAATATCCAACTTTGGAGACTATTTCTTGACCTTCGGTGCTTAATATCCAATCAATATATTCTTTTAATGCACCGGTTGGTTTGCTGCGCGTGTACATATAGAGGAAGCGTGAAATTGGATAGTTACCCGTCATAACATGTTCTTTGATCGGTTCGTATCCTTCAGATTTTGCATCACGTTTCACTTTTACAAAGCGAATGCCTTTTCCGTATGCTGCGCCGCCGTACCCAATTCCGTTTTTATCTTTTGCAACTGCGTTTACAACTGCTGCGGTCCCTGGCATGTTTTGTGCACTTGCAGCATAATCTTCACCACCAAGCACATTATCTTTGAAATAAACATACGTCCCGGAATTATTTTCACGGCTGTAGAGAATGATCTTTACATCATTACCGCCGACATCTTTCCAGTTTGTTATTTTCCCTGTGTAGATATCTTTCAATTGTTGAAGCGTCAATTCTTTCACGGGATTCGATTCTTGAACATAGACTGCCAAACCATCGCGCGAAGATTTAATTTCAACACCAAGCGTGTTGAACCGTTGTTTTAATTTTTCACGTTCTGATTGTTTCATTGGTCGTGAGGCGTTGCATATATCGGTTGTGCCATTGATCAATGCGGAAATCCCTGTTCCTGAACCGCCGCCGGTTACCTGAATAGTGACACCGGGATGATTTGTCATATATTGTTCAGCCCATCGCTGCGCTAAAATTACCATTGTATCGGAACCTTTAACCGTAATGACCTCATTGTTTGGTGCAAAACCAAACGAGAACATTCCTAATATGAAAGCTATTATTACAGTTTTTATTTTCATTGAATTTCTCCTAAAAAAATTATTGATAATCATTTATAATTAGAATTTATATTGCATACGAACCGTTAACACATTGTCTTTTACATCTTCTTTGAACGGCAAGAGCGAAGCGTTTGTTGTTGCGCTATTCACTTTGTCGTTACTGATCATTTCATAATATAATACCAATTTTACATTACCATCGAAATGATGCACAACCCCGAGACCAAGTGTTGTATAGGTAATATCGCCGATTGTTGTAAGATTGCTTCCTGTTGCACCAATATCGCTTGATTTGATATTTGTGTTTGGATTGTACTGATCATATTTTACAAGTATCTGTTCTGTGATTCCGATGTTTTGGATATAGTTGATATAGAATCCTGAAAAAGTCCGTGAGTAAAGCGGTGTTCCGCTTCCTTTGCTGTAGACATAGTATGTTGAAGCAGCCGCAGTGCCCGGCTGTGTTCCGGTGATATATTCACCACGAAGTGAAAACCCACCAATCACAGGAATATCATAATAGAGTTGAGCATCTACGCCAACATACGATCGATCGAATGATTTGCCATTATTTGTTGTGGTTGAATCATATTTCCACGTTTTAGTACTTTTATCAATTTCCCAAATTACTCGTGTACCATTCGTAACTTTTCCTGAATAGAATGAAATTCCGCCATCAATTTCCAAATTCTCTTCGTTGAATGGAAGCTGGAAACCAACACGACCGATAATATCTTTGTTGTTATCATTTTCATTGTTGTTATTATTGTTTCCGTTGAAAATACCAACTTTCGCATTGAACATACTTAACATTCCGCTCTGCGGTGCAAGTTCAATTTTAGCACCAAGTTCGCGCTCACCGGAGAACAATGTTTGATACATCCTTGATCGTTCAGGTGTTTCTCGCATACTTGATGAATACGAAATTTCAAAACCAAACGGACGATCAAAAATACCGCCGGTGAACGTCGCTAATTTCAAATATGGTTCTTTGATAGATGCATACATATCTTTAATGGCAAGTCCGCCTTGTGTAACATCAAACTGCATTACATATTGTGTAAGATCGTTATCATAATTGAATTTAATCCTTCCGCGGCGGACCGAGAATCGTGAACTGACATCATTTGGAAACGCGCCGCCGGAAAATCCTCCGGGGGCCGGTGCAGAACCGCCATTAAAAGACGTCCCCGTAATTCCATCGGTCGCTTGATATTGAGCTTGCACGTATCCGGAGATTTTTATTTTTTTCAAAGCATCAACGGTCGTTTTTGTTTCAAGATATGATTCGTTTAATCCGTCAAGTGCCCCTTTTACATTTTCTACATCTTCTTTTGTAGCAACACTCACGCTATCTTGCGCAAATAGCATAGTGGAAAAAAAAGCAAACATTGCGAAAAGTTTTTTCATTGGTACTCCTTTTTGTATTGTGTTACATGATTTATTTTCTAACCGATACAAATTACAATGATGACTTTATGCGGGAGTTAAGATAAGATTATGGAATTGTTAAGTGTTATATCAAGCATTTTATCTCAATACAACTTTATGTTGCAGATTTCAGCCAAATTAACACAAAAATCAACAGTTCTGGTTTTATTATTGCGCAAAATAAGTAGTCAGAACGAACTTTTAGAGTCGTTATACAAAGAAACTGAAAAATTTCACGTCCCTTGATTATTGTACAGGTGTTAACAAAGCAATGAATCATCCAGTTTATATCCAACACCTTTAATAACGGTAATAATATCCTTGTCGTTAAATTTACCAATTTTTTTTCGAATATTACTGATGTGAGTATCAATTGTTCTTGGATGATCCAGCGATTCTGAGCCCCAAGCAAATTTTGATATGTCTTTTCTTGATTGTATTTTTCCTTTTGTACTCATCATTAAATACAAAATTAAAAATTCGGTTTTAGTTAAACTGATTTTGATTTCATTTCTTAGAACGATGAAACTCTTAGGATCAATCGTTAATTGATTAATCGAAATCTGTTCCATTGTTATAAATGATGATAGTGTCATAATAAATTGATGGTATCATTTGCAGCGGATATTGTTTTTATTGAATCAATTTACACGATGCATGTTTATAGCGAATCAATTTAATGTTATATTATTGTAATCAATAATATTGAAGTCTCATGCGAAAAATTATTGTTAGTATTGTCTTTGTATATTTTTTGAAGAATACCATATTTGCTCAAGTTGCAGAATTGCCTTTGCTATCTGTTTCCGCAGACTCCATAAAAAAGCATATTTTCGTTTTGGGAGATGATTCGTTAGAGGGGAGAGGAACCGGATCAAAAGGATGCGAACGTGCTGCCACCTACATCTCGGAAACACTGCGTTCGTATGGAATTCAACCGATTCCATCCTCAGAAAGTTATTTTCAGACTTTTCCTTTGCATGGAAGCATTCCTATAGAGGAACGAGAGTTTAAATTGTATGCTCCTAAAGATTCGTATTCACTTCGTCTTCATGAAGATTATGTTCTCTATTCTGCTGGCGCACAAACATTTATTCCAATTTCAGTACGCTTGATTTTTGTCGGTTATGGAATTATTGCTCCGGAATTTGATTATAACGATTACCAAAACATTGATGTAAAGAATGCGATCGTTGTTTTCTTATCCGGTGAACCGAATTCAATGGATGATACATTCTTTGACGGGGATCGGGAAACAGTGCATTCATCCTTTGCGATAAAACAAAAAATTGCCCTTGCCCGCGGAGCAAGGGGGAGTATTCTTATACCGAATCCGCGGGACCGGGCGATGGATGATTGGTACGAACAGCAACGACATTTTCTCTTCGAAGAGGTTCGGCTTCTTTTCTCTCCGTCAGAAAATCTTAATATTCTTTTAAATGTGAAACTTTCTTCTTTTATTTTTACCGACGCACCGTACTCTTTTGAAGAGATTGAAGCATTTGATAAAAAAGGCACAATGAAAAGTTTCACGCTTGCACTTCGAGCAAGTTTTCAGGGAAAATTTAAGGAACGAGATTTTCTTTCTTCCAATGTGTTTGGGATTATTAATGGAAATGATGCTGCACTGAAAGATTCGTATCTTTTGTTAACTGCTCACTACGACCATCTTGGTATCGGTCCAGCTATTGAAGGTGATTCCATCTATAATGGAGTATTTGATAATGCTTCCGGAGTATCTGCCTTACTTGAAATTGCACGGACATTGGCATCGAGTTCACAAAAGCCAAAGCGATCGATTATTTTTTTATTTCTAACAGGTGAGGAGCGCGGGTTTCTTGGGTCTCAATTCTATTGTCTCAATCCTATTGTTCCACTGCACAAAACAATTGCCAATATAAACATCGACGGAATATCATTCTTCGAAAAAAATCGATCGATGATAGGTGTTGGAGCAGAACTATCCACATTAGGCGATCTGCTGCGTGAAACCGTAATAAGACACGATTTATTTTTAGATAAAATTCCACAGGATCTGTTTCGACCCGATCAATTTCGAAATTCCGACCAGTTCATGTTTGCGCAAGCGGGAATTCCTTCAATATTGATTGCCGAAGGTTTGAATTATGATTCGACTTCATATAGTGATGGAATAAACCGCTACACCAGATGGACAGAAGAGAGATATCATTCACCAAGTGATGATCTGCACCAGCAAATGAACTTTGATGCTGCAGCCCAGCATTCTACCTTGATCTTGAATTTTGCAGTGTCGTTGGCAAATGGAAATACAGAACCCGCATGGTATCAACATTCGCCCTTTCTTAATGCTCGTTTACGTTCCGTTTCGGAGCAAAAATGAAATACGTGATTCTTCCGGCACTTCTTATGCTGTTGAGTATCGGATGTTCTCCGCATTCAGTATCAGTAAACAACTCACCGCATACTCTCCGCATCAAAGGATCAGATTCTATGCTGCTGTTGGTGCAGCGATTAGCGGATCAATATATGCTGCAGCATACCGGCATATCAATTTCAGTGGAAGGCGGCGGCAGTGTTATTGGTATTGAAGCAATGATCAACGGAACTACTGAAATATGTGCATCATCGCGTCCATTGTCGACAGAAGAGGTGCAACGATTAGCACAACGTTACAAATCAATTGGCGTTTCCATTCTTTGTGCGAAAGATGCGTTAAGCATTGTTGTTCATCCTTCGAATCCTGTTTCCAATCTATCGATCAACGACATAAGAAAAATATTTAACGGAACTATTACAAATTGGAAAGAACTTGGCGGGAACGATCTCCCGATAACAGTATACAGCCGTGAACCTAATTCGGGAACATATCTCTACTTTGAAGAGCATGTTCTGTTAGGAGATTCGTATTCCGAACGGTGCTTGGTCATGCCGGGTACGCATGCCATTATCAATGCCATCATTCATGATTCAACAGGAATTGGATATAGCACATTTGCATATGCCAATACTGTAAAGCGTCTTTCGGTAAACGATGTTGCGCCAACTCCCGACAATGTCCGCAATGCTACATACCCTATCTCGCGGTATTTATATTTTTATACAATTAATCAGCCCGAAGGTGAGATCAAGAATTTTGTTGATTGGGTCGTTGGACAAGAAGGTCAAAAAGTCGTAAAAGCAAACGGTTATATTCCATTGTACGATACAGAATGATTGTTACTGATTGTTTAAATATAAAAAAGGCATCACTGTTTAGTGATGCCTTTTTTATTCGTATAGATTTGAATGATGTTATTTCAACAACATCATTTTTTTCACCTGATTATAGTTTCCTGCTTTTAGGCTATAAAAATATACGCCTGAAGAAAGTCTTGATGCATCAAACTTCACATCATAGACACCTGCAGTATGGAAATCATTCACAAGTGTTGCAACTTCCTGTCCGACTAAATTATACACCTTCAATGTTACATTTCCAGCAACCGGTAGAACATAGTTGATGGTTGTTGAAGGATTGAACGGATTTGGATAATTCTGTTCGAGTGAAAACGAAATCGGCGATGCTGAGCCGGTATTTGTCTTCACTGACGTTGTATAGTTTGTGTTGTTAGGATTGTAATTCGTCCAGCCCGCATCCCATTGCGCATTGCGTGATACTGAAGGATCGAATGCACCACGATATCCAACTTGTGTAAAGAATGGTTTGCTCAACTGAACACTACTGTAACTAGTTCCTGCTGTTGCAGCTTCTGATGAAACTGTCGGACGCGGATCAGGATTTACGGCATTGAACACATCCACCAATGCAATTGCAGAAGGTTGACGAGGAGTTCCACCAAGATTATTCCATCCAGCCGTTCCAAAGAATGTTCCAAATGTAAACCCAACACCGGCAGCAACCGATGATGTGTTCAACACATTGGTGCGGGCTTGAACACTGACATTGCGAATTTGCAGATTGCCTTGTAACGCATAAGCTGCCGTTGAGTCATTCCGGATTGAAAGACCAAACGGATATCCAAGGATCACAGAATTATGAAAACTTAAACGGGTATTACGACGAATGACCGCACCATATTCAAATTTATTTCCTACAGGCAAAGCAATGGTTGTATCGGCTTGCGGACCGACCAGTGTAACATTGGAAAATACCGGTGAGGTTAACGGAGATTGCGTTGTTGGTGTAGCATCGTTATCCGATTCAAAACCATTGGACTGACCTGCTGCATCCCAGATATTTGCATCTCTTTTTCCGAATGCAAACTGAATGTTACCGGAATAACCAAAATCGGTATCAAATTCATCATCGGTGCCGTTTAATGCCACCAGATATTTTGCATCAACCGTACCGCCGAACCATTCAAAAGAATCGTCGTTTGAATTTGATACTTGAACATATTCAATCGTTGTTCCTCTGCCAACACCGCCCATTGTTAATCCGTTGATCTCATTATTTAAAGAGATAACAATACCGGGGAATTCTATGCGAACATATCTGAACACACCGCTGTTGTCATTCGGATTATCACCGCCATACTGACCACCGATATCAACTCCTTCAATATTGGTTGTTACCGGTTTGTTCGTTGGTGCGTTGCCAAGAATGATCACTCCACCCCAATTTCCGCGAACCCGTTGTCCAACCGGTTTGGATGATGTGAATACGATCGGTTCTGTTTTTGTTCCCTCTGCATTGATGGTACCGCCTCGGCGGATAATCATTGTTCCTTGTGAAAGGCTATCACCAAGAATAACTGTTCCTGCCTGGATATTCATTGTAGCAAGTGAATCAACATAATAAAAGCCGGTCAGAACATAGGCTGTATCGCGATATAATGTGACAGATTTACCTGCGGTAAGATTAAATGGTGTCTTTGCAGCGACACCTAATCCTGCGCCAATAACTTTTGTCGGACGTTGTGCAAAGATGATTCTGGAAGTTCCTGCATAATTTGTATTTTGCGGATCATAATTTGTCCAACCCGCATCCCATTGTTGTGTGCGGGTAGCTTTAGGATCGAACGCTCCGCGGAATGATACCGAAGTAAACCATCCATCATTCAATTGATTGCTTGAATAGTCCGTTCCTGCTGTTGCTGCTTCCGATGCTAATGTCGGACGCGGATCAGGTGTTGATGAAAATACATCGACTAGACCAATCGCTGACGGTTGTCGTGGAGTTGCTCCAAGATTGTTCCAACCTGCAGAACCATACCATGTTGCAAACGTAAATCCGACACCTGCGGCAACTGATGATGTATTCAATACATTCGTACGAGCTTGCAGGCTCACATTTCGGATTTGTAAATTGTTCTGCAATGCATACGCGGCAGTTGAATCGTTACGGAGCGAAAGACCAAACGGATATCCCATGATAATGGAATTATGGAAACTCAAGCGTGTATTGCGCCGAATGACAGCACCATACTCAAATTTTTGTCCAACAGGAAGTGCAACAGAAGTATCGGATTGCGGTCCGACAAGTGTTACGTTCGAAAATACCGGTGAGGTCAATGGTGATTGAGTTGTTGGTGTCGCATCATTGTCTGATTCAAAACCGTTTGACTGACCAGCTGCATCCCAAAAATTTGCATCTCTTTTTCCGAATGCGAATTGAATTCTACCGGAATATCCGAAATCCGTATCAAATTCATCATCGGTTCCGTTGATTGCTACAAGATACTTCGCATCAACCGTTCCGCCGAACCATTCGAACGAATCGTCATTTGAATTTGAAATTTGTACGTACTCAATCTTTGTTCCTCTTCCAACACCACCCATTGTCAATCCGTTGATCTCGTTATTCAACGATATAACTATACCAGGAAATTCGATTCGAACATATCGGAACACTCCGCTGTTGTCGTTCGCATCCGGTCCGCCATACTCACCACCGACATCTATGCCTTCAATTTTGGTTGTAACCGGTTTGTTCGTGGGTGCGTTCCCAAGTATGATCACTCCACCCCAATTCCCTCGGTTACGTTGTCCAACAGGTTTTGATGATGTAAATACGATCGGTTCAGTTTTTGTTCCTTCCGCATATATTTTTCCGCCACGACGGATGATCAACGTGCCTTGCGTTACGCTATCACCCATCACAACTGTTCCAGATTGAATATTCAGCGTTGCTAATGAATCGACATAATAAAAACCGGTAAGGATGTATACTGTATCGCGAGAAAGGGTTAATGATTTTCCTGCGGTTAAATTAAATGGTGTTTTTGCCGCTGCGGCTAACCCTGCACCGATGACTTTCGTTGGTTTTTGCTGTGCAATTGAAAAAGAAGCAATAAGCAAAAGAAGCAACGCACTAATTGTGAGCAATTTCTTCATTGTATTTCCTTTCGTTTGTGTATGTGAATGTGAATGTGTTGTATTAAGCAAGTCAAGAATGTATGTTCTTCTTATTGTGAACAAAATAGAAGTACGGATTTACTTCAAAGTTAATTCAGTGTTAATTTTTTGTAAAGAAAAAAGGGACAGTGACCTGTCCCTTCGCCTATAAAGAAAAATGTTAGAAGTTAAAACTAAATTGCAGGGAATGAGTTATACCGGTGATATTGTATCGATACACTTCCGCACCATGAGTATAAATAGTAGGTTGGTTGTTCAAATTTTTGATTGTGTATTTTGCTTCAAGTCCATTGATTAAAAGACCAAGGGGCTGCGTTAAAGAAAAATCCACTGTTCCACGTTGATGTTCGATCACATTAAGATCGCCTACTCCGGCATTTCCGATAGCATCTATTCTAGAACCATACTCGTTGTAAAGAACGTTAATAGACGTTCCAAGATTTGGTTCAACAAAAAAGAGCGACACATTATAGGTGTATGGAGACTGCCCCTGCATTTGACGAATTCCTTCTACAACACCTGAACTTCCGGAATTTTCACGGTACGGTACTTCTGAAAAAATCCTTGTATAGTTTGCCACTAATTGAAGGTTTCTAAAATACTCTGCAACAAATCCAAAATTCTTCCGAATTTCAAATTCCCATCCAAAATTCTTGGCTTTATCGGCATTTTTCCAACTTCTATACGTTGCAGAATTAACTATTCTAAATTCCTCAATTGGATGTGAAATGTTCTTGTAAAAATAACTAACTGCTAAAAGGTCACCTGCTTCGGGAAAAATTTCGTATCGAATATCATAATTTCGTGCAAGCGCTCGTGTAAGGTTCAGATTACCGACAACGTATTCATACTTATTAAAATCATAAAATTGAACACCGGCTAACTCACGAAATTCCGGACGATTTACTGTTTGGCTGTATGCTATGCGTAAGTTTTGAACTTCATCGATGATATAAGAAAAGTTTACAGAAGGTAAAAAGTCTCTCTTCGCAATTGTTGAGACAACGGGTTCAAGACTTGAAAAATTTCCATTCGTAAAGACATTTTGGATTGAATGTTCCATTCGTACACCGCCGGCAAATCGAAAATTAATATCCGCGATCGAAAATGGTAGATCGAGCATTGTATACGCAGCAAATGACTCCTGTTTAGCGGAATATTTATCCGAAGGGTTGGTGTAATCAAAATAATTGAATTTACTCCCGCCAAAATTACTCTGTGCAAACACCGAATCAATTCCATATTGTCCGAGCTCAGAGTTTGATCCCATCGATATGGAATAATATCGGATATCATAATGACGGTTTTTTCTCTCGTTCAATATTCCTAACTTTATTTTTGCATTGTCAATCGGAACAGTAATATTAATCTTTTCTCCAAGCGAACGGTCATAGAGAGATGCCCATGCTCTCTTTGTATATTCAGGCTGCGTACTAACTGTAAATGGATCGGTGTCAGGGTACCCTGTGCTTAAATTGTAATCGACCTGTTTTCTATCTGGTTGATCTGTATTGGCTTCAGAAAAAAAGACCAACCAATCAATATTCATATTAAGGATTTCCGGAAGTTTGTGTTCGCCCCCTAATTGATTGGAGAACATCCCTCTTTCTTCCCATTCGCTTAAGTATGATTGAACATATTGATCATTGTCGATATCAATTCCATTTGTACGAATATATTTATCTTCAGCTGTTTTGTTATAATTATTTTTGAATGTGATCTTATGCAAATCAGCAAACTTATAACTGAGATCTAAAATCCCTCCCCAGAGAACAGAAAAACGATCCTGTGTTCCGGAATTTTTTTTGTGGAGGACGGATTGTGTAAAAGTCGAACCTATATCGTTAAAATTAAAATTGGTTCGCTGAAAATTGTTGCGGTAAGAATACGCAGCAACAATCCCTAGTTGGTCTTCCCCAATATCATAACGGTCAGCAAGTGAAATGCTCAATGATTGTGCTAATGGTGATTTTGTATTGCGTGGTGCCCAGGTATTCGGAAGTTTTGTGCCCAGCGTTCCAATTTGTGATGCGGTTTGCACTTCATTCGGGAAACTTCGTTTTCCATCATCAAAACCGAGCCAATCTTTCCCGCCGCCTTGAGTGCGGTTGAATGGTTGATTCGTTGTGATTGAATTATATCCACTGGAAAGAACAAGTTTTATTGAACGTGTTTCCGGAAAGTCAAGAGTGTTCAATTGAACAAGTCCGCCGGTAAAGTCTCCAGGAAGATCAGGTGTGGCAGTTTTTGCAATATTCATGTTCTCTAAAAGATTCGAGGGAAGCATATCAAATGAAAAACTTTTCTTATCAACACTGGTGCTCGTAACAGATGCACCATTCAACGTGGTCTGATTATAACGATCGGTCACTCCCCTGACAAATATGAACTTGTTATCAACAAGCGTAACGCCGGTAACTCGTTTTAATGCATCACCAGAATTAGCATCCGGAGCTTTTTTCATCTGTTCAGAACTGATTCCGTCTCCAATACCCGATGCTTTTTTACGTTCCGCAAGGATTGCCCCTTCGCCGGATTTAATCACAGATGCACTGATAACAACTTCCTGCTGTTGAATTCCTTGATCTTCACCAATACTAACATTTAACAACGTTTGTTCTTCATTCTTAACTGCTACCCCAGAAATCAATTTTGCTTTATACCCAAGGAATGAAATTCGTATGTCATATATTCCTTCAGGTATTTTTTTGATTTGAAATTTCCCTTCGATATCCGTTGAAGCCCCTAGTTTTGTATTGATAATAAATACATTCGCCCCAATTAAATCATCGCCGGATTTTTCATCGGTTACTTTACCAATAAGCGATCCTCCTGTTAATGCCTGGCGTTGACTGATTTTATCTAAATCGCTTTGCCTCTGATCTTGGGATAGAGCATTTGTTGAGAAAAGAGACGTTAAAAGAAGGAATAAATTAATGATGAATCTGTTCTTCATTGTTTACCTGATTTAAGTTTTTTAACTAAAGATTATGAGATAAAATCCGATTTTAGTGTTAATCATATATTACGCTAATGTTACGGTTTGTTAAAACATCAGTAATATAATCTTGACGTTGTCTTAACAAACACAATGCATTTACGAATGACTATAGTCTTAAGACAAAAATCTATTGAAGTCTTTGTTTATCGTATTATGCGTTACCGTGGATAGCTCTTTTGCGTCTGGAAAATCTGTGGTATGAATAACGGGATGAAGAAGAATTGAGACCTCAATAGAATCTAAGCGCAATACTTCCCAAAAATGTTTTGTAAAAGTCATTTCGCCATACCAACAAACAAAATCTCGATTGGCTTTACTGACAGGCAAATTATCAATTCTTTCATAATTCAATGTCATTGGCAATAGTCCACTTTTTGAAGCAAGTGCGGCATTAAATAATGCAGATCTAAAAGGAAATATTGTTTCTCCGTTACTCGATGTGCCTTCCGGAAAGATGGTAACGCAAATGCTATTTTCTAACACTTTTTCTATGTTGCGAATTGAATCTTTTGCACCTCGAAAAGCTTTTCGATCGATATAGAGTGTTCCTCCTAGTGAAGCTAGCCAGCCTATGATTGGCCACGATTGGACATCCATTTTTGCAACAAATAATGTTCGAATTTTTGAAGCAATGATAATTATATCCAAATAACTTTGATGATTTGAAATAATAAGGTATGGAACATCAGTGCTAATGCTTTGATCTCCCTTAAGAATAATCTTGATCGTTAATATCCAAACCATTACTTTCGCCCATATTGTCGTAAGGATGGAAAGTGCTCGTTGTGGATTTTTTAGAACAGCATAATGACCAATTCGAACGAAAAAGGCGATCACCAAAAAAATGATCGATGCGATTAAAAACAACAGCAGCTTGAAAACCCTCTTCATGCCGCTTTTACAGATTTGTTGTAATGATTTTTATATTTCTCGGAAATGCGTTGTGCATTAAGAACAATTAAAAAATCGGTTGTTCCAAATTCTTTGTCGTACGCCGGTTCACCGCAGATCATTGCGCCAAGACGCAAATATCCTTTAATCAACGGTGGAAATTGTTTATACGCCAATTCAATATCGTGAGAAGTTAGGAATTGGAACGGTAAATTCATCACACATTTCTCAAGAGGTTTTACTTTGAATTCTTCCGGTGCAAAATGATATAATTGTAAATATGCGTAGGCGGCGGCTATCTCTTTTGTATTACTTGTATGAAAACTTGCGCACCCAAAAAGATTGGTGATTGAATGCATCTCTATATATTTAGAAATTCCGGTCCATAATAAATTTATGACTGCAAGAGATCGGAATTCTTTCGCAACACACGATCGTCCTAATTCAAGGGATTGTCCGGGAATATTCTTAAATTTCAAAAGATCGAATTCATTCTCCGAATAGAAACCTATATGCTTTTCGGCTTTCTCTTGTGGCAAAAGGCGGTATGTTCCGACAATGTTGCCTGTTGATATTTCTTTTACGATGAGGTGATCGCAAAATGTATCGTAGACGTCAGAATCAAATCCAGATTCATAAGACGATTGTAATCCTTCGTATAATTCAAGGTTAAATACTTCAAATCTCAGGCGTAATGCAGCTTCAATTTCCTTTAAGGAATCTGCTATTTTTACTTCAAATGTTGATGTGGAGCAAAGAATTGATGAATGTGACTGCAATAACGAACACATAACGTTCTCCTTTTTTTGCAAATAAAATACTTTTAGTATGTTTGCTAAGTGTTATCCATAGATCAATATTTAATTATTGTTGTGTTAGGAAAACGTTAAAATTCAAATACAAATAAACTATTCTGGTAACAATTTCTTTACTTGTTTCTACAGAAATGTTCATCTATAATTGTGTATGATAGATTTTAACAAAAAGCGGACAAAGCTAAATCCAAGTCCAAAAAAAAATGTACGGACACAACGATCAAAGAATCGAAAGGTATTGCCGTATCCGTTGAAAGGTACCGCTTCTGTCGATCCTTCCCTGTTCATCAATAGAGAATTGAGCTGGCTGGAATTCAATCACAGAGTGTTGGAAGAGGCGTTCGATCAACGGCATCCTTTGTTGGAGCGTGTAAAATTTCTGTCCATCGTCAGTTCAAACCTTGATGAATTTTTCATGATTCGCGTTGCTGCAATCCGTGAGCAGATCATTGCTGATTATGTAGAATACTCTCCAGATGGTTTGGTTCCCCTTCAACAGATGAAGGCGATCCACGAACGTGTTTCATCAATGGTGAAACAAATGAGCGAGTGTTTTTGGAAAGATCTCCATCCAAAATTATCGAATGCCGGAATTTGTTTGTTGAAAATTGATGAATTAAAAAGCGAAGATAGATCTAAACTTGCCGATCTGTTTGCACGTAAAATATTTCCCGTGCTGACTCCCTTAGCATTCGATCCCGGACATCCTTTTCCGTATATATCAAATCTCAGCTTAAATCTTGCCGTCGTTGTCACTTCAAAAAATGGCGAGGAGCGATTTGCTCGTGTGAAAGTGCCGGATGTGCTCCCGCGGCTAATAGAAATACCAAACGATCGTTCTGATACTGGAACATTTCGATATGTATGGCTTGAAGATCTCATTGCGTCAAATCTTGGACTTCTGTTCCCCGGAATGATCGTTAAAGAGTCATACGTTTTTCGAGTTACCAGAAATGCTGATATTGAAATCCAAGAAGACGAAGCAGAAGACCTTATCAGTTCAATCGAAGAATCAATTCGGTTACGAAAATTTGGTTCGGTAGTTCGTGTTGGGGTTCAGGAAACAATGCCAGAACGAATAAAAAATATTTTAATTGAGAATCTCGAGGTATCAAAGGAAGATGTTTACCCGATCAAGCAGCCGCTCGGATTAAATCATTTAATGAGCTTGTTGAAATTACCACGTCCTGAACTTAAAGATCTTTCGTATTCACCGGCTCATCAAATTTCAGATGAAGAGTCAGAAGATATGTTCAGTATCATTCAACGCGGTGATCTTCTCTTACATCATCCATACGATTCTTTTTCTCCGGTAGTGCAATTCATAAAAAATGCGGCAAGTGATCCGGATGTGTTGGCAATAAAACAAACATTGTATCGCATCGGAAAAGAATCTCCGTTGATTCCACTTCTAATAGAGGCGGCTGAAAATGGTAAACAAGTCGCCGTGCTGGTGGAACTAAAAGCTCGTTTCGACGAAGAAAATAATATCGGATGGGCGAAGCAACTTGAAGGTGCAGGTGTGCATGTGGTTTATGGTCTTGTTGGACTAAAGACTCACGGAAAAATGGCACTGATCGTTCGAAAAGAAAGTGACGGGTTGCGACGATATGTTCATCTTGGAACGGGAAACTATAATCCTGTCAATGCACGGATCTATACGGATTATAGCTTCTTTAGCTGCAGAGAAGAAATAACAAATGATGCTTCGGAAGTTTTTAATTTTCTAACGGGATACTCAAAGAAAGAAGCCTTTGCAAAACTGGCTGTTGCTCCAATTACGCTGCGCGAAAAAATTACGACACTTATTGAGCGGGAAGCGAATCACGCACGAAATGGAAAAGAAGCGCGGTTGATCTTAAAAATAAATTCGCTTACCGATCAAAAAATTATTGAACAACTTTACGCTGCTTCGAAAGCTGGGGTCAAGATTGATTTGATCATACGTGGTATTTGTTGCCTCCGCCCCGGAATAGCCGGTGTTAGTGAAAATATTAGAGTGATAAGTATTGTAGGAAGATATTTAGAACACAGCAGAGTATTTTGGTTCAACAATGACGGATCCTCAGAATTATTTATGAGCAGTGCAGATCTTATGGGAAGAAACTTAGACCGCAGGGTTGAGTTGATGTTCCCGATCGATGATCCTCTTCTTGCAAAACAAGTATTACAGGAATCATTGGAAGGTCCATTAAAAGATAATGTTGCTTCCCGTATTCTTCATCCGGATGGAAGTTATACAAGACTCACTCCGAACATTGGTGAAAATGCTTTTGAAAGTCAAAAAATGATCTCGCAATCACGACTTCGAAATATTCAACAAATAAAGCTTATTCCAAGAGATTTTCCTCAAAAGAGTTGAGGCAATTTCATGAAATTGTATATTGTTCGTCATGCAATTGCCGAAGAACGTGGTAAAAGATTTTACGCTAACGATGACCGACCTCTTACGAAGATCGGAATTCGTAAGATGCAAAAAAATGCAGCAGGCATTGCAAAAATTATAACCTCACCATTGAATATTATTTCAAGTCCTTTAAAACGTGCATACAATACATCGGAAATTCTCGCGTCAAAATTCCAGAGATCAACTTCAATTACTCTTAGTGATGATCTTTTACCGGAGGGATCTGTTGAAAATATCATTCAACTCTGCACAAAATACAATAACGATGACACTCTGATGCTTGTTGGACATGAGCCGAGTTTAGGAAAATTTAATTCTACAATTCTTCAACAGAAAATTCAATCGGTGCAATTGAAGAAAGGTTCGATTTGCTGTGTAGAATTTAACGTTGCATTTCCAAATAAATCTGAATTACTTTTTTATATTCCTCCGCGGATACTTCGAACAATTTCTCTTTAAAATAAATCATCCTCGCAGCAAACTGGAGGGTATTTGACACGTCACCCTGAACTTGTTTCAGGGTCTACACTGTAGATGCCGAAACAAGTTCAGCATGACGATACTAAAACCGACGCAAGCATCGGGGTATTTACCCAATATGAATAAATTGATTTTTTTGTAATTCATACTTCAGTATATTCTTCTATCAATGAAAACACAATCAGATAAAAAAAATATTGCTGCAATCGATGTCGGGACCAACTCCTTTCATTTGATCGTTGTTGAATACTCATCATCGACCGGTCAATTCCGAACACTGGCGCGAGAAAAGGAATTAGTGAGACTCGGTTCAGGTTCTACCGATATGAAATATCTCTCGGAGAATGCAATGACAAGGGGTATTCAAGCGTTGCGCTTGTTCAAGAAAATTGCCGAAGCGTTCAACGCTCCTATTCGCGCAATTGCTACAAGTGCAGTCCGTGAAGCGTTGAATCAGGAAGAGTTCATTCGTCGCGCAAAAACTGAGGCTGGAATAAAAATAGAAATTGCTTCCGGTGTTGAAGAAGCCCGGATGATCTATCTTGGAGTTGTTCAAGCACTGCCGGTGTTCAATAAAAAAGTTTTCTGCATCGACATCGGCGGCGGAAGTACTGAATATGTTATCGGTAAGAAAAATAAGATACTAACAAGCAATAGTATCAAGCTTGGTGCAGTACGGTTAACCGATCGATTCTTTCCTTCTGGACGCGTGACTGAAAAAGCCATCAAAGAGTGTCGAAAGTATGTTCGCGGAATGCTTACGCCAATTGTTCGTGAGGTTACAAAATTCGATTATCAACAAGTGATCGGAAGTTCGGGAACGATAATGAATTTAGCAAAAATAATTCTTTCAACTCGTGAAGAACGAAATGAACAATCATTGAATAATGTTCATTTTACGAGCAAAGAATTATTCTCGGCGGTTGAAAAAATTCTTTCAATGCAGAATTCTGATGAGCGGGTGAAGATCGAAGGCTTAGACCAATCGCGTGCAGATATTATTCCTGCGGGAGCAATAATATTAGAACAATCGTTCAAAGAATTTGGTATCTCGGAGATGACGGTATCGGAATATGCATTACGTGAAGGCATTATTTTCGATACGATGGAAAAAGCAAAAAAGCGCCCTTCTTTCCATCATTTATCCGATATCAGATATAATAGTGTTCGTAATCTTTCGCAGCAGTTTCAAAACGAAATTAAACATGGCAAACAAGTAGCCGACCTTGCCCTGAAAATATTCGATCAGACCGAAAAGTTGCATCATCTTTCAATCATTGAAAGGGAATATTTGGAAGTTGCAGCATTATTACACGAGATCGGTCTTGCAATATCGCATACACTTCATCATCGTCACTCATATTATATCATCAAGAATGCAGAGTTGATGGGATTCACCGAAAATGAAAAAGAGATCATCGCTAATGCTGCTCGTTATCATCGAAAAAGTCATCCTAAAATAAAACATGAAGGTTTTAGGCTTTTATCATTGGAAGATCAGCAACTCGTTTCTAAACTTGCGGCAATACTCCGTATCGCAGATGGATTGGATAGAACACATAACGGAAAAATTGTTGATGTGAAAATAAAATCTGTTGGTAAAAAATTACGTTTTCAGATCTCAACAAAGAATAAAAAAGACATTGAAATTGAATTTTGGGGAGCGGAGCGAAAGAAAGATCTTTTTGAAGATATGTTTAATGTTTCCGTTACGTTTGAACAGAAAAGAAATAGAACGCCCGAAAATCATTCTTAAACCAAGAAAAGTCACACTGAGCACAATCCAAGTGTGACATTACAAGAAGAATCATGGTTCGACTACGCTCACTATGATTGAATCACGAATTTTTCAGATCTCTCTTATAAAGACTTACTCCCCGCTGCTTACTTCATCGTATGATAATCTTCCCGTAATCTATTCATTATAAACACTTTGTAATTTTGATTCGTATTTAAGGAGAATTCCGCACAATGCGAATAGCACATCTTTCGGATCTACATTTAAATCCTGACTACTTTCCGGAACGAACTGAAGCATTTTATCAAATACTTGAGAAATGCAGAACTCTTGCCGTGGATCATATTGTGATTACCGGCGATATAACCAACCAGGCAAAAACTAAAGAGTTTGAACATGCTCGTTCGATATTGAAAGAATTTGACCTTCTTGATCCTGCAAAATTGACCGTCACAATCGGAAATCATGATGTTTATGGCGGTCCATACCATGCTGAAGATGTATTATCATTTCCCGGTTTTTGCAAGGGAACAGATTACGAAGCAAAAGTAAAAGAGTTTTATTCTTCATTTCGAGAAACATTTGACGATTGCAAGTATGTTTCCGGCACGTCTGTATTTCCATTTGTCAAAATTATCCGGGACGTTGCTTTTGTTGGAATTAACTCTATTGCGCAATGGAGTTCGTTAAAAAATCCTTTGGGATCGAATGGTGAGATTGGAAAACATCAGTATCAACAGTTGAAGAAAATATTTTCAAGTGAGATCTTGAAAGGGAAAACAATACTTGTTCTTATTCATCATCATTTTAATAAGACTGAACAGAAGAAATCAGTCGGGAAATTAGAACGACTTTGGCACACCATTGAATCGAGTACAATGAAGTTGTGGAAGAAAAAAAGATTGTTCCAATTGTTTAACGATGGTAAGGTTGGAAAAGTATTACACGGACATCTTCATAACCACAATCATTATACACGGAAAAATATCGATTTCTTAAATGCCGGCGGGACAATATTTGCAAATTCACATGGCAATCATTCGTTTCATCTTTTGGATACTCATCGAAAGAATATTGAGCATATTACTATTAGTGTATCGGTTTCAAAACACATTAACATATCCTTGGTAAATGCACAATAAGAATTTATTGTTTGCCCATATAGACCAACTTCACGCCGGCAAGTTTTGCGTATTCAGTGATCCGTTCATCGCGATAGAATTCTTTATAGTAAATCTTTGTGATACCGCAATTGGCAATCAACTTGAAACATGTTAAACACGGAGATGCAGTTACATAAATTTCTGCCTGATCGATTCGAATGCCATGTTTTGCAGATTGTGCTACAGCATTTGCCTCTGCATGGACAGTGCGTACACAATGATCGTTTTCTATATCATGTCCGACCTCGTCACAATGCGGAGCGCCGCGCAGACTTCCATTGTATCCCGTAGAAAGTATTGTCCGGTCACGGACAATCACTGCTCCGACATGTTTCCTGCTGCAGGTGCTTCGTGTCGCAACCTGTTCTGCAATATTCATAAAATATTCGTGCCAAGATATTCGTTGATCGTTCATACTATTCCTATCGGATGAGTTGCATTTTTTTCATTTCAATCACTGCACCGGATGTCAATCGATAAAAATAAACTCCGCTGCTTAACGAAGAAGCGTTGAATGTTATAGAATGTGTTCCGGATGATTGTTTTTCATTGATCAATGTTGCAACCTCTCTTCCCAGTATATCATACACTTTTAATGATACATGGCTTGTCATTGGTAATTGATAATTGATAATTGTTGTCGGGTTGAATGGATTTGGAAAATTTTGCTCAAGAAAATATTTTCCTGGTAAATTGTTTTCTGCAATTACAGAAGTTACCGCTGTCGTATCCTGCAGATATAAGTCTATGCCCTTTACTATTGCCCATGCGGTACTGTCAAATTTTGACGCCGAAGCACAATTACCATCTTCGTATGTCATTGCCATAATCTTTTCTTTGTAATTGCTCCAGCACCAGCTTTCAGGATATTGTGTAGCGGGTGCAGTTGGCCAACTGGTAAAATAGGTGTGCGCTTCAATTGCATTCGGAAAATTCATTCGTACATAATTGATGAATCGCTGTTCCAGAAGAGAGTATTTAACAGTCGTTCCTCCGGGCATATGATAAACGAAGTATCGTGTGCAGTCATATGCAGAGTGCATATTCAGCATCATCCGCATGGGATTTGGCTTCGCCATGTATTTTTGAAATTGAGAACGGAGAACCAATACCTCTTTTTGAGGAGATACTGCATTCCAATTGCTTTCAATATCAATCTTGTTTGCATTAAACCGTTCATACCCCAAGCCCAATTGTACTCCATCGATATTATACATCGGCATAATATTGAAGATATACCGTTGCCGCATTGTCCGTGAAAAAATATTGTTGGCGAGAAGTATCTTGATGATCTCGTTGGTGACCCATGTTCCCTGCACTTCGTTCGGATGAGTGCGTGCGTGGATCCAAATACGTTGACGAAGATTCAGAGAGTCGGATGTCGAATCTTGAATTGTTAACACAAACATTGTCCTTCCTTGCGCGGTTGAACCGACTGAATCGATAATGACAAACGGACTTTTTTTCCATTCGGCAAGATCGATCAACAATGTATCATAACCGTATCCCCAGTTTCCGGATGCTGCTATTCTGTATTCCAACGAAGTCGTATCCGGAAAACCGCACGGATCGACAAACAATTTTTCCTGAGCCGATGAATAAACAACCGTCATTAACATCAACAACAATGTTGAAAAGAAAATTTTCATTTCACTAATGTCATTTTTTTTGTTTCAATACTATTTCCGGAACGTAATCGATAGAAGTACAGTCCGCTCGAAAGTGATCGCGCAGAAAATGATGATGAGTAGGTTCCCGGTTCAAGATATTCATTCACCAATGTTGCCACTTCTTTTCCCAGCACATCATACACTGTTAAAGAGACCGATGCTCCCTTTACAATAGAGAATCGAATATTTGTCGAAGGGTTGAATGGATTCGGATAATTCTGTTCAAGAACAAACTGTTGAGGTATTTTTGCTTGTTCATCGCGAACGGATGATAATCCTTGTTTATATAAGAGAGATATCCAGAGATCGAGATTGCCGAGGTTTGCCACCGCCCATGAAAAATCACCGGGTTCATTAAAGCGTTGATATTTGTAACTCACACCGGTTAGTTGTTCCCATGCACGATCTGCTTTTTCACCCTGTGCAGTATCGTCTGAAAACACTGCAAATGTATCATTCGCAGTGCTTGCCCATTCGATTCCGACAAAGATCGACTCCGGTGAAAATGTTCCTCCGGCTACATTGAATGATTTAGGAAGTTTGAATGTCGTTGGTTTTCCGGTTGTATCAAACTTTGTCGTAATCGTTTTTATACTTGCAATCGTCACACCGGGACCACCGGAAAGTGAATCGAAATTCTGTTTGCCTGTTGCTGTTTTTTTAAATACTACCGTAATCGAGTCGGGAGTATTCACAACTTTCGTCAGTGCCATCCAGATACTTGCTCCCACAACTGAAACTTCTTCGATCACATCAAAACGCTGATATTTTCCAATATCACCGTATCCATTCGTTCCAGCAATAAATCCCCATCCGTACGGATTTTTTTGGATCTTCTTTGAGTTGCCGTAAAAAAGTGAATCAATGGTTTGGGCAGAAAGTGACGAAGACATAACGATAACAAGAAGCAACAAGCGGTTCATAATTCACCTTAATTTTTTAGAAAATACGTCTGTGCAATAGTGCTAAGTAAAGGAATGTTTATTCAAAGAGCAACCATTGTTAAAATATTCAATTATTCCTTTAAAAAGAAACGTGCGTTCTCTTCTTTTTTTTTTTACATTGCACAATCAAATAAACAGGATCCACTTATGAAGATTTGCATAATCGGTGCCGGCAATGTCGGCGGAAGTTTAGGAAAAATTTGGGGATCCAAAGGTCATACCATTATCTATGGTGTCCGGAATCCGTTAACACCATCCATACAAACTATCTTGCAAGAAACAGGAAATTCTGCAACGGCTGAATTAGTAAAAATTGCTGTGCAAAAATCCGATATCGCCGTTCTCGCTACGCCGTGGGAATCCATAGGCGAAGTTGTTTTTCAGATCGTTGATCTACAAGGAAAAATATTGATCGACTGTACGAATCCTATCCGCCCAAACCCTGAATGGCCGCTCTCTCAGGGAAGTTCTGCCGCGGAAGAGATCGCCAAACGCCTTACCGGTTTTAAAGTTGTTAAAGCATTCAACACGGTCGGTGCGGAAAATCTTACGGACTTGACCTTCGGAACACTTCACGCCGATGCATTTATGTGCGGCGATGATGCTGATGCAAAAAAAATCGTCGCACAGCTTGCAAAAGATATCGGATTCGATGCTCTTGATGTCGGCAGTTTACGAAGTGCTGAAATGCTGGAATCGCTTGCTAAGTTATGGATCACGATCGCATATCAACAAGGTATCGGTCCAAATATTGCTTTCAAACTTCTACACAAATGATCGCGATCTATTCAATGATATCAATAATCATTGCTCTGTACCGTATTGTAGTTCAAATAAAATTTTACTTTCCCGCCATATATTCCCATCCATTCTATTTTACAAGATCGAAAGGAACGTTCCAATGATATTAGATCATCTTTCACGGGCTGAAAAATATTTCAATATACACTCCAGTTTCAAACATGCATTTGATTATCTGCAACAAACCGATCTTCGTACATTATCTGATGGCCGGCATAATATTGAAGGTGATGATATATATATCATTATTGCTAACGATACAGTTGGAACCGAACGAAAAAAACTAGAAACACATAGAAAGTATATTGATATTCAAATTCCGATCGAAGGCTCATTCCCAATTGAATGGCACGATGTGGATTCCTGTAAGAATGTATCAAGCGAGTACGACAATGAGAACGATGTAAAATTATACAACGATCCGCCATTGTTCACGGTGCATCTTGCCTCCGATATGTTTGCCGTACTTTTTCCGGAAGATGCACACGCGGCACAACCTCCATTGACATCCGTAAAAAAAGCAATCGTCAAAGTGGCCGTATAGGCGTCAATGAAATTTCAATTACAAAAATCATTGTTGCGTCCATGGAGCATTGGCGATGAACCATCGCTGGAACATCACGCAAACAATCGGAAGATCTGGATGAATGTGCGCGATCATTTTCCCCACCCGTATCGTCGCGGTGATGCAATGCGGTGGGTGCAGCATGCATCTCACAATTTTTCAGAAACGGTATTTGCAATCGTCGTGAACGGAAATGCGGTCGGAAGTATTGGACTTGTTCCAAAAAATGATGTCTATCGAAAATCGATGGAGATCGGGTACTGGCTCGGTGAAGAATTTTGGGGTAAGGGAATTATCACCGAAGCAATTGGTGCGGTATCAAATTATGCGTTCGAGCGTTTTGATGTTGTTCGTCTATACGCTGACGTGTTCGAATGGAATTTGGCATCCATCCGAGCATTAGAAAAGAATGGATATGAATTTGAAGCACGATTGAAAAGGGCTGTCTTCAAAGATGGAAAAATCTCCGATGCTTTGATATATGTAAAAATAAAAGACTAATTATGAAACCATGGAAAACACTCTCTCGAACAACAATACTCGATCATAGCAAATGGTTGAAAGTGGAAGATCATTCCATTCTGCTCCCGAATGGAACAACCATTGATAATTGGTGCTGGATCATTTCGCCGGATTATGTGAATGTCGTTGTTCAGGATGAAGATGAGAATTTCGTCTGTTTCCGTCAGACAAAATATGCGGCTGATGGAATTTCCCTTGCTCCCGTTGGTGGATATCTTGAGCCGGATGAAGATCCCTTAACATGCGCAAAACGAGAGCTTCGTGAAGAGTTGGGCTATCAGGCACGCGAATGGATATCGTTAGGGCGATTTCCGTGCGATGGAAATCATGGAAACGGTTTTGCAAATTTTTATCTTGCCCGGAGTGCGCACCAAGTCGGCGAGATCATTGCGGACGATCTTGAAGAACAAGAGATCATTAAACTTTCTCGAAACGAATTAATGCAGTCATTGATGGATGGTGAATTCAAAGTCCTTTCATGGTCAACAGTAGTCGCGTTGGCATTATTCCATGTATGATATGATAAAAAAAATTCTTTCTATTGTTTTTGTGCTTTCATTGCTATCGTGCTCAAGCACTGAATATGTAACCGATATTCAATCAACAGATTTTACTGCTGAAAACATCTTCACCGGTAGCATCGAAGGTCCGGCGTTCGACAAGAATGGGAATCTTTATGTCGTCAATTTTCAAAAGAACGGAACAATTGCAAAAGTTAATATGAACGGCAACGCAGAGTTGTTTGTAGAATTACCGCAAGGAAGTGTAGCCAACAGTATCAAATTTAATACCAACGGCGATATGCTGTTGGCAGATTATCCGATGCATAATATTTTAAAAGTTGATATGAAAACAAAAACGGTTTCTGTTTTTGTTCATAACGAACAATTCAATCAACCGAACGATTTGTGCATCAATAAAAATGATCAACTTTTTGCTTCTGACCCACACTGGAAAACAAATACCGGAAAATTATGGCGCATCGACCCGGATGAATTTTCAACGCTGCTTGAAGATAGTATGGGAACAACCAACGGAATTGAATTAAGTCCTGATGAAGCAATATTGTACGTCAACGAAAGCATTCAGCGTTCCGTGTGGAAATATTCTGTTGATGAACATGGAAATATCTCGAACAAAACATTGTTCCATCAATTCACCGATTTTGGAATGGATGGAATGAAGTGCGATAAGAATGGGAATCTCTATGTTACACGATATGGCAAAGGAACGATCGCCGTTATCTCTCCCGAAGGAATTCTGATTCGTGAAGCACGGTTAAAAGGAAAAAATTGCAGCAACCTTGTGTTCGGCGGAAATGACGGGCGAACGATCTTTGTCACAATGCAAGACAGAAAAGGAATGGAGCGTTTTCACAACGATATTCCCGGAAAGGGATTCTAGTTTTGCGATCTCGTTCTATTATATTATGGGCCGTCCTGACGTTTTCACTATCTTCTGCTGAGACATTTTATCAATTTGTTCAGCGGCTTGAAATCCTTTCTCCCTCGCAACGAAATGCCGCCGTTCAAAAATTCTTTTTGTCGAATCATACCACGCCGATCATTGAACAAGATTCGATCCTTCATTTTGTATTCTACGGAAAAGTCGGATCAGTCGGTGTGAACGGAAATCTTCAGCATTGGAATTCACCCGATTCACTGAAAAAGATCGAATGCGGCGATAGTTCGTTCTTTTATAGAACATTCACTGTTCCGCCAAATGCACGGCTTGATTACAAATTGGTTGTAGACAGTATCGATCAACTCGATCAACGCAATCCATTCATAACTCCAAGCGGTTTTGGTCCGCATTCCGAAGTGCGGATGCCAAAATTCATTTCGTCACCATATTTGGTTCATCACGATTCAGTTCCGCACGGCAGAATAGTTACGACGGGAATGAACGATCATATCCTTCCGCCACTACGGCGATATTCTATTGCGGGAAGACCAATCAAGATCTATCTTCCTCCTGGATATGATTCACTTTCTCATTTTCCTTCATTGTACGTTCACGATGGAGTGGAAGCAATCGATTATGCATTGATACCGACGATCATTGATAATTTGATTGCTGAAAAAAGGATTCCCCCAATCATTGCTGTTTTCATTCCACCGGTGAACCGTGGTGAAGAATATGCTGGCGATCGCACCAACCGGTTTGTAAAATTAGTATGTGATAATCTTGTCCCGACGATCGATAAACAATATAAGACGGAACGCTCCCCGCTCAAACGAGCTATGATCGGAATTTCAGATGGAGGGCATATCGCTCTCTACACCGTCATTGACAGACCCGATGTTTTTCAGAATGTCGGTGGACAATCTTCAACGATCACACCGCAACTTCGCGCATTGACCAAAAAACGAGCGAATGAAAACACGTTTTCTCTCTCAATGAAAATATATATTGATTGCGGACGATATGATATCAAATGGGCCAATGATGATTTTTTGTATTCAAATCGGAAATACAGCGATCTTCTTTCATCATTACGAATTCCGCATTACTATAGAGAAGTGAATGACGGTCACGAATGGGCTGGCTGGCGAGAGCATATTCCCGAAATGCTGATCTATTTTTTTGGACGATAACAATGACAATACTCTCTGAACGAAAGCTGCAACTGCTGAAAGCTCAACATAACGCGGAACTATTGTTTCAACAGATCGAACAACGTGGACTCATCGCCGGCAACAAATCTGAAAAAATATTGAATGACGAAGTGTATGAACTCGCATTCGAAATGTTCGGCATTAGAAAATATTGGCATAAAAGAATTGTCCGTGCTGGAAAGAACACCCTTCTTCCGTACAAAGAAAATCCACCTGATTTGATTATCCAGTCCGATGATATTTTGTTCTTTGATTTCGGTCCTGTCTTTGAAGATTGGGAAACAGATTTCGGCAGAACATACGTTCTTGGAAATGACCCTCAAAAGATACAGTTAAAAAATGATATTGAATCGGCATGGCATGAAGGAAAAAAATATTATGATGTCCATGCTTCTACCTTGACCGGCGCAGAATACTATCGCTTCATCTCTTCCCTTGCAGAACAATACGGATGGCATTTCGGCAACATTCATTGCGGACATTTGATCGGAAATTTCCCCCATGAACGTATTCTCGGGGACGAAGAACAAAATTATCTCCATCCAAATAATCACATCAAACTCAGCAACCTCGATATTCAAGGAAATCCTCGCGATTGGATATTAGAGATCCATTTCATCAATAAAGAAAAGACATTCGGCGGGTTCTTTGAACAGCTGCTGAGTGTTTAACAAAAGATATTTTATCATAAAAAAAAGAGGCGTTGATCGCCTCTTTTTTTTATTAATCAGAATTGAATTTTTAATTACTTCAATGTAGCATATCCTATACTCCATTCAGGATATGTCGATGTCCATTTGAAACCGGTATAATACGCACGATAGATCCCGTTGATCTTTTTGAACGATGGATATGATATTTCGGTTGTAGCCCACGTTGTATGCGATACTCCCTTTTTGATGACCGGATTGCTTTCCAACTTCGTCCAATGGATACCATCGATCGAAGTTGCTATGCCGAATGCCGGAGACGCTGAAGAAGAAGTACTGCTGTACATCATGATAAACTTTCCATTTTCATAGATGACAGAAGGAAAATATACTCCTTGACCTTCCCATTGTTGTGAAACAGAAATGATCGGCGTTGTTCCATATCGTTTCCAATTTTTTCCATCCGCAGAAATAGCGAGACCGATCGAAAAAGCATAGACGTCATTCGATCTACAGGACATAAAGAAATAATATGTGCCATTTACCTTGATCATGTCCCCCGCTACCAAATTATGATCCCATTGACCAAGCGATGTGAACAACGGTAAAGGGGAAGATTCCCAATCGATACCATTCGAGGAGCTGGCAATCCCGATTTTATATCGTTGCAATGCATCCGCACCCGTATACAACATTTTGTATTGGTTGTCTACTTTATAGATAGGTCCGGGCGCAATACTGTAATTATTCCAATCGCTGTTTCCTACCGTTAAAATTGGTTTCGGATTCTTTTTCCAGGTAAGACCACCATCGATTGTTGTCGCCAGACCGATACTAGCAATATTCCTTTTTGCAATCGTATCCACACCAATTGATGCATAGGTCATTTTCCACACACCATCATCGTTAAACACAAACGGTTGCCCAACGCCAAGAATATCAAAATATGATTCTCCTTTTTTTAGGATTGGATTTGAAGGATTGTGTACCCAATTATTCCAATTCACAATTGGTGCCGTACCCCATTTGACAACAATTTGAACTCCTCCAACACCCGTTGTAACCGGTTGAAGCACCATGGAAAGATTAGTAACGGTTCCTTCATTCACTTGAGCTTGAGAGGTGCCGGCATATTTTACCAAGTTATCTATCCCGTACGCTTTGATATCCACGCTCCACATTCCAACTGCCACATTATCAAATAAAATTTCAGCGCTCGAATCATTCAGAACATTTGTTTGCTTTTTAAACGAATCATATCCTTGCCGGCTTAATACAACAACGATGCTTGCAACTTCGGACGGAATCGATGTTTTATCAAATACCAATGAGATATTACCGGATGTCGATGTTTGATTAACCGGAATGTCTACTGAGGTGTTGGTTTCACAGGCTATCAATAATACTGCCGCTAAAAAAGTAGTGATATAGGTTTTCATAATGTCTCCAAGATTTATCATAAGAAAGTTACTGTTCTTTTAATTAAACAGCAATCCAATTTTTACCGAGAAAAAACACTTGCTTCAGTGTAGCTTTTATCGTAATATTACGATAAAGAAAGTGTCTATGGGAACAACAAAAAAAGAAGAGTTTACCACAAAGCAGAATCGCTTGTCTGAAATAGCAAAAGCGATCGGTCATCCGGCTCGCATCGCTATTCTTGAATATCTTTCCAAAAGTGATTCTTGCATATGCGGCGATATTGTTGAAGAGCTTCCTCTTTCGCAATCGACCGTTTCTCAGCATTTACGCGAACTAAAGAATGCCGGATTGATCAAAGGAGAGATCGAGGGAACATCCGTTTGCTACTGCCTGAATGAAAAGGGATGGAATGAAGTCCAGTCGCTGCTTGGTGATTTTCTTGTCGCGGTAAAGAAGTGTTGCTAACTATTTTTTTGCATTTATTTATCGTAATATTGCGATAACAATTATTATTATCAAAGGAGAAATACTGTATGGCTACTGATCAGGAACTGAAAGATCTCGTTAAAGAAAAATACGGAGAGATTGCAATGCAATCAAAAGAACAGAACGAAACATCGTGCTGCGGCAGTACGTGCGGTTGTAACACTTCGGATTTTGTCGTTATGGCGGAAGATTATACAAAACTCTCAGGCTATGTTGCTGATGCCGATCTGGGATTGGGTTGCGGGTTGCCGACTGAATTTGCACAGATCAAACCCGGTGATACAGTTGTTGATCTAGGATCCGGTGCGGGAAACGACGCATTTGTTGCGCGCTCAATTGTCGGTGAGAATGGTCGTGTTATCGGCGTTGATATGACCGAAGCAATGATTGCAAAAGCAAAGGCTAATGCTTCAAAATTAAACTTCAGCAATGTTGAATTCCGATTTGGTGATATTGAACAGATGCCTATTGAAGACAATTCCGTTGATGTTGTCGTTAGCAATTGTGTGATGAATCTTGTGCCAAATAAAGTGAAAGCATTTGCTGAAACATTCCGCATTATAAAATCGGGCGGACATTTTTCAATTTCAGATATCGTCCTGAAAGGTGATCTTCCAATGGGATTGAAAAATGCTGCAGTGATGTATGCGGGCTGTGTTGCAGGTGCACAGCAAATGGATGAATATCTTGAGACAATTAAGCACGCCGGATTCGTCAATATCACGATACAAAAAGAAAGAGAAATTCATCTTCCGAATGAACTTCTTCTTCAATTCATCTCGCTTGATCAATTACGGGAGTTAAAGAAAAACAATGTCGGTATTTTCAGTATCAACGTTTATGCTGATAAACCATAAAATACATTTAAAACCACGTCATGCCCGAATGTTCTTATCGGGCATCCATAGAATGGATTCCCTCTAGCAACGTGCGGGAATGACGGAGCTTATTGAGGAAATTTACTTCATGGCAAAACGCATATTGATTCTCTGCACCGGAAATTCCTGCCGTTCCCAAATGGCGGAAGGATTTCTTAAATCGTTCGATTCGTCGTTAGAGGTGTTATCTGCGGGAACAAAAGCGGCGCCGAAAGTCTCTTCCAAAGCAATTCATGTGATGAAAGAGATTGGAATTGATATCAGTGATCATTATCCAAAAACAGTCGATCAGTTTCTTTCGGAATCCTTTGATTACGTTGTCACTGTATGTGATAACGCAAAAGAAAGCTGTCCGGTGTTTTTTGGCAATGTGAAACATCGTCTGCACATCGGCTTCGATGATCCTGCCGATGCAACGGGAAGCGAAGAAGAGATTCTTTCCGTCTTTCGACGCGTACGCAATGAGATAAAAACTGATTTCTTCACATTTTACAAAGAAACTGTTTCGAAGGAATAATCATGGGGTCTCTCACTAAAAAACTTTCGTTCCTCGACCGATATTTAACACTCTGGATCTTTCTGGTGATGCTGATCGGTGTTCTTTCGGGATATGCATTTCCAGGCATCGTCAATTTCTGGAGTTCCTTCCAAAGCGGAACCACAAATATTCCTATCGCCGTTGGATTGATTCTGATGATGTATCCTCCACTAGCCAAAGTGAAGTATGAAGAGCTCGTGGATGTGTTCAAGAACAAAAAAGTGTTGCTCCTTTCTCTCATTCAAAACTGGCTGATCGGTCCTGTATTGATGTCTCTGCTCGCTGTAATTTTTCTTCGTGACTATCCGGAGTATATGGCGGGATTGATCATTATCGGACTTGCGCGCTGCATTGCAATGGTGATCGTTTGGAATGAATTAGCAGAAGGAGATACTGAATATGCAGCGGGATTAGTTGCGTTCAATTCTATTTTCCAGGTGATCTTTTTCCCGCTCTACGCTTACGTATTCCTGACAATATTTCCTTCGCTCTTCGGTCTGAAAACTTTCGCTGTAGATATCACTATCGGGCAAATTGCAGAAAGTGTCTTCATCTATCTTGGCATTCCTTTTGTCGCCGGAATCACTACACGCTTTACGTTGTTGAAATTTAAAAACAAAGAATGGTATCAAAATAAATTCATACCGAAGATTTCACCGATAACATTGATTGCACTTCTCTTTACAATTCTTGTTATGTTTTCTTTAAAAGGAGAATACATCGTAAAGATACCTTTGGATGTTATTCGAATTGCAATTCCGCTTGTTATATATTTTGTTATCATGTTTGCCATCTCGTTTTATCTGGGGAAAAAAGCAGGTGCTGATTATGCAAAGACTGCAACGCTCTCATTTACCGCAGCAAGCAATAATTTTGAATTGGCGATTGCCGTTGCAATTGCAGTTTTTGGAATTAATTCGGGCGTTGCTTTTGCCGCGGTCATTGGGCCTCTGGTCGAAGTTCCGGTGTTGATTGGTTTAGTAAATGTATCGCTCTGGTTGAAAAAAAACTATTTTACTTCTGAAATGGCGGTTTAGATCCAATTCTCATAAACAAGATTTTTCTGTTCAACATATTTCCAAAACAAAGAAAATTATTTTTAAAAATAGTTAAATCCTCCTGAAATGGAGGATTTTTTATGGCATACTATATGAGTGATTACTCATATACTCATTATCGGAGAATGGTAGAATGCAAAAAACGCAAGAAGAACTTAAAGCAAACATTTTATCCGCGCTCGCTCATCCCAACAGAGTTCGGATCATAGAACTGCTGAAGAACGGTACAAAATGTAACTGCGAGATTGGTCCCGAATTGGATTTGGAGCAATCAAATCTTTCACGCCATATGAAAATTCTTGTGCAGGAAGGAATCGTTATCTCCTGGAAAGACGGTTTGAGGGTTAATTATAAAATTGCGGACGAACGAATATTTGATATTCTCATTCTTGCTGGAAAAATTTCTCATGCGGAAGCAAAAACACGAATAGAAATTCTGGAAGAAGCATAAAATATTATATAAAGGAAGAATACAATGAACATTAAAGTATTAGGATCGGGCTGCATGAACTGCAAAACATTGGAGCTGCGAACGGCAGAAGCAATAAAACTGTTGAACATCACTGCCGTGATCGAAAAAGTAACGGACTATCAACAGATTGCGACATATGGAGTAATGCGCACTCCCGGACTTGTTGTCGATAACAAAGTTGTAATCCAAGGACGCGTCCCGACGGTTGATCAAATTCACGAAATATTGAAACAAAAGATTGCTCTATGAATACCATGAAACAAAAAATCGGTATCATTGCAGGACTGTTTATCGTATGGATCGTGGTATATGCCAATCTAGAAATGGTCACAGATTTCTCGGTCTATTCGTTGCTTCAATTGGAAAAAACATCATCGCTTACCTCGAGCTTATATTTTTTCATTTTCGAAGTTCCAAAAGTACTTTTGCTGTTGGTACTCATTGTTTTTATTGTCGGTATCATCCGTTCATATTTTTCTCCCGAGCGGACAAGAAAAATTCTTGGCGGTAAAAAACTATTTGCGGGCAATGTACTGGCGAGCTTGCTTGGGATAGTTACTCCATTCTGTTCATGTTCAGCAATCCCGCTCTTTCTCGGATTTGTTGAGTCGGGAATTCCTCTTGGTGTAACATTTTCATTTCTTATCGCTGCTCCAATGATCAACGAAGTTGCGTTGGTCTTGTTGTTTGGTCTGTTCGGATGGAAAACAGCATTGTTGTATATGTCGACCGGTTTGCTGATCGCAATTGTATCCGGCTACATTATCGGCAGATTAAAATTAGAACGATATGTTGAAGATTGGGTCTACAAAATCAAAGCAGGACATAATGAGATTGGTGAAGAACTTCTCACTTTTTCCGATAGAATTGACGCCGGATTTGCATCGGTAAAAGAGATCGTCGGAAAAGTTTGGTTATATATTCTCATTGGTATCGCTGTCGGTGCCGGTGTCCATGGATATGTTCCGGAAAATTTCATGGTTTCAATAATGGGGAAATCGGCATGGTGGTCAGTTCCTGTTTCCGTGTTGATCGGAATTCCAATGTATTCTAATGCTGCTGGTATCATTCCTGTTGTTCAGGTCTTATTGGAAAAAGGGGCTTCACTCGGAACGGTATTAGCATTTATGATGTCGGTAATCGGTCTTTCTCTGCCAGAGACAATCATTCTCAAGAAAGTATTAAAACTACCGCTCATTATCGTCTTTGTGTCCATTGTTGGAATTGGAATAATTTTAGTCGGTTATATTTTTAATCTAGTATACTGAAAATGAATGGATCATTGTAAGGAGTATCAACAACCATGGTATCGATAAAAATTCTCGGCTCGGGGTGCGCAAAGTGCAAAACACTGAATGCTAAAGTGTTGGAACTTGTTGCAAAGAACAATCTTCCCGCAACGGTGACCAAAGTGGAAGATATTATTGAGATAATGAAGTATGGAATACTTTCCACTCCCGGTTTGGTTATCAACGAAAAAGTAAAAAGCGTTGGTACTATTCCTAAAGACGAACAATTACTCATATGGATCAATGAAGGATAGAATATGAAAACATTTTCTTTTCTCAGCCTTTTAATCATCTTTTTTTCTTCCGTTCTCATTTCTCAATCAACACAATCAAAAGAAAAAAAAGAAGTAAGATCAAAAATTACATTTATTGAACTCGGCTCCGTTAATTGCATTCCTTGTAAAAAAATGCAGCCTGTGATGAAAGCGATCGAACAGAAATACGGTGAAAAAGTGAAAGTGCTTTTCTACGATGTGTGGACCGAAGAACAAAAACCATACGCAAAGAAATACGGAATTCGATTGATCCCAACACAAGTCTTTTTGGATGAGAATGGAAAAGAATTCTTTCGGCATGAAGGATTTTATCCCGAAGATGAGATCCATAAAATTTTCAAACAGCGCGGCGTAACACCAATTCAGACTGGCGGATAATATGCTCGACACGATCTTTATTGTTTTATACGATGCAATGTCCGGGCCGGTATGGCTTGTGCTAATCGCTTCATTTGGATGGGGAGTTCTTTCTATTTTGTTATCTCCCTGTCATCTTTCCAGTATTCCGCTTGTTATCGGATTCGTCAGTTCGCAAGGAAAAATTTCTATCAAACGGACATTTGCTATCTCTCTGGTTTTTGCTGTCGGAATTTTATTAACCATTGCATTAATTGGTATTGTAACAGCATCGATGGGACGATTAATGGGAGATGTCGGAGTGATCGGTAATTATTTTGTAGCATCGATTTTCTTTTTGGTGGGATTGTATTTGTTGGATATAATAAAACTCGATTGGAATACTGCAGGATTAAGAAGCACAACATTACAAGGATTACCCGCTGCATTTATTCTCGGATTATTGTTTGGTATTGCATTGGGTCCATGCACATTTGCATATATGGCACCGGTGCTCGGCGTTGTATTTCAGGCTGCACAAACAGATTATCTGTTTTCAATGCTTCTGCTTCTGTCGTTTGGCATTGGTCATTGCGCCATAATTGTTGGAGCAGGAACACTGACAAACAAAGTACAGTGTTATTTGAATTGGAGCGATCAATCAACGACATTACTGTGGATAAAAAGAGTCTGTGGAATTTTGGTGATTTTCGGTGGAATATATCTCGTATATACCACGATCTGAATATTTCTTTACTTCTATAGTTAGCTCTCTTAAAAAACATTTTGCTGTTTCGCCGTAACTGACGTACCTTTCATAAAAAACAATTATGAAACATACTCTTTTTATCATTGCTTCAGTAATCAGCATTAATTATTTCACCGGCTGCTCTTCGTCTAAAGAATTCTCTTCTCGAACCATTGAAGAACAGATCATGTCCGTTCAACAATGGGGCGGAACTCCTGCCAATGATTCTCTCGCTAAGAAACATTTGATCACCCATATCACACTCCATCATCAGGGTGAACCGTTTCCGAAAGGAAAAGACCCTATTCAATATCTGCGCAATCTTCAGAGCTGGTCGCGAAGAGAAAAAATATGGATCGATATCCCCTATCATTACATTATCGATCTCGATGGAAAGATCTACGAAGGACGGAATATCAATTATGCTGGTGACACAAATACGGAGTACAATCCAACCGGACACGCACTGATAGAAGTCGTTGGAAATTTTGAAGAGGTTGAACCAAATCAAGAACAACTTGATGCAACGGTAAACTTAATGACACTGCTTGCCATACAATACAATGTTCCGGCAGATTCTATTCGCGGACATAAAGATTATTCTTCAAAAACCGTTTGCCCCGGTAAAAACCTCTATCTGTATCTTGAAAATGGATATTTTAAGAGAAACGTTGAGAAAAATTTGAATTTGATCCAAAACCATTAATTGAGTTTCGTAAAGATTTATTAATTTAGAAATCTCAAGAATTCTTTGTATCTTATGTTAGTCAATTGAACGTCCCGCACGCAATTCGGGACGTTTTTTATTATAGAATCACACGTTGATAGATTCCCGCTAACATGTTTGGGAATAACGTTTAACAAGAGAAAAACAATGTTCAAACAAAGCAATATCCGCAACATCGCCATCATCGCACACGTGGATCATGGCAAGACGACGCTCGTTGACCAATTATTGAGACAGACCGGAACATTCCGCGACAACCAGCAGATGGTAACGCGCGTGATGGACTCGAATGCACAGGAAAAAGAACGCGGTATCACTATTCTTGCAAAGAATACATCCGTCTTCTACACCGACAAGACAACAAAAGAAAAATATAAGATCAACATCGTAGATACTCCCGGTCACTCAGACTTTGCAGGTGAAGTTGAACGCACACTGAAAATGGTGGACGGCGTACTTCTTCTCGTTGATGCATCGGAAGGTCCGCTCCCCGGAACAAAGTTCGTTCTTAAAAAATCATTGGATCTGAATCTACAGCCGATCGTCGTCATCAACAAGATCGACCGTAAAGACGCGCGAGCGCATGAAGTGCTGGATGAAGTATTCGAATTATTTTTATCGCTCGGTGCAAACGATCAGCAGTTGGATTTCCCGACCATCTACGCAATTTCCAAACAAGGGATTGCACAGCGTGAGTTGGAAGACAAAGGAACATCGCTCGAACCGTTGTTCGATACGATCGTTTCGAAAATACCGCCGCCAAAGGGCGACGGCGATGAACCGTTCCAAATGCTTGTGACGACAATTGATTACAACGATTATCTCGGACGTCTAGGAATCGGAAAAGTGCATCGCGGAAAAATTCATATTAAGAACCAAATGAAGATCATTCACCGTAACGGTGTTACGGAAGATGCGCGTGTGGCAAAAATTTATACATTCGAAGGATTAAAACGTGTTGAAGTGGAAGAATCAAGCGTCGGCGATATTATTGCTATCTCCGGAATGGAAGATGTTGATATTGGCGAGACAATCGTCGATGCGGCAGATCCAACACCGTTACCGTTCGTTGCAATTGAAGAACCAACGTTGTCGATGAATTTCGTTGTGAACAATTCTCCGTTCGCAGGCCAGGATGGAAAATATGTGACAACACGAAATCTTCAGGAACGATTGATGAAAGAACTTCGTTCAAACGTCAGTCTGCAGGTTGAACTTACCGATTCGCAGGATACATTCAAGGTCAGCGGTCGAGGCGAATTACATCTCGGTGTGTTGATCGAGAATATGCGCCGTGAAGGATTTGAATTACAGGTTTCCCGCCCTCAAGTGATCTACAAACGAATCGATGATGTTTTGTCAGAGCCAATCGAACATGTCGTTATCGATGTTCCGGATGAATTTACGGGATCAGTCATTGAAAATCTCGGTAAACGCAAAGGCGAGATGAAGAATATGATCTCTGCGAACAATAATACGCGACTAGAATTTTTTGTTCCGGCGCGCGGCCTTATCGGATTTCGAAATGAATTCATGACGCAGACAAAAGGAACCGGCATTCTGCATCATAATTTTCATGGATACGAACCGTTCAAGGGGGAATTATCTCACCGCACACGCGGCGCGTTGGTTTCTCTGGAGACCGGCGAAGCAGTTGCATACGGAATGTTCAAATTACAGGAACGGTCAATATTTTTTATTGAACCGCAGACAAAAGTGTATTCCGGAATGATCGTGGGCGAAAACTCGCGCGAAGGCGATATGACGGTGAACGTTTGCAAAGCAAAACAATTGACCAATATGCGTGCATCGGGTACCGATGAATCGGTACGACTTGAACCGCCTTTGTTGATGACACTGGAACAAGCGATCGAATGGATCGGCGACGATGAATATGTTGAAGTAACACCGAATTTCATTCGCCTGCGTAAAAAAATTCTCGATCAGAATGAACGTAACCGCTCTTCGAAGAAAAAAGCATTGGCGGAAGAGTAGATTGAATTTCATCGTAACAACAAAAAATCCTGCATAATGCAGGATTTTTTGTTTATTGGAGTTCGTTATAATTCCTCTTATCTTATTTATAGACATCTCTTTTTTGAAGAATACCATCAAATCTTTTACCATACAAATATGAAAAAACAACTTGTTGTAGCCGTTATTGCCATCTTCACCTACACACTTGCCATTGCTCAGACACAGGATAAACCGATCGGCGTTTTTGATTCTGGTACTGGCGGGCTCACTGTGCTGCAGGCGATATTGACCCTCGACAGTTTTAATAATACAACTGGGTCATCCGGATCCGATGGGATTCCCGATTTCTCGAATGAAATGTTCCAGTATCTCGCAGATCAGGCAAATATGCCATATGGTAATTATTCAGCGGAAAAAAAAGTCGATTTATTGAGGGAACATATTTTGAAGAATATGAATTTTTTCTTGACCACTACATACGAAACACAATCCGGGAACAAATGGCAGAATCATAACAAATCAACCGTGAAATTGATCGTGATCGCATGCAATACTGCGACCGCCTATGCCCTGAACGATATCAAAGAATTGGTGAATAAGAAAAATAAGAATATTCCGGTGGTTGGGGTCATCAATGCAGGAGTGAAAGCGGCGATGGAATATCAAAAAAATAACCCGGGTACGATCGGAGTATTTGCAACAGCCGGAACGGTTGCTTCAAACGGTTATCCGAATACAATAAAGAATTTTGCTAAACAAATGAACATGGCAGAACCATCCGTTGTGAATCAGGGAGGCGTCGGTCTTGCTGAAAGCATTGACAGGGACTGGAGTTATTTCAGTGATACGCTTACAACGGTGCGCATAACGTACAAAGGACCGTCGATCAAGAACAAACAATTACCGATCGATCCAACATTGTTGTCGGTCTATAAATTCAATCCCGACAAGAATAAACTCTTGTGCGAATTTGATCCATCTGGTAATTGCCTAGAGATGCAATTGAACGATCCTGCAAACTATGTGCGATATCATCTTGTAACAATGCTGGAAAAAATGAAACAGCAAAATTATACAACGCCGTTGAACACATTGCTGCTTGCCTGTACACACTATCCGTACATGCGGGATACGATCGCCGGTGTGTTGAAGGAATTATACGAGCTCAAAACGGAAAGCGGTTATCGTTATCGAACAGTTCTGGCCCCTCATGTAGAATTGATCGATCCTGCAATCGAGACGGCAAAAGAAGCATATACAGAACTGCGAAAACAGAACCTTCAACAGAAAAATCCTTCCGCAGCATCCAATACATTTTTTATCAGCATACCAAACACGACATTAAAAGAAATACAGTTGCAGCCGGATGGATGGTTCACCTATGATTACAAATACGGACGAACTGCCGGCGCAAACAAAGAATACGTGAAATATGTACCGTTCGATACAAAAAATGTTTCAGAAGCAACGTATCAACGATTCAGCATTGTACTGCCCGAGGTATATACAAAACTAAAAATGTTTGTGAAAGATTTGAAATAGTTCCATGAACATATCTTCTCCTCCTCAATCTTTCCGCGTTGATGTTGTTGATGCGCTCCGCGGATTCACCATACTTTCGATCATGCTGCTTCACAACATCGAGCATTTCGATCTTTATTATTTTCCCCAATATCTTCCTGATTGGATTAAAGGATTGGATTCAGGAATATGGAATTCCCTTTTCTTTCTTTTTGGGGGAAAATCATACGCTATCTTTGCAATGCTGTTCGGGTTCACATTTTTTATCCAATTCAATAATCAGGAAAAAAGAGGAAAAGATTTTCGGGTTCGATTTGCGTGGCGATTATTGCTATTGCTGGTATTCGGAATTATCAACACCATCTTTTATTCAGGCGATATCCTTGTTCTTTATGCTGTTCTTGGCGTTACGTTGATTCCCGTAAGAAAGTGGAGCTACAAAGCAGTGATGATCACTGCTTTAATTTTGATGGCGCAGCCGCTTGAGTGGTTCAAAATATTTTCTCTTACCACCAATCCCGCCTATATCATTCCACCAAACCTATCCGATTATTACTACGGGCAGTCGGGAGCATATCTGACCGGAGAATCGTTTTTCAATCTGGCAAAAGGAAATTTGCTGAATGGACGATTTGCATCATTATTCTGGTCATGGGAGAATGGACGGTTCTTTCAAACTGTTTCACTGTTTATGATTGGAATGATACTTGGCCGCACGGAAAAATTCCTTTCCTCTGAATCAAATGCTCGATTCTGGAAAAAAGCATCGATAATTTCAGCACTGCTATTTGTTCCACTCTACTTGTTGAGGATAAATATTCACGATTTGGTCTCGCGTGAAGCGTTGGCACAGAGACTTGACATCATCGTTTCTTCATGGGCAAACATTGCATTTATGGTTCTGCTGGTTTCACTTTTTGTGACGGCATATCAAACGAATTTCTTTCATCGTGCGTTAAGCTCACTTAATCCGATGGGAAGAATGAGTTTGACAAACTACGTGATGCAGTCGATCATTGGATCGTTTATCTACTATGGCTACGGTTTAGGATTGTATCAATATACCGGAGCAACATATTCCGTTGCTGTCGGAGTATTGCTCTGCACACTTCAAATAATTTTTTGCCGCTGGTGGATGAAGAATCATACACAAGGACCGCTGGAAATTATCTGGCATCGCGTAACGTGGATTTAATTCAAAGCGTTTTGATTTGCGATTTAAATCTATCGTCATGCTGAACTCGTTTCAGCATCTTGATAGACCCCGAAAAAAGTTCGGGGTGACGTGTCGTCAAAATATCCCACAGTAAGAAATTTTGTCTTCTGGAGTTCCATTCAAATTCGGCGTATCTTTGTCCAATGGAACTGACTCTCTCCAATATTATACTGATCATCGCAGCAGCGCAGGCTTCTCTTCTATCGTTATTGATCTTTCAGAAACATCAAAATCTCTTTGCAAACCGTTTTCTTGCATTATTGATGGGAAGTTACACAATAGTGTTGATTCACCTTCTTCTTCAGGATACCGGATATTACAAGTATGTTCCACAGGTCTTTATTGTCGTCGGAATTCCGCTGGCAGCGTTCCCGTTCCATTATTTTTATACAAAATATTTAATCAATCGCGCCGTTACATTTAACAGAAACGACTGGCTCCATTTCCTTCCTTTTCTCTGTTTTGAACTACTTCTTTTGATTGGAGACCTTTCAGGAGCCATGGATTTTTCGTCAATGGCACTTGCTGGACCGGCAGAAACACCGCTCCTTTTTCAAATCTTTAATGTGGCTATCATTGTTCAGGGTCTGACATATATCGGAATTAGTTATCGTCTCATCAGCAATTATAATAAACATATCAAAGATGTTCTTTCTTCAATTGAGCATGTGCAGCTTCATTGGCTAAGGAATATTACCATCGCTGGATTATCAGCATTGATTCTTTTTCTAACGGAACTGTTGCTGCTTACTTACGGGGTGAATATCTCCAATTTCGTACTATCGTCAATTGTTTTTGCGGTGTACGTTTATGGAATGGGATATATCGGGTTATTGAAAACAGAGATCTTTGCATCACCAATTGTAGAGCGGGAAATGGAAGAAGTGGTAAATAGTGAATCGGTCAAGACAATTGAATCATCCGAGAAATATGAGCGATCCGGACTTTCCGAAGAAACTGCGCAAAAATATCTTCATCAATTGCTGCGATTGATGGATGAGCAGAAACCATATCTCAACAGCGAACTAACACTGTCGCAATTAGCGGCATCGGCCGGAATCTCACCGCATAATCTTTCGGAAATCATCAACTCGCTGCGCAGGCAGAATTTTTACGATTTTATCAATGGATATCGGATCGAGCAGATCAAAAAAGATCTTGCAGATCCTTCAAAACAGCATCTCAAAATTCTTTCCTTAGCCTTCGATGCCGGATTCAATTCAAAGGCAACATTCAACACATTGTTCAAAGAACAAATCGGTAAAACTCCATCTGAGTATAGAAGAAGTATTTTAAAAACAACTACTGAAGAATAATATATTTGACACAAAGGAAAAATGAAAAAATTAATATTTCTATTTCTGATCACTCTTGCAACTGTTTCCTATGCACAAACCACTGCGGTTCCATTTTCGCGGGGAATAAATCTCTCCAGCTGGTTTCAGGAATCAAATACCAGGCAAATCCAATTTTCAAAATATACAAAGACTGATTTCAAAAATATCAAACTTCTTGGATGTGATGTCATTCGTCTGCCGATCAATCTGCATGGGATGACGAACGGAAGCCCAAACTATACTGTCGACCCTCTCCTCTTTGAATTTCTCGATCAGGCGGTTGATTGGGCTGAAGAATTGAATCTTCATATCATTCTTGATAATCATAGCTTCGATCCCGCTGTTAGCACTTCTCCCTCTGTCTTTTCGATTCTTGTGCCGGTTTGGAAACAGGTTGCCGAACATATGAAGCATCGATCGTCGCTGGTGTATTACGAGATACTGAACGAACCGCACGGTATCAACGACATTCTGTGGAATGCTATTCAAAAAAATGTCATTGATTCGATCCGTACCGTTGATAATTTTCACACGATCATTATCGGGGGGGCGGGATGGAACGGTTTGAGCAATCTTAATCAGATGCCGATCTATGCAGACACGAATCTTATTTATACATTTCACTTTTATGATCCGTTCATCTTTACCCATCAAGGTGCAAGCTGGGCAAACCCGTCATTGGTACCGTTATCGGGAGTTCCATTTCCTTACAATGCAGCAACGATGCCAGCGTTACCGCAAGCGTTGATCGGTACCTCAGTCCAAAATGAGTTCAATAATTATTCGAACAGCGGAACTGCGGCATCTGTAAAAAACCTGATCAATATTGCTGTGAATTTCAGAAACAGCCGCAATGTCCGGATCTTCTGCGGAGAATTCGGCGTGTATATTCCCAACAGCAATAATCAAGACCGCGTGAATTGGTACGAACTGATGAGGAAATATTTTGAAGAAAAAGGAATCGCTTGGACGATATGGGATTATCAGGGTGGTTTTGGTCTGTTTGAAAAGTATAGCGATGAATTCTTCGATTATGATCTTAATGTTCCGTTGGTCAATGCGCTAGGGTTGATCGCACCGCCACAGAAAGAATTCTCAATTCTTCCCGATTCACTGCAATTTGATCTTTACAATGATTATATCGGACCGAATATTGTTCAATCAAGTAATTCCGACGGCAATAATTTAGATTTTTATTCGAATGATTCTCTTGTTGAAGGAAAATATTGTATCAGGTGGAGCAACGCTGCTCTCTATCATCATATCGGATTTGACTTTAAACCAACAAAAGATCTTTCTGTGTTAAAGAAAAAAAATTATGCACTCAGTTTTTGGATCCGCAGCAGTTCTTCCGGTTTGCAATTTGATGCTCGCTTCATTGATACAAAGAGCAGCACTCTTGATCATCCATGGCGAATACGAAAGACGATTACTTCATCGGTTGTAGCATGGGACGGAACGTGGCATCAATTACGTATTCCGTTGAGCGATTTCACCGAGCATGGATCGTGGGACAATGCTTGGTTCAATCCTGAAGGAAAGTTTGACTGGAGTGCTATCGATAGATTTGAATTTGCTGCAGAACAGACCGCACTCACCGGAAAAGAACTGTGGCTGGATAATATTCAGATCGTTTCGATGGATCCTGCCGTTGTCGGTGCCGGTTCGATTCTACCGACAGAATTCAAGCTCTTTCAAAATTATCCTAATCCGTTTAATCCGAGCACAACATTCCAATATCAATTGCCGAGAAATTCTTATGTGACATTGCAGATCTATAATGTGCTCGGTCAA
>CAYHFN010000007.1:91414-106690 GCA_964355925.1 uncultured Chitinophagaceae bacterium
TCAATTGCCGAGAAATTCTTATGTGACATTGCAGATCTATAATGTGCTCGGTCAAATTGTTGAAACGTTAGTTGATGAACGAAAAGAAGCGGGAACCTATCAGATGCCATGGACAGCAAATATTTCCGGCGGCGTATATTTCTACCGACTTCAGGCGGATGATTTTGTTCAGACGAGTAAACTATTGCTGCTAAAATAGTTCAACAAACATTCTTGTTTTCTTTATTTCTGTTCTATACATTGGTTCCAATCCAATACGGTTGAATTTGTCTCCATGATATGAGCATACAAAAACAAACCATGCGACAATACGCAGTCATAAAAAATCTGAATGAGGCAATTCGGTTTATGAACCGTTTCAGCGGATTATAATCGTTCTTCATCTAATGATATCATTGCAGCCCAAACGGGATTTGCAAAAAATTCATGATGATTATTTGGAGAACATATGAAAGTATTAGTATTAGGTTCCGGTCTCGTCGGTAGACCAATGGCGGTCGATCTTGCAAAGGATAAAACGTTTCAGGTCACCGTCGCCGATCTCAATAAAAAAAATCTCGATAGAATTCCTTCCGAATATCCGATTAAAAAGATCGAAGCAAATCTTTCAAACAAAGAACAATTGCAATCCCTGCTTTTTGATTGCGACATTGTTCTAAATGCCGTTCCTGGCTTTATGGGATTTTCCACGATGAAAGAGATCATCACAGCGGGAAAGAATGTTGTTGATATCGCCTTCTTCCCCGAAAATTGTTTTCAGCTTGATGATCTTGCAAAAAAACATAATGTTACCGCCGTTGTCGATTGCGGCGTTGCGCCGGGAATGAGCAATCTGTTGGCCGGTTATGTCGATCATCTTCTCGATACAACAGAAACGATATTGATCTACGTCGGCGGACTTCCCGTTGTGCGGGAATGGCCGTATGAATACAAAGCCCCGTTCTCTCCCATCGATGTCATTGAAGAATACACTCGCCCTGCGCGATATGTTGAGAATGGAACGCTCGTTGTTCACCCCGCATTGTCCGATCCGGAATTGTTGTTCTTCCCTGAAATTGGTACGCTTGAGGCATTCAACAGCGACGGTTTACGAACACTTGCCGATACGCTTCATGCTCCAAATATGAAAGAAAAAACATTGCGCTATCCGGGACATATCGAAAAAATTATGGTGCTGCGTGAATCTGGATTTTTCAGCGAAAAAGAAATTGATATTAAGGGAGTGAAGATCAGACCGATCGATGTTGCAACAAAACTGCTTTTCCCAATGTGGGAATTGAAAGAGGGCGATGCAGAATTTACTGTGATGAAAGTAATTGTTGAGGGAACAAAAGATAACAAAAAACTCCGCTACACCTACGATCTCTTCGACCGACATGATACTGTTACGAACGTTCATTCAATGGCACGAGTAACAGGATATACTGCAACTACCGTTCTGCGATTACTCTCCAAAGGATTGTTCGACCGAAAAGGAATTTGTCCGCCGGAATATATCGGAAAAAAGCCTGAGTGTGTCGATTTTATTCTCAATGGATTGAAGGAACGGGGCGTTATCTACCATCAACATATTGAAACAATAGAATAATTTCTTTTTAAAAAATGCTGGAACATATTCCCACAATACAATTAGCCAATCTTCCAACTCCGCTGGAAGAAGCACCGCGACTAACGAATACGATCGGTCTAACGAAATTATTTTTTAAGCGAGATGATTTAACCGGACTGGCGGGCGGCGGGAACAAAGCGAGAAAACTGGAATATGATTTTGCCGAGATCATCTCCGGCGGATATGATGTTGTTATTACTGCCGGCGGAATTCAATCCAATCATGCGCGAATGACTGCCGCAGCAGCACGCAAATTAGGTCTGGATGTTAAACTTGTTCTCGGCGGACCGGATTTTAGGGATTACAAAGGCAATATGCTGCTCGATGTTTTGTTTGGAGCAGAGATACGATATCTCGTTGATGATGATGCAAATGACAGTTTAACCTTTGCAATGGAACAATGGGCTGATGAACTTATCGGTAAAGGGAACAGACCATTTATTCTTCCAATTGGAGGAAGCACAGGTTTAGGCGCTCTTGGTTATGTTAACGCTATGCAGGAATTATCTGAACAATTTGGCAATGATCCGGTTCAAATAATTTTGGGTGTTGGATCGTGCGGAACCTTTGCGGGAACAATTCTCGGCTCTAAGATATTTCTGCCGCAAGCAAGAGTGATCGGCATAAGCGTTTCAAGAACTACCCATGCAATTACAGGAAGAACAAAAGAAATTATTGGTGAAAGTGCTGCGTTGCTTAATTACAGCATTGATGTAAGCAGTTTGTCAATTGAATGCTATGATAATTATTTCACCGAGTATGGTGTGATAACAAAGGAAGGCAAAGAGGCAATTCGCGATTGCGCTCAGCTTGAAGGAATCCTGCTCGATCCGATCTATACAGGAAAAGTGATGGCGGGACTAATCGATCTGGTTAATAAAAAAATTATTGATAAAAATATTCCAGTAATCTTTATTCACACCGGCGGTATGCCGATCATTTTTTCTTTTGAAGATGAACTTGGGAAAGCTGCACATTGCACTAAAATTTATAAACCGTAAATATATCTAAGAAAATTAATTCAAATGATACTGAGAAGTTTTTTTCTGTTTATTTCGACGATTGTTTTAACAACGGGATTGTTTTCACAGAAATTAAGCTCATCAGATGAAAAGAAAATCTTGTCGGCGATAGAACGATTTTCCGACAAAGATCTGTTCGTTCAAGGTGATGCTATACGTAGTGTTGTGCTTTATGGAAACAAAGCCGTAGATTATTTGGTCCGGTCATTGGCGGATACGAATGATGATGTCCGAGTTTGTTCCGCAATTGCGCTCGATAAAATCGCGCCGGAAGGTGCAAAAGCAATTCCATTCTTGATCAATGCGTTAAACGATAAAAGTTCAGATGTGCGGTGGTGTTCCGCTATTGCCTTGGGTAAATTCCGCGGTAACGCCAACTCTGCGGTAAAAGGATTACAGAAATTATTGAATGATAAAGAGAACAGCGTGCGTTGGGTTGCATACATTTCACTAAATGCGATCGATAATAGATCGATCAATGTTCCCCATGATGTTTCCAATGTCGTTGACACCCTCGAAAGTCTTATACCGCAATTGATGAAAGGGTTCAATGTTCCCGGAGTATCGATCAGCATTGTTAAGAACAATGCAATTGCATATTCAAAAGGCTTTGGTATTTCTGATGCTCTATTGAAAACAGAGGTAACCAATAAAACGATATTTGAAGCATGCTCAATGAGTAAACCGGTCTTTGCATATTTGGTGCTGCAATTAGTTGACCAAAAGAAATTGGATTTGGACAAACCTCTCTTCGAATACTTACCAGAACAATTTGTTTCGGAAAACAATGATTATGCAAAACAGATCACCGCGCGGATGATCCTGACCCACACCAGCGGCATGCCGAACTGGCGAAAGAGCGGCGATGAACGGGAAGCACCCCTCCCGATCTATTTTAAACCGGGAACAAAATTCAGTTACTCGGGGGAAGGAATGTTTTATCTTCAGCGCGTCGTCGAGCATATCACAAAGGAACCGCTTGCATCACTTTCCCAAAAAATGCTGTTCGGTAAACTCGGACTAACGCATACAAGTTTTGTTTGGACCGAACAATTGAATCCGCAGATTGCAATAGGACATAATACCGAAGGAAAGAATAACGAACGGAGCAAATATCTACACGGCAACGCTGCATACACGCTGTACACAACTCCCGATGAGTATTCAACAATCATTATGGAAATCATAAAACCGGAACATGATTACAACCGATTGCTCTCTATTGCAATGACAGAGTCAATGCTTTCACATCAGTTTCGTTCCGATATCCGCGAAGTGACCGATAGACCGGGACGTGCTTTGGGACTCTTCTCGTTCAGAGGTCTCGGATGGGCAATCGATTCTACTATTACCGGAAATATTGTGTACCACAGCGGTTCTAATCAGACCGGATTCCGTTGCTATTCTCAATTTAATCATCAAGAAGGATCGGGAATTGTTATAATGACCAATGGTGAAAATGGAAGCGAACTGTGGCAAAGGTTGATCAAAATTGTTGGAGATTTATAAGATTAGCATAGGTCATATACGAATTTCCATTCTATGTACACCCCAAAGGGATTGAACCTCATTTCCTCGTTCAAACCCATCGGTCAAAGCGAATTCCTCTCCCATACTCCGTAACTTTGTTGTGTAATTAATCAAAGAATTGTCATTTCAGCTGGATTCCCGCATCCGCGGGAATGACAATGTTTTTTTAACAACGTTATGGAGTAAAAATGAAGCAGCTATTCAAATTATTTTATGCAATTGTTCTCTCTTCACTTTTTCTTTTCCCGCAACAACAATCGAGCGGAACGATCGAAGGAGTCGTACTCGATCAGGCAACGCAGACACCGCTCATCGGTGCAAATGTTATCGTAATGAATACGTTGTTCGGAGCAGTCACCGATAATGGCGGAAAATTTACTGTCACCAATATTCCTGTCGGAAATTATTCCGTTCAATTCAGAATAATCGGATATTCAACAGTTACAAAAACGGATGTTATCGTTCGCCCTGCGCGTATCACGTCGGTTCCGGCAGAACTTTCCGAAAGCGCTGTCGAATCGGAACAGGTCGTTGTCACCGCAGGATATTTTCAACAGAATGATATACAGTCAATGAACTCGGTCGGTTTCAGCCGCGAGGAAATCCGCCGCGCTCCCGGTTCGGGCGGAGATGTGAGCAGAATTATTATGGGACTGCCGAGTCTCGCAAAAGTGAATGATCAGTCAAACAGTCTCATCGTCCGCGGCGGAAGTCCGCTGGAAAATGCATTCTACATCGACGGCATCGAGATTCCAAACATCAACCACTTCCCCACGCAAGGCGCGACCGGCGGTCCGATCGGTATGGTGAATGTCGATCTGATCGACGAGGTGAATTTTCATACAGGGGGATTCTCTCCGACGTACGGAGATAAACTTTCATCAATTTTGGATATTCGTTTTCGCGAAGGGAATAGAAAAGAATTCGACGGACAGTTGGATCTGAACATTGCGGGGTTCGGCGGAGTTGCCGAGGGACCGCTTGGTGAGCATGGATCGTATCTCCTTTCTGCGCGGAGAAGTTATCTGGAATACGTGATGAAAATGTTCGATGTTGGTACAACGGTTGCGCCTACGTATGGCGATGTTCAGGGAAAGATCGTCTATGATCTTTCTCCGAATCATAAATTGAGCCTTGTCGGCATCTACGGCGACGATCACAACAATCCCGATCTGAAAGCGGCACTGGAAAATGATATGCTCGCGTACGGTAATCAGGATATCTATCAAAGTTCAGCGGGAATTGTTTGGCGCGCACTGTGGGGACAGAATGCATATTCCACAACAACAATTGGGTATCTCTCATCGAAATTCAACGAAGATTTTTTCGAAACAAATACCGGAATTCACCTTATTCAAAACAGATCGACCGAAGCGGCGGTCAGTCTCCGGAATACCAATCATGTAAAATTCTCTTCAGCTCATTCCGTTGAATTCGGTATCGATATCAAACGATTGATAAATGAATACGATAATTTCTACGGTGCATTCAGTAATGCGGTCGGCGATTCGACAGGTGCGGCAATGGTTTCACAAAATATCTCTGCGAATAAAATTGGCGGATTTTTCAATTACATTGTTCAGCCCTTCGGCCGGTTAACAGTGACTGTAGGTTCGCGCGTGGATTATTTTTCCGTTAACGACAGAGTGACCGTTTCACCCCGTGCGTCGCTTGCGTATCAATTTGATGAAATAACGACATTCAAAATTTCATCGGGAGTCTATTATCAAAATCTTCCGTTGTTATTGATTTCACAGAACAATGCAAATACGTCTTTGAAAGATCCATACGCGGTGCATTACATTGTTGGTCTTGACCGATTATTATCGGAAGATACAAAACTGAGCGTGGAAGTCTATATGAAAGAGTATTACGACTTCCCTGTCGACCCTTCCGATCCGTCGTTATTTTTAGTGGATGAAGTCTTTTATCGCTACGGATTCTTTTTGAATCATGGTGCTTTGACAAATAGCGGTAAAGCTCGCTCAGGCGGAGTGGAAATAACATTGCAAAAGAAATTGGCAGAGGATTTTTACGGACTTGCCAGTGCGACATTCTTTCGAACAGAATATAAAGGAGCGGATGATATCTGGAGAAAACGTGTCTTCGACAACCGTTTCATTGTCAGTGCTGAAGGGGGATACAAACCGAGTGCGGAATGGGAATTCAGCGCCCGATGGATCTATGCGGGGGGAACGCCGTTCACACCGTTCGATCTTTTGCAATCCGCACAATTGAAGCGGGGCGTATTCGAAGCAAATAACATCAATGGCGCGCGGTATCCCGCGTATCATTCAATGAATCTGCGGTTCGATAAAAGATTCCATTTTGAATCATCAAATCTGGTTCTTTATCTCAGTGCATGGAATGTATACAACCAAAAGAATGTCGCTGCATATTTCTGGAATGAGAAGGAAAATAGACAGGATACGATCTATCAATGGAATCTTCTACCGATTTTTGGCGTAGAATACGAATTGTAACACAGTTCAACAAACTCCGCTTGCAGACTCGTTTTTGATTGGCTATTTTCCTAAAACAGTATGCGTAAAATAATTCTTTATATTGCAACTTCGCTCGATGGATTTATTGCAGACCAGAACAACAATCTGGATTGGTTGACAGTCTACGGCGGAAATTACGGCTATGAAGATTTTATTTCAACGGTCGACACCGTATTTTGCGGACGGAAAACGTATGATGAAGTTGTGAAAATGGGAGTCTCCTCTCCTTATCCAAATCAAATGAATTATGTATTCACACATTCACCGGATCGTTATGGTTCAACGGAAAAAATAATCTTCACCGACCGCAATCCCATTGAAATAGCAAAGGAATTATTACATCAAGAAGGGAAGGATATTTTTCTTGTCGGCGGCGGAGAACTGATTCGATCGCTGATGGAAATGAATCTTATCGATGAGATCATCCTGTTCATCGTTCCGGTAATTTTGGGAAATGGAATTCCAATGTTCAAAGAGCATCATACAAGAATTAATTTTGAAACTATTTCTGTCAAAAAATTTGAAGATGGCATGATAGCGCTGCGTCTAAGAAAACGATAAATACTCAAGGGAAGAAATATGCAATCAAAAGCTGCCACACCCGAAGAATACATTGATAGTCTGCCGGAAGACCGTAAAGCGGCAATTAATGAATTGCGGAAAGTGATACTTAAAAATCTTCCGAAGGGATTCAAAGAAGAGATGAGCTATGGAATGCTCGGGTATGTCGTTCCCTTGTCATTGTATCCGGAGGGATACCATTGCAATCCGAAGCTTCCGCTGCCGTTTATGAATATTGCTTCACAGAAAAATTTCATTGCAATATATCATATGGGCATCTATGCAGATAAAAAACTGCTGGCATGGTACACAAAAGAATACGCAAAGCAGAGCAAAGCGAAATTAGATATGGGAAAAAGCTGTCTTCGTTTTAAAAATTTTGATCAGATTCCTTTTAAACTCATCGGAGAACTGGCAGGAAAAATGTCTCCCAAAGAATGGATAACGATCTATGAAAAGAACTTCAAGCATTCGTAACGCAGGTCAGCCTTTTCATAATTCAAATTTTTCAAGCCGTTCAGGAATATCCACCCTTTGGAATTTATTCTCCTTCAATGTTGCAGCAAATTTCTCCGCCTGATCAACATCGCCGTGCACAAGGAAAATATTCTTTAGCTGTTTCCGATCCATCGGTTTCACAAAATCCAGCAGTTCATTCTTATCCGCATGCGCGCTGAACGAGTTCAACACCGCTACTTCACATTTCAATTGTTTCACCTCACCAAAGATCGAGATTTCCGGATCGCGGTTAACCAGTTTTCTTCCGAGCGTATGTTCTGCCTGATATCCGACGATCATCACGGTGTTCTTCGGATTCTCAATGTTGTTGCTTAGATGATGCACGATCCGTCCCGCTTCGCACATTCCGGATGCTGCGATGATCATACATGGTTCTTTCAGGTCATTCAGTTTCTTTGATTCGTCCACATCGCGGATATACCGCAGACGGTCGAATCCAAAAATGTCTGCATCATTCTTCATTATTTTCATTGCTTCATTATCAAAACATTCCGGATGTTTTCGGAATATTTCCGTTGCGTTCGTTGAGAGAGGACTGTCAACAAAGATCGGAATATCCGGCAGCCGTCCCTCGTTCTTCAAATTGTTCATCTGGTAAACAATATCCTGCGTCCGCCCAACGCTGAATGAAGGAATGATGATCTTTCCTCTTCTCTCCACTGTTCGTTTCACCACATCCAGGAATTTGTCCGGCATTTCGTCCGCTGTTGCGTGAACTCTGCCACCATAGGTTGATTCTGAAATAAGGACATCAACGTTTCCCATAAACTCCGGATCGCGAAGGATCGGCATATTCGGTCTTCCCACATCTCCGGTAAATCCGAAGTGTTTTTCCTCTCCACCCTTCTCTTGTATGGTGAGATGAACCGATGCAGAACCAAGAATATGTCCGGCATCGAAATATTTTGCACTGACTCCGTTCACTGCTTCAAATGATGTGCGGTATGGAATTTCCGTCAGCAGTTCCAGCGTTGCTTGAACATCATCCGAAGTATAGAGTGGTTCAATCGCCGGAAGTTTTTTCTTAGCATTTCGCTTGTTCACAAACTCTGTATCTTTTTCCTGAATATGCGCGCTGTCCATCAGCATCAGCCTGCAAAGATCGGCAGTGGCAGGTGTGCAATATATATTTCCAGAAAATCCATTTTTTACCAGATTGGGAAGATTTCCGGCATGATCGATATGGGCGTGAGACAAAACAACTGCATCGATCGTTGTCGGATCGAACGGAAAATTCTTATTGCGCAAGTACGTTTCCGCACGGCGACCCTGAAACATACCGCAATCAAGCAATATCTGTTTTCCGTTGACCTGAAGAAGATGCATTGAACCGGTAACTGTGCGGGCGGCACCGAGAAATTGGATAATCATAGTATTTTCCTATCATTAAAAATAAACTACTTTCTGTATCGGTATAATACTAAAGGAATGCTCGCTTATCAAGAAACTGTTTTAGAAAAGATTCGAAGCGGTACTTAATGCAATAAACAAAATTGCCTATCCTAAGTCCTTATTTTTTGTAACAAAGTTATCAACCAGACCAAGTCGTCCTTAAAATAACCCTGTGTTACAGGCCTTTGCGCCGAAATGGGTGTGGATAACCTGTGGATTTCTGTTGAAAGGTTTTTCTTGTCTGCCCTTGCGAATTTTCGTATTTTTGTATGGAAACTCTCAGCCTTTGGAGTAATGCTCCAAAGGTTTTTTTATCACGCCGAAGAATTTTTGACCACTATATGATTGAAAGTATGACCGGTTTTGGAAAAGGCGAAGCATCTGCAAAAAGTGTTACTTTTTCCGTTGAACTTCGAAGTGTCAATAACCGCTTTTTAGAGATTTCAACTCGCGCTCCTAAAACAATTTCTCAACGTGAAAATGATATTAAAGAAATTATCCGTTCCAAGATCGCTCGCGGAAAAATCTCGCTGAGCGCAACAAAAGAAGATGAAACCGCCAACGAGCTGGTTATCTCTGTTGATAAAAAACGGGCAAAAGAGATATACAACGTTCTTGAGCAATTACGAAAAGTAACTAAAATCAAAGAACCGGTAAAACTAGAACATCTTCTCCATTTCTCCGAAATTTTTGAGACCAAGGAAGTTGAGGAAGACGAAACCGAATGGAAAGTCTTCCAGCAGGCATTGACAAAAGCGGTCGCTTCTTTAAAGACGATGCGGGAAAAAGAGGGTGCTGAACTTGCGCGCGATTCGAAAGAGCGTGTTCAAAAGATCAATAAGCATATTGATACTGTTGAACAGCTTTCAAAAAAGAGAATTCCCGAAGAACGAAAACGATTGCTTGAAAAAGTGGAACAGCTGACAATAGACAAAAGCATCATCAACAATCAGCGTTTGGAATTGGAGATTGCGATTCTCTCAGAAAAATTGGATGTTACAGAGGAGTGTGTCCGCTTTCGCAGCCACAACAAGTTCTTTTTGGAAGCATTGCAGTCGAAAGAATCCGAAGGACGAAAACTGAACTTTCTGATCCAAGAAATGGGCCGAGAAGCGAACACTATCGGCTCGAAATGCAACGACGTTGAGATCGCGCATATCGTTGTCAGTATCAAAGAAGAATTGGAAAAGATACGGGAACAATTGCAGAACATCGAATAACCGTGAGTATTGCTAAACTTTTTGCATTTGCTGCGCCAAGCGGCGGCGGAAAAACATCCATCATCAAACCGATGCTGCAGCGTCATCCGGATTTTGAGTTTTCAGTTTCGGCGACAACCCGCGGAATACGCCCGGGCGAAGTAAATGGAAAAGATTATTTTTTTCTTTCCAAAGAAGAGTTTGAATCCTTGATAGCCCGGGGAGAATTTGTTGAACACGAGTTCTTTTTCGGGAACCACTACGGAACATTGAAGCGAGAAGTTGACCGCGCATTGAAAGCGGGACATTCAATGATCTTTGATATTGATGTGAAAGGGGCGTTGTCAATACGGGCAATGTATCCGAACGATTCGGTGTTGATCTTCATCGCACCACCGAGCGTGGAAGTTTTAGAACGGCGTCTTCGCAACAGAAAAACGGAAGATGAAGAAACGATCAACCGTAGACTATCGCGGATGCCAATGGAACTGGAAGCAGGAAAACAATTTGACGTGACCGTTGTGAACGACAATCTTGAACGGGCGATCACGGAAGTTGATACGATTATAAAAAAATATATTATTCAATAACTCAACAACACAGCGAGGCAGTAATGGCAATTAAAACACTTGAAATAAAAGTACTTGAAGCGAAAGCGGCGAACGTGTACGAAGCGATCGTGGTACTTTCAAAACGTGCTCGTCAGATCAACGAAGAGACAAAACTGGAATTCACCCAACGGATCGAAAATCTTGTCGCTCTACCGAATGCAAACGACGATATGGATGAAGAAGTGTCAAATCCGGATCAGTTGAAGGTCAGTCTTGAATTTGAAGCGCGCCCGAAGCCGACCGAAGAAGCGATCGAAGAATTGATGAGCGATCAGCTCGAACATCACTATAAAGAAGTTGAAGTAAAGAAATAATCTTGCTGCAACTACGCAGCGAGGCAAATCACTGCGTAGTTTTTTCTTCCTCTATTTTTTTCCTATTGCTCATGCTTGCCGAAAAACATATTGCGCTTGGTATCACGGGCGGAATTTCCGTCTATAAAATGTGTACCGTCGTTCGGCTGCTGAAAAAAGCAGGCGCTCACGTTCGTGTAATCATGACACCGTCGGCAACTGAATTCGTTTCACCGCTTACCTTTTCCACACTTTCTCAGGAAGAAGTGATCGTTTCACTCTGGCCTCAGAACAAACATTCCTCCACCTCGCTCGGTGTAAAACATATCGATCTCGGTCTGTGGGCGGATGTGATGCTCATTGCACCTGCAACCGCCAATACAATTGCTCATCTTGCGCATGGTTATGCTGAGGATATTCTAGGAACGACAGTGCTTGCATTACGTTGTCCGCTTATCGTTGCACCGACAATGGATCTTGATATGTGGGAAAATGAAGCAACACAGGACAATCTTACAACATTGCAATCCCGCGGACATTTTATCATCCCGCCGGAAAGCGGCGAGCTTGCCAGTGGACTTTCGGGACCGGGACGATTGCCGGAACCGGAAACACTTGTTCAATTTATTGATGATGTGCTTAACAAAACTCCGCGTGATCTGAAGAAAAAGAAAATTCTCATCACCGCAGGACCAACGCACGAACCAATTGATCCTGTTCGATTCATTGGAAACCGTTCATCTGGAAAGATGGGATTTGCCCTTGCAAACGCGGCGGCATTACGCGGTGCCGATGTTACACTCATCAGCGGACCGGTCTCACTTGCCACACCAAAGAATGTGAAACGAATCGATGTTGAAACAGCGGAAGAAATGTACAAAGCAGTGATAGCAAATGCGAAGAAACAGGATATCATCATCATGTCCGCTGCCGTTGCGGATTATACTCCCAGCACACCGTCAAAAGAAAAAATCAAAAAACTACACGGCGATCTGTCGCTTCAACTCAGTTATACTCCAGATATTTTGAAAGCACTCGGCGAGAAGAAAACAAAGAAACAGATACTTGTCGGCTTTGCGCTCGAAACAACGAACGAACTTGCGCATGCCAAAGAAAAATTAAAAAAGAAGAATCTCGATCTGATCGTGTTGAATTCCACTAAAGACAAAGGTGCAACATTTGGCGTGGATACAAATATTGTAACGTTGATCGACGCAAAAGGAACGATCAATAAATTTCCGAAGATGCCGAAGTTTGATGTTGCGGTTGAAATTTTGGATACGATTGTAGCAATTCTTCACCATTAAGACTCGAAACGCTCGTTGTGCCCGAATGATTTTTTCGGGCATCCATTAATAGATTCCCTCTAAGAGCATGTCCCAAAGGGATTCCTTGGGGACGGGAATGACAGTGTTTTTAAGATAAAAATATTTATTTCTACAATGCCCGAATCTGAGATCGAAAAATTTTTATCTGATGCACAAACGTTTTTGAAACAGGAACAGGTCCTGTTCGGCAATACACTGTACCGCGAAAAAACAGTTACCAAACCATCTACTGCTGCGATTATTGAAAAAGCTGAAAGAACAGAACCCACTATGGCTGTTAAAAAGAAAATTGAAACTCCTGTTTCAATAAAAAAAACTCCGACTGTTGAATCGTGGCAGTCCGCCGCAGATATTGTTGGTCTGAATAAACAGATCTGTAACTGCATGAAGTGCGCCCTTGGAAAAACACGCACGAAATTCGTCTTCGGTGTTGGAAATCCAAATGCAGACTTAATGGTGATCGGCGAAGCGCCGGGAGCAGATGAAGATGCGCAAGGCATACCGTTTGTGGGGCGCGCGGGACAATTGCTGACGAAAATTTTAGAAGCGATCCAGTTTAAACGGGAAGATGTATATATCGCAAATATTTTGAAGTGCCGCCCGCCGGAAAATCGTAAACCGAATCCGGAAGAAGTGGAACAATGCGAACCGTATCTGTGGAAACAGATCGATCTGATAAAACCAAAATTGATCCTCTGTGTTGGATTGACTGCGGCACACACATTGTTAAAAACGGATGAGTCGCTCACATCACTTCGCGCATCGGTTCATAATTATCACGGCGTGCCGACATTCGTAACTTATCATCCCGCCGCACTGCTGAGAAATCCGAACTGGAAAAAACCGACGTGGGAAGATGTACAGAAACTGAGAAAAATGTACGACGAGTTAAGAACCAATTAACAATTAGCAATGAACAATTATCAGAACGGCATTGATGATTGTTTATTGTTCACTGATCATTGAAAGAAAATGGCTGACCAAAACATAGAACAAAGTTCCGGACGCGTTCCACCGCAGGCAATGGATGTTGAAATGTCTGTGCTCGGCGCAATGTTGCTGGATAAAGAAGCGATCTCGCGCACGTTGGAGATCATTGATGACTCCGCATTCTACAAACCGGCGCATACAAAAATATTCAACGCGATCATCTCGCTGTTCGAGAAGAACGAAGCAGCAGATTCAATCACCGTAGTAGAAGAGTTGCGACGCGCAGGACATTTGGATGACGTCGGCGGTCCGTTGTATATTTCCGATCTGACAATGCGTGTTACATCCGCTGCGAACGTAGAATTTCACGCAAAGATCGTATTGGAAAAAGCGCTCCTCCGTTCTCTTATCACCACCAGCACAGAGATCACCAGCCGCGCATTTAACGAACAGGATGACGCGCTCGATCTTCTTGATGTTGCAGAGAATAAGATCTTTCAGATCTCTGAAAAGAGAATGAAGAAAACATTCGTGCCGATGAAAGAAGCGGTATTTTCAACAATGGAAATGCTGGAAAGCATTCATGGAAAACACAGCGGCGTAACAGGCGTTCCTTCCGGATTTACTGCACTCGATTCGTTGACCGGCGGATTCCAAAATTCCGATATGATCATTGTTGCAGCACGTCCTTCTATGGGAAAAACTGCATTCGTACTTTCTCTCGCTCGTAATGCAGCGATCGATCACGGAAAATCGGTTGGATTCTTCTCTCTGGAAATGTCGTCGCAGCAATTAGTACTTCGTCTTATCTGCGCAGAAGCACGTGTGGATGCACAAAGCGTCCGCACAGGACGATTGCCGGAAGAACAGTGGCGCAATCTTAGCACTCGTATCGGTAAATTGTATAATGCAAAGATATTCATCGACGACACTCCCGCACTTTCCATTTTGGAATTGCGTGCTAAGGCGCGGCGGTTGAAAGCCGAACATAACATCAGCATCATCATTATCGATTATCTGCAGTTAATGGCGGGACCGAAAGGGGCACAAAGCCGCGAGCAGGAAATTTCGCATATTTCTCGTTCGTTGAAAGCACTTGCAAAAGAGATCAATATTCCGGTGGTTGCACTGTCGCAGTTGAACCGAGCGGTAGAAACATCCAATGATAAACGGCCGATGCTTTCAAATCTGCGCGAATCGGGTGCTATCGAACAGGATGCCGACGTTGTCTTGTTCATTCACCGTCCGGAAAAATATGGATTGACACGCGACGACGGAAGTTCCGCTGAAGGTATTGCAGAAATTATCATTGGCAAACAGCGTAACGGACCAACCGGCGATATTGAATTAGCGTTCATCAATCAATATGCCCGGTTTGATAATCTTGCACTGCCGATCTTTGATGAGTATGCACCGCCGGCACAAAACAACGAACCAGCGTTTTAAAGGATGAAGGATGAAATATGAAAGATGAATTTCATTCTTCACCCAAAGAATAGCTAATAATGGATTCCCGATAGAAACATTCGGGAATGACAATAATTTGAATGATGTTGTTCATCCTTCATCCCTCATATTTCATCCTTAGAATTAGGAAAGGAATTTTTTATGAAAAGACGAAAATTCATCGCAGCATCCACTCTCGCAGCAGCCGCTTCCACTCTGCCATCAAGATTATTTGGTGCGTTTATGGCGGAACTTACTGATGAACAAATTTGCAAATTGAAATTCGATTTTGCCGTGTCGCAATCATTGGCAGCAAAGCCGATCAATGAAGT
>CAYHFN010000008.1:0-31409 GCA_964355925.1 uncultured Chitinophagaceae bacterium
TTTTTGCTTATCAGGTGAAGTAACCTTATATTTATGCGTCAATTTTCAACTTTTCTATTCACTAAATATTGATTGACGAATGACTTTTGAACAAGGTGTTTTTTATTTTCTTGCCACAGTTACTGTGTTCTCTGCAGTAATGATGCTTCTTCAACGAAATCCGGTCAATAGCGCTTTATTTCTTATACTCAATTTTTTCTGTCTTGGCGGACTTTATTTAACTTTGAACGCACAATTTATTGCAATGGTGCACATCATGGTCTACGCCGGTGCTATAATGGTATTATTCCTATTTGTAATTATGCTTTTGAATCTTGGCGACGATAAAAGTCTTCGTCAGCATTTAGGATTGCGGATGTATTTGGGAATTGCTTTTTCAGTCGGGTTGTTTGCGGAGCTTCTTTATATTTTAGGATTCAGCAGTGCAAATAACTATACACAGCAATCTCCAGCTGCAGTTGAAATGGGAACCGTAGAGTATATCGGCAAAGTGTTGTTCACAAAATTCCTTTTCCCGTTTGAGATTACTTCGTTCCTGCTGCTTGCAGCGATTATCGGTGCAGTGTTACTGGCGAAGAAAAAATTAGTTCAATAGCTATGAATCTCTTGCAAAAACGCAGAATCGCTAAATTTTCTTTAGATATTTATTTGCGTCTTAGCGACTTTGCTAGAATAATTTTGAAATTATGATACCTTTAAATCATTACCTCTTACTATCTGCATTTATGTTCTGCTGCGGCGTTCTTGGTGTTGTTGTACGCCGCAATGCAATTGTGATTTTTATGAGCATTGAGTTAATGCTCAATGCTGTGAATCTTACGTTGATTGCGTTCTCTTCGTTTTTGGGAGATCCGACCGGTCAGATGCTGGTCTTTTTTGTAATGGTTGTTGCCGCTGCAGAAGCGGCAGTAGGTCTTGCTATTATCATTGCACTCTTCCGCAATAAACAAACGGTCTATGTTGATGAACTGAATATCTTAAAATGGTAACTAAATACAGTTGTCCGACAGTTTACCTGTCGGACGACCGTTAGTCTAATAATCTAATTATCTGTTATGTATCTATTCGCACCTCTCATTATTCTGTTTCCGCTCATTGGATTTCTGATCAATGGTCTGCTCGGACGTAAAATAAAAAATGAAACGATCGTTGGCAGCATCGGAACTATTGCAGTTGCGGCTTCATTTTTTATTGCTCTTGGAATCTTCTTCGAAATGATTTCTCTTCCGGCTGAAGAACGATCGAAGGTGGTAACGGTATTTCAATGGATCTCTGCCGGAACATTTTCTGTCAATGTAGCCTTTCAAGTTGATCAACTCTCGATTTTGATGACGTTGATCGTTACCGGTGTTGGTAGTCTGATTCATCTCTATTCAATAGGGTATATGCATGGGGATGCGGGATTCTGGAGATTCTTTACCTATTTGAATCTCTTTATCTTTGCGATGCTCAATCTTGTTCTTGCCGACAATTATCTTCTGATGTTCCTTGGATGGGAAGGTGTAGGGTTGTGTTCCTATCTACTCATTGGATTTTGGTATGATAGGAATTTTGAAAAAGGAACGACGGGTGATGCGGCAAAAAAAGCTTTTATTGTTAACCGCATTGGTGATTTCGGATTTCTTCTTGCAATGTTCCTCATCTTTAATACATTCGGTTCACTCACATATGAATCGGTCTTCGCACAAGCGAGAGGATTTTCAGTTGGCGATAATATAATGTTTTGGATTACGTTATTAATGTTTGTCGGTGCTACAGGAAAATCTGCACAGATTCCACTCTACGTTTGGCTTCCGGATGCAATGGCGGGTCCAACACCGGTTTCCGCACTCATTCACGCTGCAACAATGGTAACGGCGGGAATTTATATGGTTGCACGAAGTTCCATTCTCTTTGCTCTTTCACCAACGACGATGGAAATTGTTGCAGTCACTGGATTGGCGACAGCATTCTTTGCAGGAACAATTGGTCTTGTTCAAAATGATATTAAAAAAGTTCTCGCGTATTCTACTGTTAGTCAGTTAGGATATATGTTTCTCGCATGCGGTGTTGGAGCATTTACTGCAGGATTGTTCCATGTAATGACGCACGCATTTTTCAAAGCACTTCTCTTTTTAGGCTCAGGCGCAGTGATTCACGCAATGCATGATGAACAGGACATCCAGAAAATGGGCGGCTTGCAAAAATATATGCCGTGGACATTCCGAACATTTTTGATCGGTTCTTTTGCTATTTCAGGATTTCCGCTTCTCTCAGGATTTTTTTCCAAAGATGAAATTTTGTGGAAGGCATTTGCCGACGGTGCATCGTGGATGTGGGTCATTGCTGCGCTTGCCGCTGGAATAACTGCATTCTACATGTTCCGTCTTGTTTCACTTACGTTTTTAGGAAAAGAACGATTTAATCATCATCACGTTCATCCGCACGAAGCGCCAAAGACGATGCTCATTCCATTATTAGTGCTTGCAGTTCTCTCAATTATTGGCGGATATGTTGGTATTCCACACGTACTTGGCGGGCATAATTATTTTGAAAAATTTTTAGAACCGATCTTTGCCGGTGCAAATTCTAAAATGATGCTGCCGTTGCATGATTCTGCTCCTCTTGAAATTGGATTGATGGCAGGGTCTGTTGCGATTGGACTGCTTGGAATGTTTGCAGGATGGAAGATCTATACACAGAAATTAGAAATTGCAGAGAATACAGCAAAAAAATTCTCGGGGATCCATAAGCTTCTGTGGAACAAATATTTTGTTGATGAAACGTACGATGCAATGATCGTAAATCCGATCAAGCAAACATCGGATAAATTTTTATGGAAAATATTCGATGTGAAGGTCATTGACAACACCTTGAATTTCACTGCAAAGTTTGTTGAAGCGACAGCAAATATTTTGCGTCGCATTCAAACGGGAGTTGTTCAAAGTTATGCCGTTGTTTTTGTAGCGGGAATTTTATTTATGCTTGGTTATTTAATGATGCGGTAACCAGATATCAAACATTTCGATATCGAACAATATATCATCTATAAAACTATAATCTGATTTTCAATGCAAAATATTCTCACATATACACTCTTTTCACCGCTTGTCGGAATCTTTCTATTGTTGTTTATCAATAAAGAAAAACAGAGTTTGATAAAATACGTAGCAGTTGCGACTTCGGTGGTGACGTTTATTCTTTCGCTTGTAGTTTATTTAAAATTCGATGCAACAAATACACAAATGCAATTTGCTGAACAACATTCGTGGATCGCTGGATTGGATATTTCATATTTTGTTGGAGTTGATGGACTTTCGATTCTACTTATTGTTCTTACAACATTTCTTACTCCAATTGCACTTATAGCATCGTGGGAATCCATCACCGATAGAATAAAGGAATATGTTGCTTTCATGTTGCTTCTTGAAGTTGGTATGCTTGGTGTATTTCTTGCAGTTGATCTTTTCTTGTTTTACGTGTTTTGGGAAGCGATGCTTATTCCAATGTATTTTATCATTGGAATTTGGGGAGGGAAAGAGAGAATTTATGCTGCAGTAAAGTTTTTCATCTTTACAATGGCTGGTTCGCTCTTAATGTTGATCGCAATTTTGTGGCTTGGTCACTATGCGTCAACGATACCTGGTGGTTATTTTACAACGAACCTCCAAAAATTGTACGGTATCGCACCATCGATTCCGATGGGCATTCAAATCTGGATGTTCCTTGCATTTACACTTTCGTTTGCGATCAAAGTCCCGTTGTTTCCGCTTCACACTTGGCTGCCTGATGCACACGTCCAGGCTCCGACTGCTGGTTCGGTGATTCTTGCCGGTGTTCTTTTAAAAATGGGAACATACGGTCTTCTTCGTTTCTGTCTGCCGTTATTTCCGTTAGCATCATTTCAGTTTACACCGCTTCTTGCAACACTTGCAGTGATTGGAATTGTGTATGGTGCACTTGTAGCAATGGTTCAAACCGATGTAAAAAAACTTGTCGCATACTCATCGGTCAGTCACTTGGGATTTGTAGTGCTTGGAATTTTTTCGATGACCGAAGAGGGAGTGCAAGGAGCTGTTATTCAAATGATCAATCACGGACTTTCAACCGGAGCACTCTTTCTTCTTGTTGGAATGATCTACGACCGAAGGCATACACGTGAAATATCTCAGTTCGGTGGTTTAGCGAAAGTGATGCCGGTCTTCTCAACATTGTTTATGATCGTAACATTCTCATCGATCGGTCTTCCGGGACTGAACGGATTCGTCGGTGAATTTTTGATCTTACTCGGATCATTTAATTCTCAGTTCCTTGGTTCGTATGCGTATGCAGCAATTGCAGCGACAGGAGTAATTTTCTCTGCAGTCTATATGTTGTGGATGTGCCAGCGTGTATTCTTTGGGAAGATCACCCATGAAGAAAATAGATCGCTTCTCGATCTGACCAAACGCGAAATTGCAATCATACTTCCGATATTGTTATTTATTGTATGGATCGGTATTTATCCTTCCACATTTTTGAAATCATCTGCTGCTTCTACAAAACAGGTTGTAACGCAGATGCAGAACGCAAAGAGCGGTAATGTTACACCTGCCAATGTAATGGTGAAATGATTTATCAGTTGATTTTTTTCAGTTACTAAATAAGAATTATTTATGGATTTCTTTTCAACCTCAGAGTTATTAGGTGCATCACCGATCTTAATGCTTTCGTTATTCTCACTGATCGCGATGTTGGTGAATGCGTTATTGAAAAATTCTGCTAACGCTGTGTTCATCGTAAGTATCGTTGGTATTCTTGCATCCATTGGATGCAGTCTTTATACTTTTCCTTTAGTTGAAGGTTTGAATCTTCCCCAAACTGCATTCTCCGATATGCTTCTTGTCGGTGGATATGCTAGTTTCTTCAGTGTTTTATTCTTGATGATAGCGTTATTCTCAATTTTCATTGCAAAGCCATATCTTGAAAAAGAAGAATATCATTTTGGTGAATATTATGTGTTGATTCTTATTGCGACGATTGGGATGTTGGTTCTCGGATCAGCGGCAGATCTTATTACGATCTTTCTTGGAATAGAGATCATGTCTGTATCGTTCTATGTCCTTGCAGGATACTATCGTAATAAACTTTCTTCAAATGAATCGGCTCTAAAATATTTTCTTCTCGGTGCATTCGCCACCGGATTCCTCTTATATGGAATTGCATTGATCTATGGGACATCCGGGACTACAAATTTATTACGAATCGTTACAATGTACCCGCAAGTATTTTTCGATCCTCTGCATGTTATTGGATGGGGATTGATCTTGATCGGTTTTGCATTTAAAGTTGCAGCAGTTCCTTTTCATATGTGGGTACCGGATGTTTATGAAGGCGCACCGACTTCCGTTACGGCGTTCATGTCTACAGGCGGAAAAGCGGCGGCGTTCGCTTCGTTTGTCATTGCATTTTCTGTCCCGATGTCAATTCATGATGAACGTTTAACATTAGTTCTGGCAGTGTTGGCAGCTGGTTCAATGTTGATCGGTAATTGGTTTGGATTAGCTCAAACTAATTTGAAAAGAATGCTCGCTTATTCCAGCATTGCTCACGCCGGTTATATGATCGTTGGAATTGCATCCGGAACACAATTGGGACAACAAGGCATTGCATTCTATCTTGTATCGTATGCATTTACGAATCTCGGAGCATTCGGAATTATTGCGATGTTAGAAAAAGAAAATGGGACAAAAGTGAATTACGAAGATTATGCGGGACTAGGGAAACGCAAACCGGCACTTGCTGCACTGCTTGCAATGTTCATGTTCTCGTTGACCGGAATTCCACCATTCGCCGGATTTGTCGGAAAGTATTATTTATTTGCTAGTGCTGTCCAATCGAAATTAACATGGCTTGCAATACTAGGTGTAATGACAAGTTTATTCTCAACATATTACTATTTGAGAGTCGTCGTCTATATGTATTTTAAAGAAGCAACGGATAACTCTGAGATCGTATTACCACGGTTGACGTTCGTGACCGTGATTGTCTGTGGAATTGGAATTTTACTTTTTGGTATTTTCCCATCGTTGATTTTTGATATGATGAGATCAATTTTTTAATGAATCTGTCATTTGAGAAAACCGTCCGCTTCTTATTGAGGTTGGACGGTTTTTTGTTTTTATGAAACTCATTCTTACACCGGAACAAATGAAAAATGTTGATGAGTTCGCGATCAAAAAATTGCGAATTCCGTCATTACGATTGATGGAGAATGCCGGGAAAGCGGTTTTGGAAAAAATTATTGAGAGAATCGGCCCTTCGACGCGTTCCGATAAAAAACATCGGAACTTGCTCAGGGTGACTAGGGTTTTAGTCTTTTGTGGAAAAGGGAACAATGGCGGGGATGGATTTGTTGTTTCGAGATTACTTATCGATCACGGAATGACAGTAACGGTTGTTTTGGTTGAGAGTGAAATGGAATTGAGCGGTGATGCATTAAAAAATTATCAAAGATTACAGGATTACAAGATTACAAGATTGCGTATTCTGGGATTTAATAAATTTGAAAAGCTAAAGAGTAAAAAATTTGATGTCATTGTTGATACAATGTTGGGAACATCATTTCGCGGTTCACTGAACGGGAAGTATCTCAAAATCGTTGAGTGGTGTAATAAGCAATCTTCGTTGAAAATCGCTGTTGATATTCCTACCGGATTAAATGGTGAAACTGGAGAAGTCCTTTCAAAGGCGTTTAAAGCAGATTGTACTGTTACTATGTCGAATCCTAAGATTGGATTTTACAGAGAAGGAACGAAAGATTTTACCGGTGAAGTTATTGTTGCTGGTATTGGAATTCCAAAGAAAGTGGTAAGTGATTCAATAAAATCAAACCTTCAAAATGTATTTCTTGTTGAAGAAAACGATGTTTTAAAGACGTTTCCAAAGAGAGCAAGTAATAGCCACAAACATTCTGTTGGTAAAATATTTGCGCTTGCCGGTTCTAAAAGCATGATGGGTGCAGCGTTGTTAAGCAGTCAATCGGCCATGCGAAGCGGAGCAGGTCAAGTGATTCTTGGAATTCCGGATTCTGAATATGGTTCGATCGTAAAACGAACCGTTGAGGTAATGCCCATGGGACTGCCATCAACGAACGAAGGAAGTATTTCCTTCAAAGCAATTAGTGAAATTAAAAAACGAATTGACTGGGCAAATGTTCTTCTTCTTGGATGTGGGTTATCCGGTAATGTGGAAACTCAACAATTGATTCGTGAAATAATCAAAACGTCCAACAAACCAATGGTTATTGATGCTGACGGTTTGAATGCTTTGGTGGAAAATCTTGAACTGCTTAAGAAAAGGAAATCAAAGAATATTGTTCTAACTCCTCATCGAGGTGAATTTTCTCGTTTGATCGGAATTCCTTCAAAAGAAATTGAACTGAATAAATTTTCGTTTGCCGCAGACTTTGCTGAAAAATATAATCTTGTATTGGTTTTGAAAGGTGCGCCGACAATCATTGCAATTCCCTCTGGGAAAATTTTCATTAATTCCACCGGAAATCCCGGAATGTCTACTGCTGGGAGCGGTGATGTGCTCACGGGGATCATCGCATCATTGATTGGTCAAGGAAATTCTGTAACTCACTCAGCAGTGAATGGTGTCTTTGTTCATGGAAAAGCTGGTGATATTGCCACAGAAAAAATTGGAATACATGGAATGATCGCCAGTGATATGATAAAATATTTACCGATTGCGATTAAATCAATAATTGGACAATGACCACACAAAAAAAAATCATCTCTATTTTTCAATTCCAATTACCGCTGATCGCATGGTGTGTTTTTGTCTATACCGCATCATCAATTCCATCACCGAATATTCCTGCATTAGGTACATATACAGACAAAGTGATCCACTTTGGAGTTTATGGAATATTATGCTGGCTTGCCCATGTTGCATTTCATCATCAATCAAACATTTCAGTAAAGAAATACAGTCTCTTCGTTGCAATGATTTTTACAATTGTATTTGGTTTGTCGGACGAATTCCATCAACTGTATACTCCCGGCAGATCTGCTGAACTATTGGATATTGCAGCGGATACATTTGGCGGAGCTGTATATTCTGCAATCTATCTCCGATTTCGATTCTATAAAAATGGATAATCTTTTTAGCCGATTTACTTCGCTCTCAACATTCCGATCGTTGCGGCAAACAAATTATCGGTTGTTCTTTTCCGGTCAAATTGTTTCGTTGGTTGGGACGTGGATGCAGACCATGGCGCAGGCGTGGCTTGTCTATCAACTAACTCATTCTTCGGTATGGCTTGGCATTATTGGATTCTTAAATACAATTCCAATGCTTCTGTTTGCCATGTACGGAGGATCGATTGCAGATCGATTTTCGAAACATAAGATTATTCTGATCACACAAAGTTTGTCATTGTTTCAAGCGATCGCTCTTTCGATTCTTGTCCTATTTAATATGGTAACAGTGGAGATCGTTGCGGTATTGGCATTCTCACTTGGAACGATCAATGCATTTGATGTCCCTGCCCGTCAATCATTTGTTTTTGAATTGGTCGGGAAGGAGAACTTGACAAATGCTATAGCATTGAACTCTGCGGCATTCAATGCGGCTCGAATTATCGGTCCGGCCATTGGCGGTGTATTGATCGCTGCCGTTGGAGTAGGGTGGTGTTTTGTTATCAATGCATTTTCATTTCTTTCTGTGATTATTGTATTATTAAATCTTAAGATTGCTTCAAAAGTGTTTGACCAAAAGCAAAAGACTAGTGTTATTCAATCATTGAAGGAAAGCATTCGATATGTTAAATCCGATCTCTCTCTGATCGCACTTTTGACATTGGTCGCAATTATCACTGTTTTTGGTTGGTCGTATACAGTTCTTTTACCGATTTATGCTGACAAAGTTCTGCAGATCGGTGCAGTCGGTCTCGGAAATTTGATGATGTCATTTGGGATCGGCGCATTCATCAGTGCGATCTTTGTTGCAAGTGCTGAAAGTAAAATTCGACCGAGTAAATTCATCTATGGCGGAATATCGTTATTCGTCATCGGAATTTCACTATTTGCATTATCTACCAATGTTGCCGTATCATTGTACAGTTTGGTCTTTGTTGGTATGGGATTGATTATGTTTATTGCAACTGCGAATGCCTCAATTCAGCGTAGTGCACCGGATGCTATGCGCGGGAGAGTTATGGGACTATATCTATTGATCTTTCAAGGACTCGCACCGTTTGGTCAATTAGGAATGGGTTGGCTTGCAAATAGTATTGGAGTTCGGGGAGCTGTCTTATGCGGAGCAACGATCTGTGGGATTACCGGAATCTCAATGCGGCTATTTATGAATTCACAACGAAACAAATAATAAGGGTCTGTACTATGATAAATCGAATTTTCTTTTTTCTCATTTCCTCAGTATATCTTTTTGCTCAAACCTCCGGTGATCAGATCGCATTTCAACAAGCGATGTCTGCTCCGACTGATTCAACGCGACTTGCTGCGGTTGATAAATTTATCATTGAAAACCCAGACAGTAAATTGATTCCGAATGCGTATGCGGCAAAATTTCAACTTTATTCGAATCTAAAAAATGACAGTGCAGCATTTGCTTCCCTTCGAAAATATATTTCGTTGATCGACCAATCTCAAGTTGTTCCTGCATTGAACGCAGTTGCGTATGAATTCGCCCAGCGAAAATTCTTTTTGGATTCGGCTGCTAAGTTTATTGATCAAGCCATTGAATTGTATAGGAAAGAAGAGCCGGTATTATTCAATACGAAAGCGTTTGTATTGTACCAACTGAAACAGTACGATGAAGCGGAGAAAATTCAACAAAAAGTGATCGCATTACTCCCGCCTAATTCTGAATTTGATTCCCGATATGCTCCATTTTCAATCCAGCTGGGTTTCATTCAATTGGAATCAAAAGATCCTATCCCTGGTTTCAAAAAAATTATACTTGGCAGTATCATACTTCCAAAACAAAGTATCTCTGTAAAGAATATAGATTCTCTGATCGAATTAAAGAAGACATCTCCTTTACGCGTGCAAATAGTCCGGGATAGTTTGTATGCGATTGTTATTACTGATTTTATCAAATATTCTCCTGATACGACTAAGGCAAAAAGTATTTTAGCTGTCAGTCTTTCTCGAAACAATGTACTTTCCGAGAGAGCTTTGATCTTTGCAAAAGAATCTTACACAATGGCACAGGCTAGGACTATTGAAGAACGATCCGGCGCGGCCGGTGCATTAGGATTAACATATTACTATTTGAAAGAATATGGCGAATCAGAAAAATTTCTATCAGAAGCTGCGAAGTTTGCAAGTCCGAATGAATCGGAGATTTTCTTCTCTCTTGGTGATGTGAAGGAAAAGTTAGGAAAGAAAAAGGAAGCATTTGATGTATATATTGCCGGGATCACGTCTTCTCGCCCGACATCTGTCTATGATAGATTATTGGAATTGAAAAATGAATTGTTTCCGACATTAACATTAGATTCTATTATTATTGCGCGGCAGGCCGCCGCCTTGCAATTTATTCCGGAAGAATTTCACCGTGAACGCGTTGAACTGAAAAAGAATGAACAACAAAAAGTAGTTATGGCTGAACTGTTCACCGGTTCAGAATGCCGGCCCTGTCAGGCTGCCGATATTGCTTTTGACTATCTTATTGAACGATTTAGAACCTCATCACTCGCGATTCTTGAATATCATTTACATATTCCACAGCCAGATCCACTCTCAAACGATGATGCAGAAAAACGTGGAGAATATTATGGTGTCAACAGCACCCCCACTGCAATTTTCAACGGTAATACTGTAATTCCATCAGGAGGAAATAAACTAGCCGCAAAGAGTAAATTTTTTCTTTATTCAGATGTCATTGAACGTCAGTTAAAAATCCCTTCTCCAGTTGCAATCTCACTTTCATCATCAATAAAGAAAAACATTCTTACGATTAAAGTAGACGCGATAATAACATCTAAAAATAATAAGCTAAAACTCAGGATCGCTTTAGTAGAGGACGAAGTATATTATAAGGGATCGAATGGAATCGATCGTCATAAATTTGTCGTGAGGAAAATGGTGAAATCGACCGATGGTTTTGCATTTCCGAAGAATGGAAAATTACGAGTCACTGAATCGCTGAATATTAAATCGCTGATCGCTGATCTTGGAAAATATTATGATCTGACGAATGCTCGATTTGCACAACTTGGTTCCGGATTGAAAGAGAAAAAAAATGAGATTGATGTTAAACGACTTGCAGTGGTTGCATTTGTTCAGGATGACATAACACGTGAAATAATCCAGGCGAGTGTTGTTAAAGTTGAATAATAATTTTTGTCCAATGAAAACGAATAACATAAAAATCCTTGGTATTTCAGCATTCTATCATGACGCAGCTGCATGTATTGTGCAAGATGGTGAAATTATTGCCGCAGCACAGGAAGAGCGATTCTCCCGTAAAAAACATGATGAGCGTTTCCCGCACCATGCGATCCAATTTTGTCTTCAACACACACAATGTTCAATAAATGATATTGATGCTGTCGTCTTTTATGATAAGCCATTCTTAAAATTCAATCGGCTGCTTGAAACATATCTTTCTCACGCGCCGAAAGGGTTTCGTTCATTTATTATGGCGATGCCAGTGTGGTTAAAAGAAAAATTGTGGCTTTCAGATGTCATTGCTGATGAATTGAAATACGAAGGGAAAGTATTATTTACAGAACATCATGAATCTCATGCCGCATCGGCTTTCTTTCCGTCGCCGTTTGAACAGGCTGCAATCGTTACGATTGATGGTGTCGGTGAATATGCAACGTCATCCATCGCTGTCGGAGAAAAGAATTCGGTTCGGATCATTGAGGAACAACATTTTCCGCATTCATTAGGTCTGTTGTATTCTGCGCTCACCTATTTCACAGGCTTTAAAGTAAACTCCGGTGAATATAAAGTGATGGGACTTGCGCCGTACGGTGAACCGAAATATGTTAAGACGATCTACGATCATCTTGTTGATCTTCGTGATGACGGATCGTTTACTATGAATATGGAATATTTTAATTATGCCGTTGGATTGACAATGACGAACGATAAATTTGCATCATTGTTTGATGGTCCGGCGCGTAAGCCGGAATCGCCATTGACACAGCGTGAGATGGATATTGCTGCTTCAGTTCAAGTTGTAACGGAAGAGATAATGTTGAGGATCGTTCGCCATGCAAAAGCCATTACCGGAGAAAAGAATCTTTGTCTTGCCGGAGGCGTTGCATTGAACTGTGTCGCCAATGGAAAAATTCTGCGTGAAGGGATCTTCGATTCATTGTGGATACAACCGGCTGCCGGAGATGCGGGGGGTGCATTAGGTGCGGCGATGATCGGGTATCATCATTACTTTAAACAGGATCGCACAATTGATTTCAAAGATTCACAAAAGGGATCATATTTGGGGACATCGTATTCTGATGATGAGATTGCAACATTCCTTGTTAAAGAAAAAATTCCCCATGTTCGATATGATGATACTCAATTATTGTGTGATGATGTTGCAACGATGATCGCAAATGAGAATGTCATTGGATGGTTCCAAGGAAGAATGGAGTTCGGTCCCCGTGCACTCGGAAATCGATCGATCATTGGCGATGCCCGTTCTTCTGAGATGCAAAAGAAAATGAATCTGAAGATAAAGTATCGGGAAAGTTTTCGGCCGTTTGCACCGGCAATATTAGCGGAACATGTTTCTGATTGGTTTGATATTCATTGTGAGAGTCCTTATATGTTGCTCGTCGCCGATGTCGTGAAGAATAAGCAAGTTCAAATGACAAAAGGACAGCAGCAATTGTGGGGAATTGAAAAATTAAATATTCCCCGTTCAGAAATTCCAGCAGTAACACATATTGATTATTCTGCGAGGATCCAGACTGTACACAAAGAGACAAATCCGATTTTCCACCAATTGATTACATCATTTTTTAATCATACAGGATGTCCCGTCGTAGTGAATACCTCATTTAATGTACGAGGAGAACCTATCGTTGAATCTCCGCCCGACGCCTATCGATGCTTTATGCGTACCGAAATGGATGTATTAGTATTGGGGAATTTTCTGTTGCTGAAAAAAGATCAACCGACGCTGGTTGAAAAGAACGATTGGAGAAAAGAATATGAGCTGGATTAAAGAGGTTCGCCATGATATTTCAACGATTCAATCCACGCCACACGATTTAAAGAAGTTTGGACTGACAATTGGTGGCGTGTTGATGTTATTATGTGTGGCGGCATTTTGGAAAGGGTGGTGGGGAATCACGGCAATATCTATTGTCAGTTCGCTGGGAACGTTTCTGATTATCTCAGGAATGTTCTTTTCGCAGTTTCTTCACATCATTCATCGTTGGTGGATGAGCTTTGCAATTATTTTAGGAAGTGTCGTTTCTCGGATTATTTTGTTTGTCGTATTCTTTTCGATAGTCTCTGTTGTTTCATTGGCTGCAAGACTATTTGAGAAAAAATTCTATATTGCTCATAACGATCAACATCGGAAATCCTATTGGATACAGCGTGATCAGAGTAAAAACATCAATTATGAAAAAATGTCGTAAGGTGCGAGTATGGCAAAGATCAAGATCCTAACAGAATATTTTTCATTTCTCAAAGAAAACAAAAAATGGTGGCTGCTTCCCATCGTTATTGTTTTATTGTTGTTTGGATTATTGATTGTTTTAACAAAAGGAAGCGCACTGGCCCCTTTTATCTATACAATATTCTGATCTTACTTTAACGATTGAATCTTCTGTTTTAAGAGCAATGCATCGCGGTATTGTGGTTGCAGTTGCAATGATCGGTCCGCAAACATCATCGCTTTCTCGAATTCTTGCTTATTAGCATACGCTGTTCCAAGTCCATAAAAGATTGTTGCCTGCATAGAAATCATCTGTTCTTTCTGCGCTATCAGTAGAGCTTCAGATAATATGGTTATCGCTTCATCAAACTTACCTTGATTGATCCTTATCAACCCCAGATCCAGTTTTGGAAACGGATATTTCGGATTTGAATTGATAGAAATAGAATAATGTTGGATCGCTTCATTGATATTTCCAGATTGACTTAATGCGTTTGCCAGAAGATAATGCGCATAAAAATTATACGGATATTCATCGATCACAGCGCGATATGTTGTAATTGCCTGTTGAATGTTTCCGCCACTCCAGAAGAGTTGCGCAGTCTCATAACATCCTTCATCCCAAACCATGCCAACAGAATAGACATCATCCACGATTTTATTTAATGAAGGAACAACGTTTGGATAGAATTGCTGTTTAACTGAAAAATTCCTGAAAGGCCATTTTGAGGTTAGATTTTTCATTGAGACATCAGCAAACGCTCGATCTAACCAACTAATGTGCAGACTATCGTCGTTGAACGGAAGCTTTTTTATATCCGGACTCGATGGGAAAATATTCTGTTGTTGTATCTTGTCTACAAATCCATTGGCAATCAAATAGTAGCCATTTGCTTTTGGATGAAGATGTTCCCAAAACAATGTAGTATCTGAGATCCCGTTGATGCTGTAATGTTGGAATATGGAATCTGATGAAAAGAAGGGAATTGAATATTTTGCACAGATACTTCTAATAATGGAATTGATCTTTTCCGGAGCACGAAATTTTAATAAATCATTATCACGGGCAGATTCAAAATAGGAACGTGCTTTTGTGAAATCATTTACGCCAAGTGAAATCGCTCCCAGCAGATATTGTTGGTTCGCGTTCATTGAATCAATCTGAGATAATGAATTATATTTTGCCAAAGCGAGATCGTATTTCTTTGAGGCAATGAAGTTTTGAATTTCTGTATAATCGCCTGAGAGGGAAGAATCATAAACGAACGGAGAGAATTGTAAATTAGATGTTACATCACTTACTATTACTGGAATATTATGTTGTCGATACGATTTTATTATCTCTGATAGATTATTATCAAAATTATTGAATACTAATTTAGCGTCACTCGAATTATTGTCCACCAGAGCACCATTCGAAACTTGCTTCATTAAATTTACTTCGAGGGATTGTGTCTGCGATGATGATCGTCCGATTGATTGTACGAGTCGGACAATTGAAAGATTTTTAATATTGTATTTCCACTGTGTGATCGCTGGAAATTGTTTTTCGATCCACGACGCACCAATACCATCAGGGCCGTAGAATTCATTATGTCCGGTATAGATCAACACGAGATCCGGCTGCAGACGAAGGAATTCTTTTGTGAGATGGAGGATTACGTTAGTGTTGATAGCGGATGCACCAAGATTTACCACTTCAATTTCTTTTTCAGGATACAAATGTTGTAGTTGACGTCGCACCATTCCCGGAATATTAGCAGTCATTTGATACGGCACACCAAACATAGATGACTCGCCAATACAAAGAATCCGAAATGTATTTTTGGTCTTCTGTTTTCTTAATAGCGATGGTTTAAATTCAGGTACTAATCGGTCATTGGTTGGGAAATAATCTTTTAGGAAACCGCGATTTATTTGATACCATTCTATCTGGTCATAGGTGACTTCGGATAAAAATTTGGGTTGAAGGTCAGGAAAGAGTTTTTCTATACTGATTTCAATGCCAAAGAGAAGAATTCCTGTAAAGAAAAGAGTGGTTAGACCAAAAACAATTTTTTTAGCAATAGTCATAATTTTCTATTTTTATTGAATACTTCCATAAGATAATAGAATTTCTTTAAACTATTGTTAGTTGGTTAAGTTATCGTTGACTTATTTTGAGGATATTTTTTTGTAAGCACTCTTGATTCTAAACTTTTATTCGCATAAGTTTATGAAAGCCCTTCCATAAGATACGAAATAACCAAAGGTATAGTTTGGCAGTCACAATCTATGACATAGCACGAGAAGCTAAAGTAGGGATTGGAACAGTATCTCGAGTTCTCAATAATAGTCCGAAAGTGACTAATGAGACACGTGATCGTGTTGTAACAGTTGCTAAAAGACTAAATTACCAACCCCATGCATTTGCACAAGCATTAGCTCGAAAGCGCTCAAACACTTTAAGCGCAGTTATTCCTTTCTTTACGAATTATTTTTTTATACAAGTACTTCAAGGTGTTCAAGAAACGCTCGCCGCAGTCGGTTACGATTTGATCATCCACGGAGCAAATACACAATTGCAATTGGAAGAATATCTTGACCATTCAATGCGAAAAGGAAGAGTTGACGGCACGTTATTATTCTCTCTTCAATTGCCGGACCGATTTGCAGATCTTTTCCTGGGAAAAAAGAACCCGCTTGTATTAGTAGATACATACCACCCATTGTTTGATTCAATCAGAGTAGATAATACCGAAGGTGCAAAAAAGGCAACTGAACATCTTTTGTCTCTCGGACATACAACAATTGGAATGATGAATGCAAATTTAAATAGTGTCCCGGCACGCGAGCGATTGTTGAGTTTTAAGGAGACGATGAATGCACACGGAATGGAAGTCCGAGACGAACATATCATCAATAGTTCTTATACAAAGAATGATGGATTTAGCCGCGAAGCAGGGTATGAAGGAATGGTGGAATTTTTTAAACGAGGAGTGAAACTTCCCACTGCTTTTTTTGTTTCCAGTGATATTCAGGCTATTGGAATGATCGCAGCATTACGAGAAAATAATCTGCATGTGCCTGATGATATTGCAATAGTCAGTTTTGATGATGTAGAACTTGCAAAATATTTTAATCTTACAACCATGCAGCAACCAATGTATAAAATGGGAGAACTTGCTGTAAAAAAAATGCTGGAGAGAATTGAAAACCCTTCTGCACCGATCTCTTCAATAAATTTTACTCCCACACTTGTTGTACGGTCCAGCTGCGGTGCAAATAAAAATTATGTTCTAAATGATAATCGATAGAGTATTGTGCTCACAAGAATTAATTGGAGTGTCGTAATGAAAAAAAATGTTATCCTCTCTTTTTTGACGCTTCTTATCACATCATACCTGATTGCAGGAACGTCTGGAAAAATTTCCGGCACTGTCACCGATGCAAAATCCGGTGAAGCACTGCCGGGAGTGAACATCGTCGTCGTTGGTACGAGCTATGGCGGGGTGAGTGATTTTGAAGGAAACTATAATATCATCAATCTGTCGCCGGGCGCATACACGGTAAAAGTTTCCGCGATAGGGTACTCTTCGGTAACGATCAGTAATATTAAAGTGAATATCGATCTTACGACCCGCCAAGATTTTAAGTTGAGTGAGGAAACGATTCAGCTTGCGAACGAAGTAGTGATTATTGCCGAACGCGCATTGGTACAAAAAGATCTGACTTCAACCACCGCTGTTGTAAGTGGCGATGACATAAAACAGCTGCCGGTTACAGAAATTGGTCAAATTATTGGATTGCAGGCTGGAAGTGTTGATGGTAAAATTCGCGGCGGGCGTTCCGGAGAAGTAGCGTATTGGATCGATGGCGTGCCTGTGACAGACGTTTATAATGGCGGAACAGTTGTTGATGTAAATCCGAGTATGGTGCAAGAATTACAAGTATTATCCGGTGCATTCAATGCTGAATACGGTCAGGCAATGTCGGGCATTGTTAATATCTCAACACGTGAAGGTACCGATAAATTTGCCGGTAGTGTTACGGCATATGGCGGAGATTTTTTGAGTAACAGAAATAATATCTTCAAAGGAATACAAAGATTCGAACCAACGAATATCCGCAATATTGAAGCAAGTTTTAGCGGGCCTATCATTCCGGGAGATGTCTCCTTCTTTTTAAATGCTCGAAGCATTTATTATGGTGGTTATTTGAATGGCATTAGAAAGTTTAATCCGAACACTGTTGCCATTCTGCAAAATGATGCAATGTATATTCTTGGAACAAATGCGGTGCAAGATTCTATTGCAGTGTATAATGCTTTACCGGCAAATCAAAAATCGAATGCGGATACATTAAACAAATATTACAATCAATATTACAATGCTTTACGGGCAAACAATACTAATGGAGTTGGAGATGGTAAAACAGTTTCAATGAATTGGAATAAGAAACTCTATCTGCAGGGAAAAATCGCAACAAAAATTACTTCAATGTTAAAATTGAATCTAACCGGTATTTATGATGACGTAGAATCTCAGCCGTATAATAGATCCTTTCAATACAATCCGGATGGACAGGGGAAAGATTATAATAAAGGATATACTGCGATCCTTCAGTTGACCCATACTTTAAGCAATTCAACATACTATACGGTTGGTGCGTCGTTTTTTGAAAAATCTTTCAAACATTATCTTTATGAAAATTCAAACGATACGCGATATGTTAATGGATCACTTGGATCGACTTTCAATACCATTAGTTTCTCTACCGGTGGTAATGATCTGAACAGATACTATCGCTCAACATCAACGGCGTTGTTGAAAACAGATCTGAACAGTCAAGTTACAAATCAACATTTCATTAAAACCGGTGTTGAAATCCGACAACACCGAATTTTCAGTGAGAACATAAATTTAATTCCAATTGCAGCTCAAACGAGTTATACTCCGGTATTGTCCTCACAATACATAACAACGCAGATACTTGGTGATAGTGCGTCGGTACACGATCGGTATGTTCATAAACCGACAGAGTTGTCGACGTACATTCAAGATAAAATGGAGTTCAAAGACCTGATCATCAACATCGGTGTTCGGTTTGATTATTTTGAACCTGACGCGAATGTATTAACAGATGATGAGGATCCCTTCATCTACAGTCCTGTAAAGCCAACCAATATCTTTTTTGACTACAATGGAAATGGTGAACAAGATCCGGGAGAACCGAATAAAACATATGCGGACCGTTCAAAGTATTGGTATAAAAAAGCATCACCAAAGTATCAGATCAGCCCGCGATTTGGCGCATCGTTCCCGATCACTGATCGAGGAGTAATTCACTTCTCGTACGGACATTTTCTTCAGATCCCAAATTTTGAACGGTTGTATCAAAATCCATTGTTCAAGATCGGTTCAGGAACCGGAAATGTTGATGTGAATGGATCTCCGACAGGAAATGCAGACCTTAAACCGGAACAAACGATCAACGGAGAAATTGGATTACAGCAGCAACTGACTGATGATCTGAGCATGGAAGTTACCGCATACATGCGTGATATCCGTAATTTGACAGGAACCCGTGCTGATCAAATTAGTATCGGCGGCGGCGGTCCGCAGGCAGCTCGGAAGTATACGAAATATGTCAATAGCGATTTCGGATTTATCCGCGGATTTATTATTTCGTTGGATAAGCGATTTGCTGAAGGGTTGAGTATGTCGCTTGATTATACATTCCAGATCGCGCGCGGAAGTGCATCCGATCCAAATGATTCTCGAAATAGTACAGCAGGAGGCACATTACCTGAAGTACAACTAAATCCATTAGGATGGGATCAACGACACACTGTCAATTCTGTCATCTCATATAATGGTGAATCGTATGGCGCAAGTGCAATAGCACGGTACGGAAGCGGACTTCCGTACACTCCAAGAGCGTCAAGCGATGTTTCTGTATTTTTGACCAACACCGGTAACAAACCTACGTATTACAATGTCGATACTCGCTTCTATAAAAATTTTATGATCGATCAAATACGAATGATGGTATTTCTCCGGATCAATAATATCTTTGATATTGCAAATGAGACCGGAGTCTATGACGATACAGGCCGTGCAGGGTTGACATACGATGAGAGTCGCGACAGGAAAAATAATTCACGTGAATATGTAAATACGATTAGTGATTATTATACGGATCCGAACCAATATTCAGAACCGAGAAGAGTTGAGTTTGGTATAACGGTAGATTTTTAGCATTGCGTTTGGAATAAAAAAAGATTTTAACTTAAGGAATGTTGTTTATGAAAAAGAATATCTTGAGCGTGCTAATTTTACTAAGTGCGTGTGGAACGCTGATGATTGGGCAAACTGCAAAATCAGGCAGAGAATATTATTTGACAGCAGTTCACAATGGCAACCGTGTGATGACAATATTCGGTAACTATGGTGTCATCGGTCAGCCGTCTACTTCGTCGGTTCGCGGTTCTTGGAAATTTCCGAGCAACGGATATATTGGAGATGTTTCACTGTTTGTCGGGACAGAAATTCAAATGCCCGGCAATGTTATCTTTCACTCTGTTGTATCCTGTCCGGTCCAACGTCCGACAAAAAACAGGGACGTTGATCCCAGTGGAAATGATTACTGGACATTTATGCCTCAGGAAGGTTACGCAAGCAGTTCGAGAATTAATGGCCAAAAAAATCAGAGTATTGCAATGAACATCGATCCTGAAAGCTGGCCAAAATTATGGCCGGATAAATTAACGGATGCTAATGATCCGGGATGGCCCGGAAAGTGGAATGGATATTTTGGGAAGAGATCGAGTGCTGATCAGGAAAGTTATTTTGTAATGGATGATAATAATGATTTCCGTTACAATTTTGCCGCAAATAATTCACCACTTGGCGTATCGTTTAAACCCGACTCTAATAACTTGGCGAAAAATGGTTTAGGGCTTGTTGTTCGTGTGCGCGGATTGCAATGGGCTCAAACATTAGCACAAGATAATATTTTTTGGTTATATGAAATTGAAAATACAAGTACCACTACATACAATCGTGCAATTTTTGGAATGTTAGTAGGAACATACGTCGGCGTCAGCGGTCCCGGATCAGATCGATATGCTGAATATGATGACGATTGGTCGTTCTATGATGTAAATGAAAATATTACGTACACAGGAGATTATCCAAGAGACAATTCAAGAAATCCATTCTGGGTAGGTCCCGTTGGAATGGTTGGATATGCATTCCTTGAAAGTCCGGGAAATCCTTTTGATGGAATTGATAATGATGATGATGTGAGCAAAATTGTTCCTGGTTCTACACTTCCAAAATTCAAGTCTACTGATTTTGATTCGGTGACTGTGAAAGTAAATGATAAACTTGTTTCAATCAACGATAATTTTTCAAGAGTGGTCATTACGGTTCCTGCAACGCCATTCAAGATCAAGACTCGTGGAAGTGACTCTGTTCTCATTATTCCCGGAACAACAAAACTTTGTGAAGGCAATGTAGTTAAAGTATCCGGTAAGGATGTGATCAGTCCGAGTGCATACGACGGAGTTGATAATGATTTTGATGGAATCATTGATGAGAATTTTTATCTGCACTATCGACAGGTAAAAGTTGATAATAGCACAACACCACCGAGAACCCTGATTGATGTTCTTCGTCCCATCCGTTATTTTGATTACAAGACGCTTACGTATAACCCATATTCCATGATCGATGAACGTCGAGATGATGGATTTGATAATGATAAGGATTGGGACATTCTGTTTGATGACACCGGTAAGGATGGTATTTTTGATCCATTGAATTTGGATCAGGGTGAAAAAGATGGTGTTCCCACTGAAGGCGAAAGAAATTTTGATTCACGAGATGTTGATGAATCCGATCAAATTGGACTGACGAGCTTTGTGTACTTCACCAATAGCGGGGATCAAATTGATCTGCGAGATGATGAAGATCTCTGGAAACGAATGCAGCCGGGAACATTTTCTGTGCCAACGTCAATCGTGGACAATAAACCAGTTGCCGGTGAAGATGGAGACTTTGTTTATGGATCGGGATTTTTTCCGCTGCTTCCGAAGAAAACGGAATTCTTATCTCTTGCACTTGTCTACGGCGGAGGCAATGGCGGATCGAGACAGGATGATATTGACGATCTGTTGAAACATAAGAAGACTGTACAGGATATTTATAACGCTAATTATCAATTTCCGATCGCTCCAGATCCTGCACCGACACTTACCGCGGTTGCCGGAGATGGAAATGTAAAATTATATTGGGATCGAAAATCTGAAGATGCAGTCGATCCGGTATTACGATATAAAGATTTCCAAGGATATAAGATCTTCAAAGCTACAGACCGCACTTTCAACGATGCATTAGTTGTTACCAATGCAAATGGAATTGCAAAAGGATTTAAACCGATATTTCAAGTTGATGCTGTTGATTCGATCCTCGATTATTTCTATCCACCAAAGGATATTTTTCAGGGGCAAGAAGGATTCACGTATTATATGGGTAGAAATTCCGGACTGGTTCATGAATTTACAGACAATGAAGTAATGAACGGCAGAACTTATTATTATGCCATTGTTGCGTATGATAATGGTGATTATAACAAAGGCATTATGCCTTCTCAAAACAGCTGGAATATCACTACCGATGAAGGTTCTGGAAAAATTCAAAGCACATCCTCAAACGTAGCGGTTGTGATACCCGGACCGAAATCACTTGGGTATACTGCGCCGTCGGGATCACAAGTGATCAAACAAATTGCTGACGGAACCGGGAAAATTTTCTATTCCATCGTTGATGAAAATAAGATTAACGGCAGTACATACACGCTAACGTTTAACGACACTCGTGACAGTGGAAAAATGGATCCAAGAACAACAACATATTCTGTTCTTGATTCTTCATTTTATACTGAGACAATTGTCCCGAATAAAGTTGATACATTATTTGTTTTCATGCTGCGTAAAAATTTTCTGCCCGGCTCAATCACTCTTTTCGCTCAGGATGGATCAGTAATTCCTGCAACAAAATATGATATCAATAATGAACGGGGTGCGATTCGAGCAAAGAATCCCAAAGATCTTCAAGCGGATCCGGCCAATCTTAAAAAATATACCATCCGTTATCGATTCTACCCGGTATTTAAGAGTGCCAATATCAATTCTTCGCCGTATGTAAAAGAGACGAAGGACACAGATATTTTTGACGGTTTACAATTAGCGTTCGCAAATGACTGGGATATAAAATTGAATGACACATTATCCGGTTTCAGCAACCAATCAAAAGCGTACCAATATACTTTTTCAACGGTGACTATCGCTCAAGACCCAAATAATCCTGCATTGGATATTATACCCACTCGATATCCCGCTGATTATGATATTATATTTAGTAATACAGTTTCGGATACATCGGATGATCTTTACAGTTCACCAAGGATTCCTGTAAAATTTACGATTCGCAATCGCACCGATAATAAATCAACTCGATTTATTTTTGATGATCAGGATTTTGACGGGAAAATTGGACCGAATGATAATTTGTTATTGTTTGATCGCGACAAAAAAGATTCGCTGCGATACACTTGGTATATGACATTCAATTCGAAGACCAGTAAAGATACTATCTATACCTATGCCGCCGGCGATACGATGAAGATCAGAACAACCAAACCATTCCGTAAGGGAGATGTGTTCAGCTTTACACCAGCAAAACCTTTTACGAACAAGGCGCTGACCTCAAAAGAATTAGACAACATACGAGTTGTTCCAAATCCGTACGTTGTTGCTTCGATACGGGAAGAAGGAAACTACGGTGCCAAGTTTGGCCGTGGTGAACGAAAGATCGAGTTCCAGCATATTCCAACAGATGCAAAGATCTCCATCTTTACTGTGCGCGGAGAACTTGTTCGCACACTTCGGTCTAATGGATCGATCGGGATTGGAACGGTAGTGTGGGATGTAAAAACGGAAGAGAATTTGGATGTTGCGTATGGAGTATACTTCTATGCAGTTGAATCATCTGTCGGAACAAAGACAGGTAAAATTGCAATCATAAAGTGATCGACAGGAGAAAGAAAATATGAATACGGTTTTTAAGTTCACGCTAATATTGACAGTGATTTCAGTTTCTCTTGTCGTCGGACAATCAAAAGTAGGAACTTCTGCAGCTCCTTTTTTAGGAATGCCGATCGGCGCACGTTCGATTGGAATGGGAGGCGCCTCTGTAGCACTGTCATCCGATGCCACCGGAATCTTTTACAATCCGGGTTCAATTGCACCGATGGTTTTTTCGCAGGCAGTGGTATCACATACCAATTGGCTGGTGGGAACAAAATTTGATTGGGCGGGTATCGTTATTAATCTTGACGGAACAAATGCCGTTGGTGTTAGTTTTACTCAATTAAATTATGGTGAAGACATTGTTACCACCGACCTTGAACAAGCAGGAACCGGAGAAAAATGGTCCGCTTCAGATATTGCAATTGCGTTGACATATGCCCGTAATTTAACAGATCGTTTTGCAATCGGCGGTTCTGCCAAGTATATACAGCAGAAAATATGGAATTCTTCGGCAAGCGCAATGGCAGTAGATGTTGGTCTATTATATAATACCGGATTTAATGGCTTGAAAATTGGCATGAGTATCGCTAACTTTGGGTCAGATATGAGGCTGGATGGGAAAGATCTGTATAAAGCGATCGATCTCGATTTGCAAAATCTTGGAAATAATAGTAAACTAATCACTCGATTGAAGACTGATGATTGGCCATTACCGCTCTTTTTCCGCGCAGGTGTTTCAATAGATGCAATTAAAGACGAGGATATACGATTTACTGTTGCTGCCGATGCTTTGCGTCCGAGTGATAACAGTGAGAGCGTAAATGTTGGCGGAGAGTTTTCATTTAAAGAAATGATATTTTTACGTGCCGGGAAACGACAATTATTCCTGGAAAATATGATGGAAAATTATGCATTTGGCGGCGGCTTACGGTATGAGTTGAGCGGCGTCAATGCACTTTCAATTGATTATTCGTATCAACAATTCAAGATCTTTGGAGGTGTTCAAACGTTTGATGTTGGATTTACTTTCTGATCTCCATTTTTCGTTTTATTTTTTTGTTGTAAATTAATTAACTAAAATCACCCATTGTAATATTTTTTGCTACAATAAAGGAGGTGCAACGGCAAAAACTACGATTGTTTGTAGATGTAGAATACGTTCCATAATCCACCATATTAATTAACCATAGGAGTTTTTCTATGAAAAATGTAATAAAAGTTGTTCTGCTAATGTGTTTCTCGCTTGGCATTCTTGCTGCATCAAGCCCGGAACGAATAGCAAAATTGAAAGAAGCAAGAGAAGCAAGACTATCATCGAGTTCAAACTCGCCTTCATCAATTCAAGCGGCAAGTTCTGATTGGACTCCGTTTAGTGTTGGTCTTAACGGTCTAACTTTATTATCAATCGATTATAAAGCAAACGGAGTTGTCTGGGCAAGCGGTTGGGTAGGTTCTCAGGATTATACATTCTACTCCAAAGATAACGGTGCAAGTTGGACAGTAACTGCAATGCCTGCAACCGCAAACGCTGGTTATATAAATATTACCGGCGCGAATGATTCTGTTGCATTAATTGCAAATTATGACGGTGTTATTTTCAGAACAGAAAATCGCGGTGCCAAATGGGACACAGTATTCACCTATTCGACTCCCGCTACATTTGGTTTCTTCGATGGTATTAAATTCGCTGATGCAACTACAGCGTATGCTCTTGGTGATGCTGATTCGACCGGAATGCTGATTGTTAAAAGCACCAATACCGGAAAAACTTGGACTCGTATGACGAACTTACCTGCCGAAGTAATGGGTATTGGAAAGACATTTGCAATCGGTGGTGCAAAGACGTTAGATGCTATCGGGAATAATGTTTGGGTATCGTACTACCAAGCAACATCAGCCGATAGAGTTGGTGTTCCACTTGTTCGTACAACAGACGGCGGAACAACGTGGACACATGTTGTTAATAAATTAAATGACGCAGTTGGTAATGTAAATTACTACTTTCGATTTCTTACATTTAAAGATGCACTTAACGGATGGGCTGCTGGACGTCAAGTCGTTACTAATACATACCCATTATATAAAACAACTGATGGTGGTCTTACATGGGGCGATTCGATTCAGATTATCCCGGGTGTTCCATTGTCAGTAAATAAGGTTAGATACATGCACCTTATTGGTGGATCAACGAACATTCTTGCAGTTGGTCATGCTGGTGCATCTGCAGCTTCTTGGTTGTCCACAGACGGTGGAACCACATTTACCGCATTGAAAACACCAACGGGCGCTACTGCGTTTAGAGCTGGTGGCGGTCTTAATGCAACAAGCATGTTATCTGGTGGTGATTCTCCAACAGGATTTTATAAGTACGCACCATCTGTAAAAGTTACATTTGTTGCAAACACTTCAGGCGTACCTGATACAATGAAGACAACTTCATTTATCCAGATTCGTGGTAGTGCTGCACAATTAACATGGGATAACAACTCACCAACTAAGATGACAAACGTTGGAACCGCTTTAGCACCAAGTGATTATTGGAAATATAGCGGATATTTCCCGACTGGTACAACGTTCAATTATAAATTCTTTGTCAATGCAAAGTCTGCAATTACCGGTGCTGATAATGGATGGGAAGCAGATCTAAACGATGGAAGTAACAATCGTAAAATAACTGTTGGACAGAATGACACGACAATTGATGTTCAATATGTTAACGGATTCAGCAGTGCTCGTCCGAATCAATACGACGCTCCATTCCCAACAGGGAAAACAGATACAGTTGTAGCTTATCTTCGTGTGAACATGAAGAGCTTTGAAACATTCGATCCTGCAAAACACAAAGTTGGTGTTCGCGGATCGTTTGCAGCATCAGGATGGGGTAACACTATTATCATGAAGGCTGAAAAACCGTTTGCAAATGGCGGTCAGGGAAATTATTCCGATCCTGATAAGTTTTATTCTGTTCCGATCTACTGGAAGAAGAGCCTGCTCGATTCAGCAAGTGCTGAAAAGATAATGCGATTCAAATTTGTTATCCACAATATCAATGCACCGACAACAGAAGATTGGTCATTGATGGTAGATAATCCAGATTATCAAATTGAATTCAAAATGCCTAAACAAGATACGACAGTTGCGTGGAGATGGTACCGCGGTGTTCCATATGTTCCACCCGCAGGAAAAGATTCCATCACAGCTAAATTCCGTATCGATCTTTCAACAGCTCAAGCTCAAAAAGGATTCAAAGCTGGTGATACAGTTATTGTAAAATCGGGCTTTGATATTACAGCTTCACAAATTTATGTTGATACACTCAAAAAAGTTGGTGTTACAGGAGCGATCTATGAAACAGCAACTCGTTTGATTAAAGGTGTTGCATCTACAAAAACCTTGAACTATCAATATTATTCTATCTACAATGGGACCGAAATACGCGAAATCTTCTATGATTACGATTATCCAGGTCAAGACAATAAAGCAGAACGTCGTAAACTTATTGTTCCTGCAAGCGGTTCAACAGTGACAATTGCAGACACATCCGTGTTTGTTACCACGATGAATCGTCGTCCGACATTCCAAAGCAAAGCGAAACTTGTTCGCAATGTGAATGTTACATTTACATGCGATCTCCGCCCTGCATATTTCCATCTTGGCGCAGGCGATTCAATTTTTGCGATCCAAAGTTCTTATAAAACTCTCACCAAAGCTGACAAAGATAGTGTTTACGGATTTGGTGTTTGGATCAACGGTCCTGCAGTGGGCGGTTGGAGCAATGCCAACGGCGATTGGGGCAATGGTCTTCGTGAGAACTTAAAGAAAAAAATGTTTGACAATGGTACGAATGGCGATAAAGTTTCAGGCGATCGTATCTATTCAATGCAGGTAAAGTTCTATAAAGATTCTGCAAACAATACCGTTGGTCAAGTATTCAAATTTGGTTTGGGTGCTGGTGATAACGAAGCTGGTAAAGGCGGTTTTGGTAACAACCACGTACGTAATATCGATGATGCTGATACAATTGCTACAATCGCTGAAGACTTCGGCAGCATCAACCCGAAATATTATCGTGCATGGGACTTTACAAAACATGTTGCTATTCTTGGTGTTGATCGTACCAGTGATTTAGTTCCGGCTGTTTATGAACTTAGCCAGAATTATCCGAATCCGTTCAACCCAACAACAACAATCAACTATGCAATTCCAACAGACGGACTTGTTTCCTTGAAGATATTTAACATTCTCGGTCAAGAAGTTGTTACGTTGGTAAACACAGTTCAAGTTGCTGGTGCATATCAAGCGACCTTTAATGCAAGTGCACTCTCTAGCGGTGTGTACTTCTACAAGATCGAATCCGGCAAATTCTCTTCTATCAAGAAGATGATGTTGTTGAAATAATTATTGCGAGATGGAATTGATGAATGAATAATTCTGATTTCCATTCTGCAGTATGAAATTCAAAGAGGCAGGGTAAGTAATTGCCCTGCCTCTTCTATTTTTCACTACTTTCTACAAATACCTTTCTCAACTACTATGCCCACACCTCTTACAAGTATTCCTGACTGGATAAACGATGCGGTCTTTTATCAAATATTTCCAGAAAGATTTGCAAATGGAGATACCACGAATGATCCTCCAAATATTGAACAGTGGGGAAAACGTCCGAAAGGGAATAGTTATTTCGGCGGCGACCTTCAAGGAATTATCGATCACTTCGATCATATAAAAGAGCTGGGAATCAACACGATCTATCTCAATCCAATTTTTTCTGCCGAATCCAATCACAAGTACAACGCAAAAGATTACCGCATTATCGATCCTTCATTTGGGACGAACGAACTATTTGATCAGTTTATTAAACAATGTCACGAACAGAACATCCGAGTAGTGATTGACGGTGTGTTCAATCATGTCGGGACAGCGTTCTTTGCCTTTCAGGATGTACTGCTGAACGGTATGAGTTCGAAGTATGCTTCATGGTTTAATATTTTTTCTTTCCCGGTGGTGATGAAACCAAAACCAAATTACGAATGCTGGTGGGGATATGCTTCGCTGCCAAAATTGATGGTGCAAAATCCGGAAGTAAAGAAACATATTTTTGAAGTCACTGAATACTGGACCAAAAAGGGAATTGATGGTTGGCGGCTAGACGTGCCGAATGAAGTTTCGCACGAATTTTGGAAAGAATGGCGGAATGTTGTTCGTTCAGTGAACAAGGATTGCTATATCGTTGGTGAATTATGGGAAGATGCCAGTAAATGGCTTCACGGAGATGAATTTGATGCTACGATGAATTATCGCTTTCGCTCATCGTGTCTGAAATTCTTTGCTGAAGAAAAAATTTCTGTGAAGGAATTTGATGCAGAACTCGAAACAACGAGAAACCTATATCGCGCTGAAGTAAATTATGCGATGCAGAACCTCCTTGGCAGCCATGATACGGAACGGTATTTAACAATGTGCGACAAGGATATTGCGAAAATTCAATTATCGTATCTGTTCCAGATGACTTACGTCGGTGCGCCGATGATTTATTACGGAGACGAGATCGGTATGGAGGGTGGCAAAGATCCTGATTGTCGACGAACGATGATATGGGATAAAAAAAAATGGAATACAAAACTTTTCGAGTCTCTCAAAAATTTAATTGCACTTCGAAATTCTTCAGAAGTCTTGCGTCGTGGTGATTTTTCCTCAATTCCTGATAATAACAATGAAGATCTTTTTATTTTCAAACGTCAATTGAATAATGATATCGCTTTTGTAGTAATCAACCGGTCAAAGAAAAAACGGAAAATAGAAATTCCTCTTGCCGTTAAATTACAGTCAGTTACCGAACATTTTAGTGGTGAAACAATCAGTCTCAAGAAAGATTTAATTTCAACAACTGTTCCGGCGTATTCCGGAAAAATATTTTTTGCAACGATGAAAGAAAAACAATGAAACGATTATCTCTATTTTTAGTATTGCTCGGTTCCACTCTTTTGGCGCAGGATCAAGTTGATGTTACATTCCGTTATTCGGCTCCGGCAAGCCCGGCAATATTTGCTGTTGGCGAATTCAACGGATGGATCATTTCGGCTGCTCCGATGGATTATCAGGGAAATAATCTTTGGACAAAAACAATACGACTTCTGGTCGGCACAAATCCTAATGCTGATCCTGTTAAAGGTGTTCCGAATGCATATCAATATAAATTTTATTACGCCGGTGCATCACCTTGGCCAAACGATCCATTGAACCACAATGAAAATCCGAAGGATAATAACAATACATACATTTATGGGAGAGATGTAACGATCTACCATTTATTGCCGAATCAAAAACAAGCGATCGTTAATACAAGCACACCGATCATCTCGGCATATCTTTTTCCAAAAGTCGGTGCAACAGTAGATACTTCTTCGATCAAAATAACACTTGATGGAATTACGTATTCCAGTCTTGGAAAATTTTATGACGAACCGAAGAAACTTTTGGCGTTTCCGGTTCCCGTTTCTCTTGTCAACGGAAAACATAATATTACTCTTTTTGTCAAAGCATCTTCAGGTGTTTCGAATGCTGATTCCGTAAACTTTACGACACAAGCAGGTTTCGTGCAGATCACTTCGCAGGGAAATTATCCCACACGAAATCCTATGCGTACAATTCGCGGCTTCGTACAAAACAATGCGATCACTTCAGCTAAAGTTGTTCGTAATAATAACGATACAATAAATGTTGTTGTTGCCGGCGGCTTGTTCACTGCTACCGATACGTTGACCGACGGTCTTAATACATTCAAAGCAATTGTTGATACCAATGGATCGATAGTATCATCTGAACCGGTAACGTATAATTATATTGTCAATCATACTCCGTTTGCAAAAGCATCAGTTTCATTTGCTGCTAATTCAAAAATGACACTGAGTGCTCTCGGAAGTACACATCCAGATTCAAGAACAATGACCTACAAATGGTTGGATGATGTTATATTTTCTCTTGGATTGAACGGTAAAACCGGTGAAACAGTTGAGATCACTAAACCGACACAACCAGATGAATATTTTTATTCGTTGATTGCAACAGATAGTTTGGGAGCAGCAGACACAGCACGATTTTATTTCATTATCAAAAAAGATGGGGGATATGAAAATCCAACCATTGCGTCGAATCCGCAATGGGCAAAACAGGCACGGGTCTATTTTATGTTCCCGAAAGCGTTTACCGCGCAGGGAACAATTCCTGCCGCGGCGACACGATTGCAATACATCAAAGATATGGGATTCAACGTTATATGGTTGATGCCGGTGATGAAGAATGCATATCCGATCGATCAGAATTATGGCCCGGGATATAACATCACCGATTTTTATAATGTTGCACCGGAATACGGAACGAATCAGGATTTCAAAAATTTTATTTCGCAGGCACACAACCTTGGAATAAAAGTGATCCTTGATGTAACACCAAACCACACGTCACGATTCCATCCACAGTCACAAGATGCACATTTGTTCAAACAAGATTCTCGCTATTGGAATTGGTACGAACATACAACGATCTCTCACAACACAAACGGACTTGGTCAATCATTTGATGCCGATGGATTTAATTATTATAGTGGTTTCAGCGATCAATTATTGAATTATAACTGGGCAGATGTAGATGCACGCACGGAAATGATCAATGTTTATAAATATTGGATCAAGGAATTCGGTCTTGACGGATATCGTTT
>CAYHFN010000008.1:31509-58724 GCA_964355925.1 uncultured Chitinophagaceae bacterium
CATAATGAATTGAACAACGGAGGATTTTTCCCCGGACCGAACTCTTTGTATATGCGGTTTATGGAATCGCAGGATGAAGACCGGATAACCTATTTTTATTCAGGATCCAATTCGCTTGATGCAACAACAACATTTATTAAGTCCAAGCCAATGGCATCGGTGATCTTTTCCGTTCCCGGTTTTCCGATGATTTGGAACGGTCAGGAAGTTGGATGGGGTTACGGACTTTCGGGTGCAAAAGAAAAACGTAACCGCTCCACAATATTATGGGATTTCCAGGGAGCACTGATCCTGAGGCCGCATTATCAACGGCTTGCATGGATCCGCGGTGCATTCCCTGCATTTGCGACGCAGACATTCTCTCGAATTGGAACGAATGATGGTGCAGTGTATGGAATTCTTCGTCCATATTTGAATGATAATGCCATTACACTTGCAAATATTGCGGAACAGCAGCGCTCTGTAACGTTGAATCTCTCCATCAGCGGAACACCGAATCTTTTATTCAGCAATCCAACCGATGGAAAAACATACTATGTGAATGATGTGTATAACGATACAACGTATCAGATCACATTCACCGGCGGCTTGGCGAATTTTTCAATGAACATTCCTCCGTACGGTTCTGCTGTGCTGATCATTTCAGATTCAGTTCGAAAGATCATTGTCCCGAAGATAACATCAGTTCAACAATTGGCTGAGTCAATGATTCCGGAGAATTATTCGTTAGCGCAGAATTATCCGAATCCCTTCAATCCCTCCACAATGATCAATTATCAATTACCAATGAACAGTTTGGTAACGGTAAAAGTGTTCGACGTTGTTGGAAGAGAAGTGGCAACGTTGGTGAATGAGCGACAGGAAGCAGGAACGTATCAAACATCGTTCAATGCACAGGGATTGTCGAGCGGGCTATATTTTTATCAGTTACGAGCGGGGAATTATTCTGAAGTAAAGAAAATGCTTCTTCTTCGATAATAATAAAAGAAGTCCCGCGATATTTGCGGGAATTCTTATGAAATAAATATCACATATATCAACCTATGATGCGATGAGAAAACTTCTTACATTCATATCAATATTTTCGATCACACTTATTGGTCAACAGAAAAACGAACAAGAAAACAAAGACATTATGAACGACTCATATCCGAAGAGCGGGGGAACGCTCTATGTAAATTTAATTTGGCACCAGCATCAACCGTTGTATCTCGATCCGGGAACCGATCAGCTGCAGGGTCCGTGGGTCCGCACGCACGCTACAAAAGATTACTACGACATGGCGTCAATTCTGGAACAATATCCGGATATCCATTACAATGTCAATCTCACATCGTCGATGTTGTTCCAGCTCCAAAAATATTATATCGATCGGCTGAAACCATTTGTTGATTTGAAGAAGAATCGCGTTGATGCAAAGAAATTCCTTGCCGCATGGGAAGGGAAGACCGATCCGTGGATCGATCTTGCATTGAAGCCGACCAAGAATTTCACCGATGCTGATCTGAAATTCTTGTTATACAATACTTGGAATGCGTTTGGTATCAGTGAGGTGCAGATTACAAGATTTTCTGCGTATGCAGCATTGAAAGCAAAGAATGCTAAAAAAGAGAAACTCACTGAACAAGATTTGCGAGACATCAAATTCTGGTTCTATCTTGCTCACTTCGACCCTGATTTTCTTGAAAAAAAGATCTGGCTTGCTGATGGTACGGTGATCGACCTGACCGATCTTGTGACAAAACATTCTGACGGCACATATCATCTTACCAAAGAAATTACGGAAGATGATTGCAATCGCATCATTGCTGAGACATATAAAGTCTGTGCGAATGTCATTCCGATTCATAAGAAACTGATGTACAATCATAAATCGCATCAGGGACAGATCGAAGTTGCAACAACACCATTCTTCCATCCTATTTTGCCGTTAGTGTATGACTCCGATCTCGGGAAGATCTGTCAGCCGCACGATGCAATGCCGAATCGGTTCAACTATCCGCAGGATGCCGATGCACAGGTTTCAATGGCGGTAGAATATTACAAAAATACATTCGGACAGGCACCATTAGGAATGTGGCCAGGAGAAGGTTCAGTTGCACACGAAGTTGTTCCGATCTTTAAGAAGAATGGGATTCAATGGATCGCAACAGATCAAAAGATTCTCGCGCGTTCGAAACCTTCCAATATGTCCATTCTGCATCCGTATGAAGTCGATTCAACCGATGTTGCAGTTGTGTTTAGAGAGACAGAACTTTCCGACAAGATCGGTTTTACCTATCAGAATTTTGTCGGTGAAGATGCTGCAGATGATTTCATCAAATCGATTTTGCAATATGCTCCAAAAGAGGGAGAACTTGATCGATTGCTCACAATAATTCTCGATGGCGAGAATGCGTGGGAATGGTACCGACGAGATAATGATGCAAAAGATTTTCTTCATGCACTATATCGAAAACTTTCAAAACTTCACAAGAGCAAACAAGTCGTCACCGTAACGATGTCCGAATATATCCATGGAAACACAAAACGTGGAGTTCAGGCACATCCAATCGAAGCAATGCGGAAATTGGACTGGCTCTATCCTGGTTCGTGGATCAATGCGAATTATGATACATGGATCGGTGAAGATGAAGAGAACCGTGCGTGGAATTATCTTCTTGTTGCCCGTCAGGACCTGGAAGTTTCAGGATTAAAGCAACCGGACCCGAAAGATCCGGAACCGAAAGCAAACACCAAAAAATGGTTTGCCTATAAAACATGGGAAGCGATGTATGCGGCTGAAGGTTCTGATTGGTTCTGGTGGTACGGAACTGATCAAAATGCGCCTGCCGGTGATAAGCCGTTTGATATCGCATTCATCACTCACCTAAAAAATCTATATCTATTCGGTGAAAAAGCCGGTGGGAAATTCCCGAAACGGGAATTCAAACCGATCATCGCCGAAAAGGAACAGATCATTACTCGTGCAACAGGTGGAACAATGGCGCAGAGTAAGAAAGATACTATTACAGTCGTGTTTTTGTGTGATGCAAGAAATATATTTGTTCGACGCGGGGTGTACATCGTAGGAAGCCATGAACTTCTGGGAAGCTGGAAACCAAATACCATTAGGATGTATGATGATAACTCGCTGGGTGATGAAGTTGCGAATGATTCGGTCTATACATTGGTCGTCCAAATGGCTGTAGGTACCGAATTGGAATATAAATACACGAACAGCGGTCCGAGCGGCACATGGGAGGGTGAGGAGTTCTCTCAAAATAACAGAAAGATCGTAATCGACGGATCTCAGAGCAGAATTGTCATCAAAGATGTCTTTGGCGAAAGAAAGAATTGATACCGCACTGAAAATTTTAAAAACGATTTAGAAAAAAATCATTTAACGAAAAAATCTATGATAGAAATTCAAAAGAAACTTTCGAACTCTTTTTATGCACTCCTTAGTTTGCCAGCTACAGCAATGGGTTTTGCACTCTCCATTCAAATTTCTGCATTGAGTTGGCTGCTCACTACAAAATATGATCTTAAAATTGATGAAGTTGGGTTTGTGTGGGCTGCCGGGCCTCTTGCCGGAATTTTCGGACAGGTGATCATTGGATTGATCAGCGATAAAGTCTGGTTCTGGGGTGGTCGTCGTCGTCCGTTTGTGTTGATCGGTGGCGTGCTTGCAGCAGGTATGTTGATGGCATTACCGAATATTGATGTGATAAACGAACGAATGGGAATTGGCAGCTTGCTTGCTGTTGCAATTGCGGTAGCGTTAACGCTCGATCTCGCGATCAATATTAGTTTTAATCCAACACGTTCGATCATTGCAGATGTAACACCGGAAGGTAATCCTCGCACAAAAGGATACACGTGGATGCAAACCATCTCTGGTTTCTTTGGCGTGTTAGCGTACGTTATTGGTGCAACGCTTGGAAATTATATATTGATCTATGTCGGGGTTCTCATCGTTTTCCTCTTTTCGATAGTGCCGATGTTTTTTATTGCAGAGAACAAAGAATTGAATAACGAAGTCGATGCAGAAACTACGAAAAAGAACAAATCGGCAACAGAGTGGGGACAATTGTTCAAGATCTACTTTGCTCACGGTTTCTCATGGATCGGTATTCAGACGATGTTCGTTTATATCATTGCATACATTCAGCAGAAGTTTTTTGGCGGAGTTACAGATCAATCCATCATCAATGCAGAATCGGGACAGATCATTGCAATTTCATTTGCCATTCTGAATACTGTCGGGTTTATTCTTCCTGCGTTTGTTCTCGAACCGATCGTTGAAAAGATCGGCCGCGTTAAAACACATCTCTCGTGCGTCGCGATCATGGCTGTTGGATATTTTGGGATTGTGGCGCTCGGCAGCACTCCAATGGCAATGTATCTCTTCATGGCGGTGGCTGGAATTGGATGGGCGGCGGTTGTCAGTTTACCATTTGCTATTATGACAGAAAAAATAGATCAAAGCCGAACTGGGTTTTTCATGGGAATCTTTAATCTTTCAGTCGTTATTCCACAATTACTGGTCAGCTTAGCAATTGGAACGATCATTAAAAATTCTGATGACAAGAATATTATCTTCATTATTAGTGGCGTATCACTCGCACTTTCTGCTGCATTATGGACTTTGGTAAAAGAAAACCGTTCAGAAAAAAATGTAAACGCGGGAGCACCTCCTGCATCTCACTAATCTGTATTTAAAATCAATCATAAATTTAAATTCTCAATGATAGTATGAAAAGTATATCCCGATATTTTTTTATCAGTATTATTTGTCTCACTGCAATAATTGGAACAATATCTGCTCAAGAAATAAATGATATTATTCAGCCATTGCAGCTAACTCCTGGAAAACAAAATCCAGTATTAGTGAGTGATCTATTTTACGCACGGAGTTACAATCTACAATTCAGTGAGAATAAAAATATTTCTGTTTTCTACAATCGCAAATCAAATACAATTACACTCAATCCAAAGAACAATAATTTTGGAGCAACTCTTCTTGAATTTACGCTCAATAGTGAGAAAAATTATCTACCGGTAATCTTGAACAGCGGATCAACCTCTCAGCAAATTCACAATTTCACTTTCAAGCCGGAAGTGACGGTGAATGAAGTAACTGTGTCCGGCAGTTTTAATAATTGGAACAAAAAAAGTCATCGATTAAACGATAAAGAGAGAAATGGGGTCTACAAACTCGGTGTTCCTCTCGAACCGGGGAGTTACATTTACAAATTTGTTGTGGATGGAAAAGAGATCCTTGATCCGGCAAATCCGGAAAAAACGCCGACCGGATTTGATGACTTTAATTCTGTCTTGCGCATTGCAGATTTGGATAGTACAAAATTGTTTTTGCACATTGGCGGAAGAGCAGAGAAGAATAATGATGTGATATTCTCATTTTTCTATGAAAGCAATGTTCAGAAAAAACCGATCACAAAGAATAATGTTATCGCATTATTGGGCAACAAAAAGATTGCTGAATCCGCCATTCGACTTGCAAACAATGTGATCGAATTACGTTTCAATAAAAAAGAATTAAATGGACAAAAAGTACTTCGTGTTCTTGTATCGCAAAACGGAAAGAACACAAATCTACAACAAGTTCAATTGTTCAATGGTGAACCCGCTGGGAAAAATTCAAAGAACAATTTGTGGGATGATGGGAGTATCTATTCAATTATGATCGATCGTTTTAACGACGGCGATCGAGGAAATAACAAACCGGTTGTTCATGATTCAATTTTTACTCAGGCGAACTATCAAGGGGGAGACCTTAAAGGAATTTCTAATAAAATTGATGAAGGGTATTTCGATTCGCTTGGGATCAACATTCTGTGGATCTCACCGGTGTATGATAATCCAAATGTCGCATTCCGTGAATATCCTGCACCGAATCGCTGGTACAGCGGTTACCATGGATATTGGCCGATCAGTGATAGAAATGTTGAAGAGCACTTCGGGACGATGGCTGAGTTGAAAGCCTTGATTGCAAAAGCGCATCAACATAACATAAAAGTATTGTTGGATATTGTAGCTCATCATGTTCATATCGATCATCCCTGGTTCAAAGAACATCCGGAATGGTTCGGAACGTTGGATTTGCCAGACGGTAGAAAAAATTTACGATTATGGGATGAATATCGATTGACGACCTGGTTCGAACCATACATGCCTTCATTCGATTTCACTAAATCGCATGAAGCCTTGGAAGCAGTTTCCGATAACACCATCTGGTGGATGACAGAAACAGGTGCAGATGGATTTCGTCATGATGCAGTAAAGCATGTACCGAACGAATTATGGCGTGCTCTGACAAGAAAAATAAAAGAAAAAATTGAAATACCGCAGAACAAAAAAGTTTATCAGATTGGGGAGACATTCGGAGATTATGACCTTATTGCTTCGTATGTGAATAACGGTCAATTGAGCGCTCAATTCAATTTCAATCTTTCCTATTTTGCAATTCCTGTATTCATTGAACCAGAAAAATCTTTTTCGTCCATTGATTTTCATATGAAGAAATCATTCCGGTCGTTTGGCTATAATAATTTGATGGGAAATATCATGGATAGCCATGATAAAGTCCGCTTTATGGCATATGCCGATGGCGCGATTAAGATGCAGGGTGTTGACACACGTGAGATGGCGTGGAATAATCCCCCGACAGTTCATGATCCTAAAAGTTATGACAAGGCAAAATTGTATTTTACATATATGTTCACCATTCCGGGACTGCCCGTTGTGTATTATGGTTCCGAATTTGGTATGACAGGTGCTGATGATCCTGACAATCGTAGGATGATGCGATTCAATGATTCGCTTTCGGTTTACGAAAAACAAATGCTTATCGACACACGAAACATTATCAAAATGCGGAACCAGCATTCAGCGCTGCGATATGGTGATTTCCTCACACTTCAAGCAGATAATTCGATCTATGCATTCATCCGGTCGGATATGAATGAACGGATGTTGGTTGTTTTGAATAAAAATGAAAATCCACAAACCATTGATCTTCAATTGCCGGAAATATATTATGCCAAAGAGATAATGGATGTCATATCAGGCGAAAAAATTGAAATAAAGAATAACAAAGTTCAGACTACAATTCCTTCAGTGAATTGGCGTGTCTATAAAATTAATTAACTTGGTTAAATCGTACAATATTTTCTTGGATAACAATGACTAAACCCCGCTTAAATTTTTGGCAGATATGGAATATGAGTTTTGGATTTCTGGGAATTCAATTCGGCTTCGCTCTTCAAAATGCAAACGTCAGCAGAATTTTTGAAACACTTGGTGCGAGTATTGACGACATCCCAATCCTTTGGATCGCTGCACCAACGACCGGGTTAATTGTCCAGCCGATAATTGGATATTTAAGCGATAGAACGTGGGGTAAATTAGGAAGACGCCGCCCATATTTTCTTGTTGGCGCAATATTAGCAACCGCAGCACTTTTTATCATGCCTAATTCTCCCATACTTTGGTTTGCAGCGTTAATGTTGTGGGTGATGGATGCGTCGATCAATATTTCCATGGAACCGTTTCGAGCATTGGTAGCCGATCTCTTACCATCAGAACAACGCACAACCGGTTTTGCGGTACAAAGTTTCTTTATTGGAATAGGGGCTATTGTTGCATCCGCACTTCCATATATTTTCACTAATTGGTTTGGCATAAGTAATAGTGCAGGCCAGGGTGAAATACCGCAGTCAGTAATCTATTCATTCTATGCAGGCGGAGTTGCATTCATTGGCGCAGTAAGTTGGACGGTGTTTCGGACAAAAGAATATCCGCCACAGGATTTGGAACTATTTGAACGGGAAAAAGAAGAGAGCAAAGGATTTGTTGTTGGTGTAAAAGATGTCATATTGAGTTTGAAGAAAATGCCGAAAACCATGAAACAGCTGGCAGTTGTTCAGTTCTTTTCATGGTTTGCTCTTTTTTGTATGTGGATATATACCACAAGCGCTGTTACAAGTCATATTTACAAAACAACAGATCCAACATCTCCTTTGTACAATGAAGGAGCGGATTGGGTGGGAGTCTTGTTTGCCGCTTATAACGGATTCGCCGCAATTACAGCATTTCTATTACCGGTGATTGCAAAAAAGACAAGCAGAAAAGTTGTACATATGATCTCGCTCGTCATCGGCGGAATAAGTTTAGGATCGTTCTATATCATTTCTGATCCGCAAATGTTATTGTTGCCGATGATCGGGGTAGGTTTAGCGTGGGCAAGTATTCTTTCCATGCCATATGCAATTCTTGCCGGTTCACTCCCGCCAAATAAAATGGGAGTGTATATGGGAATTTTTAACTTCTTTATCGTAATTCCACAGATCGCTGCTGCAGGAGTTCTTGGATATGTGATGCATACGTTTCTTCATAACGAAGCGATCAATGCATTGCTGCTCGGTGGCGGCTCCATGATACTTTCCGGTATTCTTGCACTCTTTGTCCAAGACAATGATGTATGAAAATGTCCGCCGCAATGCTTATATTTAAGATAAATTTGAATTCTAGTTCGATAATATTATGAAAGTTATTATGAAAGTATTTGTCAAATATGGAATGTTGCTGTTCATTGTGAATTTATTGTATGCACAACAGCAATCTGATTTTAAACTTCAATATGATATCGCTCGATTTCGCGGTGATGCTGAACATTTGTATGTTGAAGTGTATTATGCTTTTGATGTTTCATTATTAAAGTATGTTACTAAAGATTTAGATCATCAAAGCGAAGCAATCGTCAGCGTAACATTTAAGCGCTCGAGTGATGATTCTATTGCTGCTCGACAAGCATGGAAAATACCATTCTCTGTTTCAGATACAACGATGTTAAAAAGTTCGCGTTCCTATTCTGATATATTTGCCTTCTATCTTAAGCCGGATATATACCGTGTATACATTGTTGCATCGGATGGTAATGCACCGAAAGTGAAAGACAGTATTTCAATAATCCTTGATTTGAAACAATTCCCAAGCGAAACCATAGCATTAAGCGATGTCGAACTATGTACATCAATACAACAAATCGACCGTGATTCAACAAATCGATTCTATAAGAACACATTCGAAGTAAAATCGAATCCAACCAGGATGTTTGGACTTCACCAACCCGCATTGTTCTATTATTTAGAAACATACAACCTTCAAAAGAAAAAATCAGATAACTACTACACCAAAGCGATTGTTACCAATGCAGTCGGAAAAGAAGTTATAAACCATGAAAAAGTGAAACGACGGATCAATGATTCTAATGTTGATGTAGGCATGATGAAAGTGAATTCATTACGTTCCGGAGTCTATACTTTTTCGTTCATCGTTATTGATTCGGTTGATAATTCCCAATATTCTGCATCAAAAAAATTCTTTATCTACAACCCAACCTTACCTAATGATACTTTGACTAATCCTTCGGCATCTAATGTTGACGCAACGGAATATGCTACAATGAGTGAAGCAGAACTTGATAAAGAAAATGAACAGTCTCGTTACGTAGCGACCAAGAATGAGGTCGAGCAGTATAAGAAATTGAAAGGTGTTGATGCTAAACGTAAAGCGATGTTTGACTTCTGGACGTTTAGAGATGAGGATCGAACTACACCACAGAATGAAATGAAACAAGAATATTTCAAACGAGTTGCTCTAGCCAACAATCAATATAAGACCGGTTTTAGAGAAGGATGGAAATCAGACAGAGGAAGGGTCTATATCATGTATGGTGCCCCGGATGAAGTGGAACGTCATGCGAATGAACTTGATGTTAAACCGTACGAGGTATGGTATTATAACTCGATCCAAGGCGGCGTACAATTTGTTTTTGGCGATAGAACCGGATTCTCAGATTTTATTCTCCTTCACTCAACTCATCGGAATGAATTGCGTGATGAAAATTGGAGAAAACAGATCGAAGCAAATTAGTTGAATTATTATTTTAATTTCTGTATGTTAATCCAATCTTAATCCACTATTTCCTTTAATTCTATCCTGAGAGGTAGGAAAGGAGCACTGTATGAAATACTTTGTTCATTCTGCAACAATTATCGACAGCGACCTCCTTCTCACAAACACACTGAGATCTGGAGGTTTTTTTGTATGGTAAAACAACATATCATCGATGCGAAAGATTTCTCCCGCACGATTAACCGCTTAGCCCACGAGATCATAGAACGTAACAAAGGAGCAGAGACGATTGGTATCGTCGGCATCCGTACGAGAGGAGATTTTATGGCCCATCGTATTGCGCAAAAGATTTCAAAAATGGAAAATATTCCAATCCCAATTGGCAGCCTTGATATTACATTATATCGGGATGACCTTCGCGGAAAGATACAACAGCCTCAACTGAAAACGACAGATATATTATATGATATTACAAACAAAAATATCATTTTAGTTGATGATGTTCTGTTCACCGGACGGACAGTTCGTTCTGCATTGAACGCTTTGATTGACCTTGGACGACCGGCGAGCATTCAACTAGCAGTATTGGTTGACAGGGGACATCGGCAGCTTCCAATAAAAGCAGATTTTGTCGGAAAAAATATTCCGACTTCGTACCAGCAGCAAATACAGGTAATGATGAGTGAGATCGATGGAGAAGATTCTGTATATCTTTTTGATTCGGAAGGAGGAATTGAATAATGGCACTTTCAAGCCGTCATCTACTGCGATTGCAAGGGATTCCTAAAGAAGACATCAATCAAATACTCGATGCAGCAATTACCTTTAAGGAAATTCTCAATCGTCCGATTAAAAAAGTTCCGACATTACAAGGGAAAACGATCGTCAACTTGTTCTTTGAAAATTCAACACGAACTCGAACATCGTTTGAACTTGCTGAACGCCGGCTTTCTGCAGATGTTCTTAGCTTTGCAACTTCTACATCCAGTGTTACCAAAGGTGAAACACTGAAAGATACCGCCCGAAACATTGAAGCAATGAAAATAGATATGGTTGTCATTCGCCATAATGCGGCAGGCACTGCAGATTTTCTTACCAAAGTGATCAGCGCAAATATTATTAATGCGGGGGATGGACAACATGAACATCCAACACAAGGATTGCTGGATATGTTCACCTTGCGAGAAAAATTCGGAAAACTGGAAGGACTTCATATATGTATTGTTGGCGATGTGCTTCACAGTCGTGTTGCTCGTTCTAATATTTTTGGATTACAAACCATGGGAGCGAAAGTTTCTGTCTGCGGTCCTGCTACTCTGATCCCCCGAGGGATCGAAAATCTTGGAGTGGATGTATATCATCACATTGATGATATCCTTCCTAAAGTTGATGCCCTTAATGTACTGCGAATTCAACTTGAACGGGAGGCAGGGGGATATTTTCCATCACTGAGAGAATTTCACCGATATTTTGGTGTAACAAAAGAACGACTGGACAAGGTTGGTAAGCCGATCACGATTTTACATCCTGGACCAATTAATCGCGATGTTGAACTCTCAGCAGATGTTGCTGATGGTCCACATTCACTGATACTTGAACAAGTATTGAATGGTGTTGCAATACGAATGGCAATTCTCTATTTACTTGGTGCTTCTGAATAATTAAAAGGAAAACTATGTCTGAGAAAATATTATTACAATCAGGTCGCCTGATCGATCCAACAGCAAATCGTGATGAAGTTGTTGATATTCTTATTGGCGATGGAAAAATTGAATCGATCAAAACAAATATCGTTCCTGAAAGAGATTGGAAGATCATTGATCTTAAAAATAAAGTCATTGCTCCCGGGTTCATTGATATTCATGTGCATTTGCGCGAGCCCGGATTTGAACATAAGGAAACAATTGAAACCGGAACATTATCGGCGGCGTACGGCGGTTTCACTGCCGTGTGTTGTATGCCAAACACAAATCCCGCAATTGATGATGAGTCGATCGTAACATTCATCAAGACACAGGGGAAAAAAGCACACGACGGAATTGTGGATGTTTTTCCTGTCGCATCGGTCAGCAAAGCACGTCAGGGAAAAACATTGTCTCCGATCGCTGAACTTGTTCATGCCGGGGCTGTTGGATTAAGTGATGACGGAGCACCAGTCTCTGATGCAAAATTAATGCGGCGGGCATTAGAATATGCGTCGATGTATAATGTCCCGGTAATGCAGCATTGTGAAATTCCGGAATTAGCACACGGTGGTGTAATGAATGAGGGGCAGGTTTCAACAGAACTTGGTTTGCCCGGAATTCCAGGTGTTGCCGAGGAAATAATGATTGCGCGCGATCTTATTCTTGCTGAGTACACCAATTCTCGGTATCACGTATGTCATATGAGCACCGCACTTGCCGTCGATCTGGTCCGACAAGGAAAGAAGAAAGGGATTAACGTTACCTGTGAAGTAACACCCCATCATTTCGCCGTAACGGAAGAAATTGTCCGCTCATATGATACCAATACAAAAATGAATCCACCGCTTCGAACGCAAAAAGATGTTGATGCAATTAAAGAGGGATTGCGTGATGGCACAATTGACGTGATTGCGACAGACCATGCCCCACATTCGCTTGATGAGAAGGAAGTAGACTATATACAAGCACCGTTCGGAATTGTTGGATTAGAGACTGCGATCGGTCTTTCCATTTCAGAATTAGTTGAACAAAAATATCTTACGATGAAACAGTTGATCGAAAAATTCTCTACTAATCCTCGCAAGATCGTTGGGAAAAATATTCGAATCGCAGTTGGGGAATTTGCAAACCTTACATTCTTCGACCCTTCCATTGTTTGGACCGTTGACATTAAACAATTTAAATCGAAATCGAAGAACTCGCCGTTTAACGGCAGGTCTCTTAAAGGAAAAGCGGTCGGTATATATAATAACGGAAAGTTGATGTTATATTGATGCAGATCGTCAGAGCAAACATTTTTAGCAGTGTTCCGGAAATATTGTTTGGCATGAGTACCGTTGATGGCGGAGTCAGCAACGGTACATTAGGTCTAAATCTCAGTTTTAATGTGAACGATTCTGAATCAAATGTAATTGAAAACCGGAAACGTTTGTTCACATCACTTGGAATCAGTGAATCGCAGATTGCATTCACACAACAAAAACATACAACGAACATTATTGCTGTCGAGCGATCCGGTATAAATGAAAACTGTGATGCACTTCATACAAATCGCAGCGGAGTTTTTCTTGCAATCAGCATTGCGGATTGCACGCCGGTGATGTTGTTTGATAACGTTACTCAAGCAATAGCAGGGATTCATGCCGGTTGGCGTGGAACTGCTGGAAGAATTGTTGAAAAGACGATCAAGGAGATGCAACATTTGTACGGAACAAAAACAGAAAATATTCTTGCATTTATTGGACCATCAGCAGGAAAGTGTTGCTATGAAGTTGGCGGAGAAGTTGCAGCTCAATTTCAGAATGAATGTTCGACGCCAAAAGAGGCAGGGAAATACCTCCTCGATGTTAAACAAGCTAATGTGATACAGCTTGTTGAAAATGGAGTGTTAAATTCCAATATTGAAGTGCATCCTGATTGTACAATTCATAATATCAAATACCATTCGTTTCGTCGCGATGGAAATCAATCTGGAAGAATGTTTGCCATTATTGGAATAAAGGGATAAAAAATTATGTGTGGAATAATTGGTTATATCGGCAGTAATAATGCATTGCCAATGTTGCTTGATGGTTTAAAGCGATTGGAATATCGGGGATACGATTCTTCTGGAATTGCGATTTTACGTGACGGTGAAATCCATATGCAGAAGAAAGTCGGTAAAGTTTCAGAGCTGGAAAAAGCGGCGCCATCAAAAAATTATACCGGAACTATAGGAATTGGACATACGCGTTGGGCAACCCATGGCGAACCAAGCGATGTGAACGCTCATCCTCACATGAGCAATGATGGCACGATTGCAATGATCCATAACGGTATCATTGAAAACTACCACACGATCAAAACCAAACTGGAAAAACTCGGATATAAATTCAAATCTGCTACTGATACCGAAGCATTGGTCCATCTAATTCAGGAGATGAAAAAAGTCTCCGGTGATCTGGAAACCGCTGTTCGACTTGCTCTGCGCCAGGTTGATGGAACATATGGTATTGCAGTCATATCATCGCAGGAACCCGATAAAATCATTGCCGCTCGAAAAGGTAGTCCGTTGATTATTGGTGTCGGTGTGAATGAACATTACGTTGCATCTGATGCTGCGGCTATAATTCCATACACTCGTCAGGTAGTCTATTTGGAAGATGGTGAGATCGCAGTTTTAACCAATGGATCATTCGAGACGAAAACAATTGATAACGTAGAAAAGATAAAACAGATCCATGAGGTTACATTTGATATTGAAGAGATTGAAAAGGGAGGGTACGATCACTTCATGTTGAAGGAAATTATGGAACAGCCCGAAACGCTTCGTAATGCAATGCGCGGTCGTGTTCTTCTGAATGAAGGAAATGCAAAATTAAGCGGATTGAATGATGTAACGCTGCTTTTAGAAAATGCGCAAAGAATAATCATTACAGCATGCGGTACATCGTGGCACGCCGGATTGGTGGGTGAATATATGTTGGAACAGTATGCAAAAGTTCCTGTCGAAGTAGAATATGCATCTGAATTTCGTTACCGCAATCCAATAATTAAACCGAACGATGTTCTTTTTCTGATCAGTCAAAGCGGAGAAACGGCTGATACGCTTGCAGCGTTACGAGAAGCAAAAAAGAAAGGTGCTTCAGTACTAGGAGTTTGTAATGTGGTAGGAAGTACTATCGCACGTGAAAGCCAGGGGGGAGTGTATATTCATGCCGGACCGGAGATTGGCGTTGCTTCCACTAAAGCTTTTTCTTCCCAGTTAGTAGTTCTTTCGCTTGTCACTTTACTAATTTCACATCAACGAAAATCAGTATCGAATGAAGTATTGCAAACATTGTGCAAAGAGCTTCTTGAATTGCCGTCAAAAGTAGAACAGATCCTTAAAGATACTTCAACGATTGAGAGAATTGCCGAGGAATTCAAAGCTTCAAATAATTTTCTATATCTCGGACGCGGGTATAATTTTCCTGTTGCATTAGAAGGTGCGCTAAAGCTGAAGGAGATTTCATATATCCATGCCGAAGGGTATCCTGCAGCAGAGATGAAGCATGGTCCGATTGCACTTATCGACGAGAATATGCCGGTAGTTGTTATCGCAACAAAAGATAGTACGTATGAAAAGATCATTTCAAATATCCAGGAAGTGAAAGCGCGAAAAGGAAAAGTAATCGCAATTGCAAATGACGGTGATGATTATATCGATACTTTGGCAGATTATGTCATAAAGGTACCGCAAACACTGGATATGCTTTCGCCGATTGTAAATGTAATTCCGTTGCAATTGCTTTCATATTTTATTGCGGTAAAAAGAGGGTGTAATGTTGATCAGCCTCGTAATTTAGCAAAAAGTGTTACTGTAGAATAGTTTGATTCATCACATAAAACTTTGTATTTTAGTGCGCATTCTTCAATAACTAAAGGAAAGCATCATAGTGGCAACAGACTATCGATTTAAGAATACAGATTGGGCTTTAATACTTGGTGCATCAAGTGGTTTTGGCGGGGCTACTGCTGTAGAACTTGCCAGTCACGGGATGAATATCTGCGGTGTCCATTTTGACCGCGCCGCTACAATTCCTAATGCTGAAAAAGTAAAAGCAGATTGTGATGCACTAGGTGTAAAAACACTCTTCTTTAACGTGAATGCTTCCGACCCGGAAAAGCGGAGTGAAGTTGTAAATGCTCTTGCAAATGAAATGACTTCACCGGAATCTCGGGTAAAAGTATTGATGCATTCATTGGCTTTTGGTTCGTTAAAACCATTTATTGCAAAGGATCCAAAAAATCAATTAACACAAGCTCAAATTGAAATGACGATGGACGTGATGGCTAATGCACTCATTTATTGGACGCAGGCAGCCTATGGGAAAGGAATGTTGAAAAAAGGTAGTAGAATTTACACCATGACAAGTTCCGGTGGACATATTCAATTTCCGGATTATGGGGCAGTCTCTGCCGCAAAAGCTGCATCTGAATCGTATATTCGCCAATTGACACTTGAACTTGCACCATTAGGGATCACTTGTAATGCAATCATGGCCGGAGTTACAGAAACTGCTGCACTTAAAAAAATCCCGGGCTCTGAGCAAATGCTGGATATTGCTCGATCGAAGAATCCATCGATGCGATTGACAACACCGGACGCCGTGGCAAAAGCAATTTCCCTTCTTTCACATGAAGATGCTTTTTATATTACCGGGAACACAATTGGTGTGGATGGTGGTGAAGATGTTGTGGCATTTGTCCAAAAAAATCATTTGTAATTATTTTCACTTATTTTTATTAGTCAATACCGCCTGACACGGCGGTATTGTTATTTATGGAAGACATCATTCTCAGCTCAAAAATTACGATCCCTGCCAATGCATTGACATTTACGTTCTCTCGCAGCAGTGGGAAAGGAGGACAAAACGTCAACAAAGTCTCGACGAAAGTCGAATTATTATTTTCGATTGATGAACTGCATGCTTCGGATGAGATCAAAACTATTATTAAAGAAAAGTTGTATCACAAGATTGATCGTAAAGGGATATTGAGAATTGTTACGCAGGAATCCCGAAGTCAATGGCAGAATAAAAGAATTGCAATTGAAAAACTTTCCGATATGATTTTGAAAGCATCATTTGTTGATCGCAATCGGGTGGCAACAAAACCGACACGATCATCGAAAATACGGCGTGTTGATGGAAAGAAAAAAGAGAGCAAGCGTAAAGACTTACGACGTAAAGATATTATCAGAGGGGAAGTTTAGTTTACAAGCAGTGGTTTGAATTTTGTCGTTTGGTTATCAATCATTCGTATTCCCGGTGCAGGAAAATGAAAATAATCAACAACATTTCGCAAGGTATACAAAAATTCATTTTCAATTGAAAATGATCCCAAATTATAGTCTAAGCTAACCGCATATTTTCTGGTAGGTGTCTCTGTTGCACTTAACCCTCCAAACCAAGGTCGAGTAGCATAGATATTAATTGCACCATATCCCACAGAGAGATTTAAAAATCGTGGCCAATAATTCTTCATCGCTAGTGGTAATAAGCCATGAACATCAACACTAAGCCAATAAAAGTGGCCGTCATAATCGCTCGAGGGTATAAAATTAGTATTTAGGGGAATATTTCCGGAAGGGTAATAACTAAACTTAAACTTAAAATTATTCAATACGGGATAAACTCGTTGCAGTACTCCATAACTAATTCCCAGCATGTCTGCTGTTAAATCGTATCCAGAAAATGCATACCAAGTGAAGCCGTCGTTAATTTCAATTGAAAGACCGTATAAGGCAGGTATCGCAATTGAAGAAATAAGTGTTGTTGTTTCATCAAATCCACCCCATTCCATAAATTCATATAATGCTTGAAAATAAAAATAGTGGGTATAAAAATGACCTGCTTTATCGACTCCCAAACTATAATTATTAAGAAAACCATCATTTTGATATCCAAACTTTTGATAATTTCCTTTCCACCACCAACGATATTCGATATAGAAATTCGAAATTGAATATACGACCAACGAATAATTAAAAAGAGTTTTTCGTTCTATCCCTAAAAATAGCGAATCATGTGGAGGATGTTGCACCGGTTGAGAATATGCAAATTGCAGTAGTAAGGTCAGAATTAGAATCAATTTTTTCATGAAAATAAAATAGAAAGAGTTTTGACAAGAATCAATTTATCGTTCCGTGATAAGCAAAGTTTTTGTATATTTATACGGCTATGGAAAAAGAATACGTTCGATCTCTGTTCGATAACATTGCATATCGGTACGATCTCCTGAATCATCTCTTGAGCGGTGGCGTGGATTTCTATTGGAGACGTGCTGCCATTCAGAAGTTAACTGCACAAAAACCGAAAAGAATATTAGATGTTGCTACGGGAACCGCTGATTTTGCATTCTCAGCGATGCGGCTGCAGCCTGAGAACATCGTTGGTGTGGATATTTCCGAACAAATGCTTGAGATTGGACGTAAGAAGATTGCACACCGAAATCTTTCCGAAACGATACAATTGCAGTCCGGTGAAGCAGAAGATCTGAAGTTTGGCGACGATCATTTTGATGCTGCAATTGTTGCATTTGGTGCACGTAATTTTGAGCACCTTGACAAAGGACTTTCAGAGATGAATCGTGTGGTGCGAAAAGGGGGATCGATTGTCGTATTGGAATTTTCGCGTCCCAAAATGTTTCCTTTGAAACAATTGTATTTCTTTTATTTTAAAAATGTTTTGCCTTTTGTTGGGAAGCTGATCTCAAAGGATTCAGAAGCATATCAATATCTCCCTGATACTGTGATGAAATTCCCTGAAGGAAAAGAATTTCTTGAACGTCTTCGTATGGCGGGATTTTCTTTGCTTCAAGAGGATCGACTGACATTTGGCATTGCAACAATTTATTCCGGAGTAAAATTATAATGACTGAACGAGTAGTTAAAGTCGGACACAGCCCTGATCCTGATGATGCATTTATGTTCTACGGTCTCGCGAGTGAAAAAGTGAAGCTTGACGGTATCAAGATCGAACACATGCTGGAAGATATTCAGTCCCTAAATGTTCGAGCAATGAACGGGGAATTAGAGGTTACCGCAATTTCTGCACATACTTTTCCATATGTTGAAGATAAGTATTGGATCATGGTGACGGGCGCAAGTATGGGTGAAGGATATGGCCCTGTCATTGTCTCCAAAAAATATAAAACTCTTGAAGAATTAAAAGGAAAAAGAGTTGCCACGCCCGGAAAATTGACAACAGCCACGTTATTGTTTAAAATATTTACTGAAGGAATAGAAAACGTCGATGTTCCATTCGATGAAATTATGGATAGAGTGAACAGCGGTGAATTTGATGCCGGGTTATTGATCCATGAAGGACAATTGACTTATCAATCTGAGGGATTCAATAAAATATTAGATTTTGGTGAGTTTTGGGAAAAGTATACAAATGGTTTACCACTCCCATTAGGTTTAGACGTTGTAAGAAAAGATCTTGGTGAAGAGATGGCTCGAAAACTTTCGGTCGGCTTGAAAGAGAGCATTCACTACGGCTACACACATCAGAGCGAAGCTGTTCCGTATGCAATGAAGTGGGGTAGAGGAATTGATTATGCCCTTGGAGAAAAGTTTGTGAAAATGTATGTGAGTGAATTGACGATCGACATGGGAGAAAAAGGAAAAGAAGCATTAGAACTTTTATTTAAGCTTGGATTTGAAAAAGGGTTCATCCCAAAGGTTCCAAAGATCGAACTCTACTAATTTCTTCGCAGAGTTTTGCAACGCAGCAATCATAGTTTTATTTAAAATAGTTAACAATGCTCAACGAAAATAATTTTAATCTTTAGATCGTAACAATGTTGTTTTCGATTTATCAGTAACATATGGAGACATTCTCAACTCTTACTGACACAAAACCAATATGTTTCCATTGTGGCGATGCAGTTCGTGGTGAACGGATCGAACAAGATGGAAAATTATTTTGTTGTTCAGGCTGTAAAATTGTCTACGAAATATTGCTGCAGAATAATCTTTGTAATTATTATGCTCTTCAGCAAGCACCGGGAATCAGTCCCTCAACCATAGAAGTCTCCAGATTTTCATTCCTTGATGACGAAAATATCCAGAAACAATTACTGGATTTTTCAGACGGCAAAACAGCAGCGGTAACATTCTCACTACCAACGATCCATTGCAGTTCATGCATTTGGTTGTTAGAACAACTCTATCGACTTGATTTCGGTGTGATTCAATCTCGCGTTGACTATCTAAAGAAACAAGTTGCGATCAGATTCGATCTAAAGAAAACATCCCTAAAGAACATTGTCGTAATGCTCTCATCGATTGGGTACGAGCCTGAATTACAACTCGATGCAGTTGATAGAAAGGTAGAGAGTAACACCACCCGCTCATTGTATTACAAAATTGGGGTTGCGGCATTTTGTTTTGGCAATTCTATGTTGTTCAGCTTTCCTGAATACTTGGGGTTCGATGCAACGGAATCTTTTCTTCGACCGCTCTTTTCATATCTCAATTTATTGCTATCGCTGCCGATTTTTTTTTATTGCAGTGCAGACTATTTTGTCTCAGCAATCGGTGGTCTGCGGAAAAAGATCATCAATATTAATGTTCCTATAGCGCTTGGGATCGGTTTGTTGTTTGGAAGAAGTGTTTATGAAATTATTAGTCAAACCGGAGTGGGTTTTGTTGATTCAATGAGCGGTCTATTGATGTTCTTATTGCTTGGAAGGATATTCCAAAGCAAAACGTACGATCGGTTGAATTTTGAACGAAATTATAGGTCGTACTTCCCCCTTTCTGTAATGGTAAAAAAGAATGGTATCGAAATGACTGTTCCGATATCGTCATTAAAGAGGGGAGATAGGATTGTCATTCGAAACAATGAGATTGTTCCAGCAGATGGAATGTTGCTTCGAGGCAGCGCTGCTATTGATTATAGTTTCGTTACCGGAGAATCAACACCAAGTGAAAAAGTTCTTGGTGAATTGATTTATGCTGGGGGCAAACAGGCTGGTGGGATAATAGAAATTGAAGTGACAAAAGAAGTTTCGCAAAGTTATTTGACCCAATTGTGGAATAATTTTAATCACTCAGTTAGAGAAAAAGGGGAACTTTCAGAGCTCTCAAATACCATCAGTAAATATTTTACCTACGGAGTAATTGCGATATCGCTCGGTGTATTTTTATACTGGTTCCCAAAGGACATGACAACAGCGATCAATGCGTTTACCGGAATCCTCATTGTGGCATGTCCCTGTGCGCTTGCAATTTCAATTCCATTTACATTGGGAACGACACTCCGTATTTTCGGGCGGAATAATTTCTTTTTGAAGAACACTGCTGTCATTGAGACACTTTCAAAGATCGATACAATTGTTTTTGATAAGACCGGCACAATTACTCATGCCAAGGAAGCATCAGTTGAATTTATCGGTAAAGAATTGACGCTTGAAGAGATGCAGGGAACATTATCACTTGCAAAAAATTCAATCCATCCGGTAAGCAAAATGATCACCGATCGTTATCGGTGTGAACAGGTAGATGTTGAGCATTATTCGGAACAGATCGGCAAAGGTATTTCGGGAACGATCAGATCAAAGAATTACAGACTAGGTTCAAGGGAATTTATCGGGAAAGGGATTCTGGCTAAAGGAATTGTCAATGAAATTCGAACGTATCTTTCTATCAACACCGAAGTAAAAGGGTATTTCTCGGTCAAAAATATATATCGTGACGGTTTAGATTCAGTTCTTTTTTCGTTACGAAAAAAAATGCAATTTTCTGTTGTGTCAGGTGATAACGAATCTGAGAGATTGAGACTACAGTCAATGTTCCCAAACGGAACCGAACTACTGTTCAATCAAACTCCGATCGATAAATTGAATTATGTAAAATCTCTCCAATCGCAGGGAAAAAAAGTATTAATGGTTGGAGATGGATTGAATGATGCGGGAGCGCTTTTGCAGAGTAATTTAGGTGTTGCTGTTTCGGAGAATGTTTCGCAATTTTCACCGTCGTCAGACGCAATCATCAGCGGTGATTCGTTTGCGACGATAGCCGAATTTATTCACTTTGCATCACTGAGCATGAGAATTATTATTGCAAGCTTTGTGTTGGCATTTGTCTATAATCTATTTGGAATTTATTTTGCATTGCAAGGCGAGTTAACTCCGATCATGGCGGCGATCTTGATGCCGGCAAGTTCGATCACGATAGTGTTCTTTACAACAATATCTACCCGTCTGCTTGCAAAAAAAAGAGGATTGTTATAATGGCTGTAATTGCAGTGCTGATCGGATTTAGCTTTTTTATCGCCGTCGGTTTTCTTGCGGCATTTTTGTGGGCTGTTAAATCCGGACAGTATGATGATAAATACACCCCGTCCGTTCGAATGCTTTTTGATGATAACGATAATATTAAATAATCTACTCTAAACTAAACTCACGAGGTTTCAATGGAAGTTCAAAAATTTCAATACGATAATAGGATCGTCCGCGATTTTGGGATTGCCTCGATCGTATTTGGTGTTGTTGGAATGCTGGTGGCGGTCACAATAACGTTTCAATTGTTTATGCCATCAGTGAATGCCAATCTGCAGTACATGACCTACGGACGGATTCGTCCTTTGCATACCAATGCTGTCATCTTTGCATTTGTTGGTAATGCGATTTTTATGGGGATCTATTATTCTCTGCAACGTCTTTGTAAAGCTCGAATGTTCAGTGATCTGCTAAGCAGGGTTCATTTCTGGGGATGGCAATTGATCATTGTTGCAGCAGCAGTTTCGTTGCCGTTGGGAATTACTACAAGCAAAGAATATGCTGAACTCGAATGGCCTATTGATATTGCAATTACATTAGTGTGGGTGGTATTTGCCATCAATTTTTTTGGAACGATTATTAAACGCCGTGAACGGCATATGTATGTGGCTATTTGGTTTTATATTGCAACGGTAGTGACCATTGCAGTACTGCATATAGTCAATTCACTTGAAATTCCTGTAACATTATTTAAAAGTTATTCAATGTATGCCGGCGTTCAAGATGCGTTAGTGCAATGGTGGTATGGACATAATGCGGTTGCATTCTTTTTAACAACACCGTATCTCGGTTTAATGTATTACTTCCTGCCGAAAGCAGCAAATCGTCCGGTCTATTCATATCGTCTTTCAATCGTGCACTTTTGGTCGCTAATCTTTTTATATATCTGGGCAGGACCGCACCATCTTTTGTATACTGCTCTTCCGGATTGGGCTCAATCATTGGGAACAGTTTTTTCAATTATGCTGATCGCGCCGTCGTGGGGCGGGATGATCAATGGATTGTTGACATTGCGTGGTGCTTGGGACAAGGTTCGTGAAGATGCTGTTCTTAAATTTATGGTCGTTGGTGTTACTGCGTATGGTATGGCGACATTTGAAGGACCGATGCTTTCGTTAAAAAACGTGAATGCACTTGCACATTATACTGACTGGATCGTTGCTCACGTACACGTTGGAGCGTTAGGATGGAATGGTTTTATGACATTCGGGATACTGTATTGGTTAGTTCCGCGGTTGTATAAGACCGATCTTTATTCTAAAAAACTTGCCAATTTCCATTTCTGGATCGGAACACTCGGCATCGTATTTTATGCATCCTCAATGTATGTTGCAGGAATTGTGCAATCGTTAATGTGGAAACAATTCTCTCCAATGGGAGTTCTGCAATATCCAAATTTTCTAGAAACAACGTTACAGATCATTCCACTGCATATGATCCGTGCTGTTGGCGGATTGTTATATCTTACCGGTGGTTTGGTAATGGTGTATAATCTAGTAAAAACTGTTAAACGAGGATCATTTGTCTCCAATGAAGAAGCTGAAGCAATGCCTCTAACAAAAGATGAGCATCAGGCAAACGAAACTAAACATCGCTGGTTGGAAAAGAAACCGGTTCAATTTGCGCTTTTAGCTACTGTAGCTGTTCTCATCGGTGGTATGGTTGAAATGATCCCGACGTTCCTTGTGAAATCGAACATTCCAACTATTGCAAGTGTAAAGCCATATACTCCGTTGGAATTACAAGGAAGAGATCTCTATATCCGCGAGGGGTGCAATAATTGTCATTCACAAATGGTCCGTCCGTTCCGTTCCGAAACTGAACGATACGGAGAGTACTCCAAAGCCGGTGAATATGTTTATGACCATCCTTTCTTATGGGGTTCACGAAGAACCGGACCGGATCTTCATCGCGTTGGCGGGAAATTTCCGAATCTTTGGCATTATTTGCATATGGATAATCCGCGAACGATGTCTCCTGGATCGATTATGCCCCAATATTCTTGGCTCCTGACACAGGATCTTGATACATCAACAACGACTGCAAAAATTATGGCGATGCAAACATTGGGAGTTCCTTATCCTAAAGGATTTGAGAATACGGCAAATAATATTTTGAGTCAACAAGCTGATTCAATCGCTGTCGATCTTCAACGAAACAAAGTCCCGGCTGAACCAAACAAAGAGATCATTGCGTTGATCGCATATCTGCAGCGATTGGGAACCGATATTAAAATCACAGGAAAATGAGAAAATTATGCTTTCACAATACTTAAGTTCAATTGAAGGAATTGCGGTTTATCCGCTATTTTCATTATTTATTTTTATACCATTCTTTCTTGCGGTAACAATTTGGGTAATAAAACTTGATAAGAAATTTTTGAACTACATGGGCGCAATGCCGCTCGAAGATTCTCTTGAAACCGATGAGAAAAAGGAACTACAGCCATGAAAAAAATATTGCTCTCTTGCATATCCATTGTATTTGCTGCACTTCCACTTGCAGCGCAGGTGCCGGTCACTAAAACAGATCCGGAGACTGAACTAGCGATGATCTTCACTATTTCGTTCATCGTCTTTGTTATCGCTACACTGATGTATATCATCGGTGTAATGAACGCAAATGTTGATCCTATTGCCGATCTTTATTTTCGTATTAAAAACTATATTGTTCCTCCGCCAAGCGAAGTTGCTCCCGATGTCGGACACATATACGATGATATCCGTGAATTAGATAACAGGATACCGCCATGGTTCAATTATCTATTTGGGATCACCGTTATTTTCGCATTCGTGTATATGACGGATTATCATGTACTTGGAATATCAAAACTCTCTAACGACGAATATATGGAAGAAGTGGCTGCTGCTAATCTGCAAAAAAAGATTATGTTGGCTTCTGGAGGAAGCATCAATGAGAATGCGTTGGTTGCTTTAAAAGATGTTGAATCATTAAAGGAAGGTGGAGAGACATTCCAAAAATTCTGTATCTCTTGTCATGGTCCTCAAGCTGGTGGAATAATTGGTCCAAACCTAACCGATGAATATTGGATCCACGGCGGCGGTATCAAAAATGTCTATAATACGATTAAAAAAGGTGTTCCTGGAAAAGGAATGATCAGTTGGGAACTGGTCTTTTCTCAGAAACAGATCCAAAATATTGGAAGCTATGTGCTGTCGCTTCAAGGAACAAATCCATTGGGTGGAAAAGCTCCTGAAGGTCAAAAATATGTTGAGCCCGTTGTTGCGGCACCAAAAGATTCGGTGAAGACAAAAGCTCTTTAATCGATAGCATTAGACGCAATCACCTCGAAATAAATAAAAAATAATATTGCTCCGCCTTACGGAGTCCCGTAATTCGGGACTTCGATAAAAACGTCTCGTCAAGAAGTATTTCCTTTTGTACCATAAGGTTGAGGTGAGGATTTTTGATCGAATAATATGAATCAGAATAAAATTGAGACCAAGGAAATCGAAGGGGAAGAATCATTTCGCGATTCTCTTGGTATTGTTGAAAAAAGCGGTAAGCGAAAATGGGTTTATCCGAAAGAACCGAAGGGAAGATACACCAACGCTCGGAATATTTTCAGCGGAATATTATTGCTGATCCTCTTTGGAACCCCATTCATTTCCATTGACGGTCATCCATTCATGTTGTTCGATATCATCAATAGAAAATTTATTCTCTTTGGTTTTCCGTTTGGACCGCACGATTTTTACCTGCTCGGCCTAACAATGATCACCACGATCGTCTTTATTTTCCTTTTCACAGCGGTATTTGGAAGATTGTTCTGCGGCTGGGTTTGTCCGCAGACAGTGTTTATGGAATCTGTCTTTCGCAAGATCGACTATTGGATCGAAGGTGACCATCGGAATCAACGGAGATTGAACGATTCTTCATGGAATGGTGAAAAAATATTTAAAAAAGGAGTCAAATATGTAATCTATTTTTCCATTTCATTCCTTGTTGCAAATATGCTGCTTGCCTGGATCATTGGTGTTGACGCGCTGGAAAAAATTATTGTTGCTCCGGTCAGTGAACACACCAGCGGATTTACCGCAATTACACTATTCACTGGATTATTTTATTTCATATTCATTTGGTTCCGTGAGCAGGCGTGTATCCTTGTCTGCCCATACGGTAGATTGCAAGGAGTTCTGCTCGATCCTAATTCGATAGTGATAGCCTATGATTATCTGCGAGGCGAACGAAGAGGGAAAATAAAACGAAATGAAGAACGTAAACTTGGCGATTGTATCGATTGCAACGAATGTGTAGTTGTTTGTCCTACCGGAATCGATATCCGCAATGGAACTCAACTTGAATGTGTAAATTGCACAGCGTGTATAGATGCCTGCGACAATGTCATGGATAAGATCCAAAAACCTCGTGGTTTGATTCGTTATGTTTCTCAAAATGGTATTAAGGAGAAGACAAGAAAAATATTTACGTCTCGTGTTATCGGTTATTCTGTAGTGCAGATCCTTTTATTGTCGTTATTAACATTCTTCCTTACAACTCGTTCGGCAATTGATGTGACAATTTTGCGGACACCGGGAATGTTCTACCAGGAACAACCTAATGACAAGGTCAGCAATCTGTACGATATGAAAGTGTTGAATAAGACATTTGAACAGAGAAATATTGAAGTCCGATTGCTTAATCGTGAAGGTGATATTACGATTCTTGGCGATAACAAGAGTGTGAATCCTCAAGAAGTTGCATTAACAAAAATGTTTATATCGTTCGATAAGAAATCTATTTCTACGATGAATACACCGTTACAGATCGGTGTCTATTCTGACGGGGTTGAGATCCAGCGTATTAATACATCATTTCTTGGACCGGTAGAAAAAAAAGATCAAGGCGAAAAACACCATACTGATGACAATGAGGATCATAAATGAAATTTAAATTTAATTGGGGATTCGGCATTGCTGTTAGTTTTATTCTATTTGCTGTAGCGGTATTTGTTATGGTTTTTATTTCGGTTTCGACCAAGGTTGATCTTGTGACGGATGATTATTACGAAAAAGAATTAATGTATCAACAGCATATTGAGTTGGTGAAAAGTACATCGGCGCTTGAACAAAATATTAGTGTTGATGTTACTGCCTCGAATATTGTCCTGAAATATCCAAATCTTGGTCCAACTGCTTCATATTCAGGAAGGGTATTGTTCTTCCGTCCTTCGGATAGGCGTGGTGATTATCAAAAGAGCGTCAGCATTGATTCGCTTTACACGCAGACTTTTTCCACTGAAATGATGGAACAAGGATTCTGGCGTGCAAAAATATT
>CAYHFN010000008.1:58824-99965 GCA_964355925.1 uncultured Chitinophagaceae bacterium
TTAGCAGCATTAACTCTTGGACTTCTTGGAAGTATACATTGTATCGGTATGTGCGGTCCACTCGTTTTGGCAATCCCTACCAATGCAACATCTCGTTGGAAATATTTTCTTGAACGTGTAGTCTTTAATCTTGGTAAAGCGGTAACGTATGGAATTATGGGAGCGGGATTAGGATTGGTGGGGAGAGGTATCCTGATGAATGTTCAACAGGATGTTTCGATCGTTTTAGGCGTTACAATATTATTGACAGTTGCAATTCCGATTGGTTTCAAATCGAAATTGGAAAAATTCTCTCCGCTGAAGTATCTCTATAATTTTGTAAAAGTTAAATTTTCGATAATGATCCACAAAAGGGGAATAATCGCACTCTTTGCGCTGGGAGCCCTTAACGGATTACTGCCATGCGGTCTTGTCTACACAGCATTACTAGGAGCAACAGCGGTGGCAGATGTGTGGCAAAGCGCATTGTTTATGATGGTATTCGGACTTGGAACATCTCCGGCATTGATAGTTGTTGCTTTTGCAGGAAAGTTAATTTCGGTAAAATATCGATCACTGTTTGCCCGTGCAATACCCGTAATGAGCATCGCACTTGCCCTCATTCTTATTCTGCGAGGTTTAAATCTGGGAATTCCTCTTCTCAGTCCGAAAATAACTCACACAGAACAACATCAAGAAAAAATGGATTGTTGCGACGAATAATGCACTACGATGGATATTGCCCAAAAGCATATTCTGTTAAGACCTTTATCTGATCATTCTTTGCTTCAAGAATGAACTTTATAACGTCCCCGATGGAAATAATCCCTGTCAATTGATCTTCTTTGAAAACAGGGAGATGACGTATTTTTTTTGCGGTCATAATGTTCATGATCTTTTCAATATCATCATCTTCAGTAGCAGAGATCAGATCATCCCGTTTTGTCATGATCTCAACTGCTTTCATGTGTGCGGGGTCTTTATGATGATGGATGCATTTGTTGACGACATCCCGTTCCGAAATAACACCTGAAACATCATCGGCTTGATCGAAGACAACCAAAAAACCGATCTTATTGTTCACAAGTTTTGCCACAACGTCCTGAACTGATTCGGCTTCTTTTATAGTAAATATTACGTGTCCTTTTGAAGCAAGAATGTCTTTCGCTTTCATAGAATTTTCCTTTCAGATTATACGTTTACCTGTGGAAATGTAGAAAACAACAGAATGTAAGTCAAGACATGCTTTGGATCTAAAAATTCGGGTTTTGTCTTAATTAAAAACTTAATAACAACGTCATGCTGACGCCTGCCTGTCGGCAGACAGGAATGTCAGCATCTTTCATAACGATGCCAAAACAAATCCCAAAGGGATCACCATGTGATTCGCATGACGTAATATTTCATATCTCCTAAACTCAAATCTCAAATCTCAAAACTCAAAACAATATCTTTACCGCTTAGCAGTTCTTGATCTTCCAAACCATTTTTTCTTTTCACCGCTCCCTGATCCAGATGTTTTTGGCGTGGCATGACCGGACTTGTGCGAATGTTGTGAGTGTTGATGCCGTTGGTGTTGTTGTTTTGGAACTTTGACTGGATTGTGATCGATCAAAGGGAAGAGATGATTTTCCATTACAGGGATTTTTTTACCGATCAGTTTTTCGATATCACGAAGATATTCTTTCTCTTCAGCGTCGCAGAATGAATATGCCGTTCCTTTTGCACCGGCGCGACCGGTTCGTCCTATGCGGTGAACGTACGTTTCCGCAATGTTTGGCATTTCGTAATTAATAACGAATTCCATATCATCCACATCGATACCGCGTGAGGCAATATCGGTTGCAACAAGTACACGGGTTGTTTGAGCTTTAAAGTTGGCTAATGCACGTTGCCGGGCATTCTGCGCTTTGTTGCCATGGATCGCTTCGGTTGAAATATTATTTTTCAACAACACTTTTACGACTTTGTCAGCTCCATGTTTTGTTCGGGTGAACACCAAAGCAGTTTTGATCGCTTTATCTTTTAAGAGATGGATCAGCAGCGCGTTCTTATTTCCTTTATCGACAAACAAGACGTGCTGATTGATGATATCGACCGTTAACGATTCGGGTGTGATCGTTACCTTTGAGGGATTGTGTAAAATTGTACCGGAAAGTTTGACGATCTCTGCTGGCATGGTGGCTGAGAAAAACAGCGACTGCCGTTTTTGAGGAAGTGCATGCAATATCTTTTTCACGTCATGAATAAAACCCATATCGAGCATACGGTCCGCTTCGTCCAATACAAAGATCTGAATATCTTTTAATGAGATAAATTTCTGATTCATCAGATCGAGCAGTCTCCCCGGTGTTGCAATTAAAATATCTACACCTCGCTGCAGCGCATTAGTTTGCTGCTGCTGTCCCACACCGCCGAAGATAACGGTTGATACTAAACCGGTATGTCTTCCATACGCTTTAAAACTTTCGTTGATCTGGATCGCTAATTCGCGTGTTGGCGTAACGATCAAACTTCTGATCTTTTTCCTATTATCGAGTGGTTTATGAGCGAATAATAATTGAAGAATGGGAATTGCGAACGCCGCTGTTTTTCCCGTACCTGTTTGAGCGCAGCCGAGAAGATCGGTTCCTTGCAACACAATCGGAATGGCTTTGGATTGGATCGGGGTTGGAATCGTATAACCTTCTTCGGTTAATGCTTTAAGAATTGGTTCAATAATGTGTAAGGATTTGAATGCCATGGATTTTCTTTGTGCAGAACTTGCTCTGGATAACAAAACAGAGTTCTTATGTGATTATGTTACGAAAAGGATCTCTTTATTTTCTCAGTTACTATTACAAAATGCTGAAATTTTTCATCATTTCCTTCTTTTGTCATCAAATATCGGACTAAAATACTTCTTGTTGATTCTATATCGATAACAGAGTACATTTGCCTCACATAGAAACTATATTCGTCGGCTCATGTCACGAATTGGATCCTGGGATATTTGATTCCGCACACATATCTTCCTTCTTTCCACTCACCGGCACAGCCGGTTAAACAAACCCAATATATTCAAGATAGATTTATCCTTTATTAGGAAAGCTATATTCATTCGTTCATTTCGTGAAAGGAGTCTGGTGTATGAAAACGATGATGAGATGTTTGGTGGTAGCCATCTTCATAATATCTGCTCAATCAAATGCATTGTCGGAAATGATTCCTACAACAGACTCTCTCTTGGTTCCAGTCGCCGGCGGCACATTCACCGCGGGAACAACGCTCACCACGATTAGCGGCTTTAAGATGGACAAATATGAAGTGAAGTATGAGTTGTGGACGACGGTGAGAACGTGGGCTTTGTCGAACGGCTATGCAAGCGCCGATATTGCGGTGGGAATGAATGGTATCTTTCCGCTTGGAACAAACAATCCCGTGACTGGGGTGAACTGGTATGATGTAATAAAATGGTGTAATGCACTTTCTGAAAAAGAGGGCTTAATTCCGGTTTATTATACAAACAATACACAAAACACTATATACCGCGCAGGAGAAACGGATATAAATATTGATGCAGTAAAATGGAGTGCGAACGGTTACCGTTTGCCCACAGAGGCAGAATGGGAATTTGCAGCGAAAGGAGGAAAGCAAGCGCACTTTCCACCATTCGCATACAGTGGCAGCGACACTACAGATAGCGTTGCTTGGTATAATATCAATTCAGGAAATACTACACACACTGTTGGTAAAAAAAATGCGAATGAACTTGGCATCTATGATATGAGTGGAAATGTTTGGGAATGGTGTTGGGATTGGTATAGTTCAGCGTATCCTTCTGGAGGAACAACTGATCCGAAAGGTCCATCGACGACACAGGAAAACCGATTACTTCGCGGTGGTTCGTTCGGCTATAGTGAGCTTGGCTGCCGTGTTGATGTTCGCTCCACCTACGACTACCCGTCCAACCGCTACAACGGTTGCGGCTTTCGGTGTATTCAAGGTTCGCAGGTTGGTACTGCCGTAAAGGATGAGACCAGACCACCGCAAACATTTGCTCTTTCGCAAAATTATCCCAACCCGTTCAATCCATCAACAACAATTCGATACTCACTTCCATCATCGACAAACGTAAAACTTGCTGTCTACGATCTACTCGGTCGCGAGATCGCAACGATTGTGAACGAAGAACAATCTGCGGGGTGGAAGGAAGTGAAGTGGAATGCATTCGGTGTTGCGAGCGGAATATATTTTTACAAATTGCAAGCAGGAGAGTTCCAAGAAACAAAGCGGATGATTATGATGAAATAATTTTTATCAGCCTCTGTTGGTGCAAGCCGGCGGAGGCTGCAATGTTTACAATTGTTGTTTCATATTTTGTGAAAGAATATCAATTATGCGTATGGCGATGAAAAAAACTATTCACCCATTTCTCACTTATTCCTTCTGCTTTTTCGCATTCTCTTCGTGTGATCTTCCTCCTGAACCTGAAGAGAATGCGATAACGCCATCCGCAGAAAACGTGCTAGCTGATATTGATAATAGCTTATCCGAATTGATATGGTCTCCGGACGGAAAAGAAATATTTTTTACTACAAAGACCGCACTTAAGGCGTTCAATATATCCAGCAAATCAATCCGCATTCTTGATAGCCGGCCTCTGCGGTATATTAACTTACAATGCTTAACAAGTAGTAGATTTCTTTATTACCGTACCGGACCGATAGATTCTTGGGATTTGAAAGAACTCTATAGAATATCTTTTGCCGGTGGCACACCTCAATTGATTAATACTAATGTTGAAGCATACATTCCTTCACCTTCTGATAGCATTGTTGCTATAACAAGCGTTGAACGACATACACTTGCAGTCGCAAATCTGAATACGGGGATTTCAAGTGTGGTTGGTTTTGGTACTCCCAAAGCATTTTCTCCTGACGAGAGGCGATTGGCATATTATGATACTTCCTTTATCAATTTTTATCAGTATGATATTTCAACAGATTCATCATTCTTGTTTCCGTTCAATTTGCCAAAGACTTATCTTCTAAACGCTATCTTTAATGGACGATGGGATATTGAGGGAATGAAAATATTCTACGGAACATACGAATATCAGGATGATATTGGGTATAGTAATTATCAATGCGCAATATTAAATATCTCTACCGGTGTCTCAAAAACAGTTCACTTACAACGTGCAGTATGGCCAAAAGATCCGGTCTGGAACGTTCAGAGCGATAGATTTGCAGTAAAAACATTTTCGTGCGCGAAGAGTTTTTTGAATTCCTGCAGTAAGTGGTATTATTCAATTGAGATATGCTCGCTTCAACAGGGAAGTTCCACGATATATTCATTTGGGACAACGTATGAATTCAATCAGTACCAACTGGTTTTTAGTCCGGACGGAAAGTCTCTTGCTTTTTTCAAGGATGGTTCGCTATTGACTTTTCAAGTGCCATAGATTGGTTCTTGTTTACATTTTGCCGTTACGCAAAACAAGAAAAACGATCATGGTTTGCAAGGCGCAATTTAAATTAGTGAAGTCATCCTTCCCTATGGTATCGTAGATCGTAGAATCCCGGCCAGCACACCAAAAGATTCTTCTCCCGACTTCCGCCAAACAACATGGCGGAATCTTGAAAAGCGGGACAATTTTTCATATGTCTTTTGGTTGTAAATCCCACCGCTTTATTCTCCATTCTTCCTGTTCTGTTGTATTCAAAAAAGTCCATGCAACAATTCTGCTAATTTTTTGACCTTGAGCCATCTCAAGAGTGCGCACATCGGATGCTCCAATTTTTAGTAATTCTTTATAGACAGAAGGAAGAGTAGAATTTTTTGAAATAAGAGTGGAAAACCACATTGCTGAATATTTAAATTGTGCACTTTCCTTAATCATTGTGCTCACGAACAGTTCTTCACCTCCAGCACACCAAATCTCTGCATTTTGGCCACCGAAATTTAGTGTTGGTTTTTCTTCTTTCGTAAATCCTAAATTTTTCCATTTTCGATGCGTTCGTTCCTCGGCTTCTTTCATTGATTTGTGAAATGGAGGATTACAGATCGTTAGATCGAACAACTCGTCTGGTTTTATTGCTCCTGTAAAAATATTCTCAGCCGCCGACTGCTGTCGTATCTCTATCGTTTCATTCGAAATTGTATTGCTATCTAAAATCTTTTTTGCTGAGGTTATTGCTATAGTATCAATTTCAGAACCAACAAAGCTCCATCCATATTCTTTGTTACCAATGAGCGGATAAATACAATTTGCACCGACTCCAATATCAAGCACGGACACAGAATTTCCAATTGGAATAATCTTGTTGTTCGATGAGGCAAGCAGATCCGCTGCGTAATGAATATAGTCGGCTCTACCCGGAATAGGAGGACAGAGATAATTGTCAGGAATATCCCAATACGAAATTCCGTAGAAATCTTTAAGCAGCACCCTATTAAGTGCTCTTACGGCAAGGGGGTTTGCAAAATCAATTGTTTCGTGGTAGTAATCGTTTGTAAAGACAAACTCACCAAGTTCCGGATATTTCTTGATAAGATTAACGAAGTCGTAGCGGAAGCGATTTCGATTGCGCGGATGGAGTGAACTTTTTATAGTTTCAAATATTTTTTCTTTTTTACTCACTCGTTTTTAAAGTTAATTGGGCCTAACTCCTGATTCTTGCGTTGTACGATGAAACGTCATGCCGAACTTGTTTCGGCATCTATAATGTAAACCCTGAAACAAGTTCAGATCAGAAGGACTCCTTCGGAATTGACCAGTAAATATCCCATTGGATGTAAAAAATCACTTTGTGTCGGAGAGAATGAATCGCAGTTTAGGAAAAATAAACGATTAACCAAAGAATTGAACTTTCTTCTTCGCTTCTTCGCTCATCATCGATCGGTTCCAAACTGGATGCCAAACAATTCTTACATCAGCATCAGAGACGCCGGGAAGGGAAGAGACACGTTGCCGCACACTATTCGCAATTTGGTCTGATAGTCCGCATCCTTGCGATGTAAGCGTCATTTTCACACCGACCCAGTCATCAATGATCTTTACATCATACACAAGTCCCAGATCAACAATGCTTACTGGAATTTCAGGATCAAATACATCTTTTAATGCGGCAAGCACTTCTTCTTTTGTGATCTCTTTTTTTTGTTCCTGTTGATTCTCCATTAGTACCGATCCTTTTATATTGTTATCAATTTACAAAATATAACAGTCAGAGTGAAGTAAGAGTTCAATGAAGTCGGAAAAAACCGGTGAGGATTGTTCATATTTATACAAAATTACCATTCTTAATCATACCAAAAAGTCCGATATCATCAAATAACATGTTTAAGAAATCTGTTTTTACAATTATCTGTTGCACTTTACTATCAGAAAGCATACATTTTCTTAAAGGGAAAAAGTATTTTTAGAAAGAGAATCTATCTTTTTATTTCAGGAATTTCTTTTAGACCGAATTTTGAACTGTTTTTTGAAGAACATCAATCAATTCTTTTTCCATCATGGCAACATTGAGCCGATTTTTAGTACGGCGTTTATAAAAGAATTCATTTTATTAAAAAAATCAAAAATATATTTACTTAAATCCACAATTTATTAATTAATCTGCGAGGTGTGTTATGAAGAGTTTTTTTACGATTTCAAAATCGTTAATCATAGTGTTATTTGTTGTGGTATTCCAAATTGTCACTGCACAAACGACAATTTTTTCAGAAACATTTGAATCCGGAACAGCAAACGCATCATGGGGCAGTAACTACAAAGGTGAAGAGACAGTGATAGCAAAACCAATGGCAAACGCACCAAAAGCACTTACCGGCGGCGGAAGTTTTGTTGGCTTGCTTCAGGACCTTGACGGAACGTTTACAGGTTCCGCGGTAGCAACAATGGGCGCTTTGGATTTAAAAGATTACTCAATAGAAGCCGATGTGTATTGTTATGTAGGCGGCTCACTTTCATCCTATTCCGGATTAGTTGTATATGCGGATAGTGCCAAAAAAGATTTTTATAAAATGCGTTCTGATTTTGATGCAAGCGCTCGTATCAATTTCTCCGGACTTAAATCTGATCCGAACACATTCCTTCCGTTATTTAGCAAAGACTTTAAAGCAGCCGATATTCTTGGAGGAATACCAACAGTTGATAACTGGCATAAAATGAAAGTTGAAGTTCGTACAATTTCTGCAACCAAAGTAGGATTCTGGGCATATTTCGACGGTCAACTATTAGTTGGTTGTCCCATCTATGATACAGTTGCAACTGTTACTGCGGGAAAATTCGGATTGTATTCGTTCCAGCAAAGTGCTACCGGACTCGCAACCTATGTTGACAACATCATTGTGAAAACACTACCGGCTACTCCAATTTTTTCAGAAACATTTGAATCCGGAACAGCAAACGCATCATGGGGCAGTAACTACAAAGGTGAAGAGACAGTGATAGCAAAACCAATGGCAAACGCACCAAAAGCACTTACCGGCGGCGGAAGTTTTGTTGGCTTGCTTCAGGACCTTGACGGAACGTTTACAGGTTCCGCGGTAGCAACAATGGGCGCTTTGGATTTAAAAGATTACTCAATAGAAGCCGATGTGTATTGTTATGTAGGCGGCTCACTTTCATCCTATTCCGGATTAGTTGTATATGCGGATAGTGCCAAAAAAGATTTTTATAAAATGCGTTCTGATTTTGATGCAAGCGCTCGTATCAATTTCTCCGGACTTAAATCTGATCCGAACACATTCCTTCCGTTATTTAGCAAAGACTTTAAAGCAGCCGATATTCTTGGAGGAATACCAACAGTTGATAACTGGCATAAAATGAAAGTTGAAGTTCGTACAATTTCTGCAACCAAAGTAGGATTCTGGGCATATTTCGACGGTCAACTATTAGTTGGTTGTCCCATCTATGATACAGTTGCGACTGTTACTGCGGGAAAATTCGGATTGTATTCGTTCCAACAAAGTGCTACCGGACTCGCAACCTATGTTGACAATATTGTTGTGAGACCGTTGGCAACAACATCAGTTCATGACAATGGTAAATCTGTTACACCAAATAACTTTGATCTATTGCAAAATTATCCAAATCCATTTAATCCTGAAACTAGAATTTCATACAGATTATTGGAGAATGGGTACACAACACTGACCATCCATGACCAATTAGGACGAACAATAAAAACTCTCGTATCGCAACGTCAATCTGCAGGCGAGCATGCTGTATCGTGGAATGGCAAAGATGAATCCGGGAATAGTGTTTCATCCGGTATATATTTCTATTCCTTGAACTCCGGTAAGAGCGTACAAAGTAAAAAAATGGTATTGCTGAAATAGTACCGAAGAAGAAAACTTTCCCGATCGAAAGATTGGGGAAGTTTTTCTATAACTATTTTCATGGGAAAAGACTTGAAAAATTTTATACAAAATACTCTTGGTGTATTGTTCATACTTGTTTTAAACTTCACTATCGTTATTGCCGGCACAACGGGAAAAATATCGGGAAAAGTAAAAAATAGCGCCACCGGTGAACTTCTTCCCGGTTCCACAATCGTAATAGAAGGAACAACACTGGGTGCAGTCGGAAATGTTGATGGTCAATATTTTATCATCAACATTCGTCCCGGAACATATGCTGTTCGGGCATCGATGCTTGGTTTTAAACCGACAAAGATGACAAATGTAGTCGTCTCTGTAGATCTTACGACACAGATCGATTTTTTATTGGAACCGACAACAGTTGAGTTGGAAGAAAAAATTGTCACTGCAGAACGTCCTCTATTTCAAAAAGACAATACCGCAAAATTATCGGTGATCACCGCTGATGAATTTATTAACATGCCGGTGAACAGCATACAGGATGTTCTGACCACGAAAGCAGGATTTACAACTGATGCTGAAGGTGAAATTCATGCACGAGGCGGACGCAGCGGCGAGATAGCATATTTGATCGACGGACAATATGTGAAAGATCCGTTATACGGTGATTTTAATAACACCATCAATAAAGATGCAGTGCAGGAATTATCGGTCGTCAGCGGTTCATTTAATGCTGAATATGGTGAAGCAATGTCCAGTATCGTGAATGTTGTAACGAAGGAAGGGGAGGAAACATATCACGGGAAAATGGAGTATACCTCACCGATGATCAACAAGTCTCGTTTTAGACAGTCCAATCCATTCAGCGGCGTTCAGGATCTATACTCGTATTCGAACACATCGATTGTTGACCGCATATCATTTGATCCGTTGAAATTGGATATACCCATTGCAGGTATGTTCAATGGCTCGCTCAGTGGTCCAATCCCATATATTGATAATATTTCATTCTTTATTTCAGGAAAGACAAAAAACGAAGACAGCTATCTTCCGCATGGTTACAGTTTGGAACGTGATCTGTTTTCCAAAGTAACATATCGGATCAGTCCTATCTTAAAATTATCCTTGTCAGCTCAGAGCAGTAAGAATAAGTATCAAAAATATAGCCATGCATGGAAATATTTGAGTGACAACCAGAGTCATTTTGAAAAAACAACAGATCGGTATGTTGCTACGTTAACACACACGCTTGATGAAGATTTATTTTTCACGCTTCAACTATCTCGTTTTAATAATTCTCATATAGTGCAAGTTGGAGATAAACTGCCAAGTCAATATGTGCGGGGGCAAACGGGAACCGATGTATACTTTTTCGTAAAAGGAGATGATTCTCCATATTCCAATAACGAAACCGTCACGAACAGCGGAAAAATAGATGTAACGTATCAATTGAATAATTACAATCAATTTAAATCCGGTGCAGAAATTAAAGGGCATAACATTAATGTATATGAGGAAACAGTTGATAACATAAATAGCTCGAAATATAAAGATGAATATTCACGTTCACCGATAGAGGGATCGGCGTATATACAAGACAAAATTGAATATGATTACCTTATCACGAATATTGGTTTACGGTTTGATTATGTCGATCCGCGTGCAACAATCTGGCCTGATATCCGGCGTTTCGGCTATTATGATGCAAACAATATTTGGATTCCTGCGCCGGAACAAAAAGTCTCTGCAAAAACTCAGTTAAGTCCGAGGATCGGTTTCGCTCATCCAATCACCGACCGTGCAGTGCTCCACTTTTCGTACGGACATTTTTTCCAAAATCCGGATTATAATTCTCTCTATTATAATCATAATAAGGATCTATCAACTTCACTGCCGCTGCTGGGCAATCCATCGGTGAAAGCACAGAAAACAATCGCATATGAAACCGGTATTAAATATAAATTAAGCGATGATCTTTCACTGGAAGTTTCCGGATGGTATAAAGATATCACGGATCTTCTTTCCACATTACAGGTAAGTTACTTATCGCAGGATTATGTCATCTTTTATAATTCGGATTATGCAAGTGTGAAAGGAATCGATCTGACATTAAATAAACGGTACAGCAGTTACCTTTCAGGATCGATCAACTACACCTATATGGTTGCTAAAGGAAATAATTCGCAGCCACTCGGCGGTTTTGTAAGCGCTTATACAAAAGAAGAAATTCCCCACCGCGAAAATTTTTTAGACTTTGATCAAACCCATACATTTGTTGTAAATGTGAATGTCACAATTCCCCATGAAAAAGGAATACAGATCTTCGGCATTTATCCGTTTGGCGATCTTAATATGAGTGTTTTGTTGCAGACATCGAGTGGATTTCCATACACACCATATGTTGATCCTTCCGTTCGCGTGGAGATTAATTCTGCGCGAAAGCCATGGACATCCACCATTGATCTTCGTGCTTCAAAAAAAATATGGAGTACGTTTTTATCGACGAACCTCTTCTTAGAAATTACGAATCTCCTGAATGTTCAAAACGTTCTGTATGTGTATTCCCGTACAGGAAAGCCGTTTGATACCGGCGTTTCAGGATTTGTTGGTTCATCTCCGGATGCAGATCATAATCCTGCAAATCTCGGCCCCCCAAGGATATTAAAAGCAGGAATCCAATTCAGCTGGTAACAGGAAACTTAAATATGATCAAAGTTTTATCTAAAAATATTCTTTTCCTCTTTGTTATTTTAGCGGTTGCTCCTTTAACTGTATCGGCGCAAACCAAAAACTGTTCAAATTGTCATAACGATTTGAAAACATCAGAAATTCCTCAGCGCTTTTTGAAAGCACACGCGGCATCCACCGAACGAGGTCTGGGAGTCCAGGATAAAGGACAAGTATCCAATTATATCGGAAATTATGGAGTAGTTTCCAACTATCAGGAATACTGGAATGATGCACTTCATTGGCCTGCAAGCGCAAGTACCGAACGACAATACTGTTTTGGAATAGGTCTTGTTGTTGCCACAAAGGGGAATGTTATTACCTCTCTGCTTAAAGGAGTTGGTGATATTCCTGAATGGTCTCCAAAAGAAGGTTCACGTGGAAAAATATTTTCAGGCGATGTAAAAGTGACATCAGCCGATGAAACGCCCTTTCTTGCAAGTAGCGATAATCCGCTGACATGGCCTCAGGGATTTTTCGATAAGAACAAGAATTGGGTGGGTACACCGGGTGAACGGCACTGGCCCGGACACTTTAGAATAGATATCGATTCTGCTTCACCAACCTACGGAAAAGAAATTGATGGTGAGTTTGTTTCTGACAGGGATATATATTCTATCTTTGATGATAAAAATAATTCAAATGTACAAGGTGCAGTTGGAATTGAAGTTGAGCAGACTGCTTACAGTTATGGAAGACCGTACGCTGAAGATATTCTATTTTGGGATTTTACGATTCATAATACCAGCGGTAAGCAGTTAGACAGCGTGTATGTCGGTTACTATGCAATCTTCCGTCCCGATTACGATAACCAAGATTACATCAATTTTATCAAAGTAAATCCCGCTTCTCCCACCGGCGATTTTATTTATGTATATGATATCAATAATACGAAAGATGGAGCATGGTCAAACGATCCAGCTCCTTTAGGAATTGTTGGATTGCATATTCTAGAAACGCCAAAAAATTTAGGCGTGACAGATTTTCATTATTTTGCCAGAGATTATAAACCGATAATTGACGAAGAAATTTGGCCTGTTATCAGCAGTAATCGAAACGATCCGCATCTATCAAAACCTGATTCACTTTTTCATGGAAGTAATGTTCGTATCGATAATACGCATATTGATAGTTTAAAAAAATATTTCTCTAATAAGGGTGCACCGATCAATTATTATGTCGTTACCGGTCCATTAAGTTTGCATCCAAATGAAACTGTGAAATCATCGTTAGCGGCTGTTATGGGAAATTCGGGCAGTGTTGCTAATAGCCCTGATACGACCGATCTGATGAAGAATGTTCGAATCGCTCAACAAATGTATCAACGGAAATTACAGGGATCCGGTCCGCCAAAAACTCCGATTGTTACCGCAACTCCGGGAAATAAAAAAATAAAATTATCATGGGATGCTGAGGCGGAAAGTTCCATTGATGTGTTGACTGGAAAAAAAGATTTTGAAGGATACAAAATTTATCGGAGTGACGATCTAGGAAAAACATGGGGAATTCCGATTACGGATGCGGTCGGCAGTGTTATTGGATTTAAACCATTAAAGATATTTGATCTTATCGATGGTATTAAAGGACAAGATCCTGCATTCAATCAATCGCTCGGTGAAGATACAGGATTAAAACACAGTTTTGTCGACTCAACCGTTCTGAATGGAGTGGAATATTGGTATTGCGTTACTTCGTATGATAAAGGGAATCAAGTAAGAGACAGTCTTGAACAATCATACCAATCTTCTCTTGGTCGGTCGCTCTTGCAATCGAATACCGTTGCGGTTACTGCTGGAATGAAGGCGCAAAATTACATTCCTGCGGATTATGATCCGAGGCCATCATCTGATGGTGCAATACCTTCTCAAGGAGGGTTATCGGATGGGTTAGTGAAAGTGGATATTGTTCAACCTGAAAAAATAACCGGGGATAATTATTACATCACATTTGTCGATTCAGCAAAACAAATTGTTGGGACGAAAATTACCTACACGCTTGGATTTAATCTTTATCGAATTTCAAAAATATCGCGTGATACAACATTATTACTGAAGCGGCAATTGTTTACCGATCAAAGCGGTGATAACCTGCCGATTGTTGATGGTTTTAGATTAACGGTAAAAAACTCGGCAGCAGGTATTCGATCAATTGGTTGGACAAAAGTGAATGGTGATACTTCAACATTCGATTGGCGAACCGCTCCACTACCGCAATTTAAAAGTTTAGGGAGCCAAATTGTCCAAGAGAATGTCTATACAACCGATAATATTCGTATCACGATCGACACATCTGCTTCCGGAGGATTAACTGCTCGTTGGTACGATTTTTTTACGAACAAAACAATGGATTCTGTACAACGTTTGCCTCTGAAAGTTGAAATAGTATCTGATCCGGCACACCCTATCGACGTTAGTAATAATACGTGGCTCTATGAATTTGCCATCAAAGCACCATGGGATTCGTACCGGATTAGTTTTTATAGTCCATTAGGATGGGATCTTATTCCTGGCGGAAAGGGTTTCACCCCGGGTAGTTCAGGATTTTATGAAAAATATCTTGATGTATTGGCACTTGAACAGTTGAAAATAGACCCTGTATCTCACGATACAACGTATAATGGTTTGTGGCTGCAGACAAATAATTTCCCGGACACATCAAAAAATGCTGATGGAAATACTGTTATCAAAAAAGCAGTTGCTCCATCTCATGGTGATCAGTTTACTATCGTAACGTATAAACCATTTAGAAAAGAGATTTCATACAAATTTAGTACACAGCTGTCATCCGTTGCAACAAAACAAAATATTGAACTTGATAAGATTAGAGTTGTGCCGGATCCATATGTTGTCGCAAATGCATTCGAAACAAATCAATTCGGTAAACGATTGATGTTTACCAATCTACCAAAGGAATGCAAGATTTCCATCTTTACCGTTGCAGGAGATCACGTTGCGGATGTCAATCATAACGATGTGAACGGCTATGAGTTTTGGGATATGAGAACATTTAATAGTCAATACATCGCGTATGGAATGTACGTGTATGTCGTTACGGTTCCGAATGGACAGAAAAAAGTTGGAAGATTTTTAGTGATTAAATGATTGTAGAATAATGAGAGTAGCAATGAAAAAAATAATACTCATTCTAGTGGTTATTCCTTTCGTGTTGTTCGGAGGGGAATTTTCAAAAGTGGGAACAGCTGCAGCACAATTCTTAAAGATCGGTGTTGGTGCTCGTAGTGCTGCTATGGGGGAAGCGTATGCAGCTGTAGCAAACAATGTCGATGCGATGTATTGGAATCCTGCTGGTATAACAAAGATACAAGTAATTTCGTTGAATGTGAGTCATTCACAATGGTTTGCTGATATTGCCCATAATTATATTGGATTGGCGGTTCCAATCAGTGAAAGTGATGTCATCGGTCTTAGTGCCATTGGATTGAGTGCACCGGAACAGGAAGTGACAACAGTCGAACAACCAGAGGGGGCAGGAATCTTTTATCAGGTAAGTGATCTGGCGATTGGAGTGTCATATGCTCGAACGCTGACGGATCGTTTTTCGGTAGGAGTAACAGCCAAATTTATCCAGCAGAATGCGTACAACGAATCTGCAAATGCTTTTGCAATTGACCTGGGTACTTCGCTGCAAACTGGTTTTCATGGGTTAGTAATTGCAATGTCCGTTTCTAATTTTGGAGGCAATCTTAAATTGGAAGGAAGAGATTTAATCTCAACATCGGATGTTAATAAAAATATCTCCGGCGAGTATAATCCAAGTTCAAACTTATCGACCGAGCAATGGTCGTTACCATTAAATTTTAGGGTTGGAGTTGCAATGGATGTTGTGGGAAAAAATGATCCGTTCTTCAACTCAGAGGAACATCGTTTTAGAGTAGCCATTGACGGAAATCATCCGAACGACAATGTTGAACGAGCAAATATCGGCGGTGAGTATGGTTGGAATGAAACTTTATTTTTGAGAGCCGGTTACAAAATTAATTACGACGTTGAGAAATGGACGTTCGGCGCTGGTGTAAAAATAAATATTGAGACACAACAAATTAGTTTTGATTACGCATTGGTCGATTATAATGATCTTGGAAAAGTATCACGATTGTCCGTCGAATTTGGATTTTAACTTTTTTTTATTCAAATCATATTCCAAAAGAGTTTCGACAGTGCATTTCAATAAATGCAATAATCTTACCGCAGCATTATGTTTCCTCACCGTAACATCGTTTCTTAATTATAACATTTCTGAAAATATGGAGATACTACTATGAAAAAAAAATGCACCGCTGTTTTTCTGTTCCTTGCTCCCATGATATTTTTCGGTTTTACCGCAATAGCATTGGAAAAAGGGGGTACAGCAGAAAACGTTCAAAAAATCCAGCCTCTCCCCAAAGGGGTTTCCATTTACCAATTGAATAATGGAATGAGTGTTTTGTTGATTGAAAATCCTTCATTACCAATGGTCGGAGTGAATGTTATTGTAAAAATTGGTTCAGCGTATGAAACATTCTCTACTAGTGGCATGAGTCATATGCTTGAGCATTTGCTCTTTAACGGAACAACGTCCCGCACGCAAAAACAACTCTATGATGATGTCGATCGCATCGGCGGGTACAATAATGCAAGCACAGCAGAATTCTATACGAACTATATGATGGTTACTCCGACCGACAATATTAAAAAGGGGATGGAGTTGCAAGCCGATATGCTCTTTAATTCAACATTGCCCGTAGAGAAATTTGAAAAAGAAAAAGGGATTGTCTTAGAAGAAATTTCAAAAAGCCTTGCCGATCCACAGGAACAAATGGAACGAAACACTCTTTCCATTCTGTACCAAGGTCATGCGCTTTCACTGCCGACACTCGGAACATATTCAACCATCCAATCAATGGTTCGAGAAAATGTAAATACATTTTATAAAAATAATTATGTCCCCAACAATATGATCCTCAGTGTTATTGGAAATTTTAAGACAAACACGATGCTGTCTCTCATAAAAGAAATCTATGGCAAAGCTAACCCGGGACAAGTACATCGCGAAGATGATCCAGAATGGGCGACCGGGCTTCAAATTCCCAAAACAGATGGAAATGAGAAAACGGAGTTCTATAATCGTTTTTACGATGGAGAAGATAAAGTCGTACAAATCTTTTATCAACTTCCAAAAAATGCATCGTCGGAATTTTATTCTCTATTAAATTTGGTAACGGAAAAAAACAAAGATGCAATTCAATCTGCATTGAAAACGGAATTTAATCAAAATGTTAAATCAATAAATTATTCGACAAGAACATCGCATTTGAATAATTACTTAGCAGCAGTGATCACGCTTGATAAGGATGTTGATTACAACAATCTCATCAATTCGATATCAAAAAAGTTGTCATCGATGAATTTAAAATTACCGATGGAAACTGTAAAATCTGAAGTAACAAAAACTCGTACGGAATTTGCAAAAAATATCGAAAAACCTCATATGTTTGGTATCTATAATTCAAACGCGATTGTTAAAGACGGCATCGAAGCAGTTCTTTCGTCCTACAGCGGAAACGAATATTATACTGCCGCAAAGGAATTGGACAAACTTTCCTTACCATCGCATCCGATTGTTATAATTCAATTGCCATCGGCAAAAAAAGAAAATGAGAAAACTGAGGCATTATCTCCCGTTAAATTATTCAGAGATGATGCTGTTGACAAAAATATTGTTGTTGTTCAAAATGATGCAAACAATCTTCTGGCAATTCATTATTTAGTAAAACACAAAGCTGTTTTTGAATCGAAATATGGTAAAGATGCTTCAAAAATATTACACGATTGTCTTGACCAGCGTTTGAAATCAGATGCGAATCAAAAAATCAGCAGTCAATTTGGATTTAGTTTCACATTAAACGACAACCCATATATTCCTATGGATGATATATATTTACATCCGGATTTTGGATACATCAGAGTCGAGGGATTGGCTGATGATCTTTCAGGTGCTGTCAATTATATCAACGCACAGATAAAAGATTTTGTGCCGACGGAAAATGAATTTAAGAAAGCAGTGGAAAAATTTAAGAATATAGCTATGATGTCGATGGGTGGAAACAAAACCAAAAAAATGTTTGACGAAACATACAAAACAGTGGTGTTTGAACCAGACTCGTTTAGTCAAAATAAAATGGAATTAACGTACAGTAATTTGCTTACATTCACAAAAGAATATTTTAAACTGTCAAACATGATCATTTCAGTTGTTTCTCCCGGAAACCCTGATAGTGTTGCCTTGCTCTTTCAACAATTTTATAAATCGCACGCTCAAAAAGAATCACCGGTGTTTACTCCTACATTGTTGATGCAATCGAAACCAGTAACAATCGACAAACCTGGTTCCGGTGGAGAGCGTTCATACATTTGTTGGGGATTTACCGCAACCATTGATCCGAGTGACGCGCCGGCATTGCAAGCTCTTTCGTTGGTTCTTTCTAACGAAATTATTTTTGACATTCGAGAGAAACAAGGAATGGCATACAACATGAGCGCTGGAATTGAAGTGATAAAAGAAAAAGCGTTTTTCTATGTGTCGCAGGGAACACGTCCTCAGAATATTGATAAGTTGTCTCCCCAATATCCTGGTTTCTTTCAGATGAAAACTCTCGATTCGTTGACGCAGGATGGACTTGATAAATCTGTCAACATGTACCTTGGAAGAATGATGTTCAGAAGGCTTTCAAGTATTAATCAGGCTTTTTATTTGGGGAGTTCGCTTTATTTTTATGATAATTATTTATACGACAAGCAATTTCTTGATGCATTGAAAAATGTAAAATTAGCCGATGTTAAAAAAGTGGCACAAAAATATATGAATATTACGAACCCAATATCGATTATCATTCGATAATTATTCCGGAGAAAACTAATGACAAAGAAAATCCACGTAGTATTCCTGCTCATCGTATTAGCTTCGCTAATCTATGGTGACGGAAAAACGCATCACAAAATATCGGTCACGATAAATCCCGAAAAGCATACACTTGGAGCGGTCGACCAGATTACACTGACATCTGAACAAGTTAAAAAAGATATTACCTTTTCATTGAACAATAATCTAAAAGTGACATCGGCAACTCCAGGTGTTATCATAAAATTATTAAAAAGGGATGCAAAAACAGAGGATGTTGGAATAGATCGTGAAGAGTATGATTCAACCATTGGACTAAAAGAGAATACATATGTCGTAACATTCAAAAATAAAAAGAAGATCGATACAACATTTGTTCTGAAACTTAGCGGTGTAATAAATTACGCAATCACTCAAGCCGGCGAAGAATATGCGCGGGGATTCAGCCAAACCCCCGGTGTGATCGATGAAAAAGGAGTCTACCTCGCCGGTTCAACAACGTGGCTGCCGAAATTTGATGATGAATTGATCAGCTTTGAATTGAGTGTTACCGTTCCGGATCAATGGAACGTGGTAAGCCAAGGTAAACGGACATTGAACGAAGTAAAAAAAGGATTTCGCACAGTCATCTGGGATTCACCGGAACCGACAGAAGAAATATATCTTATTGCCGCAAAGTTCACCGAGTATTCACGATCTGCCGGTGCGATTACTGTTTTTGCTTTCTTACGAACACCGGATGAAGGTTTGGCAAACAAATATCTTGAAGCAACCGCACAGTATTTAGAGTTGTATCGGAAACTAATTGGACCGTATCCGTACTCAAAATTTGCGTTAGTAGAAAATTTCTGGGAAACAGGATATGGAATGCCTTCCTTTACATTGCTTGGTGAACAGATCATTCGATTTCCTTTCATTCTCAATTCTTCCTATCCGCATGAACTGCTGCATAACTATTGGGGAAACAGTGTGTATGTTGATTCAAAGACCGGTAATTGGTGCGAAGGATTAACGGCATATCTTGCAGATCATTTGATTGCTGAACAGCGCGGCCAGGCCGAAGATTACAGAAGAGCAACACTTCAAAAGTACACCGATTATGTCACACCGTCGAATGATTTTCCACTCAATAAATTCCGGTCACGATATAGTGGCCCATCCGAGGCAATTGGTTATGGAAAGACATCAATGGTGTTGAATATGTTACGCGACGATGTTGGCGATGAGCAGTTTACTAGAGCATTTCAAAAGTTCTATCGTGAAAATAAATATAAAAGTGCATCATTTAGTGATATCCGTTCTGCGTTTGAAACTGTTACCGGAAAAGATCTCAAATCGTTCTTTGAGCAATGGATCAATCGTACCGGTGCACCGGAGTTAGAACTTTCAAATGTTTCGGTTAAGAAGGATTCGCTTGGATATCATCTTGTATTTTCACTTAAACAGATCCAGAAGGATGATGTATTTTCGTTGACAGTTCCAGTGGCAATATCGTATGAAAAGAAAGCAGAGATCAAGAAGGTATCGTTCAATCAACGTGAACAATTGTATGAATTTACAGTTGCGGAGAATCCCGTTAAAGTGCAGGTTGATCCGCAATTCAATGTGTTCCGGAAATTGCATTTCAATGAAATTCCACCTTCGTTGACAAAAATATTGGGTGCGCAGGAAATAATTATTCTGCTTCCTTCAAAAGCATCAAAAGACCGTCTCGAATATTATAAAGACTTTGCAACCCGCTGGTCCGGTGATCCGACAAAAAAGATTTCTACAATATTTGACAGTACGATCACTGAACTTCCTTCAGATAAAAATATTTGGATCCTTGGCACAGAAAATAAATTTACCGCCGTTTTCAACAATAGTTTGCAAGGATATTCTTCGTATGTCACAAGTGATTCTATTCGATTGAATCAGACAATATTCCAAAATGTCAATCATAGTTTTGTTATCACAGCGCGGCATCCTAAGAATCCATCTGCAGTGATCGCATTTGTGTCAGCAGATAGTAAAGATGCAATTTCCGGACTTGTACGAAAAGTTCCACATTACGGAAAGTACAGCTATCTCGTTTTTGAAGGTGCAGAACCTGCAAATATTGCGAAGGGAGAATGGTCTTCGGTCGGTTCACCGCTTGATGTTACGTTATCTTCTGTTACAACTTCGGCAAATTTACCGAAACGCAAAGCTCTCGCAACCCTTGATCCTGTATTTTCTCCCGAACGATTGAAAAAAACAGTCGATTATCTTGCAAGCGAAGAACTTCGCGGTCGTGCTCCGGGTTCGCCGGGAATTGGCAAAGCGGCTGATTTTATTGTCGACAATTTCAAAGCAGCCGGACTACTTCCTGGATCGGATGATAGTTCTTATTTCCAAAGTTGGAATGAAATTGTTGATTCGCTTGGAAATAAATCAACCGTAAAAAATATTATTGGAATTATTCCAGGTTCAAATCCTAATCTTAAAGATGAGTCAGTTGTTATTAGCGCACATTACGATCATCTCGGTTTGGGATGGCCAGGTGTAAATAAAGGAAATGAAGGTAAGATTCATTATGGTGCCGATGATAATGCAAGCGGAGTTACAGTTTTGCTGGAACTCGCACATACGCTTGGGAAATCATTGAAACCACAACGAACAATTATTTTTGTTGCATTTTCTTCAGAAGAAACCGGACTGCTTGGCTCAAAATATTATGTGAAAAACACAAAACGTTTTCCGGCAAAAAAAGTGATTGGTGTGTTGAACTTTGATGCTGTCGGCCGATTGGGAAACAATAAGGTTTCGATTTTGAGTGCTTCAAGTGCAAGGGAATGGAGATTTATTTTCATGGGTGCAAGTTATGTTACCGGAGTAGAATCAGATATAATTACACAAGAACTTGATGCAAGCGATCAGCGAAGTTTCATCGAATCCGGAATTCCGGGTGTGCAATTCTTTTCTGGTGCGAACAGCGACTATCATCGTCCAAGCGACACACCGGATAAGATAGATATTTCGGGATTGGTAAAAGTTGCAGCACTTGGTCAGGAAGCTCTTGTATACTTAGGTGATCGGATAGAGCCTTTGGCATTTCAAGCACAAAGTGCTGTTCCATCAACAAAACCACAGGCTGCAGGTGAACGAAAAGTATTAACAGGGAGTATTCCTGATTTTGCTTTTGCAGGTCAAGGAGTAAAGATTGCTGATATTGGTCCCGATTCTCCGGCGGCAAAAGCAGGATTACAAAAGGGTGATATCGTGATTAAGTTGGGTAAATCAAAAACAAATAATCTTCGAGAATACTCCGATGCTTTAAAAAATTTCAAGCCAGGTGATGTTGTTGAAGTTGTTTTTCAACGTGATGGAAAAGAACATAAAACAAGAATTGAACTTATAGCTAAATAATCCAGTCTATTATTTATGGAGAAAATGTGAAAACACTTAATCATGTTTCAACTATGTACATTGTCCTTGCTATTTGGATATTTTCAATTGTGCAAGCTCAAAACTATAAGGTGGAAGATTTTAAATCGTGGGCTATTCCAAACATTGAAGAGGGTGCGGAATTTTATTTTTCTCCGGATGGAAAGAGTCTGATTGGAACTGCAAAATTCAAGGATGATTCTGTACATCATATATACACATTCAACATAGATGGGTCAAATATTAAACGTATCAATGATAAGGGAGAAGATGGCTGTTCATATTATTTCCCCGACGGAAAAAACATAATATTCACGTCAACGAGAGATCATCTTGATTTGCCGAAAGGAAATTACTCCGATCCTAAAGATTATCCGCAGGGAGCAGAATTATATATTGCTAATACGGATGGAAGTAATATCCGACAGTTTACCAACAATACCTATTATGATGCCGAGGTTTCAGTTTCACCTGACAGCAAATGGGTACTCTTTACACGACAGATCGGCGGACAATTAGATTTATGGAAAGTTCGTCCGGATGGCAGTGAAGAAACACAAATTACTACAACAAAAGATTTTCAGGAAGGCGGAGCTTTTTTTATTGATAATACTTCGATCATTTATCGTGCTTGGGATATAAAGGAAGAGGGAAAACGTGGAATTCCAATGACAATCTATACAATAAATGCTGATGGTACTGGGAGAAAACAAATTACTCACGAACCGGGAACAAATTGGGCTCCTCATGCTGCTCCGGATAAAGATCACTTTGTTTTTGTACGTGTGTTGCCTCCGCATAATTTTGAAGTGTATCTACAAAGTCTAAAAACAGGAGAGCAAGTTCGATTGACGTTCAATGATGCTTTTGATGGATTTCCTGTTGTATCTCCTGATGGTAAATATCTCAGGTTTGATTCAAACAGAGAAGGAATTGATGGGAAAAAGAAACTTCGTCCGTTTTTAATGGATATATCTTCACTGAAACTTAATGCGAAGAAATAATCAGAAGTCATCGCAAAACTCTAGATATTGTTAATGGTTTCTTGTTTCCGTCCTGAACAAACACCATGGCGATTTTTTTTAATTCTTACAAAAGTCTGAAATTCTAACAATTCGATATTCCAACATGAAATTGATTAAATATTTACTGTTGTTTTTTACTATTGCAACACCTCCTGCACAAAGTCAACATTCTGCTGATGGTGAAAACAAAGACTTTCAGCATACAGTATTTGGTCCGCCGCGTCCGGCAAGTTGGGAATTTCAGTTGGCGCGAATGAACAGAGGAGTGGAAAATATAACAGCATTCAATTTTTACCGAAAAGATCAACGGAATAAAACACTTTTTTTTAAGGTATCGGATAATGATCTCAACAATAGGAATGAATTTCGAGTGAAAGAAGTCACCGGTGGTGCTGTACTATTCCCCATCAATGATGACGACCGATATCAATTGGAACTTGGTGGAACGTACGATGTTATCCATGATACTACGTTAGATGAAAAAGCTCTTTATTCTAGGCTAACATACCGTCCAATACGCGGATTATGGTTCCGTTTTGGTTCAGAATACTTTGATGGTTACACGGCAGGGCATCCATCACCGTACAGAAATACTACCCTCAACTCTAATTACTTCGTAGGAAAAGTAACCGTTGAAATGTTTTCGCTGGTTGGTCTCGTCGGTCGTGGAAAAATTAATGATGTCCTGAACACTCGGTATGGCGCCGCCGGAATATTCGAAGGTCCATTTAATCTTTTTGTCCTTGGCGGATACATACACAGTAATGAACCAAAAGAAAATGTACGCACACTTGCCGCTGGTCGTGGAACGCCGTATCGTCCGGATGGTTTACCAAGCGGAATATTTATATGGAAGCACAGAGAGAATTATGACTTTCAACTTGGAGGAATATTTTGGGGAAATTCCAATATCGTTGTTCAGCCGGCTGTTATTGGTATGAGCCAAGGAATGTTCATCAGCAGCGTTGCATTGCGGGAAAATAGCGAATTGCGTCAAGCTCAATTGATGAGCATTACAGATGACTATCGTAATTCCGATATTACGTTATTTTATGTTTACCTTAACCAGGGAATACCGATGAAACCTGGTACACTGAATCATGTTGGATTTAGAGCAGTTCAATTATTTAAGATATTTGATGAAGTGAATTTATTTCACGTTTCTAAGCCAGTTGTAGGAATATTCTATACCGAAGAAACAACGCCTAATAATTTTTTGGTTGATTTCACGTCAAAATATTTTTCATACCACCTTGGAGTAACGGTGGTAGGAAATATCATTTTTAATATAGTTCACGTTCCGAAAAAAGAAGAATGGACAACAGCATTGTCTTTTATGTATTGATGCCTTTTTTTTAAGATGTTTATATACTCTCCAATTTAACTTCAATCTTGTTCAATTTTATTTCATAGAATAAAGAGATAAATACCTTTTAATTTGTTTACTTTCCACTGAACTTAGTTTTGATTTGTTATTCATTGTTGGAAGAATTAAATTCCATTCGGTATCAGAATATTGATCTGGTTTATACAAACTATGACAACCGGAACATTTGACGATATATAATTCTCGATCGGAACGCAATTGTTCCAATGTAACACCGTTCCATTGCACTTGGGCTTTTGATACATCAATTTCAGAAACAATCGGAATAGACGAAATACAGCCGGTAAGAAGAATTGCAAACCAACAAATTATTTTTTTCATAAAAAACTAAATATGAAATGAGAGTAATAAACGGGTTTGAAATTTTTCAAATTCATTCAAATCCAATTCTTTCTCGGATGTGGATCCCCCTTTGAAACTTATAATCTGAGGAAGGAAGGAAAGTGCAGCCCACCATGCTTCTGTTGAATAGGAGAATGTCAATCCGCCAAACAATGATGAATGATTCACAGAACCATTGATGAAAATATTTTCATTTCGTATTTCAATACCAGTTCCCAAACCATTAGTAAAGATGTATGCGGCACCAAGGTCTGATTTTAATTTTACCTCCTGAGAAACTATTTCATACCCATTTACGACATCTGCCTCAGATTCTAATTCTCCGCTGATATCAAAAGCAATGAGGATATTTTCTATCTGTTTATCAAAAATGAGTTTTCCCTCAATCTCGTATTTGTCGGTTCCTAATGTTCCTTCAACATAACCGGCAAATCCCAGTGGATCTGCTACGCGGTCCCAAATTTTGTATTTCCATTCAGACGAAATACTTGCAGCGTAGGAAGTTGATTTATTTCCGCCTGCGACATTTCCATTATCGTCTTTTGCTCTCGATGTGTAATTGAGATAAAATGCGGACATAAGATTAGAACCAACTCCGAACTCATATTCAACACGTTGATCGAGTCTGTGATAAAAATATCCACGTCCTCTACGGTCGGTATTCCAAATTTCAATTTCCTTAGCACCATTTGGAAGGACTGATGTTTCGTATGTATATCCGAATCGGCGCTCATTTGCGTAACCATTGTTTGGTGAAATGAGATTGAGCAAAATTATAATTGCGAGGAATGCGTAAAAGGTTCTCATAATTATTAAATTAGTTATTGGATTATTGGATTGATGTTTGTTGTTGATTGTAATAAATATTAAAATAGGGCTTATAGTGGCCTATTTAGATTCAAAAAAATAGATTTAATCTTAACTACGTAACTTATATCGTTGTCGTTCTTTTATTTCTATCAAAGTGCAATTTCCACAATCCTTTTTATTTTTTTTATTTTGCATTTCATTTCGAACTAACAAAATAATTGCGACTGCTACAATGAATAACGATATAATTTCTTGCCAATTCATCATGAAATTATCCATAGTCCTATCCGATATGTGATAAAAGTTCCCACATAAGCCAATATAGTCATATACGCAAATTGGAATATTGGCCACTTCCAACCATTTGTTTCTCTACGCATCACAGCAATTGTAGACATACATTGCATTGCTAATACGTAATATACCATTAAACAAATTGCTGTCAGTGCGGTAAACTTTGGTAATCCTGTTGCTGGATCAATCTCTTTTTGAATTTGTTCTCGTAGCGAAAGTGAATTATCAGTTCCATTCTCCATGTTATAGATTGTTCCCATTGTACTCACAAATACTTCTCTCTGTAATAGTGAACTAACAATTCCAATTCCGATTTTCCAGTCGAAACCAAGTGGAGTCAATGTAGGCTCAATAAAATGTCCTACTCGTCCAACGAAACTGTTTGCAAGTTTTTCAGATGGAGTACCAGTCTCAATTTTTGGATATGTTGCTAAGAACCACAGAATTATTGAAACACCGAGGATAATTGTCCCAGCACGTTTTAAAAAAATTCGAGTGCGTTCCCACATATGAAGCATTGTATTTTTTAAAGAAGGCATCCTATATGGCGGTAATTCCATAATAAACGCAGGAGATTGTCCTTTGAGCAAAAATGTTTTGAAAATAAAAGCCATCAATAAAGCAGTGAACAAACCTAGCAGATACATTGCAACAAGAACAAGGCCGGCAAGGCTAAAGATGCCAAGAACAGATTCATTTGGAATAAAGCATGCAATCATTAAAGCATATACTGGCATTCGTGCACTGCAGCTTATTAAAGGCGCTACAAGCATTGTTACCAATCGATCTTTCGGACTTTCAATTGTTCGGGTAGCCATAATACCGGGTATTGCGCATGCGAATGAAGAGAGAAGGGGAATAAAAGATTTTCCATGCAACCCAACTTTTCCCATTAAACGATCCATAATAAATGCGGCACGAGCCATATATCCAGAATCTTCTAACAATCCAAGAAAAAGGAATAAAAATAATATTTGCGGAAGAAATGTTACAACTGCTCCAACACCGCTAATTGCTCCATTGACTACAAGATCTTGTAAATCACCTGGTGGAATGATGTGTCCCACCTGAAAACCGAGCCAGTGGAATCCATTGCCGATTAATTCCATTGGAAGGCTTGCCCACGTAAAAATTGTTTGGAAAATAATTGCCATCACCGAAAAGAAAATAACATAGCCCCAAATTTTATGTGTAACAATTGTGTCAATTCTGTCGCTTATAGATAATTGGTCATTCTTAGGTTCGATTGTAACACAATTGTCGCATACCATTTTAATCCATTGATATCGTGATTCGACAAAGATCGAAAATCTATCGAATCCCAGAGCGTCAAGTGTTTCGTGATCTTTTTTGAGATGAGTAAGAAGTTCAGTTGAATAGGTGCCTTGAAAAGACTCGATTAACTGTGGTGTAGACAAAAGAGTTTGCGCCTCGAAATATGCGGTACGTTCATTAAGGTTTTCATTTGTAACAAGCAGTGAAGTAAGTTCCTCATGTTCAAATTTGACCTTCTCTGGAAGGGACCATGAACGTGCTGTGGTTGATATTGAAAGTGTTGATTGTAATGTTGAAAGAAGCTCCTTTATCCCATTTTTCTTACTGGCAATTGTTGGTATAACTGGAACACCAAGATTTTTTGAGAGTTCTTTTACATTTATGTTGATACCATCTCGTTCAGCTACATCGACCATATTCAGGGCTACGACAACAGGGAATTGCTGATCAATAATCTGACTTAAGAGGTATAAATTACGCTCCAGATTGCTTGCATCAATTACGCAAATAATTGCATCAGGAAGAGGTGTTTCCGTAATCTTTCCAAGAAGTACATCTGTTGCAATTTTTTCATCAGGTGAATTTGCAGAAAGAGAATATGTTCCGGGAAGATCCAATAAATTGATTTCGGTTCCATCATTAAAAAGAATTTTTCCTTCTTTCTTCTCAACAGTTACACCCGGATAATTACCAACCTTTTGATGCAAACCTGTTATAGCGTTGAACAGAGTAGTTTTTCCGCAATTTGGATTTCCAATGATTGCGATGTTTTTCAATTGTATTTGATGGTTTATTTGCAACATTTATTTTTTTGAAATAACAACTGATTCAGCTTCGGCTTTTCGTATGGATAATCGGTAACCGCGTATTTTAATTTCAATTGGATCACCGAGCGGTGCATATCGGATCAATTCAATTATTGTCCCTTTTAATAATCCGAGTTCCAGCAATCGCATCTTTAATTTTGAATCAATGGTGGTAATATTCTCTACAACACCGCATTCACCTGGTTGCAATGAGTTAAGAGTGACTTCATTCATTTTATATAGCGCTGACAATTATTGTTCGTGCAACACTATGATTTAAACCGACTCGGGTATTGCAGATTTCACAAATTAATTGGGAAGACCCATTTGTTACGCATCGAACCATAGCATTTTCACAAAAACCTAATTCACGTAATCGCTGGCATGTTTCAGGATGAGTATTAAGTTGCTGGATTCGAACTGTTGTACCAGATAATGTATGTGCTAATGTGTTCATATTATTTTTGACATTTTGAACAGATTCCAAATATTTGCAAAGTGGAAGTTTGTACCTTGAACTTATTTTCGTCACTTACTTCTTTTTGTATACTTTCAATTCGTTCGTTTACAAATTCTATTATATCACCGCACTCCAAACAGATTAGGTGGTGATGGTGAGGGCGGCCAAATGCTTTTTCATATCGCGAATGATTCTCACCAAAACGATATTTGGAAATCAATCCGCAATCTTGAAGTAAATCCAACGTATTATATACAGTTGCTCGACTTACTTTCTGACCACTTGTTTTTATTTGAAAGAAAAGTTCATCAGCATCAAAATGCCCGTCATAATTCATCACTGTCTCCAGTATAATAAATCGCTCCGGAGTGATTCTATAACTTCCGTCTCTGAGATACTTACTAAAATTTTCTTTTGCTAATACACTATCCATTAATTTTATTTAGTCTTAATCTAAATAAATATACATTTTTTATTAAACTTGGTCAAGAAATATTTCGAAATTTCATTGAATTCGCTAATTGGACTAAGTTAGACCTGTTTCATCTAAACGGTGAATTTCGATTCACGTCAAAAATTTATTATATTGAAAGCGTTATTACAATTTTCATACCAATTAGTCTTAAAAGGAAAATATGATTAGTCTTTTAAACCAAGTTGTTATTATTACAGGCGGTTCTCGTGGTATTGGAGCTGCATGCGCTGTTTTGTTTGCAAAAGCAGGTGCCGATGTTGTGATTACCTATTCCAAAAATGAGAAAGCTGCAAATTCTACTGTCGAAAGCGTGAAGAATGAAGGAAGAACATGTATAGCTATTAAAGCTGATGTTTCTAAACAAACGAATGCAAAAAAAGTTGTTCATCAATCCTGGAAGAAATTTGGTCGTATTGATATTCTTGTGAACAACGCCGGGATTTGGACATACGGTAAGATAGGTTCTATGAGCGAAAAAGTGTGGAAAGAAACGATGCGAATTAATCTTGACGGAATGTTCTATTTGACTAACGCTGTTGTTCCCTATATGAAGAAACAACATAGCGGGAAAATTATTAACATTTCGAGCACAGCAGGTCAACGTGGTGAAGCAGAACATTCACATTATGCAGCATCTAAAGGAGGCATGATTTCGTTCACCAAAGCTATTGCAACAGAATTAGGTCAATTCAATATCAATGTTAATTCTGTTGCACCTGGTTGGGTAGATACTGACCTGAATGATTCTGTTTTTTCAGACAAAAAATATAAGGATCAAGAGAGAAAGAAAATTCCAATTCAACGAATTCCAACTCCTGAAGATATTGCTGGACCGATAGTTTTTCTTGCATCGGATCTTGCAAGACATATTACCGGTGAAATAATGAATGTGAATGGCGGCAGTGTATTGGTTGGATGATAAAAGAAACCGTTCTTGAATTTTCAACTGAAATACAGACAACATCAAAAGAGTTGTTTTATTTTCATGTAAACTTCAATAATGTTACCATTGTAACTCCGCCGATGATTAAAGTTAGATTTTTGTTGGTACCTGAACGGATGGAAATTGGGAGTAAGTTAATAGTTGAAGTAAATCAGTTTGGATTTTGGTTGCCGTGGGAAATAACGGTGGAGAAACTTGAACCATATTCCCTTATGGTTGATTACCAATCAGGCAGGGGCCCATTTAGATCGTGGAGACACGAACATATTTTTCAAGAAAAAAACCAAAGAACTATTCTTACAGATCGTATCACCTATAGTCTTCCTTTTGGCAAATTAGGTTCTATATTTAATGCAATATTTATGCGGAATATTCAACGTTTGATATTTGGATATCGGCACAAAAAGACAAAAGAGTATTTCCAAAAAAATGATTGACCATAAATATTTTCGACTCACAGTAATTGTAATAATCTGTATTTCAGTATTAGCCGGAGTTTTAAGTCATTTCAAAATTCCATATCAATTTTATATATGGGAATTATTTATTGATTCAAGGATTATTGCATTATTATTTTTGTTATTATTCCTTTACAAGAAAAAATCGATCCGAATAACAAATATTAAACCCCTTCTGTTGAATTGGAGTTGGACGAAAAATATTTATTTCTTTTTTTTTCCTTTAGTCTTATATGCAGTCTCGATTATTGCAGGAATATTATTTAAGGAAGTTTCTCTTAATAAACTTGATAATGTACCAACACTAATTCTTGCAACGGTATTCGATATTCCTGCTCTATTTGTTTTTTCAGCTACATCAATCCTGCTTGATGAAATAATTTTCCGGGGAATTATTCTAACCACATTTCAAAAACTTCGTTCACGGTGGCAAGCAATCATACTAACAAATTTATTATGGGTTGTGTTTTGTATCTCAGAAATAGTTGGATTAGAAGAGATTAGCGTATTAAAATTTATTACTGTTGCATTATTCTTCTTATCTATTGGAATATTCTGTACAGTATTAGTTAATAAATATACCTCGATTTGGTTTGGATATTCTCTACGTGTTGGTTTTATTACTCTTTCTCCAATAATAATAACTTCGTTATTATCTGAATCCGATGTTTTTTTTATAACGGAGTCATTTTTCTTTAATGCTGAAGGTCTAATTATTTCTGTTTTAACCTTAACGGCAGGTTTTATTTTATTGTGGAAAAATAGGATAGATCCAAAAACTATTGAAGAAAAAGTTTAAAATTGAAATTTTCCTTGACTATTTAACGAAATCAGGCAATATTTAATTGTTAACTGGTATATTTTTCCATCAAATAAAGGAGTAATGATGAGTCGTTATACTGAACTCGTTGAATTGGTTCAAACATTCGAGAAAGATTTCATCAAATTTTACGATAAAGGTAATAAATCTGCCGGAACGCGCGTTCGTAAGCATATGGCAGAGTTAAAAAGAAAAGCTCAGGATATTCGAATTGAAGTGCAAGATTTGAAAGGATCTTCGGACGAAACAGAAGAAACTGAATCAAATCAAAATGTTTAATAAATTGTGGTTCTTATTAAAAGACCGACTGGTAAAGTCGGTTTTTTAATTTATGGAACATTCTATACGTGTTTACGTCTAAATCTTAAAAAAATCCTCTATGGTAAATTCAGCAGTCATTAAAGTACTAGACGCAAATATTCCCGTTCAACAGAAAAGTGATGATTCTCTCATCATCCTGTTCCAAAATGGAGAGCAGGAAGTCTTTCGATATTTAGTGGAACGATATCAGGAAAAGGTTCGGAATATAGTTTTTTCTATCTTTAATGACGTTGATCTTGTTGACGATATTTCTCAAGAGGTTTTCATTAAGATATTTAACGCTCTTCCAAATTTCCGTTTTGAATCTTCATTTTATACATGGACATATCGAATTACAGTGAATAAATGCAGAGATGAATTAAGAAAGAAAAAAGTAAAACGATTTTTTTCGTTTGCGAGTTTTGAAAAAACAACGAACTTGAAAATTGAAAATATGGCAACGACAACGTTCGATGACGAGAATATGATGGGAGTGATAGAGGAAACGTTAAAGAAGTTACCTGAGAAATTTCGAGTGCCTATTATATTAAAAGATATTGACGGTCTGTCATATGATGAGATTGCCGAAGTGCTCGATTGCCAAGTAGGAACCGTAAAATCACGGTTATCTCGAGGGCGAACTATGTTAAAGGAATTATTGATGCCAATATTGGTATAAAATGAATCATTTATCACAAAAAGAATTAGAACGAATCATCTCGTTGTATTTGGATGGCGAACTGGATGATAATGAAATAAAAAAACTCGAAGAATATCTTGAGACACATCCAATTGTTATGCGTGAAATAGAAATCCTTAAAACTGCAAAACGAACTCTCTCAACAAAAGAAAAACTTCCAAAGAACGATTGGTTCTGGTTGAAATTATCTAACAAACTGGAACAGAAAGAATCTTCCACACATAGAATCCTACCAAGCTCTCGTTCTATATTTGCATTTTCTAGTCTTGCTTCAATGATTGCTTTGATTGTTGGGATAATTTATTTTAGAGATACCCCATTATTTGACAAATTCTTTAAGGACAAAAAGAATTTGGTAGAAAATGTATATCGAAATAATATTATGACTGGGAATATTCTTCCGTTATTCTCAAATCTCACTAAGGATGACATATTGAATTTTGCATTATTTGGAAGTATTGCAATCGATTCATCAAACAAAACATCCTTAAGTGTAAAAAACTCTGAAGATAAGGGTTCCCAAATTCAAATAGTCCGCAATGAAAAATCACCAACACCTCTTGTAACGGTAAAAGATTTTGCAAAAGAGATTGGCATTTCATCCAATCAACGAGAGCTTGTCGATTCGATTCTTGGATCATATAAAGAAAAACTACAAGCATCGGTTCTTGTTAGTGAGAACAATGAAGTTGCGATTCACGCAGAGCTTGTTGATCTCAATCGGGCTATGGTTTCAACGATTGCAGCATGTCTTGAACCTATGCAGCGAACGAGATTTCAAAGATTTCTTGAAATAAGGAAAGCTCCGTATACTGTGATTGCTGTTAATGCACCGAAATTAGAACCTCATGTTATTTGGAATAAAATTCCGAGTGTCTCAAGCGGTCACAATTATGTTATTATTTCGCATAATGCCGTTGAGTTGGCTGAAATGCGAATTAATATTGACAGTATCCGTGTAGTTGCACGACGGCAAGAAATGAGATATAAAAGGTTAATGACAGAACGAATGGTTGCAGAATTAACGGATCGTCAAGAACGTATTAAAGACAACACTATTGGGATGGGACAAAACCACGTTCGAGTTCAATCATCAAGCGGTGCATTTCAGATTAATTTTGAAGCACCTATTGCAGCTTCTAATTCGGAAGTTGAAATGATAGAAATGGTGAAACCTCGTTTGCGTATTCCTGCATCGCCGAGAACTTTGGTTAATGAAGTGACGGTTGCCGGGGACTCGTCATTTTCATTTGAAATGCCGACGGATGATCAGACAATTAGTGTATTTAAACGATTACAGAATGGAGAGTTTCGATTTGAGATCATTGACACTTTGAGGAGAGGACCGAAAATGAAATTATTGTTCAAGTCTCCTTCCCAAACAAGTAAATTTGAATCAAAATTACATGAAATGAATACCCAAGAACGTGATCTTATTGATTTGGACTCATTGTTGCGTGAAAGTGATGAGCAAAAGTTTAAAACTGCCCCAGCTAAGACCAAAAAAAATGTAAAAGAAATCGAAATCTAAGGTGTGATATTTTTTATCCTATAGGCCTCATTCTCAATGGATGAGGTTTTTTATTTTAAATATTAAAAATAAAATTATCATTTGGACTTTTGTTTCGCCTTCTCTACATTGAATGAAATTGAAAGGATTGCAATGAAAGTATATAGACTTATAGTAACTGTTATAGCATTTTCAACAATGGCATTTGCAACAGATTATAAAAAAATGCATCGAGAAGCGATTGTTATTGATACTCATAACGATGTGTTACTTCGAGCGTTGAAAGGCGAAGATCTTTCTGTCCGAACAACAGAAGGTCATTCGGATATTGTGCGATTGAAAGAAGGAGGTATTGACGTGCAAATATTTTCCGTTTGGAGTGGTGGTGATTTTGGAAAAGGGAGAGCCTTCAATAGAGCAATTGAAATGATTGATACATTAAATTCGATCGTTCATCGAAGTTCAGAAAAAATTGCATTTGCTAAAACCTATAAGGACTTAGAAAAAATCTTAGGTCAAAAAAAGATGGTCGCTTTGATTGGAGTAGAAGGAGGGCATATGATCGAAGATAGTTTATTCTATCTTGATTCTCTCGCAAAGAGAGGAATGAATTATTTAACATTGACTTGGAATAACAGCCCTTCGTGGGCAACCTCTGCAGCGGATGAAACGGAAAAAAAAGATTCACTTCCTTTCAAAGGATTAACAGATTTCGGCAGGGAAGTTATTCTCCGGTTGAATACACTGGGAGTTATGATTGATCTTTCCCACGTTGGAGAACAAACATTCTGGGATGCAATTAACGTAACAAAAAAACCGGTGATCGTTTCTCATTCATCCGTTTATGCAATTTGTCCGAGTAGAAGGAATTTAAAAGATGACCAGATCAGAGCTGTAGCGAAAAATCATGGTGTTATTTGTGTAAACTTTTATTCCGGATTTATCGACAGCAATTTTTCTGTTCGAGTAAAGGAAATTCGATTAAAAAATGCTTACATCGTTGATTCAATCAATCAAAGGAATCCGGATCATTGGATAGCTGATGGTTTGATTGATTCTGCGTTAGCACCACAATATCGTGAAGTTCGTCCTCCACTTTCACAATTGATCGATCATATAGATTATATTGCAAAACTTGTTGGACCAGAGTTTGTTGGAATTGGAAGTGATTTTGATGGAATAGAATCATTACCAAAAGAGATGGACGATGTTACATTCCTTCCAAATATTACGAGAGAATTATTAAAAAGAGGATATAAAGAAAAAGATGTTACAAAAATTCTGGGGGGGAATGTGATGAGAGTGTTAAAAGCAAATATGAAATGATGAAAAGAAAAACCCCCGCATCAGCGAGGGTTTTTTATTTTTAGAGATTTAATCCTTCTTCTTCTGTGCGTTGATTTCTGCGTACTGCTTTTACCAACTTCATTCGCTTTTTCACTGATGGTTTAGTGAAGAATGTTCGCTTTTTGAATTCTTTAAGAACTCCTGAACGTTCATATTTTTTTTTGAAGCGTCTGATCGCACGGTCAATAGATTCATTCTCGTTGACTACGATTCCTACCAAGTGTTTCACCTCCCTTGATTTGGCGGTTGTGTGTTAATCTGCTAATTGTAAATTTTCGATCAATTTTTTTGTGCCATTCTTCTCAAACTCAACCCAAATTGCGTTCCCACCATTCGAAGTTTTTTCTTTTGAAGTGATTTTTCCCATATCATCCCAATCCGTATGGTAAATAGAAGATCCCACCACAAAAATTTTATCCGGTGTATAATCGACACAATCTTCACGATTATATGCAATAACACTATCATCTTTTTTGTTCAGATTAGTATCAAGCATCATACTGTGATGACATCGAGTGCATCGATACCATACCTTATTTTCTGCTCCGACAACAGCACCAATAATCGCCATTTTTGATTCTCGACCACACGATGTACATAGTTGTGTCACATATTTTGATTTACTCATTGAGAATACTTTCCATTCGCAGAAGTCATCCTTCGCGAAAAAATAATAACAATTGGTTTGTTGGCTACCTTTGTGTTAATCCACTGTAATAAAATACAAAATTTCGTTCACTTGAGTCAAGCAGTTTTCCCTAATATTTAAAAACGGTGGATGGCGTTTTATCAATTTGATGTGTTTTATTGATTTCCAACGCATAATTCAATATATTATGCACAAATTATTCAAAGAGAGAGATGTCCGATTTAAGATTCAATATCTCTTAATAATTCGTAAATATTTTTTTATTCAGATTAGGGTATTTCCCTTTTCTCTAAATTTTAGGCTTTATTTTGAGAGGATATTATGGCAGATAAGCAATTTGATGTGATAATTATTGGTGGGGGTCCAGGTGGCTATGTTGCGGGAATTCGTGCCGGTCAACTAGGACTAAAAACTCTTGTTGTCGAAAAAGATAAGCTTGGAGGTGTTTGCTTAAATTGGGGTTGTATTCCCACAAAAGCATTAATTAAAAACGCTGAAGTGTTGACAACATTCAAACATGCAGAGGATTTTGGGTTTTCATTTGATAATCTTAAAGTGGATTTTTCGAAAGCCGTAAAGAGAAGTCGCGACATTGCTACGAAGAGTTCGAAAGGGATAGAATTTCTTTTCAAAAAAAATAAAGTTGAACATCTATACGCAACTGCAAAGATTGTTACAAAAGGTGTTGTTGAAATTGATCAACAAGGGAAGAAAGAAAAGATCAATGCAAAGCATATTATTATCTCAACTGGAGCGCGCCCGCGTATCCTTCCGAATATTCCGATAGACTATAAACAGATTATCACAAGCACTGAAGCAATGATTCTTCATGAGGTTCCGAAAAGAATGGTTGTGATCGGTTCAGGTGCCATCGGTTCAGAATTTGCGTACATCTATAACGCTTACGGAACGAAAGTAACAATTGTAGAGATGCTTGATAGTTTGCTTCCAGTAGAAGATCGTGAGATAACAAAAATTTTACGCCGTAACTTTGAAAAATCCGGAATTGAAGTGTTAGTTGACACCAAAGTTGAAAGTGTAACAACAGGAAAAGAAGCAACGGTAAAAATTTCAAACAAAGATGGTGTTAAAGAAATTAAAGCTGATATAGTTTTGAGTGCGATCGGTGTTCAAGGTAATATTGAAAATCTCGGACTTGAAGCACTTGGTGTAAAGACAGCAAAATCTTTCATCAACGTTGACAAAACTCTTAAAACTAATATTGATGGTATTTATGCAATCGGTGATGTTGCTGGTCCGCCGTGCCTTGCTCATAAAGCATCACACGAAGGAATTGTTTGCGTAGATGCAATTGCAGGTAAACATCCTCACGCCGTTGATTATGAGAACATTCCTGGGTGTACATATTGCCAGCCGCAAGTTGCAAGTGTTGGAATGACCGAAGAAAAAGCAAGAGCAGTCGGTAAGGATATTAAGATTGGACGTTATTCATTCCGGTCTCATGGAAAAGCTCTTGCGTTGAATGAAACAGAAGGAATGGTTAAATTAATTTTTGATGCAAAATATGGTGAACTTCTCGGAGCACATATCATCGGACCGGAAGCAACTGAAATGATTGCAGAACTTGTTACAGCTCGCACGCTAGAAACAACCGCGGAACAAATTTATAATACAATTCACGCACACCCAACACTAAGCGAAGGCATTGCTGAAGCTGCTTTGGATGCTTATGGTCGTGCATTACATGCTTAATTTTAAAAACGTCAAACTTTCCAAGTAGTATGACTTGGAAAGTTTTTATCCTATGAATCAATTGTTTGTTGTCAATTTAGGAAGGACTCGGTACGCTGAGACGTGGGAACTGCAGAAGAAGGTTTTTTCTGCGCGCATAGAGAAGCGAATTGGCGATATTCTATTGTTAACTGAACATGAACCAGTTTTTACCTTTGGAAAAGGTGCTGATGAAAATCATTTACTCGCCAATGAACAGGAACTGAGTGATAAAAAAATCGATATGTTCTGGATCGATCGCGGGGGAGATGTTACATTCCATGGACCCGGACAAATTGTTGGTTATCCAATTATCGATTTGAATTTACATTATAACGACATTCATAAATATTTACGCGATCTTGAACAAATGATTATTAATGTTCTTAATGAATATGATATTGTTGGCGGCAGAGAGAAAGAATTTACTGGCGTTTGGGTTAAGAATGATAAAATCGCTGCACTCGGTGTGAAGGTAAGTAAATGGATCACAATGCATGGATTTGCATTGAATGTCGGAACTGATCTTTCATTCTTTGATAGAATTATTCCTTGCGGAATTTTTCATAAGGGAGTAACATCACTTCACAATGTTGTTGGAAAACCGATTACCATTGATGAAGTACAGCGTCATATCATTAATCACTTCGCAAAAATATTTTCGTTTGAGATCAAACATATCTCGACGGAAGAGCTTGAAACGATGCTTCACCATAATGAAGCACCAGTAGAGGAGATCCAATAATGGCTTTAAAAAATAGTTCAACTTCAGAAACGAGTAAAACTTCTTCTGTTGTTTCTAAGACCAATGGAATGGCAAAACATTCTTCAAACACATATTCCAATCTTCTTACCAACAATGAACTTATTTTTGCCTACAAGAAAATGTTGTTGGCTCGGTTCATTGATGAAAAAGAAATGAATCTGTTGAAGCAAGGGAAAGTACTTTTTCATATCAGTGGTCCTGGTCATGAAGCATGTCAGGTAGCAATGGCGATGGCGATGAAGCCGGCATATGATTGGGCATATCCATATTATCGCGATCTAGCATTCTCACTTGCACTTGGATCAACCGCAAAGGAAATTTTCTGTGAGAATATGCATCGCATTGAAGGACCAAGTTCTCACGGAAGGCAAATGCCTTCGCATTATGGTAACAAAGCATTAAGAATTGTCGGACAATCATCTCCGACAGGAACACAATATTTGCAAGCTGTTGGAACAGCGATGGGTTCGCGCAAAGAGCATAATGATGAAATTACATATGTCTCATCAGGCGAAGGAGCTACGAGTGAGGGAGAATTTGCAGAAGCAGTGGCGTGGGCAAGCCGTGAAAAATTCCCTATAATATTTTATGTCCAAAACAATAAATATGCGATTTCTGTTCATGTAAAAGATCAAATTGCCGGTGGATCTGTTGCGAAATTATATCGTAATTATCCGAATCTAAAAACATTCAATATCGATGGAACAAATTTTGTAGAATCATATACCGCTGCAAAAGAAGCGGTCGCATATGCACGCGGGGGGAACGGTCCTTGTTTGATAGAGGCTGAATGTGTTCGGTTATTTCCGCACTCTTCATCCGATGACCCAAAAAAATATATGCCGTTGGAAGAGATTGAAGCGGATAAACAACGTGATCCGATCCCAAATTTCGAAAAGTATCTACTGAAAGAAAAAATTGTAACACTAAGTGAAATTGAAAAATTTCGTGCGGAAATTAAACGGGAAGTTGAAGAAGCGGCGGATTATGCAGAGGCTGCAGAAAGTCCCACGGCAGATACGGTTGAACGGAATATTTTCTCACCCGATGTTTTTGTTCCCAAAGAAGGATTCGTTGAACCCGAACATCAAGGGAAGAGTATCGTTATGGTTGATGCAATCAATCATGCATTACACGAAGAGATGAAACGAAATCCGAAAATGCTTGTGTACGGTGAAGACGTTGCGGATGGAAAAGGAGGAGTTTTTACAGCAACAAAAAATCTGACAAACAAATTTGGCGTCGAGCGTTGTTTTAATTCTCCGTTAGCAGAGGCAAGTATCATGGGAACGGCAATCGGACTTGCTGTTCGTGGATTTAAACCGGTTGTTGAGATTCAATTTGGCGATTATATCTGGCCTGCATTCATGCAGATCAAAGACGAACTGGTGCATATGCGGTATCGGACAGACGGCGATTGGACATGTCCTGTTATTATTCGTGTTGCCGTAGGTGGATTTATTCGTGGAGGATTGTATCATAGTCAAAGCATTGAAGGAATTTTTACCCATATTCCTGGATTGTGGATTGCCTTTCCTTCAAACGCAGCAGATGCAAAGGGGTTATTGAAAACTGCAATCCGTGAAGATAATCCAGTACTATTCTGTGAGCACAAAGGATTGTATCGTCAGCAATTTGCTTCAACTCCTGAACCGGATGATAATTATTGTCTTCCGTTTGGTGTGGCGAAAGTAAAAAAAGAAGGAAACAATATTACAATCGTTACGTGGGGATTTATGGTACAACGATCGATCGAAGCAGCACGAAAGATGGAAGAAAAAGGTGTGAGTTGCGAGATCATCGATTTGCGGACGTTGTGTCCGTGGGATAAAGAGACAGTCTTCAATTCCGTTCGAAAGACGGGAAAGGTATTGATTGTTCATGAAGACAACAAGACCGGTGGATTCGGTGCTGAAATCGGAATGCAGATCGCGGAAGAATGTTTTCAATATCTTGATGCGCCGCTTGCCCGTGTTGCAGCACTTGATGCTCCAATTGCATTTGCGCCTGCACTTGAATCATCAATTTTACCGCAAGAGCATCATATTACTAGTGCATTAGAAAAATTAGCAGCATTTTAATTCTGGGATTTATGGGAAAAGTTGAAATAATAAAACCATTGTCAAAAAGTTCTCTAAAGAAAGAACAATACTCTCTTTCTAACCAAGAATATCTGAAACTCTATTACTTCATGCGCTTGACACGAGAGTTTGAAGAATCAATTCTAAAACTCTATCGTCAGGGGAAAATTGTCGGCGGGGCATATACCGGAAATGGTAATGAAGCAACGTCCGTTGGTAGTGCGTTTGCTTTAGAGAAACAGGATTATCTTTTTCCGATGCACAGAGATATGGGTGCGCATTTGGTGAAAGGGCAATCGCTTCGACATTTGATGCTTCAACATTTGGCGCGTGGTAATTCCTTATCTAAAGGTCGAGATGGTACTGGGCATTATGCTGATCCTGGATTAAGGATCTATGGCAACATTAGTCATCTAGCAGCGATGATTCCGATGGCAGCAGGTGTTGCTCTTGCGAGTAAACTTCGAAAAGAAAATGTTGTTGCATTGACTTACATTGGCGATGGTGGCAGTAATGTTGGCGATGTTCACGAATCTCTTGCAATGGCATCGGTCATGAAATTGCCGCTGATCTTGATCATTGAGAACAACCAGTTTGCATATTCAACACCGGTTGCAAAACAAAAAGCGATGGAAAAATATT
>CAYHFN010000009.1:0-54200 GCA_964355925.1 uncultured Chitinophagaceae bacterium
ACCCCGCTACAAAAAACACAATAAACAGGCATCTTTTTAGATGTCTGTTTATGTTTTAAACATCTTCGTAGCGAATCTTTCGTGATATTTTCTTGATGTGCATGCAAGTGAAATTCTTCAATGATGCACTTTCAAAACCATTGAAGATAATCGTTGTGTGGAAAGTGCTTCTATAATATACGAGTGAAGTTACCTCCAATCAAGAAACAAAAATCCCCAGTAGTTCTCACCACGAAAGATCCATTTTGTTATCTTGTCAAAATCCTAAGCAGAAAGTGTTGATTATAAAATTGGTCTTGGTTGCATTCCAATCAATTCCCTTTTTTTTCGGGGGCAAAGAATGTGCTTCATACACACAGTAGAATAAAGTGAACGATTGCAGGGCTATCACAATTAATATATATGGATTTTGCAGGATTTTTCGGGGACATGTCTAAGCACCATCTTCATTTTCATTACACTATTTATTGTGATGATTGAAAAATAATATTTTAATTGGTTTTATGGAAGAATATTATTTTCGGTTGTAATATTTTAGCAATGTTTTTGTATAGCCAAAAACACATCAATATCTATTAAGATAATCCGATTAAATAAGTAGATCTTATGTATAGTGTACTATTCTCAATACATAGGGTTTTATCACCTCGGCTTCCAAATCCTAATAATATAGTGTTCTTCTATACCTTTTTTATTTTACCGATTTTTACAACTGCGACTACGAGAGTAAATAAAAAAATACTTACGGCAATATTGTTCGGCGACCGTTTTACATACAAGGCTTCATTATGTATATAGGAATCAGTAATACCATATCTTAATCCAAGCTCCATAATATTTAAAAAATGAATTGTTGGAATCCCACGTTCGGATATGCGGGCAATCGCTCCACGATCAGTATGTCTGCATGTTTGCATTAAACGATGTAATCCATTTGGTATCGAAGAAGCATGTGCACAATTTCCTAACAATGCATGATTTCCGCCAATATTGATCAATAGTTTTGTGTGATGTTGCACAGCGATCTCAACACGTTTAGTTATTGCTTCTTCAAGCGTTGATGGTTGCCAAAGTATAACTCCATTTCGTACTGCAGCGGAATCAACCGCTTCTTTTCCTCCTTCAAAAAATCCGTCACCATTGTCATTATCACATCCATAGGTAATAAGCTTTGGAGTGTATCGTAAATTTCCTCTGACCGCAAGAATCTTCTCTATATCAATGATCGTCATCTCAGTTTGGTTTGCTCCATAGGACGATGCACCGACAGACGTTATCAAGACAGCACGTTGATTCATCGTTTGTAATGCGGCAAGCGTTGATACTGCAATTCCGGGAAACGAACCTGACGATGCAACCAGCACTTCATCGGTGGAATCAAGATTAATTTCCGTAATCCAATGGACAACTAAAACAGCAAATTGCGGATTTACAGAGATTTTTTTTGCATCAAGGGAGCCAATCGTGGTGGTTATTTCCGATAATTCTTTGCCGAGTAACGCTTCGGATGGGAAATGATGAGCTTCAACAGAAAGGAGATTGCGTGATTCCTTTTCCCGCTGAATGAGCTTCATCCAAGATTCCGCAAGCATTGAAGCCTGCCGCATTTTTCCAGAATTCTTTGCTTGATTCTCTGTCTCAAAGACCGTCTGGGATAGAAAGACTAGAACTACAGCAACAACAAAGATCAAAAAGAGTCGTGTGTCCTGATGTTTTTTCACGTTGTCAAAGAAACGATTGAAGTAGTGTTACAACAAAAAATATAATTGCAGTGACGATGCCAAGTGCTGAAATTGTTTTTACAAAATGTTGCCGCGACATTTCGTTTGCTATAAGACCCGGAATAATATAACCGATCGATTGGATATCAAACGGCAGTTGTTGAAGAGGTTGAATCCATTGTTCCAGCAGTAATTTAATCGAAAAACTAAGAAGAAGGGCTAAGAGAAGCTTTCTTCTTCCATAGACAATAAAATTCCGCGACAAAAATTCCAGAATTCCCCATACAGCCAAAGCAATAAGAATGGTCACCAAGATCTTGTTTGGCTGATGAATATATAGCGCGATATATCCAGGAGCCACAACTCCACCGGCGGATACACCGGTCAGTTCGTAAAAAATGAATCCAATAATAAGTCCAATAAATAATGTTTCTATGACCATTACTACACTGCATCCTTTTTTTTAAAATGTTCTATGATCTCAAATCCTTCTCCCGCAATATTCCCAATTCCAAAAACATCCGTTTCTGCCTGAATAACTTCACTGAGTTTAGCTTGAAGATTATTTGCATCAACAATACTATAGGACGAAAGAGAACGTGAAGTTTTTTTTAACAACCGAGAAGCAAATGATGCATGCGTACCAACAATAAAAATATGATGTAGATCGCTCAGCGTAGCGCACCACTTTGCAAATTCGACGGTGCGTAACGGACGGTCATTGCGTGTATTGACTATAACGATAATTTTTCTCGGAGTATTTACTTTGCTCCAGTATTTAATATAACATACTGCGGACGGGACATCGTTCACGGCGAATCCATTGATAAATCTTACTTGAAATCCATTGATCGTTGTATCAACACATTGGCTTTCCGACTTTAGGTTTTTAATTGCGTTAAATGCTCGATTCTCATCAATTCCAAAATGCAATGCAACAGCAAGTGCCAACGAAACATTAGCAGCAAACATTCCTTCCGGTAGCTGCGCAGAAAATTCAGGGTTGAGCGGAGAAACAATATGAACCTTCGTTCTTCGTTCATTGCAAATTAACTGTAATGTCTTTTGGTGTTTCGAATCAGAAGTATAAACAATTGAATTATATGGAATGCTTGCTGCAATCGCTTGCACATGCTCTTCGTCAGAAATTCCCATTTCTTCTCGGTGATCATCCTCAATGTTTGTGATAACAGTTACGTGCGGAAGAAATATTCGCGATTCCAGTTGCTGATATTCCGGATTCAACGACATACATTCCATTACCAATGCATCAGCACGATGTTTGAATGCCTGTGAAATGATTGAAAATTGTTCCTGGACTCTTGCTTTGCCGAGTCGTTGTATCGTACGCGAAGTGCCGTCCGGGAAATACAGAGTTGGAACTATTCCTGTGATCTTTACAAATGTACTTTTTTGAGAAGCAGACATTGCAACGCCGATATAACGGGCAACGCTCGATTTTCCTCGTGTGCCATTCACATGTATTCGGTACGGAATCGATTTGACACGACGAGTGATAACAAGTCGTTCAGCACTAAGGAATATCAGAAATGCAATTGTTATGATGAGAACAATATTCAATTAAATTTCTTCCAATTGAAAAGACCAACTATGAAAATAACGTGAAGTTCGAAATTCTCTTCATTTATTATACAAAAAAGTCACACTTCAAATCAATTGAGTGTGACTTTTGAATTATAACTTTAAGAAAACTTAGTCTCCAATTGCTGCGCCGCCGCGACGTGGATCTGCTGAACCATAGAAAGTATTCGTAGCTTGATCTATCATGATGATCTGTGCTCCGCCGAAAAACAGATCAAAATCACCGTGCTCGCGCAGGTTATGTCCTTTTTTCTTTAATCCCTCAATCACCCCGGGGCTGAACCGCGATTCATAATGAAGATATTCATCAAATTTCTGACAGAAGAACCGGGGCGCTTTATTGTTCTCCCCGGCATCCATTCCGAAATCAACGGCATTGACGATCAGCTGGATAATGGTGGCGGTGATGCGGCCGGCTCCGGGCGAGCCTACGGACATAAACGGATTTCCGTCTTTCAATATAATTGTCGGCGAGATGGAACTCCGAGGTCGCTTATTCGGTTCGATGGAATTAATTGCCGATGTTGTCGAAAAATTGGAGAGCGAGCCGTTCATCATCACACCAGCAACGGACAATCCGGAACCGAAAAATGTGCCGAGCGTTTGCGTTAGTGAAACAATATTGCCGGATTTATCCGCGACAGAAAGATGCGTTGTATGTCCGTCACCTTCCAGCAGTGGCGGTTCTGCCAATTCAGCATTGAGGGTAAAATAATGCTCGGGATCCTGAAGAGTCTGTGACGATTCAATCTCCTGTCTTTCCGGTTCGTCTTTGTCTTTTATCTTGATGTCAGGAGTTTCATCTTTCCCTTCTTCTTTCACCTCACCTGATGATTCGTCACTTTTGGTTTTCTTCTTTTTTCCCCAGTTATCAAACGGATCCTCATCCTTTTTATAGGAGCGTTCATCATCAACATCATCGCGTTCCTGAAGGGATTGTTTTTTTCCTGCAGGAGCAACTGATCGTTTCACAGATTTTGAATCATACGGTAGCGGATTCCCAACTTTAGTCTTCCGGTAATCATTCGGTTCCGCAGAAGCCATATTGATATCGTTGTACCGAACCGCTGCAAAATCCTTTGAGATCAATCCATTGGTCGGAACGAATGCGAAACGAGGATCCTGAATGAATGCCGTTCTATCCGCATATACACGGCGCATCGTTTCGGCCATGAGATGCGTTGTATTCACGGAAGTCGAAAAATGACCCATTTTTGTAATGCTGGCGTTTTCCAGCATATTCATTGCCTGAATGACGGAAGCTCCGGATAGCGGTGCGCCGGCAGAGATAATCTCGTAACCGCGGTATGTGCCGCGGACCGGTTCATCGATGATGACCTGATAATTTTTAAGATCATCCATTGTTATCATGCCACCATTTTCGGTAATACCTTTTACAATTTCCTCGGCAACCGGTCCTTCATAAAATCCTTTTCGGCCCTGCTGCGCTATCGCCCGGAGCGTTTGCCCCAGCTCCGGCTGTTTTAAGATCTCCCCCTGCTGAATGGGAAATCCTTCCGGCAAATAGATCTTTGCTGTTGAAGGGTATTTCGATAACAGTTCATTATTGTCAAGAATAATGCTCGACAATGTCTCGTCCAATGGAAATCCTTCTTCGGCATATTTAATCGCCGGTTCGAGCACAACCGGAAGTGTAAGTGTCCCGTATTTTTCCAATGCCGCGGTCAATCCCGCAACATTTCCCGGAACGAGGATCGTCTTTGCAGATTTATTATCGGTTGCAGGATTGTAGCTCACCTCGTTGATCTTTTCGGAAGCCTGTTGATAATAATTGATAAAAATGGATTTCTTTTCTTTTTGGAGATAGATCACCATTGCACCGCCGCCGCCGAGACCGGAGCCGTCCGATTCCACAACGCCGATTGCAAACGCTGCTGCAACAGCGGCATCGACTGCGTTACCTCCGCGCTGGAGCATTTCCATCGCCGCTTTCGATGCGAGCGGATGAGCTGTGGTTGCCATTCCGTCTTTGCCGACGGCAACATCACCTTTGGAAGCGACTCCGGTGGTTTGAGACAGCAGAAGAGTAGAAACAATGACAAGTGAAAAAAAGAGGCGGTAGATAGATTTTGAATATCTCATATTGGTCATGTAAGTAGTGTTGCAAAAATAGTTTCTTCACATTTAAAGTAACACAGCATCAGTTCTTAACAAATGAACCTTCCAGCAATTTTGCCGCATCGACGATCTTATCAACGAGGTCGATCCCGATCTTTTTGGCTGAAGCGATTTCGGAAAAAAAATTGTCTTCGTTCCCCTGTTTCACAACGATCATATGCATCGATACTTCGGCGCATAGTTTATTGAAGTCATCCGATTGCAGTCCGCGGCGCGGTTTGCCGCCGATGTGAAGAAGAAATATTTTCATTTTTTGTTTTTGTGCAGCAGCGATCACTTCTTTAACGCGGTCCATTTCCTGTTCACGGCTGATCCCGGCCGCACCAAGTCCTTTGGAACTGAAACCGGGAACGATGATAACGGTCTTAACATCTTTTACATCGGCAGCCGTTGCGCGATTGATTGTTTTCGCGTTTAAACCAACTTTTTTGCACAACATTGCCGCCATGGTGACATCAGCACTTTGTCCGGCGGAAGTGATGAGAATGGGCTGATCACATTTTTCCTTCGATTGCGGGAAAAGCGGATACGCCAGTGATACCATAAGAGCGAGCAGAGTAAAAGTGCGGATGAGTTTCATGTGATATTTCTCCTGTAGTAAAATGAATAATAATTAGTCTATTTCAAAAAACTGCCGACACCTCGATCAAGAACAGTCTGATATTCGGGAATATTCTCCACCGTTGCCGAATTTTCCGGATGTTGTTCGTTGTATGCATTCACCAGTGTGCGAAATCCTTGCAGGTGCCGTGCGACCCGAAGCGAAAGCGGTTCGCCGTTCAGATCGTAGGTGATGCGGACATTTCCCAATTGAGCCGCCGTTTTGTAGAACGGATCGTTTCCCGCAAGGATCAATTGTTCGTTCGTTACGCCGCGCAATCGGCCCTGGATAGGATTGCTGGTTTCCATCAGGAACGGATAGACGTCGGTTGAATCGCCCCATTCGCGGTGACTCAATCCGTGAAAATTCTTCGGTGATATTTCAAGCGAATATTTTAGATCTTCAAATTCCAGATTCAGAACGGCATTCGCTGCAATCTCATTCCCTTTTTCGTGCGTAATGATTGCGTTGATAATCATCACTTCCGGTGCCGCCTCGTGCAGATCGAAAGCAATGCTGACATTTTCTTTTTTGATGAGTTGAAGAAATGCATAACCGTTCCGTTCCATGAACGATCCGTCAGCCTTCCCCGGATATGAACGGTTCAAATTTCTGCTCTCCATGCCGGACAATTGTTGTCCCGATGGATAATGTCGGTACACCAGCGGATCGGGCCATTGATGAAGCGGATTTCCACCGCGTGAGCCGAAGCGGAATGTGCGGTTTCCGCTTTTCGTTGAAATTGTAAAATGTGTCGGACAGCCTTCCAGCGGATCGGTTGCCGTAAATCCGCTGGCACACGCTTGCGGGATAACGATCAATCTTCCTTTGGTCATCCGCGCATTTTCCACTAGAACCGCAGCCGCCATAAATCCGGCGGATTCATTCGGATGTGTGCCACCAAGAAGCAGTATTGTTGCTCCGGGATTTCCGCTCTCATAATAATATAATGGAGTGTCTCCGCTTGTTCCTTTAATTGCTGCAAAGTAGTCGCTCAGCATCCCTTGTTTCGTCAACGACGAAGATGGGTAAAGCACATCCGGCTGATACATCGAGAGAAAATCTTTCGACGCAATAGCGGAAAAGACCAAAGCAAAAAACAAGAATAGCATTGCGGTATAATGATGTCGCTGCATATTATTTTATATGAAATATTCTCAGTAAAAGGGGGATCAGGATAATAACCATTGCAAGCTGGTGACGCCAGCTTTTTTCACGGAACAATTCCATAAGAACGATCGCTGAAATGATCGCTGAAATGATTATGTAAAGATAGAACAGCATTCTGTTTCTCCTACTTTAAAAATGAACCGATGTCGGCAGCGAAGATAATTGTTACGATTCCAAAAAGCAGCGCAAGAAGAATAGGAACAGCCGCTGCTTTTAATATGGTAAAGTGATTTTTTATTCCGAGCATCTGGGCGGCAAAAACACATAACAGCGACGGCGGCGGCATCAGATCACCGATCCCTGCTATCAGCGAGAGAGCCGAGGTTACAACGATCTCATTCCTTCCCAGGAAGACAAAGACCAGCGGAACGCCGATAACCGATGAGGCCGCATAGGCGGATCCCATAGCAGGCATAATAAACGCAATACCGAGATACAGAAGTTCCGGCGGAAGCTGCAATGCGCTTACGGCAAGATATCCGCGCACACCGGTCAGCGTCATTATCTGCACAAACATTCCGACACCAACAAGAATACCGAGTACCGGAAGCGATTCGCGGATCGCCACCCGTGATACTTTCACAACTTCAACCTTCTCCCCTGTACGGATGCCAATCACGGCACCGATCATAAAAATCAATGGTATACCGATATCGGGAACAAGATCCGGGGCAATACGGATGCCGGCCATCAAACCGATCACCACGATCAACGGAAGGAAGAGAACCACGCCATGTTTAGCATACACTGACGGCGGCAGTTTTTCAAGGATCTCGTTCACGTCGATCTTCCGGATGAACCTGAACCGGAAGTAAAGCGCCGTCACAATCGCAAGCGGGAACGTCATAAAAATAAGCGGTTTTTCGAAACCAACGTACGGCATATCAACACCGCCGCCGATGATCATCACGGGAATATTTATCGGCGGTGCGATCATCCCGAATACCGCCATCATAGCAATGAATGCGCCGACAGAGACGGCAGGGATTCCCATTCCCACCAGCGCAGGAGCAACCAGTGCTCCGGTCGTGAGAATGCATGCCGACGACAATCCGGTCATCATTCCCGGAAACATCACAAAGAATGCAACGAGGATCATTAATAACGTAGGGTAGCGGTATAACGATTTGATCATAACGTAGCTGATCGTGCCAAGCGCTCCGGTTGCTTCGACCACTTTCATAAAGATCATTGCCGTTGCAATGATCAGAACAGCATCCAGATATCCAAACATTCCTTCCACCAGATGGCGTACAGGAAATCCTTGTCCGGCCACAAGCGCACCGACTACGGAAGCCGCCGCCATTGCCAGGCCGGAAGGAAGCTTCAGCCAGAACACTCCGCCGGCAAAAACAGCCAGCATGGAAAGTAAGATGATCAGTTCTAATGGCATAGTATGATTTTATGAAAAATGGGTAATTGCCGTAACAGTTAGTTGGGAAATATTCAATAGTTGGAAACAATCTCTAATTTTGGATCTTGAGGAACAAGAAGAGTATGGACACAGTTGTTGTTAATTCAATCTCTCCGTAAATTTTTCACCATAATGTATGTTGAGATAATCAATGATCACGCTTACGAGCAGTTTTGCAGTAGATTCGAAATGATCCCGTGACCGTAATTCCGGATTTAGTTCAAACTGCACTCCAAATATTTCCGTAGTATCTTCAACTGCGTGACGGAAGATCGTATACCCGCCGCCGTAGAATTTATATGATCCCGGAATCGGCTGCGATGGACTTGGTGTTGAAGGTAGAGCATATTTATCGAACATTGCGCCTAAGCTGGCTTTTCCGCGAATAAGTTCTGCGTGGCTATATGGAGAACCTTTCACCAGGTTTTTCAGACTGCTTTTTTCAACAAATATTTTTTCATTCAAATCGGCATCCGGCATCATCAGTTCTTCGTTTTCCAAACGATACCCGATCTCGATCCGCCCTTCCGGATTATTCTGACCATGAAGATCGATCAATATTCCTTTCTTGAACATTGATCTTTCCGCTGCTTTTGCTGAGTCAATGAATGCATGATATTCGCTCCATGCCGTCAAGGCAATCGGATCTTCCTGAGCCGCCTCAAATTCTTCACGGTTTACATCCAGTTTCTTCCGTGATAAGTGTGAAAATACCACGTGCGGTATTTTCCCGGTTCGTCTTTTGAATTCAGTGATCATCTCTCGAGCAACTTCCTGCGTGCCATAGTCTCTCGCATTCACTCCGAACGTCCTGTCTGAAATAATTTCCGGTCTCAAACTTCCCCCATGCGGAACCGAAATAATGATCGGTAAATTACCCGCAACGTATTCAACGAAGTGATTCTTTCCCCAATATGAATTTCCCAGGACATAATCCGAGGATTGTGGAAAGGCACACTCAATAAAGATAAAAACCGATAATAGCAGGAAATAAATTTTCTTCATATAACACAAGAGGACGTTTCAATCGAAACGTCCTCACTTAGTAAATATTATTTAATTAAAATCATTTTTTTAACGCTTACCATATTACCCGCCTGGATCCGGTAAAAATACATGCCGCTGGAACGGTTGCTGGCATTAAATTGAACGTTATGAAAGCCTGCTTCTTTGTTTTCGTTTACCAGTGTCCCGATATCATTTCCCAGCACATCGGATACCGTGATCCTTACAAAACTATTCGCAGGAATCTGATAACTGATTGTTGTTGACGGATTGAACGGATTGGGATAATTTTGATCTAAACGCATTTCGCGAGGCGAGGTTATCGCATTATTGCCGGAAACCGAAGTCGATCCAGTTTTCGGTGTAACATCAGCCCATGTTTTTCCGATTCTGAGTTCATCCAATTCAACAAAAGGAGTCGTCGTCGTACCGTCCTGCCGGATTTGTACTCGGGCCACACCTGTTAGATCGGCGACTGTATTTTTACTTGTCATTGTTGCTGTCGGTGCCGTCGCTGCGCCAAACGTCGATGGATCCGGATTGATCCAAATATTGCAGACGTCGTTAGTATCGCCGGCAACAAAATTATATGATGCAACGATCAAATATGTTGTGCCGAGCGATTTCACGGTTGACCACGTGACAGGCGTATTGATTCGAACACTTATGCCGATGTCATATGCTGCGCCGTCAAGTCTGGTCCAAACACATGCGCCTCCCGTGGTACTGGTTAAGCTCTGATAGAACGTTGTAAAATAGCCGCCGGTAGCACTTAGCGTTCCGACACTTGAAACATTGAGCAGATAGGAATAATATGCCGTCCCCGTTATTAAAGAATCGAATTTTTTTGCCGCATCAACCCCGGCTCCATCATAAGCAATTTTATTTCCCGTTGATGCCGCGAATCCGGTATACGTCAAACTACCTGCGCTGACAAGAAGACTATCGCCGGTGTTCAGACTTTGCCAACCGGTTTGCGCACCAAGATTTTGACCGACCGTATAATTAAAACCGTCATAATGCGGCAGTGAGACCTGTGCCGGCAATGTTGCGCTCAGCAAAACAAAAATCGAGAAGAACCAAAAAAATTTTACCATGTTTTTCATATCTACCTCTATGGTTAGTGAATGTGAAATTGTTATTTAATTTGTTGAAACATTACAACACTGTTATTTTATCAGAATCATTTTTTTTATTTGAACGAAATCATCTGCCCGGATCCGGTAAAAATACATTCCGCTGGATAGACTACCGGCATTGAATTGAACATGATAGAAACCTGCTTCCTGTTTTTCATTCACTAACGAAGCGATCTCTTTCCCCAAAATATCGAACACCGTTACCATTACAAAACTGCTCGCCGGAAGCTGGTACCTGATTTCCGTGGATGGATTGAACGGATTGGGGAAATTTTGCTCCAGAACAAATTCGGACGGTAACGATGTTGAGGTACGATTAACGTCGGTAACTCCGGTAAACTCGTCGGCACCGATATCCGGTGTCTGGGAATTTCGCGGATTGCCGTCAATGTCCGTTGCGATGCCGGGAACCGGTATTCCATGCCCTTCGATCTGCGTTGCCGTTCCGTTCGGGATATGAAGATCGGTGTTGCTCGTAAACTGAGGATTGACACTGATACTTGAAGAATCTCCTCCCGAAATTCCCCTCCAGTCAGCAATGGTTCGATACAACACCGGATTCGTTGCATTGATACGTCCAATTGCATGAGACGTGTCTGCTGTAGAAACAGATAGATTATTATAATCTGAAGACATCGCGGTCGCAACGCCTGTTTTGCCGATGGCCGTATACGCACCTCCAGCATCCGTACGGATGTTCTGAACATTATTGTTTCTAAAAAATACTCCGGCCGTTCCCGTTGATGAGGCACGATAGATTGCTACGCTCTGCCGGATGCCGGCGCTTGATCCGAAGATTTTCACGGAATTATAGACGACGGTATCAGGATAGAGATTGCTCGTTTCATACATTGAGATACCATAGATGATTCCTGTGCCGGTGGATGAGGGATTTATATATACAAAATTATTGAAAACCGAGGTTCCGCCATGACTGGCTGAGCCGACGCTGCAATAAATCCCTGCAGTTGTCGATGTAGGCGAAAGTTGGTTTATATCGTGCACTTTGTTCGCATAAATACGAACGAAATCACAACCGGTGCCGATATAGATGCCGTACATCGATGCGGAACTTCCGATCATCATTGCAATGTCGTTATTACAGATTTGTGCATTTGCAAGATAGGAAGTATAGACTCCGGCATTACCGATCGAATCGATAACATTCCCGCGGATCATCAATCCGATGAGAGAATCACCAGCGGCTTTGCCGTAAGCGCGAATGCCAGTGTACGCATTGCGCAAGACATTATTTTCGACAAGTGTAAAATTCGCATTGGTACCGCTTGCCACACCCGGAAGCAAATCGATTGCGCGGTATGTCGAAGCTGTTGCAGCACCTGCCCGCACGATACAATTTTTCACCGTAGTATTATACGATTGACTGTTGATCCAAATTCCTTTTTGAACATTCACACCGAGACCGTTAACAATAAGGTTGCGGCTTGATGTCCCGTTATTGCTTCCATCGATAGTAACATTCGACGTGCTGTCAATCTTAAAAACAAACGGCATAGCAGCAGATCCGCTGTCATTGATGATCACATTCGCACCCGCGTCTGGTTTCACGGTGATCGGTGCAGTTGATCCGCTTGTATTTGTTTGTATCAAGAGAGAATCTTCAAGATATGATCCGTCACGGATCAAAAATGTTACACCGGGAGGCGCCGTGCCGCGCGCATTCAAATCCTTGATTGCCGCCTTGATCGTCATATAATCAGGGGTTGCACCGCCGATGGTCTTCGTTCCTGTAACCGCCGTTTGCGCTGTTGTCGTAAATTCCAAAATCGATGACCACTCGCTTGTCCCCTGCGTATTCGTTGCATTCACCCGTGAATAGTATTTGGTTGAGGAGGTGAGATACCGAACAAGTTTTACAGTATCCGAAACGACCGCATCGATAACAAAGGTTGAGAATGCCTGATCCGTTGATACTTGAAGACGGTAAGATGCGGCACCAGATGAAGTATTCCATTTCACAAGAAGCGTGGTGTTAGTATTTGTGGCTCCCGATGCCGGTGTGATAAATGCAGGAGTTGCCGGCGCGTTAGTCGGGACAATAATGGTAATCGCTTTGTTTGGCCCCCAATTCCAGACACCTGAAGATTGAGTCCTATTTGAGCTGTACCCTGTAGAATAGATCGTGTCCGTTCCGGCTGATACGGGAGCAGTATAAGAGAATTGATACGCAATGGACCCGCCGGAAAAAGCGGTGCTTGTATTCTGAACGATTTCGCCACCATTCAATGTCATAAATGTTGAGATTGGCGTCAGTACACCCTGAAGAACTGCGATATCGCATCCACTGCCGGCGCCAGGTCCGCCGGAAACTGTTAAAGTGAAATTCGCCTTTTGTCCGGTATACATTTGCGTTGGACCAGAGATGACGGCAAGAACTGAAGCCGTTGTTGACGACCCATGGCAGCTGCCACACCCGCTCGTCCCGGATTTCAGCGTTGTTCCTGTTCTGCCGCCGGGGTACGCAGATGCGAAGCAAAAAAATACGATCATCAATAAAATTAATAATGGAATTCTTTTCATTTAATGTTTCCTTAAAAATAGTTGAACGTGACTCCAATAATAAGATACTCTCTTGTGAAACCAGCAGTATTAAATAATATTTCGAATTATACTGCTGCGCGAACTGTTTATAACGATGCACTCAGAGTAAACTGTTGCACCGACCCAAGAATTCCAAACACTGCATAGCCATAATCAAATGAGAATGAAGTGCTCCCTATAGGAATATTCAATCCGGCTCCCAGCGTTAACCCCTCTTCATCAGTTTGAAACACATAACCGCCGCGCACGGCAAATGTTTCCGCAAATCGGTACTCCCCGCCGATGCTGTAATGTTCGGGATTGTCATTTAAATGAACGGCATCGAGCGCAAGAAGAAATTGTGAATTTTCTGTTTGCATCAAACCTTCATTTCCGATGAGCGACAGTGACGTCGACACGCGATACGAAGTGGGCAATCCCCATTCCTGCGTCTGAACGGCTGTTTCAACATAAGGATTCATTGTGCTGTTGGGATCTTGATCAACCTGGCGGATCAGTTCACGGCCGGACATTTTCAGATCGGGACCAAAATTCTGGAATGACAAACCGATCTTCATGTCCTTGAATCCCGTTGTGAGAATTGCGCCAAGATCAACGGCAAATGTTTCGGCGGATTCGTTCCAGATCCGTTGGTTGATATACTTGACTGTTGCACCAATATGTACATTCTCCGTCATTGCGCGTGCATATGACATCCCAACTGCAAAATCCAATGCATCAAAATACGTTCCGGTTCCTTCGGGAAGTTCAATGGTCGTCTGTTCGATCTTATTTGTTTGCAGAGCAATAGCACTGATACCAAATGTTCCAATTTCTCCGGCGGGGACAATGATTCCGAGGAAACTGTGTGCCAATCCCGCTATCCACGTTGAATGCGAAACGGTACCCTGAAATTTATCCATGGATGTTATACCGGAAGGATTCCAGTAGAGCGCCGTAGCATCATCAACAAGGGATGTGTATGCATAGGCCATACCGGTAGCTTTAGCACCAACGGGGATCTTTAAGAATTGAGCGGCCGAGGTCCCTGCTTTTGAAAAATCCTGTGCCATAAGATTCAATGAGAATATATTGACGCACATGAAAATGCCGGTGATTATTTTTTTCATTCGTGACCCTCCGATTACTTAATAATTGCAAATTTGCCGGTTACCTTGCCGCCATCCGGAGTTTCGACAACATAAATGTACATACCGAACGAAACCTCTACACTCGATTGATTTGTGAGATTCCAGTCTTCAGTGCCAGTTTGATTTGCGTGCCTCAGCCGATTTACCAATTCACCACGCACTGTAAATATTGAAATCGTACACGTGGGGGGAAGAAATGTGAATTGCATTTTTCTTGTATTCTGCACCTGTTCCCATTTTGCCGTTCCGATATAGGGGTTCGGGACAACGCGTATGCGGCTTAACAGCTGATCGTTTGTCATTCCGGTCGTAACAAGTGACGGCATCACCATTTCCAGCGTGAAGGTATCTTTCTGCGTGATGGCGCTGTATGTTTCAATTTTAAATGATTGTCCCGTTAAAGGAAGCCGTGGAGCAAGCAATGAATCGCGTGCGAGCGTATCGATCTTAATTGTGTAAGGTATTTTGGCGGCTGTATAAAGTCCGAGACTGTCTCCAAGATTCACACTCGTTTTATACGGAATATTAACGATGCGAATCACTTCGCCAAAATTGAGCTGCCCATTCCGATTGATATCCTCTACAACGGCATTAATCTGCCGCTGCGCGCTGGGAACCGATACATTCCATATTTCGAACGGCATTTTTATTCGTGCAAACATTCCCTGACCGGCCGTTCCAGCTGTATCTGCATATGATCCGAACTGTGTGAACCGGAATTCGTAGTCGCTTGTTCGTGCGGAAGTTTCCGCGCTTGCGTAATACGATTTTTGAGAAATATACCAATACCCTATTTGGTTCTTGGAAGTGGAACTGCTGACGATCTTGTTCGATTCATCGGTGATCTTCTTTATGCCCCCGATTGCTCCATCTGTCTCTATGCGGACTCGAATTCCGTCGATGACTTTCATTTCATCGGATGTCAGAGGAACTTTGGCCAGCACTGAATCATTTTTTCCCATAAAATAAAATGAGTCAGCAGGCGTTTTGTTAAAAAGTATTTTGTATTTCTGCACCAACAGTTTCGATGGGTCGGCGATTGAAACGGCAACCGTTGCCTTACCGTTTGTTAAAGATTTAGAAATGGTCGATCGCGATGAAACATAACCGGCAGGATCGGGCCGCGGCGTAAGATCGACAAGATTAATATCCGACGATGATGTGCCGCGCGATGATTCGAACGACTCCAGCAGCAATGGATCTCCGCAGTCATACGAGGTGACACAATACGAATATTGGATTCCGTTGGAAACGGTTGTATCAACCCACATATGCCGTAATCCGGTATTCAATCCAAGAAAATTAAAATTATTCTGAGGATCGGTTCCTTGCACATCATTGACCTTATCAAATTGCGCAATCGGAACATATCCAATCAGTCTTCCCTGTCCGTCAATGACCTGTTTTCCCCACGTTGCGCCCTGATCTTGGCTGCGGTAGATTTTATATCCTTCAAAATCAATTTTCTTCGTCATGATGTCCGCTACTTTTTCCGGACTATCTGACCAGTACAGAGTGTTGCGACGGTCACCGGCAACGCCGGTAAGTTTCGGCGAAGGTGGAACAGAAGGCCCGTTGTATTCGGCAAGAATCAGCCGCTGTGCTGTAGCTATATTGCGTTTGAATTGATCCATTGTAGAACCCGCAGTGAACGCTATGCATGCGCGTACCGATTTTCCGGGATCCAAACTAAAAAGGCCGGTGGATTGGATAACAGCAAACTGTGTAAAATCCCATCGGGTCGGGACCAGATACGTAGAGTCGAAAATATCGTATTTAAGGTTTGCTCCTCCATGAAAATAATTTGACGCACCACCGGTGATTCCTGCAAAAACCGGATCGGTAGGATTGCTGATCATTACCGGCCAAATTGTTCGCTTCGATTTCACAGGCTTGTAAGTTGAATTGCCCCGGAAGAAATGTCCGTCTGTTACTCCAAGATTATTCGGCGTTGCCAGAATCGCGCTGCCAAAATATCCGTTGTTAATCCCTCGATCCGGACTGGTTGCGCCATTCCAGTCCCACGTGATAAGAGCGTTGTCGTATCCCGCGGCATTTACACCCGTATTGTATGTTGTGTACCCTTCTTCATTTGCATCACCAAAACGGTAATCAAGCATATATCCCCACGAACAGGAATCGAGCCGGACATTGCTTTTATTGGTGATGGTAAAATCATAGAATTGAATATCCTGAGCAAAACGTCTGCCCCAGCAATACGCTTGCATTTCTACCTGAACGCCAAGCGGTTTATCGGGAAGTTGCGTGTTTCGATCCGTGAAAATTGTGTACAATTCCCTGTCTGCCGCAAATTGTCCGGACAATTGTTGTTTGTATGTTGCGGAAGTGGAATCGGTATCAATACGAAAACGGCCCGGCCAGAAACGCCAAAGATTCTTTTCCTCATCGTACCAAGCACTGCGTTGAACAACAACATTTCGGTCTGTAACCGAGAGCTGATCCAATGTTCCTGTCGGCGATAGATGAAAGACATTCAGAGAATCAAAATATCCTGCGGGCCATGTTTTTGGGATGTCGCTGTGCGCCATACGAGGACCGCCATCCGGTGCTTTCAAACTTGCTGGCTGATCGTCTGCAAAATATTTTCCCGATCCGCCAAGAATTCCCTGCCAGTCTTCGTTTTTGTACAGGCTGTATCCATCAATGACATTTCCTTTAGAGCCAAACATTATCGAAACATCGTTGATGGCGTTTGACGAGGGAAGATTAGCGACACCCTTGCTTTTGGGCCAGCGCATATCATACATCGTTGATTGATAATAACTATCGGAGATCACTCCTTGATTTCCGCAGACATTAATGAGCTCACCCTTGTCGAGTATGCCCCACGTGTCTTCGATGCTTGTGTTCGGATTGTTCGGCGATACTCCTGCTGCCGATTTCAATTGGCCACACATATACGCAGGAACCGCAAAAATAATTCCGATAATAATCAATGATCCTGTCTTCATGATCTTAGTTTCTCCTGGTTGGTCGTGTGATTACAAATCAATTCGTACGCCGGCTTGAATGCGGCGGCGAAGATCAACATTTCCCGGATTCCGTTGCCGATCCGGTGTATTCGCAGTACGGATACCCCCATCCCACGGATCACCGGTAGCCGCCCACACTAACTGCGGATTGACGGTATCAAAAAGATTCGCAACCTTGATGAATGCCGAGAACTTTACATCATACAACGAAATCCAGCGTTCAACGCGAAGGTCGAATTGATACGTACTGCCCTTCCGTCCGGAATTTTTCTCGACGATCAGTTGATCACCTTCTTCCGTATTGTTAGGAGTGTACGGAAGACCGCTTGCCATCTGCAGAACAACATTCATATTAAAATTTTCGAAAGGATAGATGCCAAAGAGCAACGGTCCAAATTCCCTCGGAAAGACCAGGTTGAGAATGCCTGAGAGAACATGCCGGCGGTCAAAATCAAGATAGAAAACCCTCTTGGGACGCAATATGGCATTCACACCTCGATAGTCGGCATATCCTTCGGTCGGATCGGATTCATTTCCTTTTGCCACAGAATACGTATAGGTCACGCTGCCGCCGAAATAACTGCTCATCTTTTTCGTCAGCGTAACGTCGAGGCCGTTCACTTTTCCATAGTTGGAATTGTCATAGATCGTATAATTATAAGGGAAAACGGTTCGATACGTACTTCCGACAAGATTGGTGATATCCTTAAAATACGAACCGATTTCAATTGTATAATGTTCACCCAACTGCTGCCTAACACCAAATTCAAAAGCAACGGTCTTTTGCGGTTCGATACCGGGATTACCGACAAATGCATTGGGGATAGAAGGATCTCTCAGCGCATACATTTCTAGATAATCTGCCCGTTGAAAGAAATGTCCGTACGAACTGTAAAACACCGTACGTTCGGTGATCGGGAATGCAATTCCTAAGCGAGGACTGATCTGCATTCGCGTCTTGGCGGGAATTTCATTCACAATGATCCATTGCTTCAGCGTATCGTCAAGAAAGCCGCCGGGCGAAGTGACGCTTGGCCACTGCGTATCCTTTACGTCAAGATAATCGAAGCGCAGGCCGGCGTTGATGATGAACGATCCCATCTCCAGTTTATCCTGCACATACGCGGCAACTTCAAGAGGATATTTTCTGAAATTTTCATATCCCCATGATCCGCCTTTCCATGGCTGCGAATAGGCAAGTCTATTGATATCGTGCGAGGTAATCTCTGCACCGGTTTTGATCATGTTATAATGATCGATCTGTGTTGAAATATCCAGTTTTGCAATGTAGGTCTGCAGATCGTTGTCGGAAAAATTTCCCAGATCTCCCGATTGTAGAAATTGATTTCCGGTGTTCTTTATGTAATTCGATTCCAGTAAAATACCATCCGGCGAAAATATTGCATATTTACCCGGAGTGTAACGGCCGGACTGCCGCTCGTTATAGGAGAGATTAAGCGTAGCATTTGTTTCATTGCTGGGGAAATAGTTCACAGAAAAATTTTCACGCGAAGTTGTTTCTTTGTTTTCGCCGTACCCTTCGGGAACATATTTCCAGGTATGCGAATAGCTTTTATATCTTCTCCACAAACGGCGGTCCGAAAAACTGAATTTGAAATCGCCCAGCAAATAGGATATTTTTGCATTTGTCTCACGCTCTTTATTGTAACCCCACGGAGATTGATAAAGCGCGTTTTCCGAGCGGGCGGTCGCAAAGAACTTCAATGATGGAATCAATGGCATTGGTCCGCTTACCATGAGTGACACTTGTCCCGGCATATTCACGTCGGGGTTGAGAGATTGTGTTCCTTCCAGTGTTTGTTGTTTGTAAGCAGAAGGAATGTTTTTAATCAACGTGCCTTTATCATCAGTACGGGGTGATATCGTTCCGTCAGGATTGATACCCATATAGTCGAGTGCCAATGCATTTTCCGTGTGATACGGTGATTCATTGAGCTGTCCAGATTCATATTCCAATCTTGCATTATACTTTGTTCCCCCTTCTTTCGTTACGATATTCACGACACCCGAAAGTGCCTGTCCATACTCGGCACTGAATCCTCCGGTAAGCACCTGCAGTTCCTGAATTGCATACTTATCCAGCTGCGTGCCCATTCCTCCTGAGAGCGGATCGCGTGTCGGTACGCCATCAACAAGATACACGAGTTCGCCGCTTCGTCCACCGCGTGCGTGAATATCTCCGCTTCCGTCGGTAACAAAACCTGCCTGAAGCGCAACGATCTGCTGAAAACTGGCGATCGGCATATCCGAGAATGTTTCGGCGGAAATGACGGACATCTTTGATGTTTCATCTTTTCTGATCATGGGGCGTTCGGCAACAATAACAACTTCATTGCCGAGTTCTATGCTGGTTTCATTCATTTCAAATTTAAGGTTGGTCGTTAAATCTGCACTCACAATCACGTTCGTGGTTAATTGGGATGCATACCCAATGATCGTTGAGCGGACATTATAGGAGCCGGGAGGAACGTTGATGATCGTAAGCCAACCTTCCGTGTTCGTTGTCCCGCCGATCGCTGTTCCCACAATAACCACATTAACCGACGGTAGTACTTCACCTGTTTTTTTATCTACTGCTCTCGCAACAATTTTTCCAGTCGTGCCCGCAATGACGATTGAGGAAAATAATATCAGAATTGACGGGAGGAACCATTGAACGAAGATTACTTTGCGCAGACGTTTCATGGGAGCCTTTTACGATTATAGTATGACTGATAATTTACGGTGTATCGTGTGTTTGATAGCATGGTAAAAAGAACCGGATAACCCTTGTCGATATTATGAATGTCTATGAGCAAAAAATCTTACTGATCTAATTCAACAGGCAACATGATGAGTGTCTCAGTTAATAATGACAAACACTCAACCTCTATGACCGTGCAATGATTATGCCATGAAAACCTTGAAAAATTGTCCGAATTAATATCATTGGAATGAAACAGTGGGAACAATCATCTCATAAGTGGGCGCAAACAGCGCAATGCCATAGATAATCAAAAACCTCAATTTTCCATCACTCTTTAACGGAATTGCAATATTGTTAATTTGTTTTTTTGGAAATGCGTCGTTCATATTCATGAAGATATTCTATAAACACGTCTGCCGCCGTCTCAGCAAAGGCCCTCCAATTTTTTTCTTCGTCCCTCATTCCATCAATATAAGTTTCGAGTTGTACGCCTCCCAACAACCCGCCCCCTGCTGAACTATGCCTCTCCAGATTATATCCTCCGCTAAAGTACGGTGTGCGACCAGGTGCAGGTTGTCTGGGACTGGGCACGGCAGGGATACCGTGTTTTTCAAATAACGCGCCGATACTTTTCGAACCGCGGATCGTTTCGCTGAGCGACAGATGCTGGTGTATGGCAAGCGATTCAACACTGCTCGCCGAAAGAATTTTTTGTGCATCCAAAGAATCATTATTCAATCCCAACTGCAATCCCACGAGAAGATATCCAAGTTCCAGCTGCTGAATCTTATGTCTGTGTCCGTGCAGGTCAATGTACAATCCAAATCCAAAAGATCTCCACACGGATGTTTCTGCCGAATCGATAAATTGATGAAACTCTTTGTATGCACCAAACGCCGCAGGATCATCCTGTGTCGCATCAAATTCTTCGCGGTTCGCATCCAGCTTATTCCGATGCAACCGATTGATAATGCAATGAGGATATTTTCCTGTCCGCCGAAAGACCGCATCGACCAACGCGCGGGCCATTTCCTGCGTGTTGGCATCGTAGTGTCCTTTTGTGCCGAGTTCCCTATTTGTGATTTCGTCCGGTTCCAAATGACCGCCGTGAGGAACGGAAATTACGAGAGGCATATTTCCGGCAATGTACTCGATGTAATTCTTTTCACCAAAATATGACCGGCCTGCTATGTATGCAGAATCAGCCGAGATAACAGTTTGGAGGGTAAGGAGGAGGAAGGCCAGAATGCCATTCCGATATGAAAGGAATGAAGTGTGAAAGCTGAGACAATTGAAATGTTTCATGAAATAAAAATAACAAAACATTAATACAGGTTACGACGAGTAAGTTATTTCGCCAACTATTTTTGGATCACCATTCTCTTCGTTATCATTGACGAACCGGACCGGAGCATTAAGAAATACACACCGCTTGCATTACCTTCTGCATTCCAATGAGCCATATACGTTCCGGGCGCGTGTTCTTCGTTGATCAACGTTTCAACTTTTCGTCCAAGCAGATCATACACCGCCAATGTCACCATTCCCCATTTTGCCACCGAGTAGCGAATCACTGTTGACGAATTGAACGGATTTGGAAAATTCTGAGACAACGAGAAACCGGATGGTGCGGCAACATTACCTATAGAAAAGACGCCGGAAATATTATTCTTCGCCGTTATAAGACCATTCAACGCAAGAGCAGCATATGTTGACTCCGCCTTGAGCATGGTCGCTGCCGTATATTGCCCCGTGCGCCACCCGATCAATAATGTATCTGCTGCAGCGAAGATCCCATCCTCCGTTTGGAATAGATTTCGCAGCAAACCGCCGCCATTATTATCCCTGAGAAGCTGAGTATTGATATAATTGCTCCACAATGTTCCTCCCGATATTTTGGTAAAGATATCGTTGGAGATATTGTTCAATGCGGATTTTGGCAGATCCGCAGAGTTGATAGGAGGTTCTCCCACCGGCCAATATGGAACGGCAATACCGGTGGCAGGACAGCCGAGTATTACCCAGAATGTTGAGGTCTTCGCCAATTCCTTCGGCAGAACACCTTGGATCACTGTTGCCGAAACCGAAGAAAGCCTGCAGATTGTCTCCTGGATTGGAATATATCCGATTGGCGCACTGCCGACGGTTCCATGGAAAGGAATTGCGTATGGAACTCCGGTTGAGTCAGCAAAATCTCTCATCTGATACCGGAGAATACTCTTTGGAGTAATCGAATCTCCGACACTGAAATTTTTAAAAAGATCGGTTGTCCGATTAAATCTCGCTAACCCAACAACTCCTCCGCCAGTAAAGGTGAAGTTTGTTCTCAGCACATACCCTTTGGGATACGCAAGCGAATCCTGCGCATCAAATTTCCAGTATTGATTGCCGCTCGTTTCATAAATTGCGGCCGCACCGGTCGAATCCATAACAACAAAGTTGGCCTCTGTACTCCGCTTGGTGATATTTGTGCTATCGAGAAGATGTTTAAATTCGGCAACCGATGCACACGTACCGGCAGCGTACGTCATCAGCGTGCCGTTTCCCATTCCCGACGAACCGGCAGTAAGATCGTAGGCAACTGAATTGAGAATGGCAAACCCTTTCTCATTCAATGCCATCCAACTGCTCTTCCTGCTGCCGGCATCGATGACGGCAAGAAATTTGTAACGGTATGTTGTATTGAGGTAAACTGCATTGTCGCCGGTGGAAGCATCACGCGTCTTCCAAATCATCGGACGCCCGTCTTTTGTTGCCTTACCGGAAGCCGCTCCAATTGTGCACTCTTCTAAAGGTTCACTTTCGGCCTTGGTGACGGCAGCGGTGTCCGCAGATACAGCGATATTTCTCAGCGGAATAATTTTATTCATCGATTGATACTGGGCAAATGCGAAATGAGAATTCACCGCACACAGCGCAAGAAAATAACCCGAGAGAATAAGTAACCGTATCATTATTCTTTGGCGATTGTTTTGGAACATTTGGTTTTCCTGAAAAGTGATGCACCGTACGGTTGGACCATGGTTTGTTTCAAAAACTAAAATTCTATCTGCCACTCCACCATATAGCTGTTTACCGAAACTCTGTCTTCGGATGATGTGATCAACCCGCCGCCGTCTTTGTCTTTGTCGTCGCCGTTGGGTATGACACGTGCAAACCGAATTTGGAATGCGGAATTATTCGTCACCGTATAATAGAGACGAACGGAGAATTCATCGTCCATGGAATTGTAATTATCATTATCGACGTATTCACTCACTTTAATATATTGTACTTGAAAACGAATCTTCGGGAACATCTTCGGAATCACATACATGCGCGTATACCAGATACGGCTTCCTTCAAGATTCTGGCTGTTGCGCGGATAATCTCCACCAACTTCGCCGTTCACATATCCGGCCCTCCCTCCCCAAAAGAAATTAGGATACGGCGGACTGAACTGTTCGATCTTCGTTGTTTTGGCATCATCACCTTCGTATGCGGCGTACCGTGTCTCCACTTTGATGGAACGAAACGGTCCCAATCCCCATCGATAACCGAGTCCGCCCATATATCCAATCCCTCCTTTTTCAGGAAGTCCGGGAGCCTGATTGAACTGCTGGTAGGCGCCTTCTACAAAATATTCGAGGTCCTTAAAATAGATCTCTCCTGTTGCTCCCGCACCGTAGACAATATTGTCGTTGTACGGACCACGTAGTTTTTGCTCGATGCCGTAAATCATCAGATCCTGTTCGAAAAAATTGCCGCTTAATTTTGCAGCATAGATCTGATCGCTTCCCGGATCGGGATAAAGACCGGAGGCGCTTAGGTTCTGCCCGGTTATTGCTCCAAACAATGACAAAGTGATCGGGAAATAGGCAAGGTCAAGCCTGCCTCCGTCAAATTTATCAGTGTAGTAATACGAATCTCCAAACGACAATCCGTTTCCGATAGGAAATTGCTGGCGTCCAAGACGTATGCGCGCAAGATCGAAGAACAGAAAATTCTGCTCAGACATTTCGGCATAGATCTGACTTATACCGAAGCGCATCGGACCGGTTCCCGCGATATTCCTAATCGGCTGGCCGGGACTGTCGATCAGCGTGATGAGTTCGGTGGTGAACGAAGTATTACTTGTTACTTTTGCTTTTGCCCGCAGGCGTCCGAGATACCTCAGATAATTTTCCTGCGCACGGTTATCGCGCGCCCAGCCGAAACTGTCGGAATACCATCGCATCCGGAAATCTCCCTCAACATTGATCTGGGCAAATGCCTGAAGCGATGGTATCAGCAAAACAATACAAGCGGTGATTACTGAAAAATATATTTTCTTCATAGTGCGATCCTTATTTTGCTACATAGACTAAACCGGTGAATTGCGGGTCACCGCTTACTGCCGGACGGAGTGTTTGAAGCACTGTTCCTGTTGTTGAGACCTTGAATACATAATCCGATGCCGTCGTGCTGTTGGCGATCCAGAAATTTGTTCCGTCCCAAGTCAGGCCCGTTGAAAATCTGCTGGCCCCGCCATACGTCGGCGTTTGGAACTTAGCACTCCATGCACTTCCGTTGAGACTATACACAGAATCAAGATCAGTATCATTGCAGTAGAGAACGCCTCCTGCAAATGTAACACCTCTCGGATTTTGTCCCGGTGATGCGATAGAATCCAAAACCGCTCCGGTAGCGGGATCCATTTTATAGATCCTTCCACCGCCACCCGTGATAAGACTAATGGATACCCAGACATTTCCGGATGCATCGAACGTAATTCCCCGAACAGTTCCGCCAACCGCAGGAACGGTAATCGACGCGAGCGAAGCCAACGATACGCTGGTCGTATCGATCTTATGGATCTTCCGGTCCGTGCCGGATGTGCTCATCCAGAAATTCGTTCCGTCGAATGCTAATCCCTGCGCACCGCTTGAGGAAAGGATGGCAGTTGTAGACCACGATTTGACAAGCGTTGTATCTGTTGCCCGTATTTTATGAACAGCATATTGTCCCGCTGCCTGATCGGCGATCCAGAGGTACGGAATCTGCGGTGTGGCGGTCACTTCAAAGAGCGAATCACCAACGGCATATTTTCCGCTTGGATTGGTCACTTTTACATTTCGTTTTCCGGTCACCGCTGCCGGATCTATAATAATGCTCACTTTAAGTTGCGACGCGCTGACATATTGCGGAGCACTGACCGAAATTCCCGTACCAAAATCGACGGCAACACCATATCCGGGTTTAAACCCTGTCCCGAACACATCCACGGAATAATTTGAACCGGGAACTCCGGAAGAAGGTGAAACAGATGAAACGGAGACCGCATCCGTTACACGTACATCAACTGATGACCACACCAATGTTGCCATTGAAGGATATGGCAGGTCATACCGGATCTGTTCTTTATTGGTATACGAAATTCTATATAAATGATCGGCAACATTGCTGCTGTTGATAAGCCAGAAGAATGTTCCATCATACGCTAATCCGGCTGGATAAATATAGCTGGCTCCAAGCGGCGGTTTTGGTGCCGAAAAAACCGTATCAAAGTAAGGTGTTGACGGCAGAAATTTGTACACTTTATCGGACGTTACATCGGAATAATACAGGCCCGGATCCGGTCCGCGTCCGTAAACATCCAATTTCGGACTGACATATACCAAACCCCGAGGATCGGATGATGGAAGCAGGAATTCAGAAAGGACAACTCCATTTCCATCCAATTTGTATAGTTTCGCAGGTGTTGCATACGTGGTCGATCCGCTGTTCAGCGCCCACAGATTGCTCCCGTCCCACGCAATGCCCCGCACCGTTCCCTGTTTCAGGGGCGGTGCATCGAACGATTTCATCACAAGCAGCGTATCGCTTGAGACATCCACCTGAAAGATCCTGTCTGAGTTTCCGGCTGATGAAAGCCAGAGCGATTTCCCATCAGAGGTGATCCCCTGGATACTGCTGTCTGCCGTGACAAGAAAATAATTCCATCGTTTCAATTCCCGCAGATCGGAATTGAGCATGATGATGGATGTGGAATTCCTTTCCGTGATGTAAAAATATCCTTTGGCGGGAACGATCGACGAATCGGTATTCCCGTCGCTGTCAAACACATCGCAGCCTACAAAGAGCAGCAGTATTGCAGACGCGGCAAATATGACCCGATGTTTCATGGAAGAAATGGATTTCATTTGATCAGTACCATCCTTATTGTTCGTATGTATGAAGTTGTTTTTATATTACAAAAATATATTCCGGACGAATATTGTTCTGCGTTGAACTGAACGGAATGGAATCCGCGCTCTGTGTGATCGTTCATCAGGAGGTTGATCTCTTTTCCCCAGAGATCGTACACCGACAGCCGCACCCAGTCATCGTTCGGGATGTAAAATTGGATCATCGTCGAAGGATTGAATGGATTCGGATAATTGTTGAGCAATTCAAAATTTATTGCGGCAGTATTATTTTTTCTTTCAACCGACGTTTGAGGAATGAATGTTTCACAGATCGCATCGATTGACAATAATTGTTTCGATAGGGTCGTTCGCAGCGGATAATCATGCTCAATGTGAACAAATAACTGCCCGTTGCTGTTCGACCATTGACCTTGTTTATTCGTCGTAGCGCCGAGATTTCCCAATTGCATAAAAGTCGATGCACTGAACACTCCCGCCGTAAATCCTTTCGATTCATATTTTGTTTCAAGTGTCGTGAGAATTGAGGGTGGATTCAGCGTTCCATTGCTGATGACAACATCGGGATATCCGGCATTACTTCCCGATTTGCTGAATCCATGGATCTGCACTGCTTTCGATGTTCCCGAGCGTTTATGAGCGACATAAAACACCGATTGCGTAACGTGTGCCATGTCCGATGACGAATCGGAATTGCAGTAGCGGTGCGTTCCCGCCAGGATAAACCATTTCGAATCCGCTTTAATAAATAACTTGATCGCCAATTCCCATGAATTGGTATCCCACAGGGGATGTGGTGTTTCGATCATCAAATCATTCGCAGCGGCAGGATCGAAAATATACGTTCCCCAGCCGCGCAACACGGGAATATTTTCTTTTAGTATATACAGGGTGTCATTTGTTGCCGTATTCACGAACTGAATAAATTGATATCCGTACAGTGATGCCCGTGCTGAAATGGCGGAGAAATTTTTCTTCTTGAGATCTATGAACAACGTATCAAAATAATTAAGATGAGCGTTGGTAGGAATAAAAAATTTATTACTTCCTATATCCGGCATCGCATCCTTGATTGTTTTGATGAACTGAACAATATCACCAGACATCAAGGTCTGCGACCGACACGGAGTCGCAACGCTCATCATTAAACAGAGTATTATACAATATTGGATTACTATTTTGCTCTTCTTCATCACTTTCTCTGGAACTCAAACAGATCTTTTTTCAACGTATATTTTTGGAGAGAATTTGCTGTTGCTGCGGATTGGCCCATGATCAATGCGCCGATCGATCGTGTCTCCTGCTGAGTAATTACTGCCCGTGAAACAACATTCACACTCACTGTTGTTGAGACGAACCGTTTGTTTGACTTTACAAGGAATATTACACCGCTCATAGAGCGCGTAGGATCGATCACGAATGTTTTTCTTTTTGAAGCACCATTCACTCCCCGCAGGAAATGTTCGGAAGAGTACCCAAAATGGGTGCAGCACAAGCCGGCATATACATTTCCGGAAACAGCCGGTAGTTTTTTTGCGGCATCATCGGAATAAAATTCGATCATCGTCGCAACGGCATCGCTCGAAGCATCACTTTGAATTTCACCGGCAAGATCCGGACAAGCCTGGGTTACGATTCTGTCCTCCGTAATTCCATTCTTCAGTAGCAGCGATTGATGACTGCGTGCTTCAATTGTTGTCTCTGTCCCGAAAATGATTATTGATGAGGTTGTATCTTTTTTCAATGCGTCCGTCATCATATCAACTCCAAGGTCAACGATGCTGATGACGGGGATTTTTGCATTGAGGAAATAATCTGTTTGTTCATAAAGAACAGAAAGAGTGTTGCATGCAATCATAATAATGTCGGGCGAATACCATTTCGTCATCCCGTCGAGAGCAGCGGAAAAAACATGTAATTTTTCTTCCTTCATCTTCATATTGTTGTATCCATAATCGGATTCCGGCAAAGCGTTGCAATAAATGATCTTGACCGATTTGAACGGATGCTCTGAACGAAATCGACTCTCAATATCGGCACAAACGGCTATTCCTCCCAAACCTGAATCTGTAATCAAGATTGTAACTTCGTCTTTATTTAAAAATTCATTGAACAACGAATACTTATTAGCATCACGTGATTGGACAGCACCCGCTGTGGCCTGCAATAGTGAAAATATTAAAGCAATTAATCCTGTATTCCGCATTTTTCAATTGTTCTCAATGATACGTTCCGATCGTTCTATTGAATTTCAATGTTCCAATAATGTGATTCTATTAGAATATTCACTTGATAGACTGAACAAGGGCAAAACTTGGGTATTCCCCGGAACTACATTGTCCAACTATTGTGCCATATTTTAAAGCTTTATTTGAGAGAAAAAATGCTATATTTTCAAACAAATGAGCGATATGTGTACAATGTATATGAGCGGAATCCGCCCATCCAATATCATAATCCACTATTTTGAATCGGATTTCTCTTAAATAAGATGGCACAATCTTCGCTTTCAAATACTATATGAAAACCATCGGCGTATCGACAAAGACCATCATTATTTTCGCGACAATTCTTGTCGTCATCGGAATTTCGGCTTACGGCGCTAGCATTTTCCTTAACCGATGGACTGATGAAATTATTAAGACGAACACTGCGCTTACACAGGAAACAGTAAGAAAGATTACGATCGCTTCAGTTTCGGTCATCGATAGTCTAGAACTAGAGAACTTATTTTCACACGAGACGCTGTCAAAAAAAGAGTGGCGAACTATTGACAAACTTTTTTCCGCGATTACGGCAAACCAGGCAGACTCCGTTATTGGGATGGAAGGTGGATTTTATTTTGTCTCATTCGATGAAATGATCGGGTATTCGTGGCCAACAGCTCCGGATCCTGCGCCAGCGTACGGACCTGCTCCCCGCTCGTACCCGATCATCAAATCTCAGATCATAAAATCCATTCGTCTGCGTAAGTCGTTATTGGAATTTCATTCGTTTGATTTTGCTGTTTTTCCGTTGGCAACCGAACCAATCATTATCCGCAACAGGATTGTCGGCGGAACGTGGGCACGCATTCACGTTGAACGGGAACTTCCTTCGAGCAAATTAATGCACATATTGAACATTGCGGCAATCGTGGCTATCGGCGCTCTCGGTGCTGCAATGATCCTGCTATGGTTCCGCCAAAGACACGTCAATGCAATCCGCGCAGGTCTCGATCTGGTAAAACTTGATCCGTCATACCGTCTACATCTTGAATCCGGCGTCTATGGCGCGATAGCAGCATCGATCAATTCAATGGTCGATGCATTGATCCAGGAACAACACAAAAGAGAACAATTGGAACGGGATCTTCATCAGCAGGATAAAATGGCAACACTCGGGAAACTGATTGCCGGTGTTGCACATGAAGTAAAAACTCCGCTGGCAGTTATCAAAACACGTATACAGATGTGGCAGCGCGATCTCCGTCAGGAAAAACCGGAGGGTGAATTACGCACAACCATCTCCGATGATTCAATGGAACTTGTCGTAAAGGAAATCAACCGTCTCTCCAATCTGGTAAAGCGTCTGCTTGTTTTTGCAAAACCAACACAGAATAAATTTCAGCGTCACAACATCAATGATGTCGTTCGTCAAACCGCATTGATCGTTCAACTGGAAGCGGAAAATAAAAATATTTCAGTTGTCATTGACTGCTCGGAAGAACTACCATTGTTAGAATTCGATCATCAAGCAATGGAACAGGTGTGTATCAATCTTTGTGTAAATGCACTAGAATCAATGCAGGAGAACGGAACCTTAACGATATCAACATCATTAAAAGACGATACCAAATCTGTGAATATTCAATTCAAAGATACCGGCAAAGGAATCCCCGAAGAATTGAGACAAAAGATCTTTGATCCATTCTTTACAACGAAGGAACATGGCGTCGGTCTTGGCCTTTCAATCTCATACGAGATCGTGAAGGCACACGGCGGAATGATTGAATTCATACCGAACGTAGAACAAGGTGCAATCTGTTGTATAACATTACCAATTCATTTTGAACCGAGAAAATAATTCTATGAAAGAAAGAAAAATAATTTTAGTTGTTGATGATGAAGCATCAATGCGGACTAATGTCGTTGAATTATTGTCCCGCGAAGGATATTCCGTGTATGAAGCGGCCGACGGAGCAGAGGCATTAAAAGCGGTGAAATCGCATCCGCTGAATCTTGTGCTGCTCGACATTAATCTGCCGAAGATCGACGGCATAACGGCGCTGAAAGAGATCAAGAAGGATTTTGCCGACCTCCCTGTTATTGTCTTTACGGCATACGGTACTAGCGAGCGGGCCATCGAAGCAATGAAAGCGGGAGCATACGATTATCTCGACAAGCCATTCGAACTCGACGAATTCCTTCTTGTGGTCCGGCGGGCGCTGACGTTCGGCGATCTTCTCGGCGAAGTGAAGCAATTGCGCTCCACGGTCTCCATCAACACGCAGCTTTCCGCAACAAGCCAGCTTGTCGGGATCAGCCAAAAATCGCAGGAAATTTTCAAGTTGATCGGCCGTGCAGCACCGAGCGAAGCAACCGTTCTGATCCAGGGGGAAAGCGGAACAGGAAAAGAGCTCATCGCTGATGCCATTCAGCGGCATTCATTGCGGAAAGAAAAACCGTTCATCAAAGTGGATTGCGGCGGATTGACGGAAACCTTGCTGGAAAGTGAATTATTCGGTCATGAAAAAGGAGCGTTCACCGGAGCCGTTTCCCAGCATAAGGGACGGTTTGAACTGGCTGACGGCGGAACAATTCTGCTGGATGAAGTGAATAATATGACCCCTGCGCTGCAAATGAAATTGCTGCGCGTGCTTCAACAAAAGACCTTTGAACGAGTCGGCGGGAAAGATACCCATACCGTTGATGTGCGCATCATCGCCGCCACGAACAGAAACCTTGAAGATGAAATGAAGGCCGGACGATTCCGTCAGGATCTTTTCTACCGTCTTAATGTCATTCATATCGTCATCCCTCCCCTGCGTGACCGACCGGAAGATATTCCCGTCCTAGTTGATCATTATCTGAAACGGATAAAACCGACGCAAAAGATTGTCGTGCCTGACGAATCGTTAAAGAAACTTATGACATATTCCTGGCCCGGCAATGTGCGCGAACTGGAGAATGTCATTCAACGAGCTCTTGTTATGACGCAAGGAAACATGATTGTTATTGATCACCTTCCCTTCACTTCACACCAAACAATTGAGAACAATAACGCAGGCAATCTCATCCATGATGGGTTTAATCTAAAATCATATTTAGCATCAACTGAAAAAAACCTTATCCTTGAATCACTCAATAAAACAAATTGGAACAGATCAATGGCTTCAAAGCTACTCAACATCAATCGTCGATTGCTCTTCTCTAAGATGTTGTATCATAATATCAAACAAAATAAATCGTAACCGCAACTTAGTCCAGCAACTCATATGAGCGCAAGACTTTGTTGCAGTTACGATTGCGTTACAGTTACGATTTGGATTTTTTGAGCGGCATCCCGCTAACGTGAAAAACGAAAGGCGTGAGACGCATGGCGATAAAGCGCAATTTGCTCAGGATAACTGCTATTTCTGCACCGTGTCGAACCAATGTATAGCAAAAATATCACTGTGCGTAACATATGGTACTAATTACCGATATAGAGAACACCCTATTTTTTAAAAAAACTGAACATGCTAGTCAATATTGACTGATCAAGTTTTGAAATAATTTCAAATTCTCCTGAATCTAACCATATTCCATTGCAGGAAAAACATTTATCAATTGTCACTCCTTTAAAGTCAATTTCAGTTAATTCCATTCCACATTTTGGACACCGCATGTGGTGTAACTCTTTCAATTTTTTCTTTTCTTCTACGGCATATAGTTTATTTTTTTCCTCTTCTATTTTTCTTTTTCTTTCCAGTTCCAGTCTGATAAAGTATTCTTCTTCTTTTACTTTTGGTATCATAAAAATGATTCCTTGGTATCTTATTGAATCGTATTGACAATTAATTAATGTTTGAAAGATCGGACGGATATACTATCATCGTTATTTTTTATATTTAATATTTTTATTTTGATGCGGTAAAACCAATGTTCATCAATCCCATTGAGTTGAGCAACAGAACGAAGCCATTGTTCTTCATTGGGATGAAATTCACTATCACAACATGCAAGCGTGAATCCGTCTTTGATAAAAGATTTTGCTACTTGCATCGACGAAAACACAGGTGGACTATCTGAGATATATATGTTTTCCAGAATATCATTAATTGCATCCAAGCAAAAAGATGGTGCAAATCCGAATGATTTGCCAAACTGCATTAACAATGCTTTTTCTTCTTCAAAAATCTTATGATCTTTTCTTATCAGCAGCAGTAATCCCCGAAAATAATTACCCGCTTCCAAATTTGATATGTGCATATCATTATTCTTTTTTATAATGGAAAGCAAGTCATCTATAACAGCATATTGTCTTGGCTAACTATTCAAATATTTTTTCCACCATCTGATACCGGCTATGTACTACACTCTCTAGTTTTATTAATGTACTGATCGGTTCTGTTGCACGAACTGCTGAAACGTATTTATTCACTGCTTCTGAGAGCAGCTTCCGGCGTTTCTCGTATTGATCTTTCTTTTTCTCCCATCGCTTGGACAACGAGACGGTATCAACCGCATTCATTGCTTTTGCAAGTTCTTCTGCATTAGTTTTAATCATCATGATGTTATTTTCGGGAATATAATAATGATGAAGTGAATACAATACTCGGTGAAAATCATCGATCTGCTGCGCTACCGGTCTAACAATGCGTACCATATGTTCATACAACATATGCACATGTTCTGCTGCACGAAGAATTCTTGATGTATCATTTCCCTTAGCACTTTGGCGATATTCATCAACAGCAGAACGTAACTCACCTTTTTTCTCATCCCATCGCATCTGTTTATCGCGCAAAATTCCCGGCAGCACTGCTGCGGAAAGTGTTGTATATGCACTGTCTACTTGAGGGAAAAGTTGTTTTAGCGTTTGAATATCTTTTGCGGGCCAAGCTTCATGCCAAAGTGCATAGATCGGTTTATGAAATGCATCAAGCTCCGGTACTCTGCCGCTTGTTTCATCCGGCAGTTGTGCCATTAACGGCATTGCAAGAATTACACTAATAATCAATTTTTTCATGTTATTTTCTCCGTGGGTATTAATCATAGAGTATAGTAAGGAAAGAAATATTTAAAACACGAAGGAATTTTGTAGTAAAACAAAATTCCGATTCGCTTTAATGGTTAATATACTATTTATGCACCGATTGTAATAAATCGTTCTTTCGGTGTCATAGAAATACCACATCGGGCAGGTGCTTCGCCATCATAGGTGTTTCCGCAGGTCTGGCAGACCATATATTTTGAAGGAAGTGTATTCTCTTTATTTGCTTTCAATTGCTCAATCGCATTTTTGTATAATGCCTGATGTTTCTTTTCTGTTTGATATGCATAATTGAATGAGATCAAAGCAAGATTTACAGTTTCTTTTTGTGCTTGTTTAATGAACTCGGGATACATTGTAGCAATCTCGTATGATTCTCCCTTATAGGCATCTTCTAAATTTTCTTTCGTAGATTTCACGGAATATTCGGGTTTAAAATCTTCCATGACAACTCCAAGTTGTTCTAATACCGCGCGGTGATTTGTTGCATGGATTAATTCTGCTTTCGATGCTGCTTCAAACAAGACCGCAATTTTGGAGAATCCTTCTTCTTTTGCTTTTTGAGAATATGCGGCATACTTTGCGCTAGCTGTCGTTTCCCCTTTAATAGCTGCTTTAATGTTGGTAATTGTCTTTGTTTGGTCTTTGGCAAAGCCAAATAAACTTACCGCAAACATTGCAAGTATTATGGCGAATAATGAACGTGATTTCATTGATGAACCTTTCAAATTTGTGAATTGATTAAAGTATGGTTGTGTAAATGTTATGGCACAAATATACATACGGAAACCTTAAACCATTCTAAAGTGATTCTTAAAATTTGCTTAATTATATAAAAACTGTTTTTACGGGAAAATAATAGTGAATGTTGTTCCAACAGCAGGAGTGCTTTGAACAGATATTTCGAGGTGTTGTAGTTCGGTTAATTGTTTTACAATGGCTAATCCGATTCCTTTTCCGGCTATTTGCGATGTTCGGGATTCATCCACACGGTAAAAACGATCGAATATTTTCCCAATTTGTTCTTCCGGAATCCCGCTTCCGTGATCTGATATTGAACACAATATTTTTTCACTAACTTTTTTAATCGATACTTCAACTAATTGATTTTTAAATGAATATTTTATCGCATTGGAAATGATATTTTCCAGGATAATATTCATCATCGAAATATCCGCTTTAACGAAATATTTATCGGTTGTATGCAGACATAACACAATATTTTTCTCGGATGATGCATAATGCAGACGTTGGAACGAATCCTCGATTAATTTGTTAAGGTCTGCTTCCACAATGGTTGGTTTGGTCTTTCCACTTTCAAATCGAGCAAACTCAAGCAATTGATCAACCAGTATTGACATTCGATCTACTTCGCTGATAACATATTGAATCTTTTCAATATATTGTTCACGCTCTCGCGGTTTGCGTATTAATACTTCCAACGTTCCTTTAATCACTGAAAGCGGTGTCCGTAATTCATGCGACGCATCGGCGGTGAATTGTTTTTCGCGAAGGACAACATCTTTTAGGCGATCAAGAAGATCATTAATAGTTTGCGCAAGGGTGTAAATCTCATCTTTATTTTGAGGAAGTTGAATACGCTCGTTTAGGTTTTCTTTGGTGATTTTTTCTGCCGTGGAAATTACTGTATTGATTGGGGCAATCGAACGTCCAGCAATGAAGCGTGAAATCAAAAACAACACTATCAACACAATAGGATAACCGATCAATAATGTCTTCCTCAGATTTTTAAGGACAATAGCCGATTCCTGCAGCGGAATAGCAATGATTAAATGCGCAAGTATTTTTCCCGTTGGATTTTTAATGGGAACCTGTAATTGCCGGATAGGAGCTGCAGATAACAGTGTGTCGTAATATGATTTAGTGTTTCTCTTTAGCGGATTGAAATACAATGATCCCTGGCGAAGATTTGGTGTTCGTTTGATAATATTCCCGGCAGTATCAACAATTTCAATGAAAGTAGGATTCACTTCTATCTGTCCATGTTCTTTCTCCGTCCATTCATTTGGGTTTGAAAAGACAATCACATTATCAAGGACAACAATAGAGGAATAGACTTCCTGAGTCTCTGCGTCAAGGTCATCGTCTAGATGATTATAGACTGTCTTAAATATAACAATGTAAATAAGGGAAAATAATGCGGCAATAAGTAAAGCGGTAACAGCAATGTACGTAAACGCAATCCTATTTCGTAAATTAAGATATCTCATTCTTCTCGAGCAATATACCCTACTCCCCGCACTGTTTGAATAAAATTGGTACTATCGTCACCATGGAGTTTTTTGCGAAGAGCGTTAATGTACACATCAATGACAGAGGTATCCGCATCAAAATGAATATCCCACACGTGTTCAATAATACGCGTGCGCGTGCATACTTTATTTTTATTTCGAAGAAGAAATTCCAACAATGCAAACTCCTTTTGCGTCAATGCGATTTCTTTTTGATTTTTTCGAACGACATGTTTATCAATATCCATTTCAATATCGCTTATCGTTAGCGTTGTTTGCTCTCCCTCGTGTGTTCGCAATTGTACGCGGATCCGAACGAGTAATTCTTCAAACGCAAACGGCTTTTTAATATAATCATTCGCCCCCGATTCCAATCCAAACACAGTGTCTTGAACGGTATCTTTTGCTGTCAAAAAAATAATCGGTACAACAATATCTTTCTTTCGAATCTGACGGCAAACTTCAATACCGCTCAATCCGGGAAGCATCCAATCCAAAAGAATAATGTCGTATTCATTTTCAACGGAAAGATCCAAACCCTTTTTCCCATCAACTGCAACATCAACGGCAAATCCTTCTTCCTTTAAACCATCGCGCAGAAAATTCGCAATGCCTTTTTCATCTTCAACAACAAGGATTCGCATAGTATTTAATTCTGAGTTAATCTTTATCTTCTTTTGTATTTTCAGTTTCGGTAGCAGTAGAATCGGACGGCATTGAACCAAATCCCAAATCTAACTGAACACCGGCGGCATGTTTATAGACTAATTCTCCGCCATAAAATCCGGTTCGCGCAACAGAAAGAACCGCGCAAAGAAAAATTACATAAGCAGCAATTTTATACACTCCGGAATATTTTTTGAATATCACAATTGCAATTCTCACAATCGCAGCAATAACGGCAAGCCACAACGTTAATTCTGCTGCTCCTTCGTGATTTTCCAGCGCAAGTTTTAATGTGCCGACTTCCGTAATTCCATCACCAGCATTTTGGCCGGAAAGATACGCGGCACCGGCTCCCATTGCTCCTAAAAGTAGCAAATAAAATCCCGCAGTGCTAAAAAATTCTTTTTTAGTTATCAGCCCAATTGTTTCGGAAAGAAATCCGACCATCAGAAGAGCTATTGGAAAATGAACAAGCATTGGATGAATATGAGTTAGATCTGGCATACGATAGTCCTTTCGATTTTTTCCTCTAAGATACAACTCACTTCTTTAAGACTTACTAAAGCTATTCTTAAGATTTGCTTAAATATGCATTCCGGGACGAAATGCTATTGCTGTGAAAAGTAAGTTTCTCTAAATTATAAAAACATTTAACAGACAACCATGCGCTTACAATTTTCGTTGAAACAAATATTTCCTTCTCTCATTCTGTATCTTTTCCTGATCCTTGGTGCAATATTTTTTGATTATCTCCTGCATTTATTGAATCTGGTTTGGATTGGTCGGTATTTTGGTATTATTGGGAGCGTTCTGATCATTGTATCATTTCTCTATTCGATGAAAAAAAGAAAAATGATAATGTGGGGTTCCCCGAAGATATTATTGCAATCGCACGAACTAATGGGCTGGATTGGTGCGTTGATGATCCTCATTCATGGCGGGATACATTTCAACGCCGTTATTCCTTGGCTTACATTGTTGTTCATGCTTATTGTTGTAGGGAGTGGAATTACAGGGAAATATCTGCTGAAAGAAGCAAAAGAGAGAATGAAAAGTAAAGAAAACGAATTGCGTCAAAATAATTTCACGGAACAAGAGATCGAACAGGAATTACTTTCACACTCACTGTTGGTGGATACCATGCAGCAATGGAGAAGGGTTCATATGCCGCTGTCAATGATCTTCTTTGCATTGGCATTACTTCATATCGTTTTCACCATACTTCTGTGGAGATGGAATTGAATCGAACATATCTGACATTAGCCATAACTCTTATGGTTGGATCTGTAGCGGCTTTCCTTTTTCCGTATTACTCTATCACCCCTGGAGTTCTTATTGAAAATCACCAGATACTACAGAACGATTGTCTTGCTTGTCATTCCCCTGTCAAAGGGGCAACAACTGAAAAATGTATCCGCTGCCATTCCCTTTCATCCATAGGGAAAACCACTGTTGCAGGAGTTGCAATTGTTCCAGAGAACACAAAAAGCAGTTTAATACACCGTTCCATCGAATCTATTGAATGCTTTTATTGCCACACGGAACATCAGGGACGATCGAAAGAAACTGCGACCATGAAGTTCACGCATACTGTACTCACAGCGGGTGCTCAGAAGAACTGTGCAAACTGCCACCGCAAACCAAATACGCCAATCCACACGATCCAAAATATCCAATGTTCTGAATGTCACTCTATCGACAAATGGAGCAAAATTACGCTCAACCATGCTTTGCTTGGAACTCAAGTGAATAATTGCACAGTTTGTCACGTGAAGAACATCCCAACCGATGAATTGCATTCGGTGATCAAATCAAAAAATCAATGTGGAATCTGCCATAACTACAACGCATGGAAACCTTCAACATACGATCATACGAAGTACTTCCGATTTGATAACAACCATCCCTCGAGATGTGCAGACTGCCATGCTCTTGCCAACGGGTTTTCCACCTATACGTGTTATAATTGCCATGAACATTCGAAAACTGAAATTGCTGTTAAACATCAGGAAGAAGGGATCCCTAATTTTGCAAACTGTGTAAAATGTCATCGGTCAGGGAATGGACACGAGGTTATCGGAAAAGAACAAAATGATGAACGCAGATCTTCAAAAAGAGAACACGATGATGAACGCGATTAAGTTAGATATCAAGGGTAATAATTTAATTCACAGTTGATAAGCAGGTAAAACTAACAATGGCAGCATATAAAAGTATTTCACCATACATACTCTTGACAATTCTTTTATGCAGCGTACCTTTATCCGCTCAAAAAGATCTTGAAAACAAAGGCGGAGTTATTATTGGATCGGTTCTCGATCAAAAATCATTAAAGCCTATAGAATTTGCAACGATAATGATCCATAACAGGCTGGACAATAAGCTGTTAACGGGAGGAGTCACTAATGCTTCCGGCTCATTTAGGATAGAAGAACTGCCGGACGGGACATATTATGTCAAAATAAGTTTTATCGGTTTTGAGGCGTATCAATCCAAGAATCTGATCGTTGAAAGAGAATCGACCATCGATCTAGGAAAGGTCTTTTTGAACAATAAAGATATTGAAATGCAGGATGTTCTGGTAAAAGCTGACCAGGTTCCTATATCCTATCAGATCGATAAAAAGATCATCAATGTAAGCGGTAACATCACTGCAACATCGGGGACAGCAGTTGATGTTCTTGAAAATGTTCCTTCGATAACAGTCGACATAGACGGAAATGTAAGTTTACGAGGAAGCGGGAATTTTACCGTTCTCATAGATGGCCGACCGACAATAATGGATGGGAACACCGCTCTGCAGCAGATCCCGGCAACATCAATTGAAAACATTGAAATAATAACCAACCCCTCGGCCAAATATGATCCCGAAGGGACGGCAGGAATAATAAATATTATTCACAAAAAGAATTCGAACAACGGCGTAAGCGGAATTGCCAGTGTAAATGCCGGGTTAAAGGATAAATACGGAGCGGAAATATTAACAGACTACAAGAATAATAATGCTCAGTTTACGTTCGGTCTGAATTATAATAAAAGAAATATGACCTCCACAGAAAATGGAAGCAACTGGACCAATGACGGAACTATGATCTCGTATTATAATTCTGACGGGAGCTCGTTTCGAAAAAATGAACATTCTGGTGTGCGTGGATCGTTTGGATGGAATTTTGGAGATGAAAAGATCCTTACGCTAGGGGGGAAATATAGCAACAGAAAATCCTTTGAAAATTCCATTTCCAAATATTCCGAGTGGACTTCTTTGAATACCACAAAAAATTATTTCAATAGTAAAAACGAAGGGAAACGCGATGGTGGTGAGTATCAATTATCCGCTTCATATAATCATCCTTTTGACAACAATGGACACGAATTGGCAATAGAGCTAGATTATGAAGCGGAAGATGGCGATGATGAAACAATAAATAATCTTATCAATGGCATACAGATCGTTGATGGAAAGAAAGCATCTGAATCTGGACCGGGGAGTGAGTTCACTTCAAAAATTGATTATCAATTACCCTTTGGAACCGATTCAAAAATTGAAGCCGGATATCAGGGTGAACTTCAGTTGTCGAACGAAATTACAGGATTAGAAATATATGATTCGGCAACAACTGTTTTTGTAATGAATACAATTTTTTCCAACGATATAAAATATTATACAAATCAATATGCATTGTATTCAATGGTTTCAAGCACGATTGATCAGTTCGGATATAAGATCGGGATCAGAGAAGAATACACCGGAAGAGAAGTTACGATTGACGCAAAGAACCAAAAATTTTCATTAGCAAAATGGGATAATTTTCCGACTGCGCATTTTTCTTATAATCTTGGTTCTGGCAATCAAATAATGACATCGTATACGAAGAGAATAAACAGGCCGCACGGATGGGAATTTGAACCTTTTTTAACCTGGATCGATGCATATAATGTCCGGATCGGCAACCCTTCAATATTACCGGAATATATTGATTCGTATGAACTTGGATTTCAAAAGATCATCGGCAATAGTTTATTTTCACTGGATTCATATTACCGTATCACCAACAATAAAATAGATCGTATACGTTCGTACTATTCCGAAAACGTTACTCAACAGACACCAATGAATATTGGGAAGGATTATGCGTTAGGTGCTGAATCGTTTTTTAATTTCGATCCTTTGAAGGGATGGAATGCTAATCTCATGGGTAATATATATAATTATACAATATCGGGAAGATTAAACGGCAGCGATTTCAGTAAAACTAGTTTTAATTGGAATTTGAGATTTAATAATTCTTTAAAATTTGGAACCGAAACCCTGATTCAACTGAATGCAATGTATAATAGTCCCACAGTAAGCGCTCAGGGAAAACGTGAGGGATATATTGCAACCAACGTGGCTATTAAGCAGAATTTATTTGATAATCTACTTACCGCAACTTTGCAAATAAGAGATTTATTTTCAGCATCAACAAATGAATCCGTGAGCGAATCAATTGATTTTTATAACTACCGTTATTCCAAACGGGAGTCTCCGGTTGTTATGCTTAATCTCCGTTTTAATATCAATAATTATGAAAACAATGAGCGTGAAAACGGAGAAGATAATATGGGAGATGATAACACACAATAAGATATTTCATTTAAAGTGGTCTCATAAATACCTAATTTCGAGATGTGAAACATTGAGAATTCTTATTTTTATCCTCAACAATAAGATCAAGATTTCCTGATGGCCATCAGGCTCACTTGTTCTTTCGGGACTTCGTTTGGGAAGGGCAAATAAAATTCATTTTGAGATTGTTCTAGTTATTTTGGCATTTCTATAATTAGCATGGCATTAAAATTTATGCCAATGATTGTTTTTTTGACGTAATATCGGTTTTTAGAGTTAAATTTGTACAAACGAAACAAAGATAATTTTACTCGTCAATTTCTAATAAATAGTTTGTGGCTTCACCGATGAAAAACAAACCAAGAACAATTTTTCAAGTTGGCTCCCTTGGGCTACTTTTATACGTTGCAGCAAGACCGATCGTTGACAAAACCTATGTGGCGGATTTTGAACAATATTGCCCGTTTGGAGGGCTTTCATCGTTCTTCAGTAAATTGAATCTTAATGCAATGGCTTGCACCATGAATGAAACCCAAGTGATGCTTGGCTTCGCACTGATACTTGGTGTTGGATTCATCGGTAAACTATTCTGCAGTTACATCTGTCCGATCGGAACCGTTACTGAATGGATCAGCAAGTTTGGTAAAAAATTAAACCTGCAAAGTGAAATTCCGAAAAAAATGAATCGGCTTCTTCGTTCACTGAAGTACATTTTGCTTTTCATTACGATCTATTTTACAATGACAAGCGGGGAGCTATTCTGTAAAAAATATGATCCATTCTTTGCCACGGTGCAGATGTTCAACAACGGAGACATTGTCCTTTATTACGCAATATCAGCTATGGTGCTCACGCTTGCCGGTTCGCTCTTCTTCCACCTTTTTTGGTGTAAATATCTTTGTCCCTTAGGCGCTATTAGCAACATTTTTTTGAATGCACCAGCAGCTGGCGGAGTGGTGTTGCTGTATGTCGCCGCTTACCTGTACGGATTTCAAGTCAGTATTTTTTGGCTGCTTGGTGGTTTGGTTCTTGTCGGATGGATCACTGAAATATTTTTCATGAAATCTTTTCTGCTGCCGATTCCAAGAATCACTAGGAACCAACTGACTTGCACAAATTGTAAACACTGTGACGAACAGTGTCCGCAAGGGATAAAAATATCTACAATGTCCACTGTGGAACACGTTGACTGCAATTTGTGTACCGATTGTGCTTATGAATGTCCACTCAAAAATGTTTTGATGATAAATAAAAAGGTGCAAAACAAGTATCTCGCACCAGTATCGGTTCTAATATTGATTGCAACAACTCTGATTACGGCAAGTTTTATTGAATTTACGACTATTTCTCTACGGTGGGGCACAGGTACAACCAATGCATCAGTATTTTCTCAAACAGGAATGAAGAGTATTACCTGTTACGGAAGTTCAATGGCCCTTGCCGGCACTTTGGAAAACATTGAAGGAATATTGGGTATTGATACCTATGTAAAAAGTCATACGGTAAATATCTATTATGATTCATCGGTGATTTCACCGAAGAAAATCAAGGCATCACTCTTTTCATCCTCCAAAATAGTCCTTCGTGAACCAATGCATGATTCCAATGAACAAGTTGGTGTTTTTGATATTGGAATACTACGACTTTTTGATGCAATTGATTTCAAAGACCTTTCATCGTTGCTAGGTGAGAAAGAAGGAATACTTGGTTTTGAGACTCGATTTGGAGAACCGGTAAGAACAACCGTGTACTACCTGCCATTAAAAATCAGCCCCGCCGAAATCCGTATCCAGTTGAATCGAAATTACATTCTCCGAAATGGGAAAAAAGTTGACCTCAATTTTGAAACATCTGATCAAGGTAATGCAAGAAGTTCAATTAGTTTTACTCAATACCAAAACTTCATATTTAATTGCTATGATGACAGTTTCAATAATTATGAAGCGTATGAACCATCGAAACTATCAGTATACAGCTTCCCAATGTCCGATGCTACAAATCCAGAATTACGAAAATATCTCGATTTGCTAGCAAGCCATCTGTCGAATGATGAAGGTATCGTTCGATTCAGAACTTACTTTGATGGTAATGCGATGGGGTGTATATATTTTGATGCGAAGAAAACAAATAAAGCAGAGATCAAAATTGCTCTCACAAAAAATATACTAACATATTTTATTTCAGATAACCAAACCGAGCAAATTCCGAATCCATTTCACATCGACCTTGGTGCGGAACGAGGTAAGTAGCTGAGAAAAAAAACGGCAACCGGGATAAGCAGTTGCCGTTGCCATTCAGAAATTTGACGGTTATTTCTTTTCGATTTTCTTTTCGTCTGCACATTTCCCTTTTTCAGAACAAGTCTCACAACTCTTTTTTGCTTTTTTCACGGTTTTATGCACTTGTACCGTCTTCTTTATTTCTTTTGTTTCTTTCTTTGCTTCCTGTGTCTGGGCAAAGACAAGCCCGCCGAATGTTAAAATTGCGGCAATGGTCAATAACGAAATTACTTTTTTCATGATTTTTCCTTTGCGTTTTGGGGTAAATGATTTTATTACATGCAAAACTCGTTAAGTGTAAAATAATAAAAATATTTTACCAATTCAACTTGTTGCTATCAGCTCTTGAAATGAAATGCAAAAAAATGTTAAAGGTTTGCATAAAATCACTAAACGTATAGAATTGTACGCCAATGAGTAGCAAACAGAGAAACAAAATAGAACATGTAGTGGTTTTTCAATGCACTGGATTGATGTTACGCATCTTCCCCCAATTTCGCCAACCCGGCAGAACCGGCTATAACTCGTGTCGCTTTTGCAACCTTTAACACGCGTGCGATTTCCTGAATCGTAGAACCGGTCGTAACGATATCATCTACCAGAAGGATATTTTTCCCACGGATCACATCAGCTTCATTTATTTCAAACGCATCAGCAATATTCTTTTTGCGCTCTTCGGCATTGAGGTGTGTTTGTGTTTCTGTATATCTGGAACGGCGGACAATATCGGGAAGAACCGGAACGGTGATGATGGACGATATTCCATTTGCAATCCAAACACTTTGATTGTATCCCCGTTCCCTCTCTTTTCGTTTATTCAACGGCACTGGAATGATACAGTCGATTGTTTTATCGGCGATCTTTTTCCCGAGGCGGACACCCAGTTCAAATCCGAACGTTGTACCTTCATCATACTTTAATGAGTGGGCAAGCGTTTGCAGCAGTTTTCCTTTCTCAAAATAAAACAATGTCACAAAATCATCGATCACTTTCCCTTCGCGGAATCGTTCGATAAGTATTTTGTAGGTGTAATCATTTTCACTGACTTTTGATAATGAATTCCAACAATTGTTGCACACTCTCTGTTCGTCATTGTTCAACCGTTCACCGCAATGAAGACATTCAGTGACGAATAGAAAATCATGGAGGGGCTGAAGAATTGAAGAAAAGGAAAGCATTGATATTCTTTGTAATTCTTCCATATCTGAAATATGTTACACCATTGAAATGACAGAGAAATTGTTTTCGAAATAAATTTACTTTTTCCCTGTCAGATTATTGATCTCATCACGTAATTGTGCGGCACGTTCAAATTCCAGATCCGCTGATGCTCGCATCATTTCGCTGTTCAACTCTTCAATAAGATCTTGACGTTGTTCGGCAGAAAGATATTTGGTAATCGATTCCGCAACGACCGGCAGATGTTTCAGATCTTTCCGAGCATCGTACTTTGAAGAAACATCGGCAACTGCGGTGGAAGCAATGATCTCTTCGCGCGATTTGTAGATCGTTTTCGGCGTAATCCCATGTTCTGTATTATATGCCATTTGTTTTGTACGCCTGCGGTCGGTCTCATCCATCGTTTTTCTCATGGAATCTGTGATTCTATCCGCATACATGATCACTTTACCGTTTGCATTCCGCGCTGTTCGTCCAGCGGTTTGAATCAGTGAACGCTCCGAACGAAGGAACCCCTCTTTGTCGGCATCTAAAATTGCAACAAGCGATACTTCCGGAAGATCGAGCCCTTCGCGAAGTAAATTGACTCCAACGATCACATCGCTGTTTCCTAACCGAAGATTTCGTAGGATCTCAACACGGTGAAGTGCATCAACTTCAGAATGGATGTACTCTACTTTGATGCCAATTTCAAGCAGATATTCGGTAAGATCTTCCGCCATGCGTTTCGTTAATGTCGTCACTAATGCGCGTTCATTCTTCTTCGTGACCGCGCGGATCTCAGCGATCAGGTCATCGATCTGCTGTTTCACCGGACGAACCTCTATCACGGGATCGAGCAATCCAGTCGGTCGGATCACTTGTTCAACAAATACTCCCTGCGTTTTTTCCATTTCATATTTTCCCGGTGTTGCACTGACAAAGATCGTTTGATTCACGATCTGTTCCCACTCATCAAACTTCAACGGACGGTTATCGAGTGCCGACGGAAGACGAAATCCATGTTCAACAAGAGTCATTTTTCGACTTCGGTCTCCAAAATACATTGCGCCGATCTGGGGCACACTCACGTGCGATTCGTCGATGATAAGTAGAAAATCTTTAGGAAAATAATCGAACAAACAAAATGGCCGTGATCCGGGGGGACGCGATGCGAGATGCCGCGAATAGTTCTCAATGCCGCTGCAATACCCAACCTCGCGCATCATTTCAAGATCGAAACGCGTTCGCTGCTCAAGACGCTGCGCCTCAACAAGTTTATCAAGATGACGCATTTCCGTCAGTCGCTCTTTTAATTCAATTTCAATTGATTTTATTCCTTTTTCCAAAGATTCACGTGTTGTTACGAATTGTTTGGCGGGATAAATGACATCGTAATCCGTTTCTCCAATGATCGAACCATCCAACGAATTGATGTAGGATATTTTTTCGATCTCATCGCCGAAAAATTCCACACGGATCGCTTCATCATTCTCGTACGCGGGAATCACTTCAACAACATCGCCACGCACACGGAATGTGCCGCGCTGAAATTCATAGTCATTGCGGGAATAGAAAATATCGAGCAGTTTACGGAGCAGCTTGTTCCGTTCAATCTTATCCCCTTTTTTGATCACCACCATTTGTGCGATCCACTCATCCGGCGCACCAATCCCATAAATGCAGCTGACCGATGCCACGACGATCACATTTCTCTTTCCGGAAAGGAGCGCACTGGTTGCACGCAATCGGAGACGATCGATCTCTTCATTCACCGAAGAATCCTTTTGGATATATGTATCCGTTGTCGGCACGTACGCTTCGGGCTGATAATAATCATAGTAGCTGATGAAAAACTCTACGTGATCTTTCGGAAAGAACGTTTTGAACTCGGCATACAACTGCGCTGCAAGCGTTTTGTTATGCGACATGATCAGCACCGGGCGGTCGAAATTTTTGATGACATTCGAAACAGAAAATGTCTTTCCGCTTCCCGTTACGCCAAGCAGTGTTTGATATTTGTCTCCGCGTTCAATCCCTTCGGTCAATTGACGGATCGCTTCCGGCTGGTCCCCTTGTGGTGTATAATCTGAAACAAGTGTGAATCCCATCGTACCGATATACTTTCTTGTTGTTGCAGCTTAGAAAAAGTTTTGGGTTGGAAAATAACTTCAAATTAAAATTTACGGTTTATATAATCCTTTTGCATTTGCTCCCATCAATCCGGATTTGTAGGAGCGTTCATCGACATGCTGCAGCGAACGGATCTGAGACAAAGTCATCAATTTCTTTACAGGAAGGTAACTTAATTTTAATCCGATCGCTTCCATTGTTTCATCTTCAAATTCAAAATTTTTATAGGGAGAAAGGTTCAGCGGAACGGAGAATCGGCGTAACGTTTTTTCTTTATTCACATTATAGAATAGTTCGAAATACGACATCACCAATTCTCGAACAGTTTTATAAATTGGTTCTCGGAACCGTAATCCGGCAAAATTCGATTTTGCAATCGCGCCGAAATATCCGTTCTTTTTGAAGATCGCAATCACATGGTCGTCATCGCGGACCGCCTGCATATCAACGATCATAGGCTTGAATCCAATACGGCGAAGCATTGCCGCAGCAAAAACAGCTCCATCAAAACAATGTGCTTTCTTATCACAAAGAACAGTGCGCGGAGATCGATAACGAGACTCTGAACTGTATGTTGTGCTATCCAGAAATAGTTGGATCTTGTACGGGGTTGTAAACGTCCGTATGGTTTTCAGTTCTTGAGTTGTCCAACCAGAATGGATCTTCATCTATTTTAAATACACTAATTTTTTAGTTTGAGAAAAATTGTTCGTTTCCATTCTGTAAAAATAGACTCCGCTGGAAAAATTTTCCGCATTCCAATCAACACTATACGTTCCTTTTTCTAACTTGGTATTCACCAACGACGCGATCTCTTTCCCTTCCATTGAAAGGATTGTAAGCGTTACATTTCCGGCATCAGCGACTTCAAACTGTATGGTTGTTTTAGGATTGAACGGGTTCGGAAAATTTTGGAGAAGGGAGAATTCTTGGGGATTTAAAGCTTGTATCTTCTTGACAATTGTCGGCATCTTCAGCAATCCAGCGTTAACCCAGGCAGTATACCAAAGACTTGCAAGATCGATCGTAGCAGATTGGATCTGTGCTTTTGTCATTGCTCCTAGCTGCTGCCACATAAGATCATAATATTGCGTTGAGTATGAACCTGCCGTAACAGCTTTGGCGGTGTTATCAGCACGGAAGATCGAATCGCATAATGCGTTAGATTTGAGAATATAATCGAATGCAAATCCGTACACATCGGTGATGTACTTTACCGAATCTTTTGTCACGGTAATCTGCGCTTGAAATTTTTTCACCATATCCGATTCATAACGGGAATGGATCCCGGTATTACCGGTAAGTTTCCCATCGTAATTTTCAGTTGCATGAAGCGGCTGATGCGGATCGGCGGAATAATGACCGAGATCAGCAGCGGATTGATACGCTGCATTCCAATCTCCACGTTTTAGCTGTGCAGTCAATGAATCCATCACTTCAACAGTTGCCCACGGATTTGTCCCATTAAACTTTACACGGCTCCATCCATATTTCATAACAAGATTACTGAAATTTCTATCGAGGTTTTTAAAATCAGGGTATTCATCAACATCCAAATAATGCCTGTATTGTTCTGCGAGCATTGCTGTATCGCGAGGAGTTACTTGATATATTCGCGAATCTGCATCTGAAGCATGGGTTTCAAAAAACAACTGCTGAGCGATAAATTGTTGCATTGATGCCGGAAGATGTTTCACCGCATTCTTATTGATAATCTTATGACCGTCTCCCCCCCACGCCAACAATCCTTGATAACAAAAAATAATCGCAAAAAGAAAACGCATTGAACAAGAACTCCAAATAATTAGAATGTAAAACTTCTGAAAAATGTAACCGCACGCTTTGTGTGTGCATTAAGAAGTGCAAGATCAATCACTTTCCGCAGCCATAAAGGTTGCGGATACTATGGTTTAAGAATTTTTCAGAAGTCTCTATGTAGTAATATAGCGGAAATTATCGGGAAGGCAAAATCAGGATTGGTGTAAGACTTCTCGAAAATTTTAGCGATCTAATATTTACAATTCTGCCAATCGGCGTTTCATACGGTCAATTCTGTTTTTATCGCTTGCAAGTAAAATGGGAAGCGTTATTGCTTCGGAAAAGATCTTTTTCGTTTCGCTCGGTTTTTCCATCTCAAGATAGACCATCCCCAATTCAAACCGATGGCGAATAATGTTCGGCGCAAGCAAGATCGCTTTTTTTAATGATTGTTCTGCTTCGGCAAATCCGCCATCGGGTAATCCTCCGAGAAGAGTATTGGCGAGTGCGCGCTCGAACCAACTGACCTTACCAAGCGTGCGATAAAATGTTCCGTAAATGGAATATGCAACATCGTTCTTCGAATCGAGCTGAATGGCAAGATCAAGTTCATGTTTGATCTCGTTGCAGAGCTTTACTTTCGTACGGCTTCCTTCGTAGATAGCAATGTAACCAAGGGAAACCGCCCGCCATGTATGTGCCGCCGAATTGAGGGAATCAGAACGGACAGCCCGTGTTGCAAATGTTTCCGCCGTGCGGTAATGGGATTCTCGTTCTTCCTTTTTTGCAACATCTCCGATAGAAATATGTGCACGGGAAATCCGCCATAATCCTTCTGCATCCTCAGGATTGAACTTGAGATGTTCTTGATACATCGAAATCGCGGAGAAATACTCTTGTTTGATGAAAAGATCATCGCCACGATTCAAAAATATAGAAATACCCGTGACAATAAGAAAAAGAAAACTAATCATATCGTAAATTCAATAATAATTGTTTATCCAATATTACCACAGCATTACACTACGGTTAAAAGAATTGAGTATACAGCAATCTTGCAATTGTTGCGAACACGATAACAATGTATAAAGGACGAATAATTGCAATACCTTTCTTTACCGCAAGTTTTGCTCCCAGATGAGCACCGATGATCTGTCCTGCTGCCATAACGATTCCATACAAAAACATAATAGAACCGCCAATCGAAAATACGATCACAGAAATAATGTTGCTGGAAAGATTCATCACTTTGGTATGTGCGGTCGCTTTTCGAATCTCATATCCCAATAACGACATGAATGCCATTGCCCAAAATGCACCGACTCCGGGACCAAAAAAACCGTCATAGAATCCTAACACACTTCCAAAGACAAGAAAAAACGTTTCTTTGGAAATTTTTGACTGGGTTTGATGTTTTCCAAGCGAAGGAGTAAAAATGGTATACAGTGCGATGAACAAAAGAAAGATTGGTATGATATATCCTAAAATTTTTGGATCAACTTGCTGAACTACTACCGCACCAATTCCTGCACCGATAAATGTCATGATAAAACCAAATTTCTCTTCTCGAAATCGGACAAATCCGCTGTGTCGATAATGCCTCGCGGCTGTAAAAACACCGAACATACTTTGAAATTTATTTGTACCAAGTGCTACTTGAGGAGGAACTCCAACGCTGAGCAATGCAGGAAGTGCTATGAGTCCGCCGCCGCCGGCTATTGAATCGATCAGTCCGGCAAAAAGTGCGGCAACAAAAAGAATGATATAAATTATGAGATCTTCCAGAACAGCTCTACACCTTCTCTTCCACTTCGTTGATATATGCCGCGCACACTACATCTCCCATCACGTTGACCACCGTTCTCCCCATATCGAGAATCCTGTCCACACCAAGAATAATTGCCAGTCCATCCGGCGGAACACCGACTTGCGCCATCACGATCATCAACAACGGAAGAGAGGCTCCCGGAACTCCCGCAACACCGACAGCGGAAATGACACATAATGCAACAACAAGAATCTGTTGCATTATTGAAAGTTCAATCCCGAACACCTGTGCAATAAAGAGAACAACCGCTCCTTCAAATAATGCCGTTCCGTTCATGTTCATGGTTGCACCGAGCGGAAGGACGAACGATGCAATCTTCGGCCGAATACCGAGTGCCGTTTCAGAAACACGGATCGTTGTGGGCAGTGTTCCGTTGCTTGATGAGAGTGAAAATGCCGTAATCATGATCGGTGAAGCATCCCGCAAAAATTCAATCGGATTTCGTTTGGTTAGGATCTTCAAAAGGAATGGATAGAAGACAAATAGTACGGTTGCGTATCCAAACAAAATAAGGAAAACGAATATCCCTAATTTCTGAAGAAGATCAAGTCCGAATCGAGCAGTTACACCAAAGATCAAACAAAAGACGGCGTACGGCGCAAGTTTCATTGCAAAACCGACGATGGTGATCATCGATTCCGTCCATGCATCGAGCCATTTCAGCATAGCATCCCGTTTATCACCCGCAATTTTTGTCAATGCGGCACCGAGCAATAACGAGAAGACGATCAACGGAATCATCTGCATTTCAGTGATTGCTTTGGTGATGTTGCGGGGAATGAACATATCTAAGATCTGATTTACCACAGCAAGTGTTCCGGTTGCCACCACATCACCGGTTTTTGATTGAATTTCTGTCGTTTGCGAAGCATACGACCTCATCAACACTTCACGCGCTGCTGGATCAAATCCGTCACCGGGACGAACCACTTCAAGAAGCGTAATTCCAACGATCGCTGCAAACGTAGAGGTTGTCAGGAAGAATATCAAAGTCCGTCCCCCGATTTTCCCAAGTTTTGAAAGATCACCCAATCCGGCTACGCCGGAGGCAAGCGATGCAAAGACAAGAGGAACAACAACAATGAAGAGCATGCGTAAAAATATCTGACCGATGGGGTGTGCAACGGTATTAATGATTGTATTCAATATCTCTTTCGCACCATCGTTTCCGGCAACTGTAATGTTTGCTATTATTCCAATGATTGCACCAGCAACTAAAGCAATCATTATTTTCCAGTGATTATCTCTGTTCATAAGTTTTGATATTTAGGTTTTTAATTGACTTACGATTATTGTTTTCTATTTAAATTCAATATTACTCCATTGCGGGCATTCCAAAAGAAACCCATTCATCTTTTGATGGTCTATACACACCGGGAACTTTCAATCCTACCAATCGCATTAATACCGTCATTTGTCCCCGATGATGCGCTTGATGAGTGATCAACTTCTCAAAATTTATTTCATAATCATCATATGCGTTGAACATGTTGCGATCAATTTGCCTTTGAAGTTTGTTGCTTCTGCAGATAAATGCATTGTCGATTGTCCGCGAGAGACAATTCTTGCTGTTATGATCAATGTATTTTTTTCTGCGATTGGACGGATAAAATTTGTGTGAAGATCAAGTGTCGTGCATGGAGTTCGCGCAGCCAAATAGCTTAACGGACCGAAAACATTATCAAAAGCCGCGACGATAAAGCCTCCCTGCATTCCCAACATTGGATTGAGATAATGTTTCTCAACAGGAAATGATATCTTCAACATCATTCGGGATTCATATTCAAGATATTCCGGCTTCATCAACACAAAACAGTTCGGCGGCAGTTGTGCGGTCGGAAAATGGATATTACACGATTCCATTTCAGAATGGAATATTTGTATTGAAGGATGCATAGAATTTAAAATTCCATCAAAAATTTTCCATCGGACATTATAATTGTTTCGTCAAACCACACCGTTGGAGATTTTATAAGACCATCTAAATGGCTTGCAACGCGAACCGTTCCACCCATTGATTTATTATCACCGAATGCGATGTGAATTGTCCCCATCACTTTTTCATCTTCAATGATCTTTCCGGTGATGATAGCCTTATCATTGGTTCCAATCCCGAATTCAGCAACAGTGTATGCATCTTTCCCGTGCGGCTCAAGAAGTTTTTTAAGCACTTCTGCTTCTTCCCCACCTTCAATGGTTGTTGCATACCCATCTTTTACAACAATGCGAATCGGAGTCTTAACAATTCCAATACTAGCCATTGAACCATCAACGACAACTATTCCATTTGATAACCCTTCAAGCGGTGCAAGATATGCTTCACCTGTTGGAAGATTGCCTGATTGCCCTTTGTCGCGGAACAATCCGGAACTTGCGTGTGCAGTTCTTCCTTTCATTGGCATTGAAATATCTGTTCCGGCGGGAGAAGTGACACGAATAACGGTAGTTTTTTCCATTAGTGCGCAGAGTGCAAATGTGCGTTGAGCAATTGCGTTATAATCTGCATTCATGCAACGGACCATTATTTCTTCAGTCACACCCGGTAGTGTTGCGATCCGGACTCCGAGCGCACTCGCAGTACGACGTGCATCGGTGTGCGTCAATGATTTTGATGTCGGGCAAAAGACAACATCGAATTTTTTCATCAACTCAGCAATTTCAATCGGCGGCTCTTCGCCATTTGATTTTCTTGGTAGAATTTCGGTGAGGAGAACTTCATTACCAAAATCTTTGGCCGCTTTCCACAACGCATAACCAAGCGTACGAAGTGGTTCATCGGTGATGATGAGAATTCGTTCGTTCTGTTTCACTCCCATACAATCACGAATTGCGATTTGAGAGGCGGAATAGAGTTCGTTTGATATTATCATAAAAAATATTGATGTGAAATGTTAGATGTGAAACGTAAGAGAGTTATGACCTTTTCTATTTTCGCTTAAATCGAATCAATCCGCTAAGCAAAGCGTCAACCGTTTCAATTTTTTTGTCAACAATAATCTTATTACTTTCTGAAATAAAGTGCAACAAAAATGATAATTCAATTTGAGTGTCCAATTCACTTAATGACGAACGAGCAATGACATAAAATTGAATCACGTCTTTGGTTCCAGTTCTTGCCGAACCTTCAGCAATATTTGAAGGTACCGAGACAGAACTGCGACGCATTTGAGAGACAAGTCCGAATTTTTCACTGTCTGGAAACTGACTTGTGATTGCATAGATCAACTCCACCAACTTCATCGCCTCTTTCCAGGCATTTAGTTTTTTATGAGCTTTCTCCATACAAACTCACCTCACTTTTTTCATCTCACGTCTTCCCTTTACCGACTCCCATCAGTCATCTCACTTCTACCATCTCACATTTATCGATTTATTGCTCTTACGATTTTATTGTTTCCAACCCATGCGCGTTTGGTCCTGTTTCGTTTCGACGAAGTAAAAATGCAAAAAGAAATCCAATGAATCCAAGAGAAGAAAATATCCACATTCCCAAGGAGTATCCGCCGGGATTTGTTGCGCTGGCAGCAGAAAAATCATTAGCCCAGCCAACAAGAAAGTTGAATCCGGCAAGACCGATATTTTGGATCAATGTCATTAATCCGTACGCTGTGCCGAGTTTTTTTTCTTCAACAAGGTAACTGACTGAGGGCCACATAATACCGGGGATAAGTGAAAATGCAATTCCCATCATCGCCATCGGAACATACAATGAGACATGAGTGTATGCCATCATTAAATAGACCGGAACGAGTAGGATGGAACCGAACATCATAAAGAGAGAGCGTTTTCCAATTTTATCGACCATTAATCCAAACAAAGGAGTTGCAATCATTGCAAAGAGTGTGAGCATACTGGAAAGGAATCCTCCCAATTCACGCGACGTGCCGTGTGCTTCCATAAAAAACTTTACAGCAAATGTCTGGAACGGGAAGATCGC
>CAYHFN010000009.1:54300-95369 GCA_964355925.1 uncultured Chitinophagaceae bacterium
TGCCGTGTGCTTCCATAAAAAACTTTACAGCAAATGTCTGGAACGGGAAGATCGCAGAATAGAAAGTGATGCACAATGCAACGATATACCAATACGAAACACCAAACTTAAAAATATCAGAAAAATTTACTTTATCAGTAGCGCCGGCGTTACTGATCTGATATTTTTTTTCTGCATTCGATTCAAGCAACCAATAGATTATTGCCCCAGCCACACAAACCACACCGAAAACAACGGAGATCATCAATGCTGCCTGCCAATGTTCATAATATTTTGATGCCCACGAAGGAGAATTTAATGCAGCGAACGAACCAAGCCGCGCGATGGTAAGATTGATACCGAAAGCAAAACTTAACTCTTTTCCTTTGAACCATTTTGCAATTGCGGTTGTCACTGCAACGATCAGTGATTCAGCCCCAAGCCCAAAGACTAATCTTCCCGTTGCCATAACAAAGAGCGTCCCGCTTGAAACTGTGATCACTGCGCCAAGCAAACACAGCACAGCAAAGATCAGTGTCGATTTTTTTGTTCCAAGGCGGTCAATAATAAATCCGCCGATAAGAACCATAATAATATTCGGCAGACTATAAATTCCCTGCAACAGGCCGATATCAGAATCTGTAAAATGCAATTGAGTAACCAGAACATCGGCGAGCGGACTTATCGCATCATAGATATAATAGTTACCAAACATTGCAAGACTGATGAGAATAAGAACCAGCCATCGATATGCCCGCGGAGGGGGTGGCAGTGTGGTTTCAATTTGTTGTGTTGTCATAGGTACGATTATGATATAAATTAGTTTTTATGCGATAAGATAAGAAAAAAAAGCGCCGCACAAAACTTGTACGACGCTTATGATCATAAAAAGCACTTCTTCACTTAGTTGACGTTTTTTAATATCTCCAGAGTGAATTTCCAGAATTTATCCACAGTATCGATGTGAATCTTTTCATCAGGCGAGTGAACTCCTTCAAGCGTAGGTCCATAAGAAACCATATCCATTCCGGGATATTTTTCACCAATAATTCCGCATTCCAATCCGGCGTGAATTGCTTTTACCAATGCATCTTTGCCGTACAGATTTTTATACGATTGTTTTGCAATCGCAAGGATCTTTGAATTGAGATTCGGTTTCCAGCCCGGATACCCTTCTGTCTGTACTATCTTTGCTCCGCCAAGTACGAAAATAGAAGCCATTGTTTGAAGTGCTTCTACTATTTCGGATGCAACAGAACTTCGCTGGCTGGTGATCATTTCAATAGTATTCTTTCCCGTTTTAATGATCGCAACATTCGTTGACGTTTCAACAAGTTCCTTAATATCGGCACTCATCTTTAGAACACCATGGGGCAGGGCAGAGATTGTTTGATAGAGTGATGCTTGAAGATCTTTCTTCACCACTTTCGCTTTTTTGATCTCAACATTTTCTGTAACGATCTGCAGATCAGGTTCTACGGATGAAAGTTCAGCCTTGATCGTTTCATTCCATTGTGCAACAATGGAAACCGCTTTCTTCGCATCTTTTTTCGGAACAAATATTATCGCTTCTGCTTCGCGTGGAATTGCATTGCTCTTATTCCCACCCTCGATCATCGAAAGACGCGATCCAACGTTGTCAAGCGCTATCAAAACACGATTGATGATCTTGATCGAATTACCGCGTCCTTTGTCGATCTCTAATCCTGAATGACCCCCTTTCAATCCTTTTACAATGATCTTCAAGGCAACAGTTCCTTTCGGAGCATTATCCGTTTTTAACTTCCATGTTCCGATCGTGTTGCGGCCTCCGGAACATCCAACATACAAGGAACCTTCTTCTTCCGAATCAAGATTCATCAATATCTTGCTCTCAAGGAATCCCGGTTTCAAATTATTTGCGCCGGTCAATCCTGTTTCTTCATCAACGGTGAACAAAAGTTCAAGCGGTCCATGCACAAGTGATTTATCTTCCATAATGGCAAGATACGTTGCAACCGCAACTCCGTTGTCAGCGCCGAGCGTTGTTCCGTTTGCCATCAACATATTTCCTTTGCGAACAAGTTCAATCGGGTCTTTTTCGAAATTATGAACTTTATCTTTATTCTTTTCGGGAACCATATCCACATGTCCCTGCAAACACAACATTGGTGCGTTCTCTTTCCCGGGTGATGCGGGAACTTTGACAACAACATTCAGGAATTTATCCTGCTTTGCGGCAAGACCGAATTTTTTTGCAACATTCATCACGTATGTTGCGATTGCTTTTTCATGCTTTGATGGACGCGGAATTTTGCTGATCTCGGCAAAATATTTCCATAATAGTTCAGGCTGTAACCCTTTAATTGCTTCGGACATAATATACCTCGTTATTCACAATAATTATAAGTGTATAGAATTCGTTGATTCCATTCGTTCAACCAAAAGAAGATCGCCGCGTTCCAGATGATTGAGATATTTATTGATGCGTGCATCAACCGGTTCAACCGAGTCGCCAAATTTTGCTTTCAAAGATTCGGCGATCGTTGATATTGAAGTGGCTCCATCACATTGCTGCCAGATCAGACTACCAATTTCGTCCAGTTTGATTCGAAAGAATGGTTTTGCTAAATACGGCAGGATCCATTTGACAAGAAATGGATTTTTAAATTTGGGAACAAGCACAACAACTTTTCCTTCTTCTGTTGTTTCCCATTTCGCATTTCGAAGCGGTGTCAATTCCCACAGGTTTACTTCTTTTGTTTCTTGCTTTTTCAAACTATTAAATCTTTCTAAAAAATAAAGATGTCAGACACCTCATAAATGTTCATAAGGTGTCAGACATCTTTTCTTTACATCATTGCGCTTGGCGGTGCCGGTTCATCCGGTCGCCCTGCATTTTTTACTGGGATCATTACTAACACATAACCAACAATAAGAAACACAGCCAAACTTCCAAGGAATGAAGGCTCTTTAAATATCACCGGTGTTGGAACATCCCAGAACGCCATTGCTGCAAAAACAAGACCGACGAGAGCTTCACCGGCGATCAATCCTGCAGCGATCAATGTTCCATTGTTCTCAACTCTGATTTTTTGAGCATCATTGAATTTTCGTGAGACAACCATTTTGTCAACGATTCCTTTGATAAGTCCGCCGATAAAAATTGCAAAGGTAGTTTCCAATGGAAGATACATACCAACGCAAATTAGCATCGGACTCTTTACTTGAACAAGAATAAAACTGATCGCCATCAAAATTCCGACGATGATAAGAGGCCACGCCATTTGTCCGCCAACGATACCTTGTGAAACGAGAGCCATTAAGCTTGCTTGCGGAGCCGGTAATGCACTTCCACCAAGTCCCATACCACCCATTTTTAAATCGCCTTCGTGAAGAACGATGATCGGAAATATCATAACAGCGGCGGAAACAACAACGCCAATAAGATCACCAACCTGCATTTTCCAAGGCGTACCGCCGAGAATGTGACCAACCTTGAGGTCTTGTAACATTTCACCTGCGACCGCAGCGGAAACGCAGATAACACCCGCGACTCCTAATACTGTTGCAATTCCGGTGATTCCTTTTTGTCCGAGTGCAACCATTAGCAATGCTGCGATGATCACTGTTGAAAGGGTAAGTCCGCTGATTGGATTATTCGACGAACCGATCATTCCAACAAGATATCCGGAAACTGCTGCAAAGAAAAATCCGGCAATGATCATAACAACAGTAGCCGTTAATGCAGCAACAATATCCTGCGCAAAATGATTATACAGGAAGAATGTAAGAATTGCCGCTCCGCCAATTCCCAAAAATACTTTGGACATTCCCAAATCTGATTCGGTTCGATTTGTTTCCGGACCGCTCGTTGCAGCTTTTTTCACATCACCAATAGATCGTTTCAATCCGCCAATAAGATTTTTTCTCATACGAAACAATGTGAATGCGGCACTCATCAACATTCCGCCAATGGCAATCGGACGAACGATAAATCTCCAAACAGTTGTTGCCTGAGCAAGCCACGTATGGTCAGTCAATCCTTCAGGATGAGCAGCTTCAAGACTGGGTCCTAGCCAAAATAACAACAGCGGAACAAAAAGTCCCCAGGCAAGTAATCCGCCGGCAAAGTTAAGCGACGCAAGACGCGGACCAATAATATATCCTACACCCATGTATGCCGGACTGACACCCGGAGTAGAAAGAACAAATCCACCGCTTGCATTCAAGGATGTTCCGGTTTTACCAAGAGCAACGGGACCTTTTGCGAATGGAATAAATTTCTCCCACGAAGAAGCAAACAACGACATTTGTTTTAAAGCCTGAATCACGGCACCAACTCCGCCGGCGATCATAAGATAGACAGCACCGCTTCCTCCACGCTGACCCGCTTTATGAATTTCTCCTGCAGCAACAGATTCCGGAAATGGAAGTTCAACATCTTCCACCATCACGCGGCGAAGTAGTGTTACAAACAACACTCCCATTATACCGCCAACCATCATAATTGCGGTTGCTTCAAAATAGTGACTTGAAAGATCTGTCCACACGCCGGAAATTAAAAATGCCGGAATTGTGAAGATCGCACCCGCGGCAACAGATTCTCCAATGGAACCAACTGTACGTGCCATATTTTCTTCTAGGATCGTGCCCTTGAAAATTCGAAGCAGCGCCATACCAATAACTGCTGCCGGATATGTTGCTGCAATCGTCATACCTGCTTTTAAACCGAGGTATGCATTTGCGGCACCAAGTATTACAGACATTACGAGCCCGATAAGCACGGCGCGCACTGTGAATTCTTTCATATCTGTTTGGGCAGGAACATACGGAACATATTTCAATCCGCCGCCTGTTTTCATTTCAGTCATGAGATTCTCCTTTTGTTTTTTTTGATCGTTAATTATGAATATTTATTTCTGAATAAATTATAAAACCAACTTCTATTGACCAATACCAAAGATCGCTTTGAACACATTACCCGCCATTTGCGGATTTTCTTTCAATCTCCGTACTGAATATCCATACCAATCTTTCCCGAAAGGAACATACACCCGAAGACGATGTCCCTCCGCGATCAAACTATTTCGTGTTTCATGACGCACTCCCAACAGCATTTGAAATTCATACCGCTCTTTCGGTACACCCAATTCCGCAATCATTTTCTTTGCACCGTTGATCAATATATCGTCATGTGTTGCAACGCCTACATAACATCCGCTTTCAAACAATATGCGAAGGAGTTTCAGATAATTATCCTGAATTCCATTGTAATCTTTGATCGCTTCTTCCGGCGGTTCATTATATATCCCTTTGCACAATCGCACATTGGCTTTTTCTGCTGCAAGCTCACGAATATCTTTTTCACTCCGATGCAGATATGCCTGGATAACAATACCGACCTTTTCGTACTGTGACCGCATTGTTCGGTAAATATCCAGTGTAGCTTTGGTACAGGTCCGATCTTCCATATCGACCCGAACAAAATTATTATGTGTTCTCGCAGTTTCAATGATTGCATTTGCATTATCGATGCAAAATTGTTTATCCATTTTCAGGCCGAGCGAGGTTAATTTGATGGAGAGATTTGAATCAATCTTATTGTCAGCGATTCCGTTTAACACTGCAACACTCGCATTTCGACTTTGGATGGCTTGGTCTTTTGTAAAAATATCTTCACCAAGTACATCGACCGTTGCCATTGCGCGGATGGCATTCAATTGCTGAACTGTTTTTACTGCGTCAGACAAAGCAGCACCGGCAATATACCTGCCGGCAACTTTTGCAACAATTTGTTTCGGAACATACGGAAGAGTTCCAACGATAAGATTATTAAGAAGATTCATAATTTCTGTTTAGAGAGGAAAAACAAAACTGACTTTTGGCGTGATCCGTTTTTGTGGAACATACCCCGTTACATTTCCATCCTTGTCTTTTTCGGGTGCAAATGTCCACGTGTATAACATTGAAACGACCATGAATGGATACGGTTTATACCCAACTTCAGCGTATAACAATGACCTCTCATCAAGTGTAAAGATATCCTTATTATTTTGAATATTTCGTTTGTCATATCCTGCGCTGACCATAATGAGGGGAATTTTATCTCCGGTATTCGTGCCAAGATGTAAAATTCCGCTGGTTGGATTAAGATCGAGCTTTTGATACGAACCTTCAATTTGAATAGTTCCCAGTACATCGACCAACAAGCTACCAAAATATCCAGGACCTGGTGATTTAGTGTTGGAAAGAATCTGCGCTTTCGACGAAAAATTTTGAATCACACCTGCTGTATCAAGCGTTAAAGAGTATCGATCGAGTTCATAAAATGAATTAAAATACGAAGGAAGATATTCATCGGTCTGAGCAAATCGTCGTTCAAACTTTGTAAAAATCTTGATCAACCCCATTCCTGAAAAATTTGTTTCTAACCCGACGGACATACCGCTTCCAAAATTGAGTACTTTTACAAAATCATAATAGAGAGTCATATCAACTACGGGCGAATGGAGAAGCGGAAGTCCCATATCGAGGCCAATAATACTCAAACTTCCTGTGTTTTGTTTTGAGATGAATCGAAACGTAGTCGGTGAAGCAATACTTCTATTAACGCCAATATCGCTTGCATCACTTCTCATATCACTTGCAAACGTTGCACCAATTTCAAGATTACCGATGATAGGAATGGTTTTTGCCGGTGTAAATTGAAGCGGACGAGTATATCCACGCACACCTAAAACGCTAGCAGCGGTAAAATCACCATACACTGTCTCAAGACCCCATTTACCGAAATTGACATCCAGTTCTGTTCCTATTTTTCGCGCATCAACACTCGGGCTATTCTTGTAGTTATAGAGAATGGAACCATGTCCAAGTTTTGCATAATCCAATGTACCGAGACGAATATAAAATTCATCTCCTTTGCTTCCATATCGTAAATATCGAATAATGCGGATATAGTCGTACGTTTCATCGAAATCTTCTTTTCGGATTTTTTGGTTTGTACTGCTAATATGGAGATTCAGATCTAGTCCAACGCCAAATTTCCCGAATGCAATTTCAGGCGCAAGAGAAACAAGATAATATGCTTCACCATCGATCCAGGTCATTCCGACGCCACCTTTTACAACGCCTTCCGTACCACCCCCTTTTGCAGCTGCTGCCGCCCCAGATTTACCTTGAGCAAACAATGAAATGGGAACAAAGAACATTGACGCAACAATAAAAATAAATACTTTTTTCATATTTTCCCCTGTAGATTAAACACCAAACAATATACGAGTAATAAATACTGCTCCCAGCATTCCAAAAAAATCTGCGATCAAACCTGCCGGTAATGCGTGACGAGTATTTTTTATTCCGGCAGAACCGAAATAAACAGCAAGAATATAGAACGTTGTTTCACTGCTTCCATATAATGTTGAAGCAAGAACCCCTATAAATGAATCAACACCATTAGTCTTCATCAGTTCCGCCATAAGGCCCATTGAACCGCTGCCGGATAGAGGACGAAGTAACGCCATCGGAAGAACTTCCGCTGGCATACCGATCAGATTTGTAACGGGTGAAAGGATATAAACAACAACGTCCATTGCTCCGCTCGCGCGAAAAATACCAATGGCAAACAACATTGCTACAAGGAATGGAATGATACGGACCGCAGTATTGAATCCATCTTTTGCTCCTTCAACAAACACTTCATACACTTTTACTTTTTTGATCACTCCCCATCCGAGAAAAACAACGATAAAGATTGGGATTGCCAATGCGGAGATAATGTTAATAACGGAACGGAAGATCTCAACCATTCTTCACCTCCGTATCCTTCACACCAACTTCCAATTCTTTTTTATATTTTGGAAGTCGTTGTAAAATTTTCACCGATATTAATCCCGCAGTTGTTGCACATGCAGCGCCGAAGATTGAAGTACCGATAATAATTCCCGGATCCGCAGAACCAAGTCCAGCACGAATTGCAATCACCGTTGCAGGAATCAATGTCAATCCGGATGTGTTAATGACAAGGAATGTACACATTGCATTCGTTGCAGTTCCCGCTTTCGGATTGAGCTTGTTCAACTCTTCCATCGCTTTCAATCCCATCGGCGTTGCGGCGTTATTAAGACCAAACATATTGGCGGCAATATTCATGATCATCGCACCAACCGCCGGATGATTTGGGGGGACATCAGGAAATAATCTTCGTGTTACCGGCGTCATCAGCTTTGTAAGAAGTTCAAGCAATCCCGCCGCTTCTCCTACTTTCATAATGCCAAGCCACAACGCCATCACTCCAATCAATCCCAGTGATATCGTAACCGCAGTATCAGAAAATTCGATCGCCGCTTTCGTTACCGCTTTTATCTTTACAAAAGAAACTCGTTCCATTGTAAAGACAATTTCTTTTTTTTCTTGATCGAACGAAATGATCACTGCTTCCAATTTTTCTTTACCACCGGCAGCTTTTGCCATCTCTTTCCAGAACGAAGGCGTTGCATCGGTTATCGGTATCTCTAATTTTTGTTTGCCCGAAGAGAGTGTTGTGAGTATTGCGGTTTGGTGGATTTCAGTTTGCAGGGTTTGTGATGATATATTATAGAATTGATTGAATGCTGCTACTGATAAGATAATTTCGCCGTCGAATGCAGGCCGAACAGCAGTTCGTTGTTTTAAAGTTTCAAATTGGGCTGTAACCGGAACACCATTACGATATGTGTTCGTCACTTCATCGTTGATATCCCTTCCCACAGCCGTAAAGATTCCGATCAGCAGAAGTGATATCCATACATAATTAAGCATAATCGCCTGTCACTATTGTTGAATTGCGTTCTATCGTAAGGAAATATAACCGATGCAATCTGAGGAAGCAAGAAGATGATTAAAGAAAAATCGTAAAATTAGAAACGCTGTGAAACGAAAAAACCTTGCAGATATTTTACTCTGCAAGGTTTTTTTTGCTTTTATTTCAAGTATTAATTTTCCTTTTGCGCCGGAAGCGTGAATGTGAACGACGTTCCTATGTTTAATTCACTCACTACGCCAATTGTTCCGCCATGTGCCTGAGCGATCAGTTTACAGATCGCAAGACCAAGTCCGGTCCCTTTTTCTTTTGTCTTCTTTGCGGATGAAACCTGGCGGTACTGTTCAAACAACAACGGAATCTCTTCCGGTTTCATACCAATTCCGGTATCGCTTACCGTAACCTTAATGAATGGTTGTTTTTTATCTGCCGAGGTCTCTTGTTCCACTTTGATCCCAACGGATCCATTCTCCGGAGTGAACTTAATTGCATTGGCAAGAAGATTGGTCATCAATTGAACGATCTTTCCGGAATCTGCTTCAATCCGGGGCAGATCAATATTCGCATCCGTGTTCAATGCAATGTTCTTCTGTTTGAATTGAGGCAAGAACGGCTGCAGCGATTCTTCAATCAATTCGTGAATGGTGATCGTCTGTTTGCTCAACTGAATTTGCCCCGCCTGATACTTGGAAAGATCGAGCAGATCGTTCACGAGATATGACATGCCGCGTGTTGATGCCAGTACTGTTTGCATCAATTTTATACTATCCGCATCAAGTGGTTTTTCAGCGCCATAATGACGGGTAATGTAATCGATACTGCTGATGATGATCGTCAGCGGTGTGCGCAGATCGTGCACCAGCATTGCCATAAATTGTGATCTAACTGTTTCAAGTTCGCGCTGCATTGCCATTACTCTATAGATGGAACGCACCCGCGCAAATAATTCTTCAAGATCGATCGGCTTCGTTAGATATTCTTCGGCGCCAAGCAAAATTCCTTCGGCGATACTTTGCGGATCACGTTTGATCGCTGTCAGAAATATCACCGGAATTTTTGCTGTCTCCGGATTTGCACGAAGTCTGCGAAGGGTTTCGAATCCATCCATCTCCGGCATTTGAATATCGAGCACGATCATATCCGGCTGCTGCTCTTCGGCTACAACCAAACATTCTTTTCCGCTCGATGCTCGGAACATCGTGATCGGTTTTTTCTTTAATGCAAATTCCAGAAGATCAAGATTGTCTTCGGTGTCGTCAACAAAGAGAACTTTTGGTATTTCCGGAATAGTGTCATCATTTTCAATCATAATTTTTCTTTCTTACGGTGTTGGAGAAATTGCGTGTTTGATCGCTGTTGCAAGATTGTCCGATGAATAATCCCGTTTTTGCATCAGGTCACTGGTAAGTTTATTGATCTCGGCAATTTGTGTTTCGGTCAGATCGATACCCGTTAAAATGATAACCGGTATGGAATGCAGCTGTTCAGATTGTTTTAATCTTCGAAGTACTTCAAATCCATCCATCACCGGCATGCTCAAGTCTAACAAAATCAACGATGGTCTTCCACCGTCAATTTTTGTTAATGCCGCTTGTCCATTGGCTGCTGTTTGAACAGAAAATCCTTCGTCTTTCAGAACTTTTACCAGCAGTGAACGGAAATCATCATCGTCATCCACAACTAAAATATATTTGTCATCAATCGCAGCTGCTTTTCTCACCATTTTTAATACAAGCTTAACATCAGCAGGTTTTGGTAAATAATCTATTGCACCGAGTGAATATGCCAGAGGAACATTGTCCACCATGGAATGGATTAGTACCGGAATGTCCTGCGTTAGTGGATTCGCTTTCAATTCACGAAGCACCTGCCATCCATCTTTTTTTGGCATCATAATATCAAGTGTAATAACAGTTGGCTGTAACCGCTCGGCAAGTTTTATTCCATCGTCGCCCGAATTTGCACCAAAGACAGTAAATCCTTCCGGCACGAGATAGTTACGGAGAATTTCGATCACATCGGGTTCATCGTCAATGCACAACACACGTGTTTCGCCATTCTTTATGGAAGGAATCTCAAGCTGTTTGATCATTTGTACAACCGGAATTTCTTGTGACTTTGTCGGTGGCAGAACTGCGGGGGTCGATTGGTTCACCACATCAGTATTGTCATTGTTCTTATAAGTAGGTGGGATCGCCAGTGTAAAAGAAGAACCTCTGCCGACCATACTTTCAACTGAAAGATCTCCCCCGAGCAATTGTGCAAGCCGGCGTGCAATTGGAAGGCCGAGACCTGTTCCTTGATACTTTCTTGAATGACTGTTGTCGACCTGCGAAAACTCTTCAAACACCTTCGAAAGATTCTTTGCTTCTATCCCTATTCCGGAATCGATCACAGAAATTTTCACCATTGGTGCTTCATATCGAGCACGAACGATAATCGTACCATTCTCATCGGTAAATTTCGCGGCATTGCTTAACAAATTTACAAGAATCTGTTTGATCTTCAGCATGTCAGAACTAATCATCGGCAGATTGGGCTCAAGATCGTTGTTCAATTTAATATTTTTCTGTCTGATCAATGATTCCGCCGTCATCACAGCGCCATTCACCACTTCTTCAACTGATTCAGTTTCAATGCTCACATGCATTCTTCCGGATTCGATCTTTGAGAAATCAAGAATATCATTGATCAGCTGCAGCAAGTGTTTCCCATTCTTCAGCACTTTTTCCATTGCTTTGCGCTGGTCTGTAGTCAACGGGTCGCCGTTCTCGCCAAGCAAAATAGAAGAGAATCCTATAATGGAATTCAACGGTGTTCGAAGTTCGTGCGACATATTAGAAAGAAAATCGGATTTAACGCGGTATGCTTTTTCCAATTCCTGTGTTTTCGTATTCAACTCATCGTGCTTCTTCGAAATTTCCCGTGAGAGTTCCTGTGTTGCTTCGTAATTTTGTACGTTTGTAATTGCAACTCCAATTTGAGGAAGAGCACTTTCAAGCAGATCGCGTGTCAATCTGGAGAATTGCTGCATTGAACCGAGCACCAGAACACCGATCAAATTTTCCTGGAACAAGATAGGAAATGCATACGTGTATGCCGGAATGGATGAATGAATTCCGGTCTCGATAGGGAAATTTGAATTTAAAGCAACATCTAAAATTTCCATCGAGCGTTTTAATCTCGCACATTCTCCGACGATTCCTTCACCGATGGTAAATGAATTTTGCGTTCTACCGTCATTGCTCATTGCAAATTTTCCGACGATTGAAAGTTTGTTGATATTCTTATCGAAAATATAGAACGCGCCGGTTCCTGATTGCGTTTGCTGGCACAACAGATCAAGACTTTCTGTAACAACCCCGCTGAACGTATCATTTCGGTTCAGTGTCGTCATCATATCGGAATAACTTTTTACGCGGGTATAATTCTCGTTCAACATATTCGACATCTTGTTGAACTCCGTTGCAAGCTGGCCAAATTCATCCACGCGATGGAAATCAAGCGTGACAAATTTTGATTCCATTATATTACGTGCACCCTCACGAAGTTGATCAAGCGGCTGAGTAATGGAACGGCTTAACACAAATCCTAATGCAATTGCAAAGAGAGCGACAAGAATGTTGATGAAAATAATGAATCGCGTCAGTTCACTGCCAAGCTCTCTGGCGTAATCAATACGCTGTGACTGGGAAAACAGCATTTTTTCGTAGACGATAGCAGTTAATAACCGTGCCTGAGCAAGATAATTATTCTGAGTTTCTAGTCTGTCGAGTGTTGCAAATGCAATGGCAATAGAATCCTTACCGATATGTCCTTCAACGATTTTAACACGAACTTCTCCAACATAGGTTGTCCATTCAAAGAACAAGGACTCCACTTGGGTGAGATCACTGATCGTCATTGAATCTACAGCACTTCCTTTGATCTCATCAATAAGAGAAGGAAAATCTTTTAGCCCGCCAAGAAAGAACTGTTTGTATCGCGTATCTCTGGATTTTTCGTAATAATCAAGATACTCTGGAATATCGACAAGTTGAGCGCGAAGTTTTTCCAGTTTGTTCAGGAATTGTACTTCGGAACTCGATGAGCGATATTCTTTTTCAATTCTCACCTGTCTATTGATTGTAATCCACGCCATCGCAACCAGCACAATGAGTAAGAATCCAAAATATCCCAGAACCTTAAAATAAACTTTCTTTCGGAACATATATCCTGCGTTTAAATATTTACGTATTTACGGATCAACCGTGTCAACTCTTCGGGATCCATCGGTTTAGAGTAATGTTCTACACAACCGATCGATTTTGTTACGACTTTATCTTCAGCTCTAGTTTGCGCGGTAAAGGCTATAATCGGAATATGTTGTAACTCCGGAGTTGCCTTGATGATCTTTACTGCTGTAAATCCATCCATCACAGGCATTTGCATGTCCATAAGAATAAGTTCGGGAACATGTTGTCCTGCTAAAGTTACTGCTTCTTGACCATTCTCCGCCTGAAACAATTGAATATCTAATCCGCTTCGCTTTATCATAAAAACGATCAAATCACGACTATCTTCATCATCTTCGGCTATTAAAATTTTTTTTGCCATTTATTTTTACCGCTTTTTTATGGTATTCCCACTTATCTGAAGTTATGAAGCAAGTCAATGAGAAGCAACACCGAAAACGATATAACCAATGTTCTAATTATTAGAATTTGAAAAGCGGATTAAAAATTAACCAAATTGATCAATTGAATATCAATGTTTAAAGAATTCTAATCTGCTATTGCGCTTAAATTACAATCGCCGGAAGGTTTCTCCATGAACAGTCATAAAGACATTCTATCAGTAATTCAGTCCGGCTGATGTCTAATGTTTTTTGGAATGCTGCTCGATCTTTGTCCAAGCATCTCTTAGCGTAACAATTCTGTTGAACACCGGCGCTCCTTGTTTACTCTCTTTTATGTCTGCACAGAAATAACCAACGCGTTCAAATTGAAATTGTTCGGATGGCTTTGCAGAGCCAAGGATTGGTTCAACTTTACACTGTTTTAAGATCTGCAATGAGTCAGGATTCAAATTAGAAAGGAAATCTTTCCCTTCCTTCGCATCGTCAGGATTCTCTTTTATAAATAATCGATCATACAATCGTACTTCGGCATCGACAGCCTGAGATGCTTCAACCCAATGAATTGTTGATTTAACTTTTCTGCTTGCACCGGGCAAACCGCTTTTAGTATCCGGATCATAGGTGCAGTGGATCTCTTTAATATTTCCTTTATCATCCTTGATGATACTTTCACATTTAATAATGTAAGCATATCGCAACCGTACTTCCGTTCCCGGAGATAGACGATAATATTTTGGCGGGGGAACTTCGCGAAAATCTTCCTGGTCAATAAATAATTCCTTACCGAACGGAATCATCCTCATTCCTGCAGATTCATCTTCGGGATTGTTAACGGCGGATAGCTGTTCTGTTTTTCCTTCCGGATAATTTGTGATAATAATTTTTATCGGATTGAGAACCGCCATCACTCGCCGAGCGCGTTTGTTCAGGTCTTCGCGAATACTAAATTCAAGCAAAGCGGCATCAATCGTGCTGTCTCGTTTTGCAACTCCGATCATATCGCAAAAATTTATGATCGACTCTGAAGTATATCCGCGTCTGCGAAAACCGGTAATGGTTGGCATACGAGGATCATCCCAGCCGGAGACATGTTTCTCTTCAACAAGTTTCAATAGTTTTCGTTTACTTAAAACTGTATACGTAATATTCAATCTGGCAAATTCGATCTGCTGCGGATGATATACTCCCAGTTTATTCAAATACCAATCATACAGCGGACGGTGATTTTCAAATTCCAGTGTACAAATAGAATGAGTAATCCCTTCGATCGAATCCTCTATACCATGTGCCCAATCATATGTCGGATAGATGCACCATTTAATTCCCTGTCGGTGATGATCTTCGTGTACAATTCTATACATTACCGGATCACGAAGATTGATGTTTGGCAATGCCATATCGATCTTTGCGCGAAGAGTTTTTGAACCGTTTGGGAATTCTCCCTTTTTCATCCGTTCAAAAAGGTCGAGATTTTCTTCGATGCTTCTGATTCTGAACGGACTGTCTTTTCCCGATTCAGTAAGTGTTCCACGCGATAACCTCATTTCATCGGCATTAAGGTCGCAGACAAACGCTTTCTCTTTTTTGATCAACGTAACCGCATGTCCGTACATCACTTCAAAATAGTCGGATGCATAGAGTACTCGATCTTCAAAATTTCCACCCAGCCATTTCACATCTTCGATTATTGAATCTACGTATTCTTGTTCTTCTTTTGAGGGATTCGTATCATCAAATCGAAGGTTGAACTTTCCGTTGAAATCCCTTGCAATTCCATTGTTCAAGCAGATCGATTTTGCGTGTCCGATATGGAGATACCCGTTTGGTTCCGGAGGAAATCGTGTATGTATGAGTCCGTTGAATTTATTAGACTTAAGATCGTCGGAGATAATTTCTCTGATAAAATCTGATTTTTCGGGAAGTGACATATAGTTAGAGGATGGAAAATTGAAAAAAATATTAATTGAAAATACGAAAAAACGAGTCGATTAACAAAAAGAGTTCATGATAGACTTGACAATATTTTTCAAATGTTGTATGTTGCTCGAACAATTCACCATTTATAATAAGGAGGTCTTATGTCACGTAGTTTAAACAAGGTTCAATTGATCGGTAATTTGGGTAAAGACCCCGAATTGAAATACACGCCTAGCGGCGTTGCAGTAGCAACATTCTCCATCGCAACAAGTGAAAGCTGGAAAGACCAGGAAGGTAATCAACAAGAAAAAACCGAATGGCACAATATTGTTGCTTGGAGGAAACTCGCGGAGATCTGCGGAGAATATCTTAAAAAAGGAAAAAAAGTATATCTTGAAGGAAAATTACAAACACGCAATTATGAAAAAGATGGAATTAAACGATACGTCACCGAAATCGTTGCCGATCAACTGATCATGCTTGACGGTGGAGGCGGTGCCGGAAAAGGAAGCAGTAGTAGTACGGCTTCTGAGGCTGCACCAATGATGTCTGAAGCACCAAAAGATGACGATCTTCCATTTTAGATAAGGGTCTTTCATCATTTCAGCCCTGTCGTTTTTTTGACAGGGCTTCTTTTTTTAAAGGGATTCAAATGAAAAAAATCTTCTCGCTTGCCCCATTGGGGTTTATTCTTATCACAACGTTTTTTGTCGGACACGTTACATTTTCTGCTTCGCACAAACCGGTGAAAGCGAAACATGGCATGGTTGTATCCGCTGATCCTCTTGCATCAAGAGCGGGAATGGAAATTCTAAAAAAAGGGGGCAATGCTGTAGATGCTGCAGTTGCGGTCGGATTTGCTCTTGCCGTAACATATCCCGCCGCAGGCAATATTGGCGGGGGGGGATTTATGAATATTCGTTTTGCCGATGGACGATGTTACGCGATTGATTATCGGGAAAAAGCGCCGGGGAAAGCTTCTCGCGATATGTATCTCGATAGTGCGGGAAATTTCATCTCCGATAAAAGTACACTTGGGCATCTGGCCCCTGGTGTGCCTGGTGCTGTTGCGGGAATGTTAATGGGATTAGAAAAATACGGTACGATGAACCGTAAACAAGTGATCACTCCTGCTTATGATCTTGCTTCAAAAGGTTTTCCTCTCCTCCCCGATCTTGCCGAAGATCTAAATTGGGATAGAAAAACACTTTCAAAATTTCAGGGAACTAAAAAATATTTTGTCAGCAAAGACTCAGCGTATAAGGATGGTGAGATTTGGAAACAAACGGATCTTGCAAAAACTTTAAAACGGATCATTGACAATGGACGCGACGGATTTTATAAAGGCGAAACGGCGGATCTGATCTCTGCAGAAATGAAACGTGGAGGTGGATTGATCTCTAAGTCTGATCTTGAAAATTATCAAGCCGCATTACGAACACCGCTAAAAGGAACATATCGCGGATATGAAATTATTTCAATGCCTCCTGTCAGTTCCGGAGGGACGGCATTGCTTCAACTCCTGAATATTCTTGAAGGATATAATTTGAAATCGTACGGGCATAATTCTGCAAGGACGGTTCACCGATACATCGAAGCAATGCGCCGCGTTTATGCAGACCGTGCAGAACATCTCGGCGATCCCGATTTTTACAAGGTTCCCGTTGACTGGCTCATCTCAAAAAAATATGCCGATGAACGTCGAGCCACGATCGACACTCTCAAAGCAAGTGAAAGCAAAAATATCTTCTTTGGTAAACTGCCCATGCACGAAAGCGAACAAACTACTCACTATTCCGTTGTCGATCAATGGGGAAATTGTGTGAGCGTGACAACAACGCTCAACGGCGGCTTCGGTTCGTACGTTGCTGTTGACGGTGCAGGATTTTTATTGAACAATGAAATGGATGATTTCAGTGCGAAACCCGGAGTTCCTAATATGTTTGGCGCGATCGGAAATATTGCGAACGAAATTCAGCCGAACAAACGTATGCTTTCATCAATGACACCGACAATCGTTGTGAAAGATGGCAAACCATTTATGGTTATTGGAACTCCCGGTGGAACAACCATCATTACAACCGTAATGCAGGTTATCTGCAACGTAGTTGATTTCGGGATGAACATTCAGGAAGCGATCGATGCGCCCCGTATCCATCATCAATGGTCGCCGGATGTTACATATTATGAACGACGAGGACTTTCATCAGATACGATTGAAAAATTAGAAGCAATAGGACAAAATCTTCAGCAACGCCGAGGTACCAGCGGACTTGCAGAAGGTATTATAATAGATAACGAGAAAGGATTCTTCTACGGTGCAAGCGACTCCCGCGGTTATGGATTGGCAGTAGGATACTGATTTTTTCTTCCCCTAACTTTTCATATATTGTAATACCAAAACCTGTGAATTCCCTTCACAGGTTTTTACTTTCTATCGGACTATAAACTATGAGCGAACAAAAATTTGATATCAACCAACCGATCCAGGTTGGCGGGCAAGCGGTCATTGAAGGGGTAATGATGAGGGCAAAAGGAATGATCGCAACCGCTGTGCGAAGAGCAAACGGAGAGATCGTTGTAAAGAAGATGCCCTTCACCTCGGTAATGGAAAAATATCCTTCCATCAATAAACCGATCATCCGCGGCGCGGTTGGATTAGTGGAAATGATGTATATCGGCATCAGCACGCTGAACTATTCCGCGGAAATTGCAATGCAGGATGAAGCATTGAAAGAACATCCAGAAAATAAAAAAGAAGTGAAGGGTCAATCAAAACTTGCATTGACCGCAACACTCATCTTCTCGCTTGTGCTTGGTATCGGATTGTTCTTCTTCCTCCCTCTTTTTGCAGCAACTCAATTCTTTGATGTATCACAAAAACCGCTTCAGTTCAATCTTGTCTCCGGTGCGATACGCATTACCATCTTGCTTGTGTATCTTTATGCAATTTCTAAGATGAAGGATGTTCACCGCCTCTTTCAATATCACGGTGCGGAACATAAAGCAGTCTTTGCATTCGAACAGAATGCACCGCTGACGGTTCAATCGGCAATTACATACACACGATTTCATCCGCGCTGCGGAACAAGTTTTGTGCTGCAGGTAATGTTGATCGCAATCTTATTATTCAGCGTAATGGATACAATTTTGCTGCAGTTCATTGATGAACTGACCTTGCCAATACGATTAGCAACGCACATTCCATTCATTCCGGTCCTCGGCGGTATTTCATACGAATTTTTGAAGTTCTCAGCGAAGCATAGTAATTCAGCAATTGGAAAAATTTTTGTCGCACCGGGATTGTGGCTGCAAAAGATCACAACGGAAGAACCGGACGAATCAATGATGGAAGTTTCTCTTGCAGCGATTAAAGCTGCGTTACAAATAGAATAAAAATCGAAATTTAAATAACACGTTATTCCCACACGTTTCTGGCGGGAATCCATCAAAATTGTGTTATAAAAATAATCGAACACTGTGGAGCAATTTATTTTTTAATGTTATGGATGCCCGATAAGAATTCCGTCTTTTGAATCCCGCAACGAACGGAATCTAAAAAGCGGGACATTCGGGCATGACGATTCTTAAAGATATTAATTATGAGCAGTTTAGAAGAAAAATTACATTCCATCAAACGACGCTTCGCTGAAGTGCAGGAAAAAATGTCCTCGCCTGATGTCGCGTCCAATCAGCAAAAGAGCAAAGAACTTGGAAAAGAGTTTCGTGAATTATCTGAAATTGTAAAAACTGCAGATAAATACCTGCACGTCTTCAAGAACATCGAAAGCAGCAGAGAAGTGTTAGCAATTGGCGGCGATGCTGAGTTGAAGGAAATGGCGCTCGCAGAAATCGCGGAATTGGAACCACAGCTTGTAATGCTGGAAGAAGAAGTAAAATCCCTTCTCGTTCCGAAAGATCCCAACGACAATCGAAATGTGATCGTGGAAATTCGCGGCGGTACGGGGGGCGAAGAAGCTGCATTATTCGCTTCCGATCTTTACCGAATGTATGTTCGCTTTTGCGAACGGAGAAAATGGCGTATAGATACGCTGGATTGGAATGAGACCGACAAAGGGGGATTTAAGGAAGTAACGATGAGCATTGACGGTGATGATGTGTTCGGAGTTCTCAAATTTGAAAGCGGCGTTCATCGCGTTCAGCGCGTTCCGGAAACCGAGGCACAGGGACGTGTTCACACTTCCGCGGCAACTGTTGCCGTGATGCCTCAGGTTGAAGATGTTGAAGAGGTCGTCATTAATCCTGCCGATATTCAACTTGATACATTTCGTTCGGGCGGTAAAGGGGGACAGAACGTCAACAAAGTTGAAACCGCAGTGCGCATCACCCACAGACCGTCCGGAATTATCGTAGCATGCCAGCAGGAACGATCACAATTTCAGAACCGTGAACGGGCAATGAATATGCTCCGATCAAAATTGTACGAACGCAAATTAAAAGAACAGCAGGACGAACAGGCCGCTTCACGAAAATCAATGGTTGGAAGCGGCGATCGCAGCGATAAAGTTCGCACTTATAATTTTCCACAAAACCGCGTTACCGATCACCGCATCGGTCTGACGATTTACAATCTTGATAAATTCATTGATGGTGACATTGATGAAATGATCAGTGCGTTGAGATTGGCAGACAGAGCGGAAAAATTAAAAGAAGGAATCACAACGTAACGTTAGTGATTCTTCGTGTCCTTTGTGCCTTCGAGGTTTTCTTTTTCTGTTCTTTTTCTCTTCTTCAAAAAAAATTCTTTCACCAATCCACCACACTCAGCATCAAGCACTCCGCCAATCACATGAACTTGATGATTGAGCTTTTTATTTTCCGTCACGTTCATCACGCTTCCGCTTGCCCCCATTTTCGGATCGTAACACCCAAACACGATCGTCGGAATTCGTGATAGCACGATTGCACCGGCGCACATCGGACACGGTTCCATTGTGACATACAAAATACAATCTTTCAGGAATTTATTTTCGAGATGAGCTGCTGCTGCAGTCAATGCGATCATCTCTGCATGAGCAGTGGGATCGCGCATCATTTCAATTTGGTTGTATCCTTTTGCAATGATTGTGCTCTGATGAACGATCACTGCACCAACAGGAACTTCGTTCTGTTCGAAAGCACGGAATGCTTCCTTCAGTGCAAACTTCATCCAGCGTTCATGGAGCGTCATTATTATTTTTCTGATTTGAATGGGGCTAGATCAACAAGATTGCCGACCGGGGAATCTATCACTTCGTAAATCTGTGCAGCGGAAAATTCTTTTAAGGCATGATTGATCCGTTGTGATGCATGTTCTATCTCTTCAATTTTTTTCAATGCTTCAGGTTCTGCAACTTGTTTCTTTAACAGTCGTGCATATCCTAAAATAATCGCCAGTGGATTATTGATCTCGTGTTTTAGCGTCATAATTACTTCGTGGAGCGTTTGAATCTGTGTTTCTTTCAATTGAATATCGTGTGCGTGTTCGATGATTTTTTTCTCGCGTGTGTGCAGTTGTTCCCGTAATTCGATCACTTTCACTAAACCGTAGGCGAGCAACCACATCCACAACAATGTATCAAAATGCTGGAGTGCATCCGATGCATCAAAATGACGGTGCTTAAATTTAATGTAAAAATCCATTGTTGCAATAAAGTAATACCCATAAATGAAATAAGATGCTAGAATGGCAGGGTATCGCAGGACAAAATCACGAATAGAATTTAGAATTTTTTTCATCGACTTTTTAGGAAGTTCTTTATCTTTTCCAAAGATAACGAGATAGTTGTAGGGAAGCAACTTCCAGGGTATAATAATCGTCCAGAAACAGTCTTAGAATTATATACCAATGACGGTGTTTTATTAAGTGCCCGATACTCTTGACTATGTAAGCATAACTCAGTACTATTTCATCGTCGTATTTCACAAAAAAAGATAGATAATGACGTGATTAAATATACTGCCTCCATTCTGTTCTATCTTTTCTTCGATTGCCTTCTGTTGATCGTTTCAATCTACCATATCCCTTCGTTAATAGATCGCTCCATATTTCCATTTTCAGTATATGAAAAAGATGGAATGTTTATTGTTGAAAAAATAACAATTGGGGCAGATTCTGTTCCTCTTACTGTGGGTGATACGATTATTGCCATTAATGATTCGCCGATCACAATATCGGAACAACTTGAATTCATTTCCGATAATGCTGCTATAGGAAGCAATCATAAAATAACAATACTTAAAAATGGAACAACTGTTCCTTTGTTTATTTCAACTATTCCCTGTTACCCAAACCTTCTGTACATTACTATAATATTTTTTGTCGGTATCTCTTTTTTATTGGTTGGATTTTTTGTCGTGTGGAGCAGACCTCGAGATAATATTGCCCACATTTTCCATTGGATGATGGTGCTCGTGGGAACAGTCATTATGATCACATGGGGTTCGCTTCAATCAAAAGAGTTGTCCGTAACCATTGTGCGTTCTCTCTTTTTCATATCCTATGTTTTTGGAATCGCATCATTTTATATTTTTACGAAGTTTTATTGCACGAATACTCCGCAATATATAAAAATCAGAATTTTTTCAATCTATACAACCGCATTTATATTCTCTATAGTTTTGATCTACTATCATCTTCTCGCAATTTCGAAACAATCGTTGACCATTTATGCACAATTTCAACAATACTTTGATCTGTTCCATATAGCAATATTTATTACGTTCATTGCAGGTATTGGCAACATCATCCGTGCATATAAAAGAACAGATTCTTCTGAAGAACGAAACCGCTTGGAATGGATCTTTTGGGGATTTGCTATAAGTAGTTTCCCATTTCTCTTACTCTATATACTTCCCCAGTTACTGTTCAGCAAATATCTTGTGGCGGAAGAATATACCACAATTTTTTTTATTGCGTTACCGTTCTCTTTTGGCGTATCCTTCATTAAACATCATCTGTTCAACATCAGGCTATTAATCAAACGAACGATTGTCAATTTCATTTTCAGCGTAATTATTGCAATCACATATTTTATTATCGTCATCCTTGCTGCTGAAATCATTCACGATACAATTCTTTCAACGGAACATTTTATCATTGTTGTAATCACATTAATCATCGCAATGGCAATCAATCCATTTCGAAACAGATTGAAAACATTCATCGATAGGTTGTTGTTCAAAGCACACACTGAATACAGCAATATCCAATCCGATATAGCTCAGAGGTTACAATATTCAATTTCAAGGGAAGAGATCTTTTCTGCAGTGTTGGAAACGATCAACTTTTTTCTTCCTGTGGAACAATGCATCATTTATAGACAAGAAAATGGATATCTTCTGCCGGTTAACCGGATAAATGAAGAATCGAACGAAACACTACCAATTCTGACCGATGAAATCACATCGATCATTTCGCACCCGGCAACGGCAGTACAAAGCATCATTCATACTGAAAATAAAAAAACGATTCTTATTGATAATGATTTGCAAACAAAGATCGGCTGCGAGCTTTTTGTCCCAATCAAAAGTGAGCAGATTCCTATTTTTGGAGCGGTCGGTATCAGCAGGGTTAAAACGCACGACCGGTTCGATTCAGAGGAAATTTCGCTGCTTTGTATGATCTGTGATCGTGCAGCAGAACATCTTGAACGGTTGGAAATGCTTGAAACAATGTTCCGTGAAAAAGAGGAACGAACAAGAGCCGAAGAACTCAACAAACTCAAATCTTACTTTGTCTCCTATGTTTCCCACGAATTACAGACACCATTGACATCCATACGGATGTTTTCAGAGCTGCTTCAGAAGAATGTCCTTTCAAAAAAAGGAAAGGAACAATTGGAGATCATCACCGGTGAAAGCGACCGTTTGAGCAGAATGGTCAATAATCTTTTGGATGGTTCACGTATCGAGAGTGGCTTAAAAGAATATCATTTCGAAATTTGTTCTCTTGATGATATTGTCAGCAGCGTGTTAAAAAAAATGTCTTATATGATCAAAAAACATGGATTTTCAATTCACTATTCACCTCCTCGCTCTATAATAACGATCGGTGCCGATAAGGATGCAATTGAACAAGCGGTGATAAATTTGATCTCCAACGCAATAAAATATTCAACCAAAAATAAATATATCCATGTCTCACTTAAAAAAAATAAGGGGTTTGGAATCTGTTCGATTCATGATAAAGGGGATGGAATTCTCAAGAAAAATATTCCATTACTCTTTGACAGATTTTACCGATTACCAGAACACCAAAATACCGTAAAAGGTGTGGGGCTCGGACTTTCACTGGTGAAACATATCATTGATGCTCACGGTGGTAAAATTGAAGTTCAAAGTACTATCGGAAAAGGTACCACATTCACACTCTTTATTCCTCTTCATAACTCATCGGAAACTATATGACAACAATTCTCATCATCGAGGACGATCCTGCAATCCTCCGCGGTCTACAAGAAGGATTAGCAGAAGAACGAATGACCATTCTTACTGCCGTGGATGGTGAAAAAGGATTTCGTATCGCAATACGTGAACATATCGATCTGATCATTCTCGATATCATGCTTCCTTCAAAGAACGGAATCGAGATTTGCCGCGATCTTCGAAACAAAGGAAATCATACACCGATCCTGATGCTAACCAGCAAAAGACATGAGGCAGATAAAGTTCTGGGATTGGAGATTGGCGCCGATGATTATATGACGAAACCATTCGGGATACGTGAACTAATTGCACGAATTCATGCGCTCCTAAGACGAAAACAATCCGTTAATGGAATCACGCAAACCGCGGAGTTTGGAGATGTCTCCGTTGATTTTATAAAACAGGAATTAATGAAAGGAAAAAAACCTGTCAAACTCACTTCAAAAGAATTCCAACTATTGAAATACTTTGTAGAGCATCATGGTAATGTCATTTCTCGAGATCAATTGCTCGATGATATTTGGGGATACGATGTTACACCCACAACAAGAACAGTCGATAATTATATTTTGTCTCTTAGAAAAAAGATTGAAAAACATCCATCCAAACCAAAACATCTCATTACAATCCACACCGCGGGATATAAATTCACGAAATAAACTCCTCGTTATAATCCAAACTACCATGACAATTTTTTGACAATCTCTTGACGAGATCATGGCAAATTCATCTCTCCTCTGTTGTAATTTTACTGGTGAAGTAAGTAACGAAATCATTCACCATTAACAGCTGGAGGAGTTATGAAAAATCGATTATTCACATTACCACTGATGATCTGTGCGGTTGCTTTGATCGTCTCCCCTCTTTTTTCCCAAGAAAGTTCTCTCATCAATCAGATCGTGCTTGGTGAAAAAAACTTTGGCGGGCCGCGTTTAGGAGTTACGATGGTTCCCGGAAATACTGAATTAGCATTCGAATTAAAGAAGAAAAACATTGGCAGAATGATCAGTCAATTCGGATGGTTATTCGAGTATCAGGTTGTTCCCGACGGCGGCGGACCATCTTTTGTAATCCAATTTGTTCCGTTGGTTGGAGGAGTAGAATATGGAACATTGATACCGACTGGCACACTTGCAATGGGCGTTCGGCTGCCGAGCGGTATCGAGTTTGGTCTCGGTCCAAATGCAGTCGTAACGACCGAGAAGATCACTTCGTCGCTCGTAATCTCTGTCGGAAAGAACTTCAACTACGGCGGTGTGAACATTCCATTGGATCTGGTGTTTGCAACCAATCCGAATGGGAACAGAATTTCTTTGATGTTCGGTTATGCAATCCAAAAAATAAAATAGATCATTTCCTTTAATCACAATAAAAAAAATGGAGACCTTATGAAACAATCATTATTTTTTTTCGCGATGCTCAGCATCAGTTTATCCATGGCACGTGCGCAGGTTGATACTTTAACAATATTGTTCGCAAGTGATTCACATTCTAATCTTGCACCAATCGGTGAACGAAACCCCTCCACTTTAAAAGGATCTATCGGCGGTATTGCTCGTGCTGCTACACTTATTGGGATGACAAAATTCACAGATCCGAACGTATTGACACTTCACGGAGGCGATCTTTTTATCGGTGATATATTTTATAATGCCTATTTCGGAATTGCAGAACTACAAATGATGAAAATGATCGGGTACGATGTGATGACCTTAGGAAATCATGAGTTCGATCTTGGACCGACCACGTTACAAATGGCATTAGACTCCTCCATGAATGAAAGTCCAATGGCAATCGTCTCTTCAAATATCCTGATCCCAGATACCAATACCCTTCACTTGAAAAAATTCATCAACCAATTTGCTGTAAGACAATTAGGTAACGTGAAAGTCGGAATTTTTGGTGTCACAACTCCAGAAACAAATGTGTTATCAAATCCATCACCGGTTCTGTTTAATGAAAATATTCCACAATGTGTCATGGCAACCGTTGATAGTTTAAAAAAATTGGACTGCTCTGTCATCATTTGTTTATCACATCTTGGAATGAATATTGATTCAACAATAGCTACTGCAGTCCCTGGTGTGGATCTCATCATTGGTGCACACGATCATCTTTCGAGAACTGCTAAAGCATTTACAAATCCATTAGGAAAAACAACGTGGGTTGCACAAGCAAATGCTTTCTATACTGAGATGGGTAAAATACAACTGCGTGTTACCAACAATGCAACCGAACTACTTTCGTCAGTCAATATTCGTCTCGATCAGAATATTCCTGAAGAGCCGGCAGTGTCCGGTGAAGTTGACAAACTCATTGCCGGTATCGAACAACAATTTGGGCCGATGTTCACACAGCGTATCGGTTATGCAAAAGGATTCTTCAATGAAGTACCGAAGAATCTTATGGGAACTGAGCCAAAAGAAACTGCAATTGGAAATTTGGTAACGGATGCTTTCCGTGAATACACAAAGAGTGATATAGCGATTGAACCCGGTGGATCGACTTCTCAACCATTGTATAACGGTCCGATTGTTGGTGACGACCTGTTCCGAGTGGTTGGGTACGGTTTCAACGAGAAAAATTTTTTAGGATTCCGTCTCGTTACTTTCACTATTACGGGAGAATCTCTTTATATCGCATTGGAAAAATGCCTCGCTAATATCGAATTGAATGACGAATTTTTTCCACAGGTTTCAGGTATGCAACTTGATTATAATCCACAGGCAAATCCTGGCTCACGGATCACTTGGATTAAAGTTAACGGTCAATCACTCGATCCTACCAAACGATACAGCGTGACTTCCAACGAACTTGTCATTACATTGCTCAAATCGTTCCTTGAGATCAATATTTCTGACGTTGTTGTTCTGGAAGATGTGTCCGAGTATCAGGCGTTGCTAGCCTATGTTTCAAAAAGGGATACAATTTCTCCATCGATTGGTAACAGAATCACTCAAGTGTCGATCAATAAGAATGAGTTACTGAAACCAAACAATTTTTTTCTTGGGCAAAACTACCCGAACCCGTTTAACCCAACAACAATAATCTTGTTTGAAATGCCGATGCAATCTTACGCAACATTGAAAGTATACGATATGCTCGGAAAAGAAATAACGACATTGGTCAATGAAAATCTTCAGGCGGGATCGTACAATGCTACATTCAACGCACAGCAATGTGCCAGCGGTATTTATTTTTACAGATTGACTACAGACAATTTTACTCAAACAAAAAAAATGATGTTGATTCGTTGATCAACCTATTCCTACCACTGGTTCTTTGCTGAATCGGTGGTGACTGACGGGAGAATATTATGAATAATACGAATGCAAACTTATTAGAACTTCGTCATTCCCGAATATTCCTATCAGGCATTTATAGATCTGGTTCCCGCCATAAGTGTTCAGAAAAAACAACAATATCTAAAAAAATTTATACAATTATTTTGTCGATAGTTATGTTCTTAACAAATTTATTTGCTCAAAATGATTCAATCCATGCACAATGGGAGGCGCTACCAATTCTCAGTTACGACACCGATGCAGGATTTGGGTTTGGTGTGAAATCAATGACTGTCAATCTATTTAGTCAAAACGAATCATTTGATATCATTTTATTTAATAGCTCCAACGGAGAGCGTTGGTACCGTTTCGTTGCTTCCTACCCTGATTTTGAATTGAGACAAGGAACAATTTATCCGATGTCGATTGATCTGACGATCGATTACGACAAATGGATATCGAATAGTTTTTTCGGTATCGGAAACAGTTCACAATTCTCCGATAAGGAAATCTATACTCGTGAACCGTTTGATTGTTCGGTCATGTTTGGAAAAGGGATCACGACAACGTTCGTCATTCAAACCGGACTCCGATACCGATCGATCCGAAATAGCCGTTTTGTATTGGACAGCAAATTAAAAGATATTCTCCCTGCAATAAACCGTTCAACAGCAACAATGAACAGCATTCTCTTCAATGCCCGATACGATTCCAGAAATAGTTTTATCACTCCATCCTCAGGATTAGTTGTTTCGGGAGAAGTGGAATATGCACCAATCATCTTCGGATCAACATCAAGCTTTTCTAAGTTCAATTCTTCATTACAGTATTATAAAACATTGATAGGGTCATCGATTATTGCTTCCCGTATAATACTCCAATCATTATCCGGCAGCAATCTTCCTGTCCAATCACTCATTTCTATTGGTGGAACAAATACGCTGAGGGGAATTCCTCAAGATCGTTATCTCGACAAATCTGCCATCATCAGTAATGTGGAATATCGAATTCCCATTTTTTGGAGATTTGGCATAGTGGCTGGTGTGGATGCAGGCAGAGTGTGGTCTTCACTATCAAATATTTCGGTGACCGATTGGTCTGTAAATTATATCGGCGGAATTCGGTTCTATATGGATACGTTTGTCATACGCTTAGATGTTGGAGTCAGCAAAGAAACATCGGGATTCTATTTGAATTTCGGTGAATTATTTTAAGGAAAGGAGTTTTTTTGTGAATACTCTGCGGAAACATTCATTACTATTTTTCCAATTACTAATAATAATTTCATTCACCGGCTGCGGTCAAAGTTTTTATGTGACGCGACAAGGTGATCTGAATTCTGGCGACAATATTTCATATGACCAGTTCAATCGTCTACGAACAGGAAAATATTTTGAAATGAACTTGAAAGATTCATCCGTCATTCAAATTACACTTGTTCGTGCTGGGATTGACTCGATCGTTTATGAAACAGGTGATGATCCAGTTCGTCAATCCCTACCGATAGGATCGGTATCTATGCTTTTATATCACCAAAACGATAACGGATTCAATACGATGATCGGCGGATTTGGCGGTCTATTACTCGGCGGTATTACTGCAAAATCACTTTTTGATTTCAACAACAATGAATCATCAATTAAAGGATTTGCTACAGTCATTATCTGTTCTGTCGTTGGAGCGGTAATCGGCTATCATAATGAAACGATATTAACGTATTATTTCCCCCCGCAGAGAAAGAAAAAAATCTGATAAATCAGGGCTTTTCAGGTGCACCAGACAGAGTCGTACTTGTACCCCCCCAGCTTCGTTGACTGTGATTTAGTTGGCTGTGGCGATGTTCAGAAAGGATTCAATTGCAAACCAGGTATATCGAGCGCTTTTTATTGTGTTCTTATTATCGGCTACTGTTCACGTTTGGTATTTAACTTGAATCGCTTTGTTTCTTCCTTTTGTAAGGCGGTGGGGCGGGATTTTGTTTGTTTCATTAATTTCGCTCGCAACTATTCCTCTCATTCAATACAAATCAAACGGTATTTGGAACCAATCACTCGTTATTACGTTGATTTAATACATTCCGGTAGTTGTGTTCTTTATTTGAGATGAAGTTAACGGGAAAAATTCATGAAGAAAAAACATTGGGAGGTGAATCTTGCAATTGCAATAACGGAAACGTGCAGAACCATATATTATTTCTTAGATTTGTCAGTGTATCAATGTCCCTATTCTTTCCCACTGAATTCCATCATTATTCTTCGACCAATAGATCATCATTGCTTTCCCGACAATATTCTCTTCAGAAATAAATCCCCACTCTCGGCTATCTGAACTGTTGTTGATATTATCACCAAGTGCAAAAAAATAATTTTTCTTTACGATATATGAAGAAAATTCTTGTCCGTCGATCACAACAATATTTCCTCGACGTTCGACAGAACTTCCTTCCCTCTGAATGAATACACTCCATTTCCCAAATGTTGTTGAATCAAGATCGATCTTCATTCCTTGTGCCGGAACAATGGTCATAGGAAAATCTGTGGACGCTTTTTGCAGACCTCGTGTAATTAATCCATTAACGCGGACTGTTCCATTTACGATATCGATCGTATCGCCCGGCAGACCAATGCATCGTTTTACTAGAAAAAGATTTCGCACCTGCAGCACTTCATTCGGCTCACCGGGAAATTCAAATACGATCACGTCGCCGCGTTTGGTCTCTGCAAGCTTTGGAAAATGAAAATGTGGAAGTGATATATAAAGGAATTTTTGCGGTGTCCGCGCACCATAGATGAACTTGTTGACCAAAAGAAAATCTCCTGCAACAAGCGTCTCACTCATCGATGCGGTCGGGATTTTATATGCATCAATAACACACGATTTTAAGCACGTGGCGAACAGCAGTGTTGAAAAAACAATAATCACTCCATCACGGATCGTTCGCCACATTGTCACTTCTTTCTAACTAATAACCGTACCAATACGTCCGAAACGGACTGTTTCAGGATTGAATACTGTAACGACGATTTTCGTCACTATATCAAGAATAATGTTGTGTCCGGAAAACGATGTGTAGATCCATTCCATTCTCATTGATTCGCCGCGCATCGCAAGTTCGGCGCGATATTCATCTGTCAACATAACAGAAAAATAAACGAACATCGGCGTGCCGACAATATTTTCTCGCGGAATGAAACCCCAGAAACGACTGTCCAACGAATTATCACGGTGATCTCCCATACCAAAAACATAATCTTTTTTTACAATATATGTGTTCGTTTCTTTTCCATCGATTACTACTTTGCCATCTGATCTCAATGCAGGATTGTGACCATCGCGCTTAATAAAAATTTCCCACATCGCAAAATTCTCCGGAGTGATAGTCATGGTCATTCCTTTTTTCGGAATAACCAGCGGTCCGTAATTATCTTCATTGAATCCCGATGTCTGCGGAAATGAACGTTCATCCTGATATGACGGCGGGATAACACGCATTTGATCGAAATACATATTTTTTGGAATCGGTGCGGACTGCCCATTGATATATACTACACGGTTACGTATCTCAAGTGTGTCGCCACCGAGTGCCATACAGCGTTTTAAATAGAATGTGAATGCATCGGGTTTTACTTCTTCTCTCATTCCCGGAAACTCAAATACGATAACGTCACCTCGGTGCACATCTTTGAAACCGGGAAGTGTTGTCCATGGAAGACGAATATCGGTGAACATAATGTTACGAGGTGTAGAAGGTCCATAAATAAATTTGTTCACCATCAGAAAGTCGCCAGTCAGAACTTCTTTTTCCATTGAACCGGTCGGTACAAGGAACGATGCGATGACAAAATTATTAAGCAGTAAAAATCCGCCAAACACGATCACGAACTCTTTAATCTGCGCGGTCATGTTCTCTTTCCACGTCAGCTTCTTTTCAGGCTCTTTTGGTTTGGTTTCTTTTTCTTCTTTTGCCATTTAGAATCCTAATTTATGTTTTGACAAATTTTTAAGTTGCCGAATTGACTCATTAAATTTTCACTTTGTACTTTACATTTTTAACTTTCTTTTAATCGTCTCCCATTTTCAACACTGCAAGGAATGCTTCCTGCGGAAGTTCTACCCGTCCGACTTGTTTCATACGCTTTTTTCCTTCTTTTTGTTTTTCAAGAAGTTTGCGTTTTCGGGAAATATCGCCACCATAACATTTTGCTATAACATTTTTTCGCATTGCAGAGATCGACGTTCGTGCAATGATCTTGCTTCCAATCGCCGCCTGAATTGCAACTTCAAACATTTGACGATGGATAAGCTCTTTTAGTTTCACACACAGTTTTTTTCCTGTCTCGAATGCTTTATCGTGATGGACAATGGTTGATAATGCATCAACTTGTTCAGTATTCAGCAAAATATCCAGTTTTACAAGATTCGATTCGCGATAATCCAGATATTCGTAATCTAATGAGGCATAACCGCGCGTTAATGATTTTAATTTATCATAAAAATCAAAAATAATTTCGGATAACGGAAATTCATACGTAAGATCGGCGCGTGTCGGATCAAGGTACGATGTATCTTTCCAAATACCGCGGCGGTCGGTCGCTAATTTCATGATGTTGCCGATGTATTCCGTCGGTGTAATGATCTGCGCTTTGATGAACGGTTCTTCTACTCGTTCTATTTTTGTCGGGTCCGGCATATCGGCAGGATTATCGACGGTTATCATTTCACCGGTAGTAAGGATCACACGAAATTCTACGTTAGGAACAGTCGTGATGAGCGATTGATTGAACTCCCGTTCCAATCGCTCCTGAATAATTTCCATATGAAGCAGTCCAAGAAATCCGCAACGAAAACCAAATCCTAATGCACCGGATGATTCCGGAACATAGATGAGTGATGAATCGTTTAGAGCAAGTTTTTCGAGCGAGTCGCGAAGTTCAGCAAACTCATCACTGTTCGTCGGATACAATCCGCTGAACACCATTGGCTTCACTACTTTGTATCCCGCAAGCGCTTCGGTTGCTCCGTGATATTGTGTTGTGATTGTATCGCCCACTTTTGTATCGCGCACATTTTTCAGTCCCGCAATAACATAACCGACATTTCCGGCAGTCAATTCTTTCGTGCGGCTCTTATTCATATACAACACACCGCACTCTTCAACTTCTGCCGTGTTGCCGTTGTGGATGAATTTAATCTTTTCTTTTTCTTTCAACACGCCGTCAACAACTCGCACATATGCCACCGCACCGCGATACGCATCGAATTTTGAATCGAAGATCAACGCACGCAGTGGCTTTTCCGGATCACCTTTCGGAGCAGGAATTCTATTCACCACTGCTTCAAGAATATCTTCGATGCCGATCCCTGCTTTCGCGCTTGCTCGGATGATCTCTTCATCTTTGCATCCCATCAAACCAATCACTTCATCTCTCACGGTGTCCATCATTGTTGCCGCTGAAGGAAGATCGATCTTGTTCATCACCGGAATAATTTCCAGTCCGGAATCGATCGCCAAATATAAATTGCTGATCGTTTGTGCTTCTACTCCTTGAGACGCATCAACAACCAAAATTGCTCCCTCGCATGCGGCCAGCGAACGGGAAACTTCATACGTAAAGTCAACGTGACCGGGAGTGTCGATAAGATTGAGAGTATACGTTTCGCCGTTCTTCGCCTTATATTCCATCTGAATGGCATGGAGCTTGATCGTGATACCTCGTTCTTGTTCCAAATCCATATCATCAAGAACCTGATTTGTCGCCAGATCTCGTTTGGTGATACGTCCGGTAAATTCGAGTAAACGGTCTGCGAGCGTTGATTTGCCGTGATCGATATGAGCAATGATGCAGAAATTTCTAATTTGATTCATTTTTCTTTAAGAATACGTCACCCCGAACTTGTTCCGCTGTACGGGATGCCGTAAAGCGGTATTTCGGGGTCTGTCATATACGATAAAGATGCTGAAACAAGTTCAGCATGACGGGTACATTTTATTGGATTTAAAAAAAATCCCGCCGAAAGTGCTGATTGGCGGGTTTTCTATAGTCAAAATACGAATTCTAGCGAGGAAGTGCAAGGAAAGGATTTATAAGGGAAGTTTCTGAGTTTAGAAACGGCCCATTTCAAAGAACTTTTGTTTTGTACCCAAAATAATTTGCCTATTTTACAGCAACCTGTTTCATTTTTTGGAAGTCTAAATCAATACAAATAAATATTATTCATTTTTAAATTTAACGTTCAATCTATGAAAACTCCCTTTTTCTTTTTTGTAATTCTGATATTTCTGAGCTTCCAACAATCATTCGCAAAAGAACACTCACGCTTTTCGAACGGATCGTCCTCAATTTCATATTGGCAGCAACGGACAGATTATAAAATTAATGCTGATCTAGATGTAAAGAAAAAAATACTTTCTGGAAAAGGAACGGTCATCTATTATAACAATTCACCCGACACGCTGAAATCCATCGTTTGGCATCTCTATCAAAATATTTTTCGAAAAGATTCTTCGCCAAGAAAGAATGACGAACAATCCAGCCGCGCATTTGGTGTTACGAATGGAATGAGCATCGATAAAATTTCAGTTAATAATACTGTTATTACTCCAACGATCGATGGAACGATCATGGAAACAATTCTTCCTCAGCTATTAATGCCGAAGACATCGGTTGAAATTTCACTGGATTGGAACTACGATATTCCAAAGAATGCAGAGCTTCGTACCGGCAGTGAAGGAAATGATTTCGGAATCAGTCAATGGTATCCACAGGTTGCTGTGTATGATGATCAACGCGGCTGGGACAGAACACAGTATCTCGGCATTGCAGAATTTTACACCGAATATGGAAACTGGAATGTTTCGATCACTGTTCCGAATAATTTCATCATTGCTTCAACGGGAACACTGACAAATCCAAACGATGTTCTCACTCCGTTGCAATTGCAGCGGTTCAATTCTCTTTCCAACGATTCCACAACACGGATCATTCTTCCATCTGAGATTGTATTAACAGCTGATAGTATCAACGAAGAAAAAACGATCTGGAAATTCACTGCGGAGAATGTCCGCGATTTTGCATTTGCAGTTTCAGCAAATTATGTATGGGATGGAACAGTGACGAACAGCGGAGTTCGAATCTATGCGTTCTATCATCCCAATGAATATCGCGCGTCATTACCGCTGATGATGAGAGATGCGTCGAATTGGGATGAAGGAGCACAAATGGCAAAGCATGTCATCGAGCATTTTTCAAAACATTTCGGCAATTATATTTATCCGCAGGCAACGGTCGTTTCCGGTCCCGTCAGCGGAATGGAATATCCGATGATGATCTATGCAAGTTCCGGTGATCCGGTGAGCAATCTATTATACTATACTATTGCCCACGAACTCGGTCACGAATGGTACCCAATGATGATCGGCAGCAACGAAACGAACTATCCATTTATGGATGAAGGGTTCAACACATTCATCACTGCAACAGCAGTTGAAGACCGATACGGGAATAACGGACTCTTGCATAAAGATTTTCTCAAAAAGTATTCTTGGATGAATCTGCCGGAATCAAATGCCCGATTGTTTGAACAACGATTCTATTTAATGTCGGCGCGTGCAAACAACGAAGCAACATTAATGGCTCACCCGTATTTGATTCCGGCACTGCAATATGGTGTGATGGCATATCAGAAACCGGGAACTGTAATGGTTATGCTGCAAGATGTGATCGGTTCAGAGCGATTTTCAAAGGGAATGAATGATTACTACAATCGCTGGCTGTTCAAACATCCGTACCCGCAAGATTTTTTCAATACGATGGAAAATGCCGCAGGACGTGATCTCGATTGGTTCTGGAACCAGTGGTTCGATCAAACCTGGAAACTTGATATTGCTGTTGATGATGTTCGCAGCGAAGAAAATAATGGAAAAATAATTTCCACAATCGTTCTTGAAAATAAAGAACAGGCAATCATGCCTGCAACACTGCGACTTACACTTGCGGATGGAACAATACGCGACATTCGTTTTTCGGAAACAGTTTGGAACAAAGGTCATCGCGCAGAAATAATGATCGACTCGCTTCCCGCCGCAATAAACAATGTTGTCATCGATCCTGAAATGAAACTTGCCGATATCAACCGTTTGAACAACTCGTGGTGCATGCCCCCTGTTGTTTTCGATTATGGATTGAATATTGCCAATCTATTAACCTATCCGTTGGATGCGTATCGCATTAATGCCGCACCGGCAGCCGGGTTCAATCTTCGCGATGGATTTGAGATCGGCACGAACATCAGCGGAAGTTACATGGCAACCGATCACGTTGTTTCGCTGCACACAAAGTATGGAACACGAAGCACCGTTCCTGATTATGAATTTTCTTATTCTACTCCGCTTCGTTTGTGGGATCCACAACTCACAACCTCCGCACGATTGTTCCGGCTGGACGGATTCAGCGGCTGGCAATGGATCATTGAAAAAACATTCGATGCACGGAAAAATCTGGCGCGAAATTACGCACAAACTCTCACCATCACCACAAGCATTCTTTCTATCCGCGTGAATGATGACCGCTATCTGGACAATCCTGCTCAATGGAATCGTGTAGGAAATCTTGACGTAGGATTCATCAGTTTAAAATATTTTGAGAACAGCGGACAAGGACGATTCTTTCTCCGATTGGATGATGAATTTGGAACACCAACGTCAACGTTCAGTTATTCCAAATTAACAGCAGAGGTAAAGTTCGATCACCCGTTATTTTTCGGGATGAAAATGAACTGGAGATTCTATGGAGGAAGTTCGACGGGAAATGTTCCCGTACAGACGGCGCACTCATTAACACAATCCACGCCACTCGAAAAATTTGATAGTTGGTTCTATCGCACACCGGTTGTCGGACGATCCTTGCGCGATAATTTCGTACGCTCCGGCGGAGGAAACTTATTTCTTCAACGCGATACAATTGCGGCAAACGTAAGTGCATTGAATATTGCAATATCAAAAGGTCTATTGGTATTATTTGCTGATGGCGGAACATTGTGGGATTCAACGAAGACGCGGTTCAAACAATTCTTCTACGATGCAGGCGTTGGGCTGCAGATGAATTTGGGAAATATTTCTCTTCCCTCGTTCCGAAGCGGCAATATTGGAATGGGAATATTTTTTCCTTTATGGATAAAAGACCCTGCGCGACCAAACGACAAAGAATTTGAATACCGCTGGAGAATTGTTTTTGGCATACGATTGTAATTTTAATAAAAAAACCGGGTGAATTATTTTTTAAACTTTGTTCTGCTGAACAATTAATCCCCTTGTTAATTTTCCCGCTTTCATGGAGAGAAATACAAATAGCCTCCCCTGCAAGTTGTAATACTGTCAGTTTAAAAACACTTGGGCTTCCTGTCCAACTTCATCGTTCGGATACAAAAGACTCCTTTTGATTGGGCACTTTTCCCCGCGATGGTTCATGCGTTTCTTCATCCCATAGTGGCAGTATTGGCGGTCACATAAATATTTACCTTCTTGCAACAGACATGGAAATAAAATACATTCTACTATTCACTATTTTAGGTAGTAGCGTATGAAACAAGCAATAATCATTCTCACACTCGGTCTGCTGCTTGGTTGTAAAGAAGATGATCCGGCACCGACGCAGACGGAAACAGTTCCGCCGTGGGTCACCGGGCAGAGTGCGGAAGCAGTGTTCGGTCATACAACATTCACCGCAACAGGTCTCGACACTGCAGGGCAAAGTACTATTCCCGGTCCGTGGGGATTGGCGGTAAGCAGTACTGGAACGCTCTTCGTTGTTGATCAACGAGCGCACCGCATCCTCCGCTACGACAATGCCGATACCAAAGCGAGTGGCGCCAATGCAGACGGCGTGCTTGGTCAAGCGAACTTCACCGATCGTAATTGGAATTTCAATCTCAGCGGGAGCACTCCATCCGCCAATGGCGTTGAAACCCCCGTCTCTATTGCGCTTGATCCTTCCGGAAATCTTTTTGTACTCGATCAGGGAAATTCGCGCGTGCTCCGGTTTGCCGGCGCCACATCCAAAGCGAACGGCGCAGCAGCAGAAGGGGTGCTTGGTCAGCAGAACTTCACCTCCAAAGGATTCGGTTCCACCGCAACAAAATTCTTTTCGCCGCAGGGAATTGCGACCGACGCATCGGGAAATCTGTACGTTGCGGATGGATCGAACAACCGCGTGCTCCGGTTTAACAGCGCTGCATCCAAAGCAAACGGCGCAGCCGCCGATGCAGTGTTCGGGCAGACATCATTCACTGCAAGTGCGAACGGTATCGGCAAAAATAAAATGTGGAATCCGACTTCGGTTGCCGTGGATAAGAACGGAAATCTCTACGTCGGCGAACGTGGAAACTGCCGCATCCTCATCTTTTTAAACGCGCAGGCAAAAGTGAACGGCGATTCTGCAGATATCGTTCTCGGCAAATCGGATTTCGCGAACGGCTCTACACCGACCATCGCAAACCGAGGGAACATCTATCTGCCGTATGCGATGGCAGTCGATCAGAAAAATAATCTATATGTTGCGGATGGAGGATTCAATCGTCTAATGGTATTTTATATTGCTCCCGCAAAAAAGAACGGCGACTCTGCGGATGTCGTGATAGGAAAATCGAATTTCACGAACGGCACCATCACCGCTGCATCGGAAACCAATATTGGTCAGCCGTACGGCGTTGCGGTGCAGAGTTCCACCGGGAAATTATTCATCACGTGCTATTCTAATTCCAGAGTGCTGAGATTTCAGGCGAAGAGCAGTTTGATGCCGTAGAGGTAAAGCAACCACCCCTTTATACCCTTCTCTTAGAGTCCCAAAGGGACGGGGAGGGGAATTGCGGACTCAAGAGTATTGGAAAATAATTTTCGGAGGTGGTGCAACAAGGAAACAATGAATGAAAGCGCCGAAACAACAATTGTTCAACGCGAAGAAACAAAAACTTAAACGGCAAACACTTCGCAACAACGCAACTCCCGCGGAAAAAAGATTGTGGTTCTATCTTCAGAACACTCAACTTCTCGGTCGTAAATTTCGCAGACAACAGGGCATCGGTCCGTTCATCGTGGACTTTTATTGTCCGAAGGAAAAACTTGCCGTAGAATTAGACGGAGAAATCCACTCCACCAACGAAGCCCGCAAATATGATCGAGAACGTGATAAATTTATTCACGATCATGATATCACAACGATACGGTTCAGGAATGAAGAAGTGTTCAATGATGTGGATTGTGTACTGCAGACAATTGCAAAATATTTCCGGACGACATCTGCAGTTTCATAACTCAATTGATGAAATACAAAACCAACCACCCCTGACGCTGCGCGTCTGTCCCCTCCTTTTATAAGGAGGGGACGTGGTGACTCAAGAGTTTTGGAAAATAGTTATCAGGGGTGGTAAAAAAAATCTACAGATCACCGCTCATTTGATTCTCTACCACGATTTTTTTACTTTGTTTTCAGCAGCAATGAGACGAAACATTTTAATATTGGTTCTGATCAATCTTACCTTCGTACTTCCCGCATCCGCACAAGAACGCGCACAGACCGAAATGCAGGACACAACGCTCAGCCTGCTGAGAATGAAGAATCTCGATCAACTATTGGAACAGCCGGTGGTTATTCTTCCTCTCACCTTCGTACTCGCAAAACCGGAACAGAACATGCAGATGTCCCTCTATCAAACATTCGCAGGAACGCCGCAGTCATTTTCATGGTACTGCGATGCAAAGAGTGATCTCACTGCACCGCTGAAACTGCAGTTGTATCAAAGCAAAACGGAAAAAGCATTTCGAATTACGCTTGGAGCGGCAAGTGCCGGTGGCGCGGCGTATCTTGCATACAAATATTTGAAAAAAACGGATTGAAGTAACTGCGCATAGTTGACCGTCACCTTTGAGGTGAGGGTCTGCTGATTAAGAATTATTTTCTTGCTCCTTCGGCAGTTTCCCGTACGTTTGTAGGGATGATTCCCCGGGAACATTGTATCATTAAGAAGAGTCCAAGTACAGCAATATGAACAACACGCAAAAAAATATCATTGCTATTTCTCTTGCATTAGCATTTATCGGCGTCACCTATTATTTCATCCATAAGCACGATGAAGAACTGCTCAACAATCCCGCGCTCTGGGGAAGAACGATCGACTCGGTCGCCAACTCTTCCACAGCTGAAGAAAAACGGGTGGCGCTGCAGTTCTCGGATACGACCCTTCCCGAATTGAAACAGCTCGGACTGATTAAAAGCTACACCCGCACCGAGATCGAAACGATCATCACCGTTTCGGGAACAATTTGGAAGGAACGCTCCTCTTTCTTTAAAGAAAGTCTTCTTGATCAGATCTTTATCTACAATACGGTAAATGGTTTTGCCTTGAAAACGAAGATCATCGATGACAAAAGTTTCGCTCTATACGCAGAGATCATTCCGCCGGATCAACGGTTGATCTACTGAAAAAAGTATATCATCGCAAAAACTGACCGTCACCTTTAAGGTGACGGTCGGTTACGTACAAATAAAATTCCCATTCATCACAAAGGTAGTCCATGAGCAACAATGCTTCATTAATGATTCTGGTCGCAGGTCCGTACCGCTCCGGAACAAATGACGATCCGAAAAAAATCGCGGCAAATGTGCAGGCAATGACCGACACCGCTTTAAAGATCTATCGTATGGGACATCTGCCGGTGATGGGAGAATGGTTCGCACTTCCGTTGATCGAAGCGGCGGGATCGAAACAGATCGGCGACGCACCGTTCAATGAGATCTTCCATCCCGTTGCAGTGCGGTTAATAAGACATTGCGATGCTGTCTTGCGTATTGGTGGTCCATCCTCCGGTGCGGATGAGATGGTTGCAACCGGAAAAGCAAACGGAAAAAGAATTTTCATGTCGATGGATGAAGTGCCGAAAATTTCGCGTTAACCATTTGCCAAATCTCTAAGGTTTAACAAATCTGCCTGCGTGTGCGAACGGATTTTCAGCGTCATCTACAAAATCGGTCAGGCGAATTTCTCCCGGCAACATTCAAAAGTATTTCTTCTACTCTCGAAAATTCTGTCGTATATTATTGTAATGTCATCTGCCAAAGCAATTTCAACCATCATCTTCAGCATCATCGGCAATGGTCTCCTTGCAATCGTAAAAGGACTTGTCGGTTATTTCGGCAATTCGTATGCGCTCATTGCCGATGCGATCGAATCCACATCCGATGTTTTCTCTTCCATCGTTGTACTCATCGGTCTGCGCTATTCCTCCCTTCCCCCGGATGAGAATCATCCGTACGGTCACGGCAAAGCGGAATCGGTTGTAACATTTATTGTCGTTGTAATTTTAATTGGTTCGGGAGTGATCATTGCAATACAAAGCATTCAGCATATTCTTACTCCGCACAAAGTTCCGGAACCGTACACACTGTATGTTCTCGGTGCAGTCATTCTGATCAAAGAATCCTTTTTCCGTTTTGTGAGCAAATCGGGCAAGCAGACCAACAGTTCATCACTGAAAGCGGATGCATGGCATCATCGCAGCGATGCGTTGACCTCCGCGGCGGCGTTCATCGGTATTTCGATTGCGCTAGTCATGGGTGAAGGATATGAAACAGCGGATGATTGGGCGGCATTAGTAGCGACGGGGATTATTTTCTACAATAGTTTTCTTATCGTGCGCCCTGCATTCGGCGAGATCATGGATGAACATCGGTACGATGATCTTGTGAACATCATCCGTACCCTTTCTCTCAATGTTCCCGGGGTGATCGCTACCGAAAAATGTCACGTCCGTAAATCAGGAATGAAGTATCTTGTGGACCTTCATATCACCGTCAGTTCTGTCATTACCGTAAAAGAAGGACATGATGTTGCACACGTGTTAAAGAATACATTAATGAAAAAAATTCCCGAGATCGCCAATGTACTCATCCATTTTGAACCGGATGTGCAGTAATCGAGAGAGTGAACACCTTTGCTTCGCCTCGCCGAGTTTTCTGACCGAAAACACAAACAGCAAATATTTCCACTTGCATCTTCTTCAATAAACTAC
>CAYHFN010000010.1:0-6392 GCA_964355925.1 uncultured Chitinophagaceae bacterium
AGACTCTCTCCTGAAGTTCAATATATATTTTTCACAACGCTTCCGGAATCGGGCGAAGGTTCATTCAATACTTCCAATATTTTGGAACTTGACGGTTCTTCTTCAATCGATCTCACAAAGGCGGAGCTGGTCGGACGAAATCAGGTGCATCAGGTGGTGACATTACTGAAAAATGAAATTCCGGGATTTGAGCATTCCTATTTAATAGAAACAGCACCGCAGGTTGGTATTCGAGAAACACGCCGTGCCGTAGGTGAATATGCCGTCAGCGGTAACGATATCAAACATGGAAATAAGTTTGATGATGCGATCGCACGCGGATGTTACGGCATTGATATTCACGGACAAAAAGATGAAACAAGCAGAATGGAACATCTTGCAGAAGGTGATTATTATGAAATTCCATTGAGAGCATTATTGGTAAAGAACATAGACAACGTATTGGTTGCAGGAAGATGTATCTCATCCACTCGCGAAGGACACAGCGCATTACGGATACAACCAACATCCTCTGCAACGGGTGAAGCATGCGGAGCACTGGCAGCATTGGCAGTTCAATCAAATTCACTAATTAGATCGATAGGATATAAAAAAGTTCAAGATCTCGTCACTGATAATATCTCTAAAAAATAATTGTAATTTTCAATGAACATCACTTTCGGTACTGATGGTTGGCGTGGATTGCTTGACAGCGAATTCAATGATGAATCAGTGTCACTCGTTGCACAGGCTTTTTCGGACTATGCAAAAAATATTGCAATTCAGCCTTCCGTAGCCATCGGATACGATAGTAGACGAAATTCAAAAATATTCGCAGAACTTTTTGCATCAATACTTGAGGGGAATGGAGTTACATATTTTTTATCTGATCGGATTATTCCTACACCGGTTGTCTCCTATTGTGTAAAGTTACAACAATTGAATTTTGGCGTGATGATCACAGCATCACATAATCCGCCGGAATACAATGGTATCAAATTCAAAGCATCGTACGGCGGACCGTTCTTCACTGAAGAGACACACAAAGTGGAATTACTCATCGGAAGATCAGCAATAAGAAAATCTCAAGGCGCATTGAGAACAACCGATCTTATTTCGATTTATAAAAAGCATCTTGAATCGATCGTTGATTTTAATGGAATATCTCGAAGTTCTATATCGGTTCTTGTTGATTCAATGAGTGGTGCTGGCGGGACACTGATTCAAGATCTTTTAATTAAACACGGGGTTAAAGCAACAACAATTTATGGGGTTCCAAACGGAACATTTTCCGAACGATTGGCTGAACCAATTGAAAAGAATCTAATTCCATTACGAAATGAATTGAAGAGTGGAAGTTATTCTTTGGGTGTTGCTACTGACGGAGATGCAGACAGATTAGGCGTATTGCTTGATACCGGTGAGTGGCTGAGCAGTCAGGAAACAATAGTATTGCTTGCAGATTATGTAAAAAATGGAAAAAAGATCTCCGGTGATATCATTAAAACTTCTTCCGTCACAAATCTTCTGAAAGCTGATTTTGAAACGATAGAGTGCACAGTTCATGATGTTCAGGTTGGCTTCAAATATATCTGCGAAAAGATGATGGAAACTGACGCAGCGTTTGGCGCGGAAGAAAGCGGCGGATACGGATTCAAAGGACATATTCCTGAACGGGACGGAATTCTTTCAGCATTGATATTCATTGAAATGCTTGCATCATCATCTTCTAAAACGCTGACCGAATATGTGAATCAAAAGAGGAAACAGTTCGGAGAGATCTTTTATGATAGGATAGATCATCCACACTATAATGAAAATAGAAATGAAATATTACCGGAACTTGAAAAAACACCACCTGCATTCATTGCTCAATATAGCGTGAATAAAATCGATTCATATTGCAGCAGCAGAGGCATCGTCAATGGACTAAAATTTACATTGCTTGGAAAAACCCGATGGCTCTTGTTACGATCGTCAGAAACGGAACCATTGATCCGTATTTATGCTGAAGGTGAATCTCAACAGGAAGTACAACAGATTCTCAATGAGGGAATCAATCTAATCACAAAGTAATTGAATTGATGAAGAAATTAGTCGACAAAAATGGTGCTGCAGATCTTTTAAATAAATTATCAAATGAATTTGCGGTTGTTAAAAATCCTGAATACATATATCCAGAATATGAATTATACCCCATTGCCCCGGCATTAACTTCCCCGTTGGAATTTCTTTCCGCCGCTGTAATGGATATGGATGGAACAACAACCACAACGGAAGAACTGTGCATCCATTCACTTGAATCTATGATCAGAACAATGAGCGGGAAACTGACCGTCGATTCGTGGGTTGGATTGGATCATACCGTCGATTATCCGAACATCATTGGCAATAGCACGACGAAACATGTTGAATATCTTATTACGAAATATCAACATTTGTTTCTGGAAGAAAACATTAAACGTGCATTTCTCTATGCTGCCGTATGGACATTGCTTAATGGATTAGATGAAAAACGTAAAGAAGAAGTCACTACCAATCTCGTTAACCTTAATCTTTTGGGAATATCAGAAGATTCTTATTACAAAGAACTTCTAGCGAATGGTTCACCCCTCTCAAAATTGGAAGAAACAATCTCTGCGCATTTCTTTCAACAGTTTAAGAGCAAATTTCATACTCTTTCTAAAATAGATCTTGTCAAGATGGGGATTGATATCTACTATCAACGCTATCATGAAGTATTGCAGCGAATCAAACGTGGAGAAAGCAAGGATATTTCAACGGAATTGTTCAACGATCCTGATAAACATCTCATTCAGCCGATGCCCGGTGTCTTGTTTTTCCTTTCATTGATAAAAGGATGGTTAGGCCCTGAAGCCGATACATTAGTTGAAAGACTTATCGAGGAATATCGGATAAAATCCGGCAAGAAGATGGAAATCCAGAATCTTGAAGTATTGAAAAAGAAAATTCTTTCAATGAGCCTTCAATTTGAAAAAAATCCTGCAAAGGTAGCGATTGTAACATCATCGATTTTTTATGAGGCAGATATTGTTATGGGAGAAGTGTTCAATGTATTATCCTCTCAACTCCCTTCACTTCCTCTGTCAAATGATCGAAAAGAAATAATTGGAAAAAAATTACAGCATTATCGAAATGTATATGATGCATTCGTTACTGCAAGCGATTCCACGGAAATTCGATTAAAGCCTCATCGCGATCTCTATAGTATCGCTCTGCATCGGTTGAATATTCCGACAAAAGATTTTAAGAATGTTATTGGATTCGAAGACAGCGAAAGCGGAACGATAGCAATCCGGGCTGCGGGAATCGGTCGATGCGTTGCTGTTCCATTCGCTCAAACAAAAGGGCATAATTTCGAAGCGGCAACGATCATTTGCAGCGGAGGAATTCCGGAAGTGGTACTTGCTCACAATATATTTTTCAAACATTAAACAACACTGATCTTTTCTTATGGAAAAAAAAGACAAAAAAATATTTCACGTTATTTCCAACACTCATTGGGACCGTGAATGGAGATTTCCATTCCAACGGAATCGTCAAATGCTCGTTGATATGATCGACGAGGTGATCTCTATATTAGAAAAAGATCCGACATATAGGGCATTCCATCTGGATAGTCAATCCATCGTTGTTCGTGACTATCTTGAGGCAAAACCTCATATGAAGGAACGATTCATTAAACTTGTCAAGGATGACAGATTGCTGATTGGACCGTGGTATATTCTTCCTGATGAATTTCTGGTTGGAGGCGAAAATCTTATCCGCAATCTGTTGCTCGGCCACAAAATCAGTTCTGAGCATGGCGGTGTTTCAAAAGTTGGATACTCTCCTTTTTCATGGGGACAAATATCGCAATTACCTCAATTATACAAAGAATTCGGAATCGATCTGATCATGTTCTATCGCGGAGTCAATTCTCTCGACAGTCCAAAAGCAGAATTCTTGTGGGAAGGCGCTGACGGCACAAAATCCGTAACGTCGCGATTTTCAACAATGCCGCGGTACAATTTTTACTTCTATATCTATCGTCCCGTTATTCATAATGAAGGATTCTCCGATGTGGAATACAAGTGGTCAAACGGCGGCGTTCCATTCCATTTTGCCGATAATCAACAGCACGAAGAAGACTTTTTTATCATTCAACCGTTGGACGGCTATCATCCGGAACTGATCGAACCTCAGGTCAACGCAATCATTAAAGATCAAGCGAATGATTTTACAACAAAAAATGTAATCTGGATGGAAGGGCATGATTCCAGCGGACCAAACCATAAAACTGTTCGCATTCTTCAGGACATAAAAAAAATGATGCCGCATGTGGATGTAGTTCACAGCACATTAAGTGAATATGCAAAAGCATTGATCGAAAGCATCGATAAGGATACACTGAAAAATGTAACCGGCGAACGTCGTAGCGCTCAATATGACCGACGAAGCGGAAATTTATACGGTTACACAACATCGGCACGAATGTTCTTGAAACAACAGAATTTTGATGCTGAACGATGGCTTCAATTCTACGCTGAACCGTTTACCATGTTTTCGGGAATGACCGGTAGAGATATCAACGATCAATACATCAATATTGCATGGGAATTGCTCCTTCAAAATTCTGCACACGATTCAATCGGAGGATGCAGTCTGGATGAGATTCACGACGATATGATGCATCGCAATAAACAATCGATCGAAATCTCCAAGGGAATATTTGAACGGTCCGTAAAGCACATCGTCAAGAATATTGATATGACAAGTTTTCCGAAACTTGAAAATGCACATCAAGATATTTTTCTCGTCGTGTTTAACCCAAACAATTATCACCGTGATGAAATCGTTGAAGCGACTATCGATATTCCAAAGGAATTCGACTCGGGGAGTTTCGAAGTCATCGATAATAATGGCAACAAAGTTACCATCCAGCACAAAGGGAATTTTGATTTTCAACCGGTGTTGGAACAAATGATCGACCGACCGATGTATTTTGATATGCGGCGATATCGGTCTCTTCTTCAATTGAAGAATATTCCACCATTCGGCATTACAACATTGAAAATCGTTCCTATAAAGAATACAATTAAGAATAATATTTCTACAATCGGCACAATTAAAAACAAACTTCCAATCCTGGAAAATGATTTACTTTCGATCAAAATCCATTCCAATGGCACATTCACTGTCCAGGATAAGATCAACAAATCAATATTCAAGGAGATAGGATACTTCTGTGACGAAGGTGAAGGAGGCCATGCATGGCTACACGAAAAGGTAGCACCATTCGTCGATACACTAAAATCAAAACCGAAGATCACTCTCATTGAGAATGGTCCTTTAAGAGCAACGTGCAAGATCCAGCATAAAATAAAGTTGCCGATCAACCTAAAAGAACGGAAAGCAAAATCGAAAAAATATGGAACTGTCGATATCAACTTTTTTATTACCCTAACAAAGAGTGGACAACGAATTGATCTGAAAATTAGCGTTAATAACACCGTGGAAAGTCATCGTTTGCGGATAATGTTCCCAACTTCTTTAAATGCAAAATACTCATACGGAGAAGGTCAGTTCGATGTGGTAAAACGATCGCTGGAGAGACCAAACACCAAAAATTGGGTCGAACAGCCAATGTATGATTTTCCAATGCATCAATTCGTCGATATCACCGACGGAAAACGCGGTGCGGCGGTTCTCGTCAATGGATTGAAAGAATACGAAGTTCTTAACGATAAAAAGAAGACACTGGCAATAACATTGTTCAGAGGATTTGAATTCATCATTGCACCTAGTTCACGGCAGGATTATACGTATCAAAAAGGATCACAATGTCTTGGCGAACAAACATTCGAGCTCTCTTTCTTTCCTCATAAGTATGATTGGGACAAAGGGAATGTGTACAGAGAAGCATTGAATTACAATAATCCTCTCAGATTAGTCCAAACCGGACGCACAAGCGGTAGTATTCCTTCTACAACGTCGTTCATTCAAATTGAACCTGAACAATTGGTGTTTAGTGCTCTAAAAATGAACGAGATAAATGAACCGAATGTGTATGTATTAAGAATTTACAATCCAACCGAGAATAGAGTATCAGGAAATATTCGAACACTGTTTGCAATGGAGAAAGCATCCTTAATGACTCTTGAAGAAAAGTTCATTTCAGAAATCGATGTCCGTGCTCATCATACTTTTGCAATTGAAGTCGAACCAAAGAAAATAAAAACAATCCAAATTACATTTCATCAATAATATTTCATTTTTAGTCTTATGATCAATAATAAATACGGTCACTTCACCGAAGACCACAGAGAATTTGTCATTACAGATCCCCGCACTCCCCGTCCCTGGTTCAATTATATGTGGAATGAACATTACGGAGGATTGATCTCTCATAC
>CAYHFN010000010.1:6492-88103 GCA_964355925.1 uncultured Chitinophagaceae bacterium
TTCACTGAATTAATGATGGGCAATGCATTGAATGATATCATTAATCAACCAAACGACAAGCATTTTACCGATATCCATTTCGACAAAGAGCATGAAACTCTTGTATCGACACGACGATATTGGGTATTGAACAAAAAAGTCTCAGTTGTTCAACCAAACATTGATTGGAAATATAAACTCTATTTCACCAGCACTCTTCCAGTTACAGGGTTTGACGGAAGTTTGGATAAATTCATTGGACGCTGGAGATCCGAATCAAATCCGGTTTCAATCGAAACAAGTACAATGAACAATACTGAGATCACTGCAGGCGATCCTATTGCTGCGCTTCAATCAAAGATCGAACTCGATGCAAATGGTTCAATTGATTTTGCAACCATTCTGGCAATCGTTCCAAAAAGTGAAAAAGAGCCGTTTGAATTTGTGAAATGGAAGGAATTAAAAAAGATCGAAACGCTTCTGACTAAATTCCAACAGGTGAAACAACACTGGAATGAATATCTCGGACACGTTTCGGTTGAAACACCGGACGAAAAGATCAATGCAATGTTGAATGTCTGGAATCAATATCAATGTGCAGTTACATTCGATATGGCAAGAAATTCCGGATATTATCACGGCGGATTATTATTCGGCACAGGAATTCGTGATCAGTTCCAGGATATTCTTGGAATGGTGATCGCCAATCCGGAGAGAGTACGTGCCCGATTATTGAATGCATTGCGGTTTCAATTCAAGAATGGATCGACCCTTCATAATTTTTTCAAGATGACAGACAGCGGAGAAAAAACAAATCATTCCGATACACCGTTGTGGATTCCCTTTGGCATTATCGAATATCTGAACGAGACCGCTGACTTTTCGATCCTCGAAGAAACTGTTCGGTTTTATGACGAGGGTTCAGGAACGGTCTATGAACATTTTGTAAAAGCGTTGGACTTTGCGATCTCCGCAACAACAGAACGTGGACTTCCAAAAATAATGAATGGTGATTGGAATGATACTCTCGATCATATCGGCCCTCTTGGAAAAGGAGAAACTGTCTGGGGCGCTTTCTTCCTCGCTTATGTATTGAAAAAAACATTTGAACTTCTTGATCATCGAAAAGATTCGGAGACACGTCAACGATGGGAAAAATTCTATCATAGATTAGAAACAGTAACCAACGAAGTCTGCTGGGATGGCGAATGGTATCTTCGTGCATTCCGCGATAATGGCGAGTCGGTCGGTTCAAAAAAATATAAACAGGGAAAGATATTCATCAACGCACAAACATGGTCTGTCATTTCCGGTCTTGCTCCAAAAGACCGCGCAGACAAGGCCCTTGAATCAACGAAAAAGTATCTTGGCACTCCATACGGAATTCAAATTGTGTGGCCTTCATACACTGAAGTTGAAGATACAATTGGATTGATCAGCAGATGTGTTCCCGGGAAGAAAGAGAATGGCGCAGTGTTTAATCACGCTTCTTCGTGGTTCATTCTTGCCTCAATAATTAATGGTGATGTTGAATCTGCGTTCGATATCTATACAAAAATGCTTCCGTTGAATTCATCGGCAAATATTGATCAATACGAAACTGAGCCGTATGTTTTTGCTGAATATGTAACGAGTCCGGATCACGAGACAGAAAACCAAGCGAGTCATTCATGGTTGACCGGAACTGCGGTCTGGATGTATCGTATTGCACTCGACTATATTATTGGGTTCAGAACAAGTCTGAAAGGTATTACATTTGCCCCCAACATTCCTTCTCACTGGAAAACATTCAAAGCAGAACGGACCTTTAGAGGAAAACGATTCTTCCTGACTGTTTCAAACCCTGAAGGTGTCAACTCAACGATCAAATCGTTGAAAATAAATGGAAAAGAAGTTGAGAACAGCGTTATTGATGTTTCGATATTTAATGAAACCAATATCACTGTTGTGATCATTCTTGGAAAAAAATAACCGTTCAATGCCTATGAAAACATATCTATTCTTTCTTCTCGTTTCCGTTGAGTTTGTTCTTTCACAAACGATCACGTGGCAGGATGTAACATTGAATTACACATTGCCAACCGGAATAAAAGTGTATCACGGAACCCGACCATCTCCCATCGTAAGCATTTGGTATTTGGATGTCGATCTGAATAATTCTAAACTCGCGATTCGCCCGTATGTTTCGGCGACGAGCATGACCCTTCCGTCGTTTACTGCTTCGGTCGGTGCCTATGCGGCAGTCAATGGAGGGTATTTTGGCGGTGGAGTTCCATTCTCTGCTGTGATATATCCAAATGAAGTAAAGGCGGCAAATGTTCAATCCGTTACAAGGAATTCATTATCGTATCCTGTCATCCGCAGTTTCTTTGGAATGAAAAAGAACAGATCCTTAAGTGTTGATTGGATCTATCAATTCGGAAATACTATGACCGATATTTACACATTTCCTCAGCCCCTTCCCTATGTCAGCAATGATCCTACTCCCCGTTCAGTGCCGCTCAAAACGGGTGGAACGGTGCATTCTGATCTTCTTGTTGGAATCGGCGGAGGACCGATGCTCATCAAGAACGATACTATTAATATCACATACAATCAGGAGCTGATGTGGGGTTCAGGGGTCGGTGAAACGAACGGCGATCCGAGAACTGCGGTCGGATATACGGCAAACAAACATGTCATTATGATGACCGCCGACGGAAGACAAACTATAAGCGGCGGAGTGGGATTACCCGAACTTGCAGATATCATGAAAGGATTGGGTTGTATCGGAGCAATAAATCTGGATGGCGGAGGTTCAACACAGATGGCAGTACAAAATCAATATATCAATTCGCCATCCGAACTGCGTCCGGTCCCCGCGATCTTTGCCGTTGTCAGCACTGACTCACTGAATCTGCCGAAGGATCCCCTCTTTCAAAAGATCATCGATACCGGCGATACGAATGCAACCGCGATCGGTGGCGGTTGGTTCGAAAGTGCCAATCCAGGTTTTTGGGGAACGACAAAATCTCAGCTCCATGGCATTGGGTCAGGAATTACTTCATTCGAGTTCAGACCTCATCTCCCTGCTAAAGCGGTATATGATGTATATGGATGGTGGGTCTCTAGTTCGAACAGAAGTACAGACACTCCGTTCATTATTTCAAGGAACGGCGGGACGGATACCGTTCGTGTGGACCAAACTGCAAACGGTTCCTCATGGAAAATGATCGGAACCTTTCAATTCAGTGGAACAGCGTCAGACAAAGTAACGATCTCAGATGCAGCGAAAACAATTTCATACGTCGTTGCAGACGCGATCAAGATCGAATCGTTCGATCCGAACGTGATAACATCTGTGAACCGAAATATTTTTGGAAAAGATAATCTCTCGTTTGAATTGTACCAAAACTTTCCGAATCCATTCAATCCCTCAACGTCTATTCGCTATTCATTATCAAAAGAAACAAATGTCTCGGTAAAAATATTTAATATATTAGGAGGCGAGGTCAAATCTTTGATCAATGAACGGCAAACACCTGGTGTATACACAGTACAATTTGATGCTTCATCTCTCTCCTCCGGACTCTACTTTTATCAAGTTCGAACTTCAGAGCAGAGTAAAACAAAAAGTATGTTGCTTGTGAAATAAGAAAATAGCGGTAATCAATTTAATTTTAGAGCAATGCAGACAAAACATTGCTCCATTTATTATATCCTTCTTCTGTAAGATGTAGACCATCTTCTGTAAATTCTTTCTTCAACATCCCCTCTTCATCCACAAAATGGCTATGGATATCAAAGTATAAAATGCCAAGGTTATCAGATAACAGCTTCAATTGTCGATTATACTCTGAAATACGTTCGCTTGGCCGGGGTGCATTTTCTCTTGTCGGGAAAATTGAAGTAAGGAATATTTTTGATTCTGGTGCAAATTGACAAACTTTTTCAATAATAGTTTTAGTATTCGCTAGAACAAACTGGTCCGTTCGATCCCTAGCAAAATCATTAGTACCAATGCAAATATACACTCTATCCGGCAGCGGAATGAACCACCCAGAACAAATTCGATCAAGACATTCTACCGTGCTGTCTCCTGAAACTCCTTTGTTTATGATGATTTCATCCAGAAAATATTTTTTAGTATCAAACCCTTCTGTAATAGAATCACCAATCATTAAAATAGTTTTCTTTTTCATAGATGTATGCATCTTAAAATTCATTATTTTCTTTAACATTCTGTAATAAAAGACTAACTTTATATGGTCTTATAAAACTATATTTGAAATATGCTCTATTTAAAATAGCTTTCTCCATACAAATTATGAAAATAATTCTAAATCTTAGCAGAAAATCTACGTTCATCATTCTTTTAATAATTTGCTGCTTTTCTTCTGCCCAACCACCCAAAGTCAAATTTGAGCATATTTCTATTGAACAAGGACTTTCACAAAGTTCAGTATTCTCAGTCTTTCAAGACAGCAGAGGGTTCTTATGGTTTGGCACTCTCGATGGGTTGAATAAATATGATGGGTATACTTTCACTGTTTATAAATCAGATCCGCGCGATCCACATACACTTAGCAATAATACAATCGTCAAGATTATTGAAGATCGGCAAGGCTTTTTGTGGATTGCAACACTCGGCGGCGGGTTAAACAAATTCGACGAGAACACCGAACAATTTACACGATATCGACATGATCCAAAGGACAATAACAGTCTCAGCAACGATAATGTTCGATCAATCTTTCAGGATACTCACGGACAACTTTGGATTGGGACAAATAATGGACTCAATAAATTCAACCCACAACACGATACATTTGAAAGATTTATTTCTGATTCCAAATCTAAAAATACATTGAGCAATAATTTCATCTGGTCAATTTTTGAATCACCTGATGAACCAGGAATATTATGGATAGGCACTTACGATGGCTTGAATGAATTCAACATTGAAAAACGCGTGTTTTCGCTCTTTAAAAATATCCCTTCCAATAAAAATAGTATTAGCAACAACTATATATGGTCTATCATTGATGATGATTCGGACCATCTTTGGATTGGAACAAATAATGGATTGAATCTTTTCAATAAACGAACACATACTGCTAGTCGTTTTCTACACGATCCTAAACAGAGAAATAGTATGAGCGGGAATAATGTTTGGACGCTTTGCAAGGATAGAACGGGAAATGTATACGCTGGCACGCTGGATGGCGGACTGAATAAAATTATAAAAACACATAATGGATCGACTACTTCATTTGTCAATTATATTCACGATCCAGCGGATGGAAACAGTTTAAGTCATAATTTTGTATGGTCAATTATAGAAGATCGTACGGGAATCATCTGGCTCGGAACGGATGTTGGGATTAATAAATTAGATGCAAATGCCCCAAAGTTTCTGCATTACAAAAGTGAACCGTTTAATCCCAATAGTCTGAGCAATAATGAGATCACTGCAATATATCGTGACAAACAAGGGGTGTTGTGGATAGGAACTCGTGAAGGTCTTAACAAATTCGATGATAAGAATAATCTGTTCATCCATTATAAAAATGATCCCCGAAATATTTATAGTATCAGCAGCAACTATATCCGTTCTATTTATGAAGATAGTCACGGAACATTGTGGATAGGAACCAATGGCGGTGGATTGAATAGATATATTCGGTCAAAGAATATTTTCTTTAATATGAAAAATGGGAATATCACAAGCAGCATCAGCAGCAATGATATTACTCATATCCATGAAGATACTGATGGAACATTATGGCTTGGAACACTTGCCGGTTTAAATAAATTCGATCCATCAACTGGGAAAGTGAAGTTTTATGTTAAGGAACAAAACAATCCAAACAGTTTAAGTCACGATTATGTTTATACAATCTATAAAACCAACGATGGGGATCTTTGGATTGGAACACTCGGGGGTGGTTTAAATAAATTTGACCGACAAACAGGAACGTTCATTCATTTTCTTGAAAACCCTGTTGATACTTCAAGTCTCAGTAATAACAATGTATGGTGTATTTACGAAGATTCAACCGGAACTATGTGGATCGGCACTAACAATGGTTTGGATAAATTCAATAGAACGAATAATTCGTTCACTCATTACAATGAAAAAAGCGGGTTGGTAAATAATGTGATCTATGGGATCTTAGCAGACGCCAAAGGAAATCTATGGCTGAGTTCTAATAAAGGATTATCCAGTTTTAATCCAAAAACCGGAAATGTGAAGAATTATACGGACAGGGACGGACTGCAAAGCAATCAATTCGGCGGGAATGATTACTTTAAAGACTCCAAGGGTTTTATGTACTTCGGAGGAATCAACGGGTTTAATGTTTTTTACCCGGACAGCATCAAAGATAATCCATATATCCCCCCCATTGTGATCACCGATTTTCAAATCTTTAATAAATCAGTAAAAGTCGGCAGCGATTCTCCATTACTTCAATCAATTATCAGCACACCATCGATTACCCTCACACACGAACAAAATGTGTTTTCACTTGAATTTGCGGCGCTTCATTATTCCTCACCGCAATCGAACACCTATGCATATACGATGGAAGGATTTGATAACAATTGGATTCAATCCGGAACACGGCGATTTGCAACATACACTAATCTCGATCCTGGTAAATATATTTTTAGAGTCATCGGTTCAAACAATGATGGCATTTGGAATACCAAAGGGGCATCAATTGAAATTATTGTCTCACCTCCCTTTTGGAAAACGTGGTGGTTCATTTCATGCATCGTGGTCATTATTCTTTCCATTATTTCAACAATCATATTCTTTCAAATACGACATTTACTTGCCATCGAACGGCTTCGATTGAAAATAGCTTCCGATCTTCACGATGATATTGGAACTCGGCTTACGGAAATATCCTTACTCAGTGATATGGTATACCATGTTGAGGCCGACAATTCAGCGACATACAAAAATTCTGTCAGGGATATTGGCGGAATTGCACGCACTCTTATTGAAAATATGAGTGATATTGTTTGGCTTATCAATCCAAATCGAGATTCACTGTATGAGTTGTTCTTAAAGTTAAAGGATGGATATGAAGAGATCCTTTCCTATAAAAAAATTCTTCTCCATATCAACAATCTGAACTTCTTGGAGAAAGTATTTTTAACAATGGAATACCGGAAGAATGTGTATCTTATCTTTAAAGAAGCGATCAATAATTCCATTAAGCATAGCAATTGCACAGAAATATCTATCAATACCGAGATCAATGGAAAATATCTTACCATTACGATGTATGATAACGGGAAAGGATTTGATATCAATAAACGAAGCAATGGAAATGGACTCGAGAATATGCAAAGTCGAGCAAAAGCAATCAAGGGAACACTCCGGATACAATCAAGTATTGAGAATGGAACAATGATTAAATTTTCAGGAAAGATCTAAAAGAAAGTGACGATACCATTCAATGATCAATGTTGTTATTGTTGAAGACAATAAAATAATCAATGATTCCCTTTCACTGCTGATCAATAGAGCGGAGGGATTCTCTTGTATCGGATCATTTCTCGATTGCGAAAGTATGATAAAGAAAATCAAAGATCTGAAACCTGACATTCTTTTGATGGATATCAAATTGCCGGGAATGAACGGTATCGAAGGAGTAAAACTTGTAAAAGGAATATTACCCGAGTTAAACATTCTAATGTTAACGATTCACGAAGAGAATGATCTGATCTTCGATGCGTTATGCGCGGGAGCTTGCGGTTATCTTGTCAAAAAGACCCATCCGGAAAGACTGTTGGAAGCAATCCAGGAGGCAAATGACGGAGGAGCACCGATGAGTTCGCACATCGCACGCAAAGTGACGCTCTTCTTTCAGAACAAAAAAACAATTGAAGAAGATTCAACGCTTCTTACCGATCGTGAAAGGGAGATTTTAAAGGAACTTATCAAAGGAAAAACATATTATGCAATTGCCATGACCATAAACATCAGTAAGGATACTGTTCGTTTTCATATTAAAAAAATCTATAAAAAATTGCATGTCCATTCACAAGCAGAGGCGGTGGCGAAGGCGATAAAAAAAGGATATGTTTAATTGATATCAAATAATTTCTTTTTCGTATTTGCGACTTACCGCTATTATTCTTTCGAGAATAAGACTTTATCACAATTACGATTTTGGATTTAATATTTCATTTCCCGAACGATTATTAATCTCGTAGCCACCTCGCCCCCATACTGGCCTTCAAAATTTTTCTCTTTTCGAGCTGACTAAGACAACATATTTCATATACGATTGCGAAATAAATACTTCCGTTTAATGGGTGAGTAATTTGTGTGTCACCATTTTGTAACCATGTATTGAAAAAAGACGGAAAAAATTCACACGAAAGTATCGATATTTATCTGAAATCGCCGATTTTTATTTCAGTTTCATCCTTAGGATCTAGCGCTCACGCATTAAGGGTTCGAGTCTCTTCCTCGGTACTACAAAAAATACTAAGCAATAATAAAAGAACGGCCTTGATGATCAAGGCCGTTCTTTTTTACCCTACCAAAAGTTACCTAAACGTTACATAGTATCGAGCCTCTTAACTGCAGATTGCAATAACTTAGTGTTAGACTTTGCGTAGATCATCACCGTTCCGAATATCCGAATGACCAAGCAATCGACTGACCATGTTTATGTCAATTTCTTGTCCACTAAAATTGTTAGCACGAATGTTAATTTTCAATCGTCTCATGATTCGGTCATGTCATACGATTTTTTTTCTCTATCTATGATCGGCTTTGATAAAGCGCTACCAAGGCCGCGCCGATGGCTTGTGAAAGTTCACCCAGTGCAGCAGGAACAATGTTTATGCGGCCACGTTGTGCCGGCCAGAGATATGGTTCCATGTTTTCACGCAGAACCCTCAGATAACGAGTCCGGAAATCTTCGGTGGTCGACTCGGGATCCATAAGGCCACCGCCGATAACTATGAATTCCGCATCGAGAACCATATTGAGACTGGCGACAAGCAACCCCATCGCTTTGGCTTGGAAATCGAAAATCTCAACAGCAAGCGGATCACCCTTCTGCGCCAGTCCGCGCAGGCTCAACGCTTTTTCTTTCGTGCTAAGCGGCGACTTCGCCAGCGCATGGTCAGGATACTTTACCAATTTTTCGGTTAATAGGTACGGCAGACCGGAGATGGTTGTATATACTTCCATACATCCCCACGTGCGACCGCATCCACATGGATACGGTTTGATATCCAGAAGATGAAGCGGCGCAGGCATATGAGCAGCTTCCATACCTGCCAGTGTATCACCATCAAGCGGCAATCCGCGTGAATCGATATACGCACATCCCAATCCAGAACCAGGTGCGAGCATCACGACCGAACTCTTGCTGTTTCCGCGAGCATGTTGTGCTTCGGCCACGCCGCCGTAATTACCATCGTTTCCGACAACGAGTGGAACAGCTCGCCCAGCCCGTTTTGAAAGCGCATTGCTATAATCTGTGTACACATCCCATCCTTCAAAACTCGCCGGAAGGTTTGCCGGGCGATCCATCACACCGTAACGTTTGAACGTTCCGGGCATTGCCACACCAACACCTTGCACCTGATCCCAGGCCAGGTCATTCTGAATCAAATATTTACTGATCCCTTCCATCCACCCTTCAACAACAGCTGCGGGACCTGACTCTGAGTTCGTTGTTCGCTGCAACAACTTTGTTGAAATGGTGGTGCCATCTTCCCACACACCACCGGTCTTTGATGTAGTAGCCCCGCTATCTGTGCCGATATACACTTGCCTTTTTTTGTTCATACGTACACCTTGTTATGATTAAATAATTAACTGATAGAAATTTTTTGAAATATTCTTACGGATCTTTTTATGACCGCTGTCATTTCCGGCTTCCCATTCGTCCTAAATTCAACTTCCTCGAACTATTTGAAAAGTAATATCGCTTGCACCTGCATAGGATTCAAGCAATAACTGCAAATATATAAGAAATTTTTATTTGATCCATCGATCAGCGAATATCCACAGATATATGCATGTTCGGTATTCTATTCTATCACTTCAAACGTTGCTTCTTTACAGTCAACAGAATTTCCGCCGACATACACAGTGAATGTTCCCGGTTCAATAACTTTTTTTAATGCAAGGTTATAGAACGACATTGCATCAGATGGAATTATAAACTCAATTGTTTTTTTCTCTCCCTGATTCAATGAGATCTTTTTGAATCCTTTTAATTCTTTTACCGGTCGCGTTACTGTTGCAAAATCATCGCGAAGATATAATTGAACGACTTCTTCTCCGGAACATTTCCCCGTATTCTCTACCTCCACTGAAACCGTAATTGATTCATTCTTTTTAATTGAAGGGGATGAAACTTTCAAATTATTGTAGGAAAATGTTGTGTATGAAAGTCCATACCCAAATGGAAACAACGGCGAATTCGGTGAATCGAGATATCGTGTAGTATACTTATCGTTTGCAGAAAATGGCCGACCCGTGGATTTAGAATTGTAATAGATCGGAATTTGTCCGACGCTTCGCGGGAATGTTACCGGTAATTTACCGCTCGGATTATAATCACCAAAGAGAACATCTGCCAATGCGTTTCCTGTTTCAACACCAAGGTGCCACGATTCAACAATTACAGAAATATTATCGACTTCCCATTGCAATGTTAGAGGACGACCGCCCATCACAACAAGGATGATCGGTTTTCCGGTTTTTTGTAACGCCTGAAGTAATTCTTTTTGTCTGCCCGGAAGGTCTAAATTAGTTCTACTTGCTGCTTCTCCGCTGAGGCGTTGAGATTCACCTAATATTGCAACAACGACATCAGCTTGTTTTGCAATCATAACAGCCTGTTCAATTCGAGCACCAGAATCTGATTCGATCTCACACCCTTTGTCATATAACAGTTTTGACGAAGAAGATATTTTAGATTTAATTCCCTCAACAACAGAAACAACGACGTCCGGATTTTTTGTCCACGCCCACGTTCCGACTAAATCACTTCTATGATCATTACCTGCAAGTGGTCCAATAAGTGCAATAGATCTTATTGATTTTGAAAGTGGTAACAAATTTTTCTGGTTTTTCAGTAACACTATCGACTGTTGCGCCATTGAGCGCACAACATCTCGGTGTTGTTTGGTTAACATTACAGTTGAACCTTTTGAAGGATCACTATTGCGATACGGTTTCTCAAACAATCCATACGCAAATTTTGTTCGTAACACTCTTCGAACAGATTCATTCACGATTTCTTCGGATATTTTCCGATCGCGAACCGCATCACCAAGTTCATTCATATATATTCTACTCATCATATCAACATCCACACCGGAATTCAATCCAAGTATTCCCGCTTCCGTACGATCTTTGGCTATTCTATGATTGATCAATTCATTGACCGATGTATAATCACTTACAACAAATCCTTTAAACCCCCATTCATTTCGTAAGATATCGGTCATTAACCAACGACTTCCTGAACTTGGATCTCCGCCGATCTCATTGAATGAACTCATTAGCGTCCACGCTCCGGCATCAACCGCAGCTTTGTATGGAGGTAAATATATTTCACGCAGTGTTCGTTCTGAAATATCAACAGTATTGTAATCTCGTCCTGCTTCAGCACCGCCATACGCCGCAAAATGTTTTGCGCAGGCAAGAATATTTCCGTCATCTAAAATATTTTTTCCCTGAAATCCTTTCACGCGAGCTGCCGCCATAGCAGAACCAAGAAATGGATCTTCACCGGATCCTTCAGCAATTCTTCCCCACCGCGGATCGCGGGCAATATCAACCATTGGAGCATATGTCCAATGGATTCCCGCTGCTGATGCTTCTACTGCCGCAACATGTGCAGATTGTGCTACTAATTCAGGATTCCACGAACAAGCTTCCGCAAGCGGGATCGGTGAGATCGTTGCGATTCCATGAATAACATCATACCCAAATAAAACAGGAATGTGCATCCTCGTCTGCTCAACAGCAATTCGCTGTATCCTTCCGGTTTCTTCAGCACCCATAATACCAAGAAACGATCCGATTCTTCCGTTACGCAATAAGGTGGTCTGTTCTTCGTCGAGTCGTTCTGTTTTATTATCATACCATGTTCCGCCGATCTGATTCAATTGGCCAAGCTTTTCTTCCAGTGTCATCAGTTTAATGATCGAGTCGATCTTTACATCTGTTTGCGACGTCAACAAGTGAGAAGAAGACGAAGATGAAGTTTGCGCATTAAGAAAGCAGCAGGACACCAAACATGTAAGTATTGAAATTCTTAATATTTTTTTCATAGTATTTAATTATTTTAAGAGTTATAAAAACCAATCGTATAATTCCGGATTTGCGTACCGTGCATCCTATGCATACTGATTGGCGTCTGGAAATATTGTGAATTTAAATATCGCACTTATATTTTATGAATGAATAACAACTTTTGCACCGTGGAATATCTTAACTGATTTATTCTTCACCGTTTCAACATCTTCCAAGTGTTTCATGCCACAAATAGTTGAATGTACAGTTCTGCAGCATATTAACAAATTCAACAGTAAAGTATTATTATTTTGTCAATATCATTTGTCTAGTTTCTGTGAAATTACCGGCAGTAAGTTTATAGAAATAAAGTCCGCTCGAAAATAATGATCCAATAAATTTTACAGTATATTTTCCCGCAGATTGTTGTTCATCCACCAATATCGCGACCTCTTTTCCAAGAACATCATATACTGTTAGACTGACATTGCTGCCGGCTGCCAGCTGATAACTGATTGTCGTTGTTGGATTGAACGGATTTGGATAATTCTGTTCAAGAAATAATGAATTTGTAATCGAATTATTTTCTGACACTCCGGAAGAACTAGAAAGCATTACCTGAATAGAATTCAAACTAAACAGCCAGTTCGCTTTTTCTGAAGGTGTGTCGGTATTAATTTCGATCCGCAGGATCTGTTTACCTGCTTTCAATGAAACATTAGATATGGTGATCGGTTTCCAGAATTGCCATCCTCCTGTGTTAAGGACCGGTTTTTTTCCGCTGACATCAATATTGTTTATAAGAATACGAAAATTTCCAAACCCGGGAACGGTGGCAACAAATGGAATAATATCATAATTTCCATCATTTGGAACTTGAATCGTATATTCGAGCCACTCACCAGCCGTCATCCAATATACATCATAGTCACCGCCCCCCGCCGATTCAATATCAACACCTTCCAATGGACGAAAAGCAAGTCCGACATTTTTTGTATCATTGTCGTGATATGCAACTCCTTCTCCTCCATTATCAAAATTTTCTGCTTGAATAAGAGCAGGAACGATGACCGGGATTCCGGAATACGGGGTTCCATTGCCTAGCACGGTTATTTGCACGCTGTCTTTTGTGGATAGAGAAAGCTGGTTTGTCACCGTTAAAGTAACCATATACGTTCCCGGATCCGAAAATGTGTGAACCGTATCTGACGACGATGAAGTTTTCCCATCACCAAATTTCCATGAATATGTAAGCGGTGAGCCGTTGCGATCAAAACTTTTACTTCCGGTGAAGGCAATCGATAACGGCATCTTGCCGCGAGTCTTATCCGCGATCAATAATGCAACGGGAGCATTGATATTGGTAACAGTCGTATTGACCGATCGCATCAACCTCGGCGGAACCTTCATTGCATACCCATCCGAAAAATGAATGGTGGAAGAATCAGACGAAGCATTATACGCAACGTACGTTTTTTCTCCCGCTGCATTTTTGAAAACGGAGTAAGTGGGGATATCTGCAGTGACGGAAATATCCAGTTGTCCCATTTTTTTCAGATTGTTCAACCAATGATAGGTATGTGCTTTTGTTTCTCCATCTTCCGGTGTGTACGATGGATTTGCAAAATACAACGAAAGTGCAGCGCCGGGATCGGTCAATGATAGATACTGCCACAGAATATCTTTCCAGGTGGCAGGAACACCGCTTAATTCTTTAAGTACTTCATCATAATTTGCTTTCACATAGACCGGATGACGTCCCAGATACAACGATCCTCCGTTGAACGGTAGCATATTGATCCCATGAATAAAATCAGGATTATTACCGAACCATGTGGAGTGAACTCCTTTTCCACCCCACACCATACCTAATGCTTTATATGGATATGCGGCAGGAAAGACCGCATCATCAATATCGAACCAATATTGCTCGATCGCTGTTCGTTCAGTTGCATAAAGATAAATTCCTAAATCACGTATTTCACTTTGATGAGTAGCAGCTCCCCACAATGTTACAGCAGTTGCGAAATTCATTGACTCAGAGCTGGACTCTTCATTGTTCCCATCGCCAAAATCTCCGTGTCCTGCTTCCCACGAATGTCCGGCATACGGATCGAATGCTCTCAAGAAAGGAAATCTCAAATCGCTGCGGTCATAATTATTTCCATCTCTGATCAATAGATCGACCATACCGCCCCAATTCTCTTTTGCTGCCCAGACAGAATCAAACTGTGCAACGATAGCCGCACCCATAATTGCATATCCCGCATGAAAATTATGATCGTTGATCTGATTATCCGCTCCAAATTCAGAAGGATATCCTGTTAATGTCTTCCATGTTGTATTGTATACATAACTTTGTGGTCCGCCCGCCGTGAACCATTCTTCCAATCGTTTTTTTATCTCAGTAAGAAAATAATCACGCGCTGTAACTGCGCCAAGTTGATCTGCAATATTCACCAAATGTGCAAAACGCGCAATTGCTTTTCCACTCCAGTACGTTCCCGCCAACTTCCCCGATTCAGGAAGTGTTTCGGTTGTAATCGCATTGACCATCGCTAAAAGGTCGGCTCGATTATAATCTCCTTGATCCGGCAGTGCCGGCAATACTCCTTCGAATGTTAATTCGGTTGTAAACTGATTTCCGTCAAACACTTTCATTTCTCCGGCAACCGATGAATATTTAAAACCGGTCAGCGTTGCAGATGTGTTCAACCATTGATGACGGTACAACGCTGTTAGTGTTTTATTAAAAGTTCCATTTTTTGATTCTTTTAGTTCTGTTGTATATGTAAATGTGGAAATGAGTTTTGCGGTTGTTTCATTGTATGACCAGGAAATGGTACTTCCTGTAACAAACGCGTATGCATGCTGACGATAGATTTCAAGCGTTGCAGGTGTGTTGTCGGGAAGCAATGCAACAGAAAAATAGTTCTTTCCATTTAATGAAGATTGAAGCGTTGTTGTTCCTGTCCATATTGAACTGTCCGGGGCAAATATTCCAAAATGGCGTCCATCAACGGTCATTCCAATAACACCGTTCTGATTAGACCAAATAGTTGGCGTTACACTGGTTACAATAGATGCATTTCCACCCGAAATAGTGAAAAAAGCAAATGGCAGTCCGTGACCCAATGTTGCCTTCATTGTTCGTGTTCCATCATCCCAAAGAGCAGTTACTGTCCAATCACCATAATCATCCGCAACTGTTTTGGTAACGTTCAAACCGACAACACCGACAGTGAGTTGCTGAGAAAATTGGAACTGATAATCTGCCGCCGGATATATTGGCGATGAAGTATAGCCGACCTGTAATCCGTTATTCTTAGCTTTGAAATACAAGGGATGTGCATGTAAATTGTTAGAGTTTGCATCTCCAAAGTATGGATAGATCAAACTGCTCCAATAGTCATTCGTTTGAACAGGCTTATTGAACGTAGAGGATATTTTTGGAATAACACTGGCACCCGACGATGTTTGAGGACCTACTGCTCCGAATGGCAGGGTTGTTCCGTAACTTCCCTTCCCGATATTAACTTGGGCAGAAACGGTTAATGCAAAGAACATCAAAAGATAGATATTTGAGTACAATGTTTTCATTGAAACTTTCTAGTTATTACAGCAGATAATTTATCGTTGGATATTTTTCTGCCGTTGGTGAATTTCAATATATTAATGTAGTCTTTTCCTGCTTTTGCAACAACTATGACATAGTCTCATAAATAATGATCAAAGGGATAATTACGAAACCATTCTTTCAAAGGCCATAAATCCTCAATTGAGATTGGAATGATATGACTAAAAGAAGATGGTGATCGTAAAAAACAGCATTGATGATCTCTATTTAATATCTCCAATTGAAACGATATTTTTCGACGACGTTCCCACCAACACCTGGTACCCGTTCTTCGTTTTTGTCCATTGGTTCTTCACATCGTCGTAATACTCAAATGCAGAACGGTTCAACTTCATTGTTACTGATTGTTCTTCTCCTGCATTCAATGATACTTTTGCAAATGCTTTTAATTCCTTTTCCGGACGAAGAACTTTTGCTTTTGTGTCCTTCACATACAACTGTACCACTTCCGATCCTGCAACCGATCCGGTGTTCTTCACGGAAATAGTGACACTATAATTATCTTTTCCGTTCGATTTCACTTTCATATTCGAAATTGCAAATGTTGTATACGACATTCCAAATCCGAATGGAAATTCCGGTTCAACATTCTTGGTATCGAAGTATCTGTAACCGACAAGGATTCCTTCTTTATATTCGACTTCGCCGGGAGTTCCCGGGAAATTTCCGAACGCGGGATAATCTTCCCATTGTTTGGCAATGGTAAACGGCAATTTACCAGATGGATTCACTTGACCGGTCAGCACTTCGGTGATCGCCTGTGTTCCTTCCTGTCCTGGAAAAAACGCCCAAACAAGTGCAGGTACATTGGAAAGCCACGGTTGAAGCGTTACCTGCGCTCCGGCATTCAGCACTACGATAGTTTTTGCATTTACTTTTGCAACTGCGTTGATCAGTTCAATTTGATTTTCAGGAAGGGTGATAAATTGTCGGTCAAATCCTTCTGACTCTTGGTAATGTGAATTGCCGGTGAAGATCACGACAAGATCACTTTTCTTAGCAAGTTCGATCGCCGCATTCAATTCATTCTCATTCGGTTTTGTCCAACCAAGGAGCGCGACGGCATCTCCACCGTTTTCGTAATATTCAACGGTAATGTCATAGAATTTCCCTGCTTCAAGCGAGAATTTTGCTGTGCGTGCTTCGACCGCATGATCGCTCCAATGATCGATCAATAGTTTTCCATTCAAGAATAATTTTATACCATCATCGCTTGCAGCTGTAAATTCATACATTCCTGATAATTCTGTTTTTATCCTTCCCTTCCACCGCACAGAAAAATTATCTACCTCAAATCCTTCAGCAGGTTTTCCGCCGCCCCATCGAAAATCAATGTTCTTATCGATGCGGCGGAGCTTCGGTTCACCTTGTAAATTTTTGTTTGAAAAATATTCTGCATCCAAACCGTTCCTATTCAATGTATCGTTTGGCAGAAAGAAGAATTGCGGTTCAATCGAAGGGACATCACCGGTCAATCGTGCACCAATTGCATATGAAATTGCTGCCGTGGGAAAAGCCCGCTTCATTCCCTCCAGAGGTGATTCCGCTGAAAGCGGTACAACCATCGAACTTCCGCCTCCGCCGGTTCGGGCAACTTCTGCGTTCGGTCCGAGAACAGCAATGGATTTGTATATTGAAGTATTCAAAGGAAGAATATTCTGTTGGTTCTTCAACAAGACAAGCCCTCCTCGCGCAACATCAAGTGCGACTGCTTTATGCTCGGGCGCATTTGTCATTGGTTTATCTAACTTTTTATCAAAATATCCCATACGGAATATAACACGGAGCATCCGTTTGATCTTATCATCGATCGTCAATTCTTTTATTGTTCCATCGCTTATTAACGGAAAAAGTTTTTCTTTACCAAGAAATGCTCCGTCTGGCATTTCCAGATCGAGCCCGTATGTTGCGACACCTTTAGTACTGTGCACCGCTCCCCAATCAGACATCACGAGACCATCGAACTTCCATTCTTTTTTAAGCACATCATTCAGCAGCATTTCATTTTCACTGCAATATGGTCCGTTCAATTTATTATATGCACACATAATCGCTTCGGTCTTTGCTTCCTGCACAGCTGCTTTGAATGCGGGGAAATAAATTTCATATAACGCTCGTTTATCAACTTTTGCGTTGATCGTCATTCTGTCGGTTTCCTGATTATTGACAGCAAAATGTTTGGTTGTTGCAACAACTCCTTCGCTTTGCACTCCTTGTATATACGAAACAGCGATTCGCGATGTGAGATACGGATCTTCACCGTAACTTTCAAAATTTCTTCCGCCGTGAGGAACGCGGTTGATATTTACACAGGGACCGAGGATTGTATTGCGATCTTTTGCTTTAGTCTCTCTTGCCAATGCCCATCCGTACCGATACGCCAGTGATGTATCAAACGTTGCTCCGAGCATTATCGATGCTGGAAATGCTGTGGATTGATTCCATCGTACACCAACCGGACCGTCGGTCATTGCCAACTCGGGAATTCCAAGCCGCGCATTTGGTTTAGACGCAAAACCGGTTCCACTAAGCATATCCACTTTTTCATCAAGCGTCATTTGTTTTAAAAGATCATTCACTCGATCTTCAATCTTCGCTTTTGGATTTTTATAGATCGGGCTTTGCGATGTGGCAAGACATAATACGATAAGCAATAAGAACACTATTTTTGATTTCATTGAAGTACTTTCAGATTAGTTCGGATGTAGTATGATAGAATTTGCTTCACACGTTAACCATCATATCTAAGGTCAATGACCATGTAGAGTTGACAATCAACGAACAATTATTTTTCAATCTCACTGAGAATCACTTTGCTAAAGTGGTCTGCATTTTTCCAATGATCGTTATTTGCATTTTTCGGAACTGCAACCGATCCAAAAAAATTATCCCTTGTCTTAGGAAATTCACTTTGTTCATCGTTGTCACAATATGCCAACGATATTCCCATTTGTTTATTTCCATAAAGTTGAACTCGAGATTTTTCTTTTTCGTTTTGTTGATAGTGGTCGCTATATACCCTTATCGAAAATTCCCATATATACTCATTACCATTTTTATGAAGAGCAAAATCATTGAAATGATCAGCATAGTTGGCAATTGAATAATTGTCCCAGCTTTTCCCAGCAAGATCACATGCAACAAAAGATCGAGAAGTATTGTTCTCTCCGGGTGAATCCAGGATCATATGATAAGAAAATGCATTTGCAGAATTTGCTCCCCATTCCTTTCCAATCTCGCCCTCTCCGTCAAACACATGCAATCCTCCTGAATGATCCTCATCGATAAAAACCTCAAGCATATCGTGATCATAATAGAAATCACCTTTTTTGGGATCACTATTATATCGGTATCCATCAACAAAAACATCGTCCGTTATTTTTACAAGAAAATAGAGAAGGTTTGTTTTCTTTGACCAAAGAATCTTGTATTCGCCGAAAAAATCATCCCGTGCAACAGTATCTCCATACGGAATCCACGTTTGATCGATCGGTTGCCATTGAAGGTTGCTCCAACAATGATCATTTCGTTTTCCATCAATGGTTGGCAATTCAATTGATTGATAAATGATCAACGTGTCATCTGGTTTTATGGAATGATTATTTTGTGCACCACAAACGTTACTGGTGATAATTAGAATGACTATAAGTAAAAATATTTTATTCATAAGGCTGTATTTGTTTTAAAGCTAGAAAAAAGATGGAATTCACCGCTAACTATTTAAACAATATGTATGCCATGACCGAATTGCTGTTATCAGAGAAATTCGATGAAAATATTTGATCCGACTTATTGATTTAATAATGCATGTTATTAAGTTGATAATGAAAAATCGCAAAAAGATTGCCTATTCCAAGATATTGAGTCTGTTTCACTATTTTTTTTTCGGCTGAGAAGATTGGATCTCTTGAAGCAATCGAGTGGCTCTTTCATTGTTCGGATTTTGCTGAAGCAATCCATTCAACACCCTTTCCGCATAGTCAACTTCATCTAATTTAAAGAGCGCTACAGCAGAATAAAACTGTGCATCATCAACTTGCGATCTTGTCAACGGTATCTTTGAACCATTTTCTCCTGTGATAGCTTTTGAAAGTTGTTCAATTGCTTTGTCATATAACTGAACTTCCAAATAATTGATCCCTAATTTTAGATGAACGACCGAATTTTCTTGGAGAGCTAAACTTTTAAGATACGTCGTTTCGGCCAGTTCGTATTCTTGAACAGTCGATAAAAGATCACCTTTCATTACAAGCGGAAATGGATCCATTGGAGCCATTGCAATCACCGATTCATATTCATTCAGCGCATTGAAAATGTCTTTTTCGTTGAGATACGCGTCTGCCATTTCGTAGTGCGCTTCACTCCAACGGAGTTTCCCTTTCACAAACTTCAGTGCCACTTGCTGCACATTGTTTTGTGGGACCACATCGATATATGGATCATTTGTAAACGGCCAGCGGCGCAGTAATGAGTTCATGGTCATTATGCCAATCTCCAGATCAAGAGCGGTAATTTTTAATTTATCCACTAAAACACTATCCGGGATTTGATGTTTTGATCGCTGTTGCTCATCAGCAGAGAATGCGGATGATTTTTTGAGTCCTTCTAACCATGATTTGGACAGGAACACATATCCGGTAAATGTTGGATGGACATGTTCCCACAATAATGAAACACCTATGATTCTATTCGGTGAATGAGCGCGGAATGTTGATTCAACGTCAGCTATAGCAATAGTGTTTGATGATGCAATTCTGCGGATAATTGCATTGAATTCTCCGCTTGCCCTGAACCGCAATCCATCATAATCCCTAGCCTTGCTAAACGCATTGAATGCAGAATCGAATTTTGCAAGCTGCTCGAAGCATTTACCCAAATGGAATTGAGCAATTGCCCAGCCTGAATCAATAGTGGTAATTTGTTTATATCGACCGATCGCTTCAATGAATTGTTTGTTTTGCTGAAGCACTGTCGCGGATTCAAGCAGAGATTCCATCTCTTTTTTCTTTGAATCACTCAACGATGGATCGTGAAGTGAAACAAAAGGAGAAAGAGTTCCTTCGTTTGTCACAAGCGTTGAGAGTATGATCGGGATATTATTTTCCTTTGCAATCTGAACTGTCTGAAAGATGTTCTTTTCATATGATTCAATTGCACCGGAATAGATATTGCTGTGAAATGGAATTGCTTTGTCGTTTGCCAGTTGCTGCATCAATGTTCCGGAATAAGCGGTTGAATTTGAACCAAAAAGGAATCGTGAAGCAGAGCTAATGCTTTTTTCTAACAGAAGAAATGTTTTTAGATTTTGCAGAGATTGATAAAGTCGAATCATCCATCGTTCACTTCCAATGGAATTTGTTGAAGCCGCACCCAGCGCACCGTAAAATTCATTTTGTCCCGAATAGACAATGAATGCATCCGGCTGGTAGTGAACCAATTCATCAATAAAATCCAGAACGGTGTAACTATTCGTGCCGGTAAGACCAACGTTGATGACCTCAATATTTTTTTCCGGAAAGAGGATTTCTAATTGCTTCTGCAGGATCCTTGTAGGCGTTGCATTATATTGATATGGAAATCCGGCAGGAGTCGATTCGCCCAGCACAAATACACGGAACGTATTGCTCGATTTGATAATCTCAAAATTACCGGAATATACCTGCGGAACAAAATATTTATCGGGATCAAAATACCGCTTCCCGATGGCAGGATTTATGGTATAATATTCGTTTCCGTGAACGACCGTTTTCTTTACTAGATCATTTTCACTTCCATACTGAAATATTCTCAAACCAATTTCAACACATAGTAGAAGTATAAACGGAAACAGTATTGTTATTAACAGAAAAATACGTTTCTGTTTCGGTGTTAATGATGCAGATTCTCGAATTCTTTCTTTTCGTTCTTTATTTGAATGAGATGTCATTGATCTTGGATTTGTGGAACTATTTGATCGAAGGCTATTATCCGTTACGGCAATTGCTTTTCATTCTTTTGGTATTCGTTCATCCATTCCCAGTTAGGAAATAAAATCGGAGTAGCCGTTATGACTCCGCCAAACCCGATCATTCGGCGAGTGTACATATTTGCCGGTTGAATCGTTACCTGCGAAAGTTTTTTATACCGAACCTCAACAGTATAATTTTTAGCAAGAGAAGCAACATATGTACTCATCAAACGATTTCGTTTTTTTTCTACTAAATTGTTCCTAATATTTATGGGAATAGAATCTGCCGTTGGCATATTTATTCCTCCAATTGATCTTTTCCCAAGTACTTTAAAGAGTGAATACCCTTCGTTGGTCTTAACAGGACCGACAATTGTTCCCGTGTCTGCAATGATTGCTCTCAATGTAATATCAGGATATTTGGTCAACGGTATAAATTGAGAAACACCTGCACGATCTTTCCATTCTGCGCGCTTTGAATATGTTCTCGCTAAATCTTCCAGAGGAATACCACGAGAATATTCGCCCCAAACATACATTGCGGTGGTCAGACTATCGCTCAATACTTCTTGAACATTCACTTCATACGCGGTTCCTATCCTGGGAAGACTTGAACGCAATCCCTCCAGCAACTCATCATTGGAGACAGAGACCGAATCATTGACGCGCCACATCAAAAATCGCGATATCCAATAATTTGACCACGATTGCAGGTCTCGCTGAACTGATTCAGAGTAGTGAAGATTTTGACGATATCCTTCGCGCGACATCAGTTCGGCTTCAATGATTGTGCGAAGATGATAGTTGAGCGCGCGGACAAATGAATTCTCATCGAGCAACGGAAATCCTAATCGTAGATTTCTCATTGCTTCAATCGCTTCTCCAAATAACAACGGGCGATCATTAAGTTCAACAAACGATTTCTGAATATCTGAATGGAAATACGTCAACATATGATCAACATCTTCAGACATAACACCAAAGAGCCCTTTGTTTACGTGACGAGCAGAATCTTGAATAATTATTGTTCTCAGTTTTTTTGCAAGCGCAAAGAACAACAGTGAATCAGTTTTTGCCTTTTGCGGAGATAGTATTTTTGCAAAATACCGGCGGGCAACGATATTCTCTTTTCTCTGCCGTATCGTTTCATCAACACGGATCCGCCGATCGCCGGAATTCATTTTTTCATAGACGGGATTTGCTCCCCGGTCAATAATGAGTGCAACGGTCCAGCCATAGGTACTTGATATGAACGGTTTAGAGAATTTCTTTTTGCCAATTGCATATACTTCATTTTCAAACAATGTATCTAATCCGCCAAAATTAACCTGCACAGTTTCAACAGCAGTGATAAACGTCGGCCGGATGGTTGTTGCAATTTTTGTAAGTGAGATATTCTTATTCAACATTTTCACAAGAGAATCACCATCGGATAGACTTTTTACAGCAATGGCAACAATGTGAAGCTGCCACGCAAATTTAACAAGTCCATCCCGCATCTCACTTTCAGAAATTGTGACCTTCTGTTTCACTTCACGTTTGAATAGTTCATCACGCACGAACATTTTTTCCATTCCGCGGATCTTTAATTCCGTTAGTTCATCCGATCCAACATTTAGTTGTTTACCTTCGATCGCCAGTAAACGTTCCGCAACAAGTGAATTCAAAGCTTTTATCTTTGAGGAATCATGTTGATTTGGATTTTCCTTCCCTTCCCACGGCATCAACTCGATCCGTTCGATCAGATCTCGCTCTGTAATCACACTGCTCCCGACACGAGCAAGAGTATCCAATGAAAGCGGTGGTGCGGTTTTCTGCGCATGAAGAAAAATACTGATAAAACATATTATGGAAATGATAAACAAACTTTTTTTCATATTATTTTATAACTATAAGTTTTTTTGTTTGTTGAAATTCTCCGGCATGCAATGTATAGAAATAGATCCCTGCGGCAAGATCCGATGCAACAAATTTCGCGGAATAACTTCCTGCGGATTTGCGTTCATTCACTATTGTAGCAATTTCTTTTCCAAGAATATCTTTTATGGTGATCGTTACCTGATTGCTGACAGGGATTGTATAATTGATGGTTGTTGCAGGATTGAACGGATTCGGATAATTTTGTTCGAGAGTAAATTGTTTTGGAAACGATTGTTCATCGTCAACAGACATTACACCAACATACGCGATATCGAAATAATTGACATTGAAACCGCCGAAAAAGAATGCTGTCTTTAATATATGGGTTCCTGCAGTCAGATCAAATTTTCCGATGCTTTGTGTCCCCCACGACTGATATCCACCCGTTGCCAAGACGCTGGCCACAGTAAGAGGACCTCCGTCAACACCAACTCCGATCGATCCGCCTGTATTAGGTGCTGCAAGGCGTGCTGCGATATTGTATTTACCATCCTGTTGTACGGTGATCGTAAATGTCAAATATTCTCCCGATGCAGTCCACCCAACATTGTATCCATTGTTGATCGCATCGGTGCATTTTTCAATATCCACACCATCGTTACGAAATGACCAGCCGGTATTCCATGCCGTGAAAGGATTATTAAAATTTTGAAAATCATTATCTTTATATGCGCCGAGATTTTTTCCTAGATCATAATTCACAGCAAATATCTTTCCAGGGACAGTATTGACCGTAAAAGGTTTATTCGTCGTCTCAAACGGCTGCCGTATCATCGCATCGACAACGTCGGGACGGAAAATGCAGTTTTGCAATTTCAACCCTTCAGCCATTCCCATCAATCCTTTCATTGCAACTACTGCGGTAGGCTTTGCTGTTTGTCCTTTCCAATACTTTATCAGAGTTTCATACTCAGGTGTATTAGGAACAGAGTACGGTCCAGCAATTGTTTCGAATTTCTTCAACGTCCACCATGACCAGCCGATCTTGTTTGCTTCCATCATTGAGATACAATCTGTGAACCAAGTATTTGAATTTTCTCCGGACTCACCGAGCCATAACGGTCTATTTTCGGCAGTACGCAGGGCAAGAAGATAGTTGATCGTTCCAATATCGTTCGTATTCCAGTATTTATGGAAACTATAGACCAAATTTTTATCCCACGCAGGAGTAAGTCCGCCGAAGTCTGTAGCATACCAATTCCCTTCTGCAAAAATGATATGATTAGTATCAACCTGACGAATTGCACTTGTGATGGAAAGATAGAGGCTCCGTAATGGAACATTTCCGGTACCAAGATTCCATGCCGGTTCATTGAGAATATCGTAACCGCCGATCCATGGTTCTTTTGCATAACGTTCAGCAAGTTTTTTCCATAACGCAACGGTGAGAGTTTTATTCGATTCAAGATCCCATAATGAAGGGTACAATAAATTATAGTCACTGATAGCATTCGCGCTTTGTCCACCGGGAGCTGCGTGAAGATCAAGAATAAGATACATTCTATTGTCACCGCACCATCGCAACAGACTATCCATTACAACAAATCCGGATTCGATCCATACATCAGGCTGGTTTTGTTTTACGAAGAATTGAAAGTGCATCGGCATGCGGACGGAGTTAAATCCAAGCTGTCCGAGCCGCTCAATATCTTTTCTCGTAACAAAATTGGATCTAAACGTAGTAAAGAATGTATCGACATTTTGCGGACCGACGACTTCGACAATCTTATTCCGAATCTCCCACGCCGCATTTGCAAAATCCGACATGCCGAACATATATCCTTCGGGAACATGCCATCCGCCGAGTCCCATACCTCGCAGGATCACTTCTTCATTTTTTTCATTGACGATCTTTGTTCCGGACACTTTCAGATACCCTTGAGCAACACTGATTGAAGAAAATAATACAATGAATATGAATAGTTGAAAAATAGTTATTATGCTTTTCATTTGAGTATCACCATTTTTTTCTGCGAAGAATATGTTCCCGCATGTAATTGATAGAAATAGATTCCGCTCGATAATTGAAATCTTGTACTTGAAAATTGATATCGATGAATGCCGGCTCCTTGCTCGTCATCGATCAACGAGGCAACTCTTTTCCCAAGAACATCATAGAGAGTCAGCAGTACATTACTCTTTTCAGAAAGTTGATATTCGATCACCGTTGTTGGATTGAACGGGTTGGGATAATTTTGTGACAAACTAAATTCAGTCGGGACATTATTTTCTTTCCCTTGTACCGATACTACACCTGTACCAAATGCTTCTATTCCGAACCACAATGTTTTTGAAGATGATTGATCGAGTGGAACTGTATACATATTGGGCGAAACAGGATGCAATAATACTGATTCGGAAACTTGTCCCGTTGCATTCAGTGAGTGTACAATAATAGAGTCCGCCTGCATCACAAGTGAGAGTTGAACATTGAGCGGCTGCATCTGCGTCGGTATTTGTCCCCATTTGTCGTGCACTGTTCGAATTCCATCCCAAACCATATTCGTATTTTGAAGTCTGGATGAAATAGTGATTAACGAACGACGTGAATATCTCAGTGAATCATCGGTTAGAGAAACCCAAGTAATCGTTCCAAAATCATTTGCGGATTTTACAGTCATCGGTCCGACGGCAACATTGGGAAACGAATTCAATAATCCGGTAACGCCGGCAAATTTTCCTGATGATGCCGTAAATATTCCATCGGTATTCCAAACCAATTCCTTTGTATCGCTCACGTATGGATTGACAGGAGCGGAAGGTAATGCGGCAAAATTTGTTGTGCTTGATGCGGAATACGATTCAGTCCGAACGCCGTATTTCAATGCAAGTTGTTTAGGATAGAATGATAGTCCTTGCCAGCTTCCATCATCAATCATCGGAGCGAGCATAATTGTTTCGGGAGAGAATTGAATCGAAAGCAATTGTTTATAGCGTGAAATAAATCCATTGCGGTATGCATATGCACATGACGGCATTAGTGACATCATTGCCGAGTTTCGTGAAATGTTGAAGTACCCGTTCTGTTTATCTGTTTCCCAGTCATCGGATGTGCCGTTATAATCGAAGAACATCAGTCCATCCACATCATGAAACGATGCATACGAAGAAAGGAACAAAACACCTTCCGTTTGATACCGATTGGGGAACGCATGATTATATTCGCTGATGGTGTACGGTTTATTTTTCATGCCGACACCTGCCATCAGATCGGGAATTGTTCCTCCCGACGTCGATTTTACCATCGGTGTATTATTGATAAGCCAATCTGTTGAAGACCATGGTATCGATGGAAATGATGGATGATCCCAATACGAATGATTGTCCATGTAATCCATCGACTCCTGGGCAGAAAGATCTGCAGAACCGACATTCCAGTTTGTTCCAACGATTGGAACTTTTACACCGAGTGAATCTTTGAGATACGAACGTATCTGAGTATAAAAGTCTATCTCGATCTTTAGAGTGAATGCAGAAATATCTTTCACTCGTTGCTGCGTAAAACCGCTGCATTCACTGTATTCGATCCTGCGGACATTTCCGGATTCGATCGATTCGTTCGGAAGAAGTCCCTGCGTACTTGGCTGTGTTACCGAAATCTCATCGAACCAATACGTTCCTTTTTGTCCGCCAACGACAAAGGCAATCCGAATGTCATTCAGAATTGTTTCCGATGCTCGAATGATGTACGAATAATTTTTCCATTGCGGCGTAAGTTGTATCGACATTCCGCCGTACCACGTATACGGACTTGTTTCTTTCGTTATCATCGTCGATATCGTTCGAGTGCTGTCTGAACGCGCAGCAAATTTTACAATGTAAATTGAATCCTTTCGAATCGATAATCCAACTTGTTTGAATTGCAAATGCCAATCCGTACCATCCACTTGCGAGACAGTAACTTTTCCGGAAAAATTTCCTTTGTATGCACCGGTAAGGTCATTCGATATTGCCGCTTGTGCCGCGCCGTTTTTTTCTATTAACCAATTTGCTGAAATCGATGCATTCTCAAATCCTCCTTCGCGAACCAGTTCAGATGATGTGCGGTCAACCAAACCGATATTCCAAGCGGTCTGCAATTCAGTGGTTGACGGATATTTTGATTTGAGAAATGAGATCCATAAACTATCCAGCATGTGTATATGCCTCATCGCTAATTGTCCGCCGAACGCTTTGGGTTTCAAAACACCATCTCTCCATGAACGATAGAGTGAATTCTCATTCGTTATTTCCATCATCGCCATTACCGGATCGTTCGGCAATGATTTTCCTGTATATGGATTGATGTGTGTAAGCAGTTGTTTGGCATACTCTTTATGGAGAGCAATATGCTGCGGGTCAAAATAGTTCACGATCTTACTGAATTCTGGAAGCGAATCATAATCCGGCACGTTATCTTGTACACGGAATGTTCTGCTCACATGAAGATTCATATTGATGTAGATCCCGTTCTTTTTCATTTCCGCGATCATATTTTCCATACGATCCAGCGTTACGGGATTCAAATGACGGGTATCTTTCCCCGATTCAAAGATGCTTTGCGCGCTCCATGGATTATCCAAATGATGAAACCGAACAAGATTGAAACCCATTTTACGAAGATGTCCCGCAATGAACCAAGCTTTGGTCTTCGTTGGGAATGCGGCGTCGGCGGCAAAATTAGTTCCGAAAAATCGAATGGGTTTTTCTTGAACTGAAAAATGTCCATTACCATCAATTGATACAAAATCTTGATCACTGATAATTTTGGCTGGAAAGTGAGGCAGAAACATGCTCAAAGCAGTATCCTGGGCCGGGAAAGAAAAATTAAATCCACTGCTGAACGATTGCGAAATCCCCTGCTGAATAATTACAACAATAATAAACAAGAATTTTTTCATTTCAATACTATCATCCTTCGAATCTGTGAGAATGTTCCTGAAGAAAGTTTATAAAAATAGACACCGCTTGATAATTGGTACCGAGATGATGACAGCGCGATCGAATATGATCCGCGATCTTGTTCTTCATTCACCAACACTGCTGTTTCTTTTCCAAGTAAATCATAAAGTTTCAACGAGACAATACCTATATTAGCAATACTGTAATGAATGATCGTGATTGGATTAAACGGATTTGGATAATTTTGGAATAGTGTAAACTCCGTTGGAGTTTGATTACTGTTCCCCGAAACAGTTAACGGAGAACCTGTCAGTTCAATATCGATCCAGTTCGTCCGGTCTTTGATCCACTTTTTAAGATACGTTATTTCATTGGTGTAGCTTCCTCCGACATACACATTGGGCCATACATATGAATTCAATATCGGCCATTTAATAAAATTCCGTTGTTGGGATTCTGAAAGATGCACAACCAATGAATCGATGAACGTATTGATCTTATTCAACGAGAATTGATTCTTACGCAGATCAATCCATCGTGATTTCACTTTTCCCATAAATATTTTGTCTTGGAGCAATCGATTCCACCAGAACGGCGGCTGAAATTGATCGACCGATTTGAATGAATCACTGGAATTAAAATAGGTCAACTGCCATCCATTGACCAGAGAAGCATAATAATAATTGCTATTTCCAAAACCATGATTGTAGTCCCAAACAGGTCCAAGAAAAAGTTTATTGTTTTTTGAATCTCTATCTTTATACAAATAAAAGCTCAAGCGAAAACCGTCAACATTTTTTGTCAATTCATTGATTAGAAAATAATCGATCGCTGAGCTTACATCAAGGATCTTTGAATACCCTTTGACGGTATCGTTATATTCTGGCATCATCATGTTCACTTCAAAGTTAAACATAAAGTTCTTGATGTATGTCTTCTGATCCTCAGTAATATCTTCCGGTTTTGGATATGTATATTGATATAAGATTTTTTGCTTTGCACCATAGAATGGAGCAAATGTAGAATACCATCCTTCGTTTCCGGTTATATCAAGTTTATCGATCTTAAAAATGTAACCACCAGTCAACGCATCGCCGGTAGTGCCGGTAGAATCAAGTTTCGAGATATTCACTCGATTCTTGTCCCGTTTGATCTTTTCAAACAGCATATAAACACCCCTGTATTCTCCGTTGATCACAACTTCACAATATCGTGTTCGGCTGGCATATCGTCCGATGGAATTTGAAAGTGAATATGTTATTACATCTCTCATCAAAGCCTTGTCATTATATTGCGCCGATAATATCCAATCACTTTCTTCCGGAAAACCCAGCAATGGAACATCGATACTTGAACCGAACGTATCACGCGTTTCAAATCCATACTGTTTTTTAGGGAACATTTGAGAAGATGAACCTCTTATTTCAATACCGATCTTTCCGTTATAATGATTGAGAGAATCAGTAAGATTGTTCCTTTTCCCTTCACCATTGTAAATGATCCCCATATCAGCAGTGATCTTCGGGTCATCGACAATGGTCTGTCCGTTGGAATTGATGACAACAATGGGAAGATTCGATGATGTAAATGTCTGTGCTACAATTTTTGTTGTTCCAATGCTGCAGAAACAAACAATAAGTAAAACAAATTCACATGCTGGCTTTTTCATGATAATCGTGATGCTATTTCACTAAAAGTATCTTTTTAATTGAAATAAAATTTCCTGCCTGCATTCGGCAGAAATACATTCCTGACGGTATATGTTCTCCGTTAAATTGTACAGAATATTCACCGGCAAGCTGTTGTCCGTTCACTAACATTGCAATCTCTTTCCCCAACAAATCATATAGTATTAAGGAAACCTGTTGATCCGATGGAATTGTAAACCGAATTGTTGTCGTTGGATTGAACGGATTGGGATAATTTTGATACAAAGCAAACGTTTGCACAATTGCTCCAGTGTTCTGTACACTTGCTGTTGATGCAATGGAAAATATCGGACTAGTTGAAAGAATATTACTATCCAGAACAGAACTAATCTTAATCGTATAGATAGAATCGATAGACAATCCTGTTGTTGGAACTTTCCAAATATACCGACCAGTATTTTCAGTACTGTCTTTGATCTTCAATGCTAATGTACCGTTCTTATATAATCTGATATTTACACGCTCGTCAAAATTATTTTCATATTTCAATTGATATGAACTGTTCAGTAAGAATTTTGCATTCAATGTTGGATAGAGAACAGAAATAAAAATGCCGCTTGTAGTGAATGCTCCTGTTGAAGACCACCCGCTTTTCCCTTGTTCATTGATCGCTTTTGAACGCCAATAATATTTTTTATTCAGTTCGTAACCGCTCCAAAGTTTATAGGATGAAGTCAGCATTGAATCGTTGAATACAATTGTTGAGAATGTTGAATCCTTCGCTATTTGCAAATGCGAGCCGGTGATGTGTCCATCCGTACTCCAGCGGATCAGCACCGGTTTTGTCTGATTCACCAGTGCACTCATCAATGGGGAGACGATCTTCGGCTGCGCAGGATTTGTTATGGTCATCGGGATCCCGATAATGAATTCACCGAACTTCGTGGTAGTAACGGAGAGCGAACGTTTTGCCGCATTATAGACTGTCGTCAGCGGAATGAACATTCCGGATCCTTCAAATTCCCTGCCGTAGATGATCATATTGTTCACGTAGGGACTCGGCTGAATGATGGTGCTGTCGATGGTAATATCCGCAGTGAATGAAGTGATCCCGGACTGTTCGATGACGATCCTTCCGGAATACGTCATCGGAGCAAGTTCGGGGAATTCCATCTTTGCAGGAGAATATGCATACCGTTTTACCATTATAGCATTATATCCGAACACTGCATCTGTCAATTTGATGGAGACACCTGTTCTGTTCGTATCTCCTTTGTTGAAAGAGTATTCATTCCCGGGAAGGATCTCTGCTATCTGAACTTCGCCGGCAGGCTTCAATGGTGCGTTCCAAACATATTTCAGTGCACGGTAACTCGGCATCTTGTCCAGTGATTCCATTTCGAACAGGATCGAATCTTTCGGACTCAGTTCGGTGATCATCGTTTTTCCCACACCGACAAAACTTGCTGAACCCCAGCCAATCACCGTGTTTCCGTTCGGCAAACGTTGCACGGAACCGCGTGTCGGCGCATACACTTCAGGCATATGATGATACTGCCACACCTGTGTCGCTGTCTTGTTCACCTGATCGATCTTATATTCGACGACGCGCGAGACCATCGGCACGTGGAGATTTCCATTGTCGAACATGAGAAAATTCCCGTTTGGGAGGCGTTTGAAACCGTGAGCGAAGGTAAAGTAGGCCGGTTTATTCGCTTCATTCTCTCCAAAGAACGTAAATTGATTGTTCTTTCCTCCCATTCTCCACATGAACTCTCCGGTCACACGGTTTACCTTCACGACCTCACACGTGTTGCGGAAAGCAAAAAGGAAATTCCCATCCGCATCCATATCATACGCATTCACATGGATGTAGTCGAACGCAGCAGCGGTCTGATTCATGTACGTTTCCGGGACGGCGATATGATCCCAGCTTCTCCATTGAAAAACAACATTCTTCTGCAGATCGAGTTCCTGAATGATGGAACCGACGATGATCGCATTAGCATTTCCGCCTGGAATGATCTTGCTGAGATCCATATACTGAATGTCGTACGCATGCAGCACTACATGGCCGTTTGCCAGCATCTGAAATTCATGCGTGTCGGCATCATATCCGTTCCCCGCCCGGAAACTGTCCACCGCCGCAAATGAGGTGTCGACCACACGCTGCACGCAGCGGCTTCCGCCGGCATATCCCCAGTCGCTGAACGGATCTGCATAGGTCAGCAGTCCGTTCGGCTGCACTTTGAAATCATATACGTGTCCCGGTCTGCGCTGATATTTGATCACTTTTCCGGCATTGTCGATCATATAAAAAAAATGACCGACCCCCGCAACATCGTCGGATGTGGTCATGAAGAAATATCCCGGTGACGGGTCATTCACTTTTGTGACTGTGAATTTCGGAAAATCGGCCGGGAGCGAATCAGCGGATGAAGACATCGGCTGGAGTTCCATATTCTTTGAAACAGGAGGTTCCGGCCTCTTCACAACATTTCCTTCTTCCGTCACCATCAGCGAACGGTAGAGCGGCTCTGCCTGCGGGGTAACTGTAAAGGTGAATTCTTTTACTCCGACATATTTTCCGTTCAATTTCACCGTGACGATCTCGGACGGATCGAACGGAGTCTTCGCATGGAACAGTATCGTATGTCGGTCATCGGACAGCATGAGAGCACCAGGATGAACTCCTGAATGTGAGCCGGTCACACGGACGGATGCCGACGCGAGAGCGGACGCATCCACAGGATCGACGCTGCGGAGTATGATATTCGTCTCGCGCGAATTGAATTGTGAATTCGGAACCGGAGAGATATAGGAAAGTGATTGCGCCATCATCTGCCTGGAACAGAGCATCGTTATGATGAGTAAATAGTGTAATGATCTCATGATTACTTCTTTCATTATTTAAGAACGACCATCCGTTTTGTTGAAGAGAACGTACCGGCCGTGAGGGTGTAGAAATAGATACCGCTTGGTACCTGGTGCTGTATCAGTGAAAATGGAACGCGATACGTTCCAGATATTTGGTATTGATCGACAAGCTGAACGATCTCTCTTCCGAGAAGGTCATGAATTCTCAATGAAACATTACTGTTTTCGGCAAGGGTATAGAAAATGACTGTTTTCGGATTAAATGGATTTGGAAAGTTCTGCAAAAGCGAAAATTCATTTGGTGATTTATCCAAAGTATTTTTTATCGATGCTGCAATAATTTGTTTTACGGATACATTATCGATCAGTACATCAATGTCCGATAATCCGCAATTGAATGCGATACGAGCATTATTATCAGATGCATCTTGCATTGTGAAATCGAATAAAAAGTGTTTTTTCAATGTTGTGAGTGCTATAGAACCGGTTTTACTATAATTGGTGTTTGGCGCTGCAATCATCACAACTTTCGGATCGATGGGCCGGCTCGCTGCTGCATACGCATCGAATTCAAATCGATATTTCAATCCATTGATCAGCGGAATTCCATCTTGTGACAACTGCACATGCCACGCTTGAGTGCCGCCATTCCCGATCTGCGCAAGGAATTCTCCGGTACCGCTTACGTACGGTGCACCAACAGCAGGTGATGTAATGGCATAGTTCCATGACGATGTTCCGCCAGAAAAATCCCCATTGATGACAAGGTTTTCTCCCGGTGCAAAAAATTTGATAATAGTATTTTCTTCGTTTGAAAAAGGACTTTCATTTCCGAAACCGTCCTTTGCCGTAACACGAAAATAATACCGCTTTCCATTTTTGAATCCTGTAAGATCGACTGCCGATAACGAAGTCGAATCGATCACATGGGTTGGATTCATAACAGTATCGCAATAGAGTATGAAATTATGGTTTGGAGCTTGATCGAACTTGTTGATGAGCAATGTGATCTTATCAATTCCGGATTCAAGGTTAAGCATTGGGGCTTTTGCTTTTCCTTTCCATGGGAAACGAAACACTCTATAACTATGAGCACTTTTTACAAAATCCAGTTCCATAACTTTTACGCCGGCGGGTGTCACTTCTGTCAATTTCGGTAATGACCCGTCAGCCCAATTGATCAGTGTATTGCCATTCGGAAGCCGCTGAACATTTCCCATCCACCATGTGTATCGGTCAGGAACATTGCGATATTGCCAGACGAGTGTTGCAGTCATTGCAATTGTATCTAACACGTACTCAACGGCACGGGAGAACGACGGAACATGAAAATTTCCATTGTCCATCATTGTATAATGACCATTTCCTAAAGCGCGTACGTCGTGCTGGTACGATGTACCATTGTACGGATCATTGATAAATGTGAATTGATTATGCTTCCCGCCGAGTCTCCACATAATGGCTCCGGTCTTACGATTGATCTTTGTGATCTCCGAAAGATGGCGGCTCGAAATGACAATGTTACTGTCACTGTCTACTGAAATTGCATTCATGTGAATATAATCGATCGATTGCGCAGTCAGGTTTTCATGAACCGCATCGATTATATCAAGATTGTCCCAGCATTTCCATTCAAATACAATGGCTCCGCTTGGATTGATTTCCTGTATATTATTTCCGATTACCGTTGCGTTTGTTTTCCCACCGGTCACAAGTTTACTCATATCAATTGTTTTGTATTCGAGTGCAATCAGCAAAACATTTCCATTAGGAAGTATTTGTAATTCGTGCTCATCAGTTCCAAATCCATTCTTTGCCGTAATCTCTCGTGTAACACTGTAGGATGAATCCATTTCGTAAAAACGGTAATACGGATCGGCAAGACGATACGACAACATTCCATTTGGTTGTAATTTAAAGTCACGCGCATTGGCAAGCATTTTTCTATAAAAAACCGGTGAGCCGTTGTTATCAAGAATTGCAATGTACGGCGCCCCCCCCCAGTTGTTAATGAAAATGAAACCTGAGTCAGGATTGTTCTTTACAGTGATCTTCACATGAGGATAATCAGAAGGAACTGAAACACCATTAGGAAAAACAAATGCAGTTGTTGAAGGTTTTAGTGTGATCGATTGTGAACTAAGAATCGAACAACATAATATTGTCAGTAATAATATTGGTAGATTTTTCATGAAATAATTGAAACATCGGTTAGTCGTTTTACTAAGTTTTAAATTTCTGTTAATTAATTATTCTACTATAAATTTTTGCGTACCCTGTTTCATCTGTATTGTTTTCTTTTCTCGTCCGTCAACTGACACGTTCAGTTCAAACGGTTTATTGGCAATTACATGAATCTCCGCCGAACTTCCGACACTGATCCGCTTCTGACAGATTAGCGTTGCGGTGATATCGCCAAACTTTAATCGTTCAATTCCATGCCTATCTATTCTATTAATATTCCAAATCAATTTGTTGTTAGCTCCATCGGGATGTAAACCGATCACATTTTCGAGCAATAACTCTATCGGTCCGCAGCCCGTCCATCCAACAAAATCTTTTTGCGATGGATTTCCCCGCATCATCAGATCAGGGGAATAATTCTCCCACAACGTACCGGTCTTTTTGTATACAACACACAAGCCGTCCAGATATTTTTCTGCGGCGACAGATGCAAATTCGTTGAAAGAATAATCGGTCTGATTATCGCTTTCGCGACCGAACTTCTCCAATCCTTTTATGATCATCACATTGGTCGGAGCCCAGACGCCGCCGAGCCAATATTGTCCATCAGGTTTATACTCTTTTTCATCTGCAGCGAGTGACGGGAATGGAATTGAACGCCAGAACGATTGAGGATCTTTTAGATGTGCCAGAAGCTGTTTTGCCTGTTTTGCATCTGCGATGCCGGCAAGCATTGGCCAGAATCCTGCAACGCATTTCAATTTTTGTTGTACACCATTGTCATCAACATTATAGTAGAATCCATCCTGTTCATTCCACATCAATTGATTGATCCGATGAGAGATATCATTTGCTGCTGTTTCATATTTTTTTGACTCACCGTTCTGCTTCACTTCCGCACACATAAACGCAAGGTTGCGATAAAACAACACCATCTGCGAAGACATATCAACCCAGCCCGATCCTTGCAGCGGCAAATTATCCATTCCCGAGCCGAGTCCGGTATTCCAATACAATCCATGGTTCGTATTCTTTTTTTTGCGATTCTTCTCCAGCCATTCAGCATATTTTTTAAGAACCGGAAGAACCGATTCAAAACGAGATTTGTCTCCGGTGACTTTGTATGATTCGACTTCCGCCCATGCAAACAATGGAGGATTCACGGTATGTTCTCGTCCGACAAAAACATAATCTTTACCATCTGCTTCTTGAATTTCGCGGCAGATGTATCCATTTTCATATTGCCGAGAATAAAAATTATCGAGCGATTGGATCGCAGGAAAGATCGAATGTCCGTAACGGGCAAACATCAGCATAAAGATAGTGTCCCATTGAAAAACGCTGGGAGAGAATGCCTCATCGATATAATTAGAGACGAACGGCGAACCAAGAGGCGGTTTTTTGAAATGATCGAATGCCAGTGCCCAAGCCTTCCAATACAATTCTAAATATTCGGGATTATTTTCAAGGATGGGTGACGGTAGGTCTGCGCGATGATCTTTGAACAATGGAATGGACGAATCTATATATTGTTTTTTGGAAAAGTAAACACCTCGTTTTCCGGTATCTTCATATTGAGCAAATGAATACTGAGAGAACGATAACAATATTAATAATACTATTCTTTTCATTTTTTCTTTGGATCGATTCGTAATCCCAATGCTTTCATATATCCATCATTCACTATACAATTCGCAAATTTACAGTTCTCCAGATAATCGGCAAATGCTTTATAGACCACTTCCGGAGCCGGTTTGGCATCGCGGAATTCCTTATACGATGTTCTTGGCTTGTTGACATACGTTATGATCGAATCCCATTCCGCAGTTCGCCTAATTGAAACCATATTGCTCGGAGCATCCATTTTTTTGTACGGCCAGAAGCACCATCCGAAATTATTCTTCTCATTCAGCCTGCGCCACGAATCGATCCATTGATCGGTATTTTCGCCGGATTCTCCCATCCAGATAGGAACATTATACTTCTTTGCGAAGTCTGCATATTCTTGAACCATTTCCTGTGTCGTATCACACCAATATTTGTGGTACGTGTACACTATTTTTTTATCGAACGGTGCACCGAACACTTTAAAATTATTGTTCCATTGTGCGCCACCTAAAAACATAATGTGGTTTGCATCAACTTCTCGAACGGCTGCAACGATCCTTTTATAGAGCGGTTCAAGTTTATCGTTGAAGTGCGATGCATCAAAATATGTAGCGATAGGCTCATTAAGAAAATCATATCCGATCACAATTGTTTCGTTTGCATACCGCTTTGCAATTTCCCTCCACAGATCAACAGTGAGCTGCTGCGCTTCCGGACTTTCAAATAAAAAGGGATATCCAAAACTGTCATCGATATTATCGCCTGTTTGTCCTCCGGGGGCGCAATGCATATCCAAAATAACATAAAGATTTTCTTCTTTGCTCCATTTGATCACACGATCAAGCATTTCAAACCCCGGACCGGTAAATCGAGTTTCATGATCTTCTGAAACAAACAATCGATAATTGAATGGGACTCTGATAGAATTCAATCCGCTCTTTTTAATGAACGCGATGTCTTCCTTGGTAATATAATTATCGCGGTATAGTTTCCAGAATTTTTTTGCCGCATCTGGTCCCAACAGCTGATTGAATGCTTCGTTGATACGATGAGGAGAATTGGTGTTTGTGAATTTGAACATGTATCCTTCCGGTACGAGCCAATTTCCCAGATTGATACCACGAAGCAGGATCGGTTTTCCATCAGGAGTGACAATATTTTTTCCATCTGTCGTTACAAACGAAGATTGCTGAGAATACATAACCGAAGCAATGATAAGGAAAAAACAAAATTTTAAAATGTTTTTTTTCATTGATTTACCTTTTTATACACACGAACATAATCAACAGCCATACGCTGTGGGAAAATTGTGAATGCATCAGGACTTCCGGGCCAATTACCCCCAACGGCTACATTAAGAAGTATGTGGAAACGTCGATCGAAAGGAGAAGTAGCATTCGCTGCAAAGTAGAGAGTTCCGTCAACATACCACGCCATACTGATCGAATCCCACACGGTAGTAAACGTATGAAAATCTCCCGCAAATGTTCCGCTTGATAATTTGTACGACCCGCCTTTTTGCAGATGGGGCTGAGTATCGGAAGCGTAATGGATTGTGCCGTAGACTTTATTTGTTTCGTGACCAAGCAGTTCCATAATATCGATCTCTCCGCTGGCTGGCCACCCGCCGTATTCCCAATCTGTCGGAAGCATCCATATCGCCGGCCAGATTCCCTGACCGTACGGAAGTTTGGCACGGACATCAAATCGTCCGTACAGCCAGTCTCCCTTGTTCGCAGTTCTCATTCGAGCAGATGTGTACAATTTCCCGGAATAACTTTCTTGACGGGCTTCAATTACCAATTTCCCGCTGTCGATATATGAATTTTCAGGACGGGCAGTATAGTACTGAAGTTCATTATTCCCACCACCGCTGCCGTTCACTTCATATCCCCATTTTTTCAAATCGACTGCAGTTCCATTGAACTCATCATTCCATACCAACGTCCAGCCTGGTATAGATGGAATTGAATCTTGAGGTTTTACAACAGGTTGAACTATTTCAGTTGAATCTTTCTTTGAACAAGAGACAAAAAGAATGCATAAAAAACAAAATATTGATAACGATTTATTCATAAAATTATTTTCTCATATCATTCACATTACTGCAACGGCACAATGACATTTATTCGGTTTTTCTATACGCTCGCACATAGTCGATTTCCATTCGTTGAGGGAAGATGGAATTGTCGATTCCCTGTGCACCACCCCAATCTCCGCCAATTGCAAGATTTAAAATGAAATGGAATCGTTTATCAAACGGCCACGCTTCCCATCCCGTTCCATCGTTGGTAGAAGTAAAATACTTCACACCATCCACAAAAAAATCGATCCGGTCCGAATACCAGTCGATCGCGTAGATATGAAATTGTGTAGAGACATTAGCAATGGTAACAGTTCCGGACTTCTGCGTATTGATCTTGAAATAATATTTTTTTGAGTGTGTGGAACCATGAATCACATTTTGATTGTACCCAACATGCTCCATGATGTCGATCTCGCCGCTTTCAGGCCATCCGCCGTATTCCCAGTCTGACGGAAGCATCCAGATCGCCGGCCAGGTTCCTTTGCCAAACGGAAGTTTTGCACGAATCTCAAAATGGCCGTACGTCCAGTCACCCTTGAATTTCGATCTCAATCGGGCAGACGTATATGGTTTCCCGAAGTATGTTTCTTTCCGTGCTTCGATCACCAATTTGCCGCTGTCAATTCGAGCATTTTGCCGGCGAGCGGTATAGTATTGTTGTTCATTATTTCCGCCTCCATCACCATTTACTTCAAATTCCCATTTCTTTTGATCGATCATTGAATCGCTGAACTCGTCATTCCAGACCAATGTCCATCCTGCAACAGGTGGAATCGTATCAAGCACTATTGGAATAGTATCTTTGGATTGAGGTTGAGCTTGTACTATTTCAGATGATTCCGATGTTTTGCATGCAGTGAATGAAAAACAAAAAACGATGAAACTAAATATCGAAAGAAAATTTATCATAGAAATTGTCCCCTGAACTCCGGAAAATTTTGACCGGACTATATCATTGTTCTAATTCATTCCACATCAACGCACTCGCACCAAGAACTGCCGTATTCCCTTCCCGCAATCCCGATGGAAGAAGTTTAACTTTGCTCTTAAAGATATTGAGCATATATTCTTCCATATACCGTTGAGTTGGATTAAATAATATTTCGCCTGCTGCTGAAAGTCCTCCGAAGAGAATGATCGCTTCGGGACTTGTATGGGTCACTGCGTCAGCAAGTTTTAATCCTAATATTTTTCCTGTTTCTTCGAATGCTACAAGTGCAATCACATCACCGCGCAGAGCAGCTTCGGAAATCATCTTCGATGTTAGTTGGTTGAAACTAACGTTGCGTAGCTCACTCTCTTCTTTTCTTTCGGCAAGAAGTTCGAACACCGTTCTGCAAATTCCGCCGGCTGAGACATATGTTTCCAAACAACCGCGTCGTCCACAACCGCACATTCTTCCGTTCACATCCACAATCACATGACCAATTTCTCCAGCGAAACCGTCGTGTCCGTATACGATCTTTCCGTCAACAACAATTCCGCTTCCAAGTCCGGTGCCAAGTGCAATGACGATGAAATCTTTCATTCCTTTTGCTGCGCCAAATTTCATTTCACCGATCGCAGCAGCATTTGCATCATTCGTGATCGCAACAGGAATTTCGTAATATTGCTGGATCATTTTGACAAGTTCGGTAATACCATCCCATTTCAGGTTCGGCGGAAATTCCACGGTTCCATTGTAATAATTTGCGTTTGGCGCACCAATTCCGATCCCTTTTAAATCACATGTGTCACCGACTTTATCCAACATTTCTTTGATCTTTACGTGAAGTCGAGCAACATAAAGATCTGCAGGTTCTGTACCATTAGTCGTCATTGACGATTCAGCAAGAATGCTTCCCGTGCGAGTAACAAAACCAAGCACGGTGTTTGTGCCGCCAATGTCTATTCCAAGTGTAACTTCTATGTTTGCCATCTATATTTAGAATATTTGTGATTGTTATGCGTGTTTATGTCCAGCCCAACCGTAATACATAATATAAAGATAACAAATTGCCGGGAGTATAAATGCGTGTTGGATTCCAAAGTTATCCGCCAACGCCCCTTGTGCAACAGGTATAATCGCTCCGCCGACAATTGCCATAATCAAAATGCTTGATCCTTGGCTGGTCAATTTTCCAAGTCCATCAATTCCAAGGGTGAAGATTGTCGGGAACATTATCGAATTAAAGAGACCGACCGAAAGAATTGTCCACATGGCAAAATGTCCTGTTGTAAAAACTGTGGTAAGAACAAGTGCGCAGGCAATGAGAGAAGATATTGCAAGAAGTTTTCCAGCGTTGATCTTTTGCATCAGAGCAGAACCAATAAATCGTCCGATCATTGCACCGCCCCAATAGTAGGAAACAAATCCGGCTGCGGTTGCTTGTGGTAAAGCGGCAATATCAGACTGACCTAGAAAACTCACGAGGAAACTTCCTATGGAAACTTCTCCGCCAACATACACGAAAATTCCAACCGCGCCGAGAACGAGATGGCGATGTTTCAATGCATCGGATAATTTTCCTGACTTTGCATGATGATCTTCAACAGCAGCGATCACCGGTAATTTTGATTTCCAAATCACAATAGCAAGAACAACTAGCGCAATGGCAAGACCGACATACGGCATCTGTACCATGGCCGCTTCTTCTTTCGGAGTTAATCCGGCAACGGAAGAAAGGATAAGCACTCCGCCGAAATAGGGAGCTACTGTTGTTCCGAGTGAGTTGAATGCCTGTGTTAAATTCAAACGGCTTGAAGCAGTTTCAGATTTTCCAAGAACCGCAACATATGGATTCGCCGCAACCTGCAACAATGTAATTCCTGAAGCAAGAACGAACAACGCAGTGAGAAATAATGGATACGAAATTGCGCTTGCTGCAGGATAGAACAATAACGCACCGACACCGGATGTCAGCAGTCCTATCACAATTCCTTTTTGATAACCGACTTTTGCTATGATCGATCCGGAAGGAATCGACATGATAAAATATGCACCAAAAAATGTGAATTGAATAAGCATGATCTGAGTATAGTTCAGATCGAATACACCTTTTAAATGAGGAATGAGAATATCATTCAAGCAGGTAAGAAAACCCCACATAAAAAATAGCATTGTAACAACAGCAAGTGGAACAGTATAATTTCCTCCCTGCGAAGCGTCGACGTGTGTTTGATTTGGAGTGCTGATGGATGCCATAAGATTCCTATAATAAAATGGATAAATTTGTTAATTTACAATCTGTGAAACTGATTAATTATTTTTGTATACCCGAATCCAATCCACAAACACTGAACACGGGAATAGTGCTTCGGGAATGATCGCTCCGCCGTACGTCTTGGTATCGCTTCCGCCAACGCCTGCACTAAGAATGATGAACATCGAACGTTCAAACGGATGCCATTCCGGAAAATGATTGGAGTATTCCGAAAGCATTGTTCTTCTTCCATTCACTGTTTTTACTCCGTCCTTATCTTGTCCATCTGCTATTCCATTGTCAAACGCAGCTCCGTCATTAAAATAATGGATGTGATAGATATTATTATCAACAGCAAATTCCATTTTATCAGCGTGCCACTCTATACTATAGATATGAAATGAACCATTACCAAGAATCGAATCCACCGGTTGAGCTACAAATGTCTCGAACAATGGAGAAGTTATTGGAACCTCATTATTTTTAAACGAATAATATGCTCCTTTATGACCATGATTCCATTCTGCAAATTGGTTATTCTCCCACGACCACGCATAGTGAACACTTCCTAAATTATGCCGCGGCATAGATCCAACATACTCCATAATATCCACTTCGCCACCTTGCGGCCACATAATAAAACTTTGTCCAACCGGTTTTTCAGCCGGCATCAGCCAAAATGCGAATCCTTGTCCTTTTGCAAGAACATCTCGCGCCCATATTCGTGCAGAGAGTTTATATCCCGGACCCCACGCAGCTTTTCCACTCGTGGTGAGCCGTCCGCTAGTGTAATTACGATCGACGTAATATTCTTTTCGAGTAATAATTGCTAAACATCCGCCATCTGCATTGTTAATTCCCTGGATGATATCAACATTTTCTTTTCGATTCGTAGCTCTGTCCAATTGTCCCGTTCCAAAATCTCCGTTCACACCAGTACCGGTTTCGTAATTCCATTTGGATAGATCAAGACTAGCTCCGTTAAATTCATCGCTCCACACCAACGAATCATTGGTCGTAGGATTTGGTTCTTTTTTAACATCGCTGACGGGATCTTTACAAGCGATCAACCAAATCGCTATCAAAAAATATACCCCGTTTCTCATAAATTCAATCACTCAAAATAAACCACCGGATAGTATCATGGTGGCAGTTTCAAAAAAAAATTATTTTGTTACTCGAGTGGAAGAGTATGTCAGACCAAATCCGAATGGAAAAAGAGGATCATATTCTTTATCACCGACATTGATCGGAATCTGTTTCATATTCTTCGGCCAGGAATGTGGAAGTTTTCCGGATATATTAACATCACCGAACAAAACATCTGCAATACCTTGACCTTCCGTACCCGGAAGCCATGCTGCAACAAACGCATTCGATTTTTCCAACGAACCATTGATGATCATCGGCCGTCCGGAAATGAGAACAACTACCACTGGAATTCCTTTTGCTTTCATTGTTTCGATCACCGCAACATCTTCTTTGGATAGACTCAGTTCTTCTCTGTCGCCGAACATTTCAGCATATGGTTCCTCGCCGATCACAACAATTCCGATATCATTGCTGTCAGCTCCGCTGCCGTCAAGCGAATATGTTACTTTTGTATCTTTTGATACCGTATTTTTGATCGCTGTAAGAATGGTCGTCCCGCCGGAGATCACATTTCCTTTTTTGCTCTGCCAGTCAATCGTCCAACCGCCACATTGCATACCGATATCATCGGCACCTTTTCCGGCAATATGGAATCGTTTTGCACTTTTTGACAACGGGAGAAGATTTTTTTCGTTCTTCAATAACACCAGTGATTGTTGAACTGCTTCGCGTGCTACTTCGCGGTGTGCAGCCGAACCAACTTCGGCAGTGAGTTTCTTATCAGCATATTTATTTTCAAACAGGCCAAGTTCAAACTTTACGATCAAAATCCTTTTCACCGCATCGTCGATCCTGCTCATCTCGATCTTCTTTTCTTTCACTAATTCTTTTGTCAATCGGATGAAATCGATATAAGAGTTATGCTTCCCTGCACCATTCGGGATCATCACCATATCAATTCCTGCGTTGATGGATTGTTCAATGGTATATTTAAAGTTTGGAGACAACTGATCGATCGCCGCCCAATCCGAAACAATAAATCCTTTGAATTGCAATTCACCTTTTAAAACATCGGTCATCAGATATTTATTCCCGTGCATTTTATTTCCATTCCAACTGTTGTAGGAAGCCATGATGGATTTTGCACCCATCTTGATCGATTCAACATATCCAGGTAGATGGACCGTGCGAAGTGTTGCTTCATCCACTTCAGTATTTCCTTGATCTTTACCGTTCGCTGTTCCGCCGTCGCCAACATAATGTTTTACGCATGCAAGCACGGAATTTTTATCTGCAAGACTAACACCTTGCATTCCTTTGACATATGCTGCTCCGAGTTCCTTCACCATATCCGGGTCTTCACCGTAACTTTCGTATGTTCTTCCCCATCGTTCATTTCGAGCAACGGCAACACATGGAGCAAAATCCCATTGGATTCCGGTTCCTTTGATCTCTTTTGCTGTGATCATTCCAACCTTTTCTACCAATTGAGCGTTACGTGTTGCTCCCAATCCTACGTTATGCGGGAAAATGACTGCGCCGTCAACATTGTTGTGTCCGTGCACCGCATCAATTCCAAAGATGAGAGGAATTTTCAATCGTTGTTTCTCTGACAATCCTTGTAGTGAATCATAGCATGCTGCCCAACCCTTGGCAGAAATGTCAACAATTTCAGAACTCCCTCCCCACAGGATCGAACCAATACTCATAGTAATAATATCCTTCGGTGAATTTTGAAATGCCGTATAATCGATCTGCATCATCTGACCGATCTTTTCTTCAAGAGTCATTTTTTTAAGAAGTGTTTGAACTTGAGTATCAATATTTTTTGCCGATGGCTGTGATATTGAAAGTGTGAAGAAGCACACGCAAAATGTCAGTACGAGCTTCATAATAGAATCCTTTATATGAGTAAATAAGTAATGTTAAATTGTCAAATAGAATTTTGTTATTGGATAAGTAGCATCTTTCTCATTGAAGTAAATCTGCCGCCATTTACAACACAAAGATATGCACCGGATGATAACGTATTTCCGTTATTATCTTTCGCATTCCATGTAAATGAGTGAACACCACGCTGCATCATTCCAAGATTCTTTTCACTCACCAATCGCCCCAGTGTATCGAAGAACCGGATGGAAATATTTTCATCACTTGAAAGAGAGAATGGAATAACTGTCGATCCATTGAACGGATTCGGGAAATTCTGGCCAATGTTCATTCGTTCCGGAGTTGATTCAATATTCTCGTTGACATCGGTTGGAAGCTGTATGATCGTGATGCCGTTGACAATTGCATTATCGATCAATGACATAAAGTGGATGTCAAGCAATCCCTCCGTTACCGAAACACTTGGAACAACTTTTTGATATTGAACTCCTTTACCAATCTTTGCAAAGAGATCAAGGTTTTTTTCGACAACAACGCCCTGCACAGTAATATCAAACAAACGCTTTCCTGCTGCTGTGAAATAATTTTCCGCCATCATAAGAAACACAGCATATTTTCCGTTCGGTACACGGACACGGTATTCAGCCACTCCGTTCAATTCAGATTTGAAGATCATAGGATCACCGGAACCGCTTGTGGTATTGGTGTTTTGATATTTGTTACCATCCAGATATCCATAATCAAGAAATGAATTCCACATTTGGTCAGAAAGAACATCATTATACGCAGCACCACCACAATTTATTTTTATCGGGAACGATAGTTGTTTTGGTTTTGAGATCGTTATACTTTTTCCTGCAAGAGTATTTGCAGGAAAAAATCGATCTTTGATGTTCATCAATATTACACTCGATAATTTTGAGGTATCATATTCAGAAAGTGTTAACCGAACTGTTTTTTTATCAGAATATAAAACAGCATTTTCGACAATGTTATTTTGAACAAGATAATTGGAAAGAGTTACAGCCGAAATGCTGTCCACTTCTTCAAAAAAATATATGACCAGTCCATCTGCTTCGGCACGCGCCGAAATAACATTTGGTGCAACATTATCCTGAAACCCTAACGCCGATTCTTTTGTCAGACAGAGGATCATATTTCCATCTTTGAACACAATATTTTCCGGTATAAAATCACATTGGTTATCGCCAAATGTATGACTAGCACGATCCCAGCGTGCTGCATCATACGAGTTAAAATCATCCTTCCACTGAAATGTAAAATTATTGTTTGTTCCGCTAGTTCCGGAATCAGGGGTGAACGATGAATAACTGACAAAATCATAGTAGGCAAACGCCGGTAATGAATTCTCATTCCACACACCTGACCAGTTTTGGAGCAATACGGATTGGATCCAAATATTCATCATGATCTTTTGCGGATGGATCAGTGTTTGGATCTGTGATCCGGTCTGACGGTATGATTCAGTTCCATCTATGAACCATGCAACGTATGATGGTGTCCATTCTATAGCATATGTATGAAAATCCAATGAAGGATTGAACGGCGTTTGTCGTCGTCCAACATGATTTGTCTGTCCCGGTGTGATGGTATTGTATTGTACATCATCCGAGTATCGTCCCATTATTTCGATATCGATCTCATTCCATTTTTGCGAGTCGAATGGAACCATATCGTTATAGGTAAAAAATGACGAGAGCATACCTTCACGTTGCACTGCTTTCATTTTTACCTCAAATCGGCCGTACAGGTAGGATGCTTTCGTTCGATACTCTCCTCCTTTATAGACCTTTGCGGTAAGGATCGTTGGAAGCAGTATCAGGGCAATAAATACAATTCGTTTTATCATTTTAAAATTACCATTTTCTTTGTTTCAACAAACGTTCCAGCCTGTATGGTATAAAAATATACTCCGCTCGAAAGCACTCTTCCGGACAATGTCGCAGTATGGACACCGGCCTCTTGTTGTGTATTTACCATTGTAGTAATTTCTTTTCCAAGAACATCAAATACTTTCAGTGACACATAACTATTGATCGGTAATTCATACTTGATCGTCGTTGTCGGATTAAATGGATTTGGATAGTTTTGAAAGAGCGAAAATATTTTCGGTATTTGAAGATCTTTTTTTGTTTCAGCACTCGTTATATATTCGCTGTTGTCCACATATTTTTTATACATCGCTGTCAATTTTAGCATCACCGGTTTAGGATTTGTTCGATCCATCCTCAACAGTCCCATACTTTGATATCCTAACGTTTGTTGGTGAGTGTACCAATCGAACGCACACCACCAAGTCACTCCGGCAAGCGGTCCATTGTTCCGTACAATCCCGGTCTGATCGATAGGAGTATATAATGAGAATGCGGCAAATGTTGAATCAAATGTTGTCACCTGTTCCTGCTGCGATGCACCGTTTTCACTAGACCAGTAACCATATTCCGTTGCAATGATCGGTTTGTTGGGGTTTGCGATCACCGCATCACTGATAAATTTTTTTGTTCCTGCAAACATGGTGCTGCCATGGAATATTCCGAAATACATCGTCCATCCACGCACATCACATTCTTCCTGCGAAGCATCAGCCGGACCCGGACGATCGGCCGCTGCTGATTGTGTCACCAATCTTCCGTCCGGATAACGTTCATTCAATTCCGATCGAACTGCGCGGTTGAAAATTGTTCTTCCGGTTACATCTTTGCATTCATTCGAAGTGCTCCACATTGCAATGGATGGGCGATTATAATCGCGAAACACCATTTCGCGGAACATCTGATGATGAATATGACGTTGATTATTTTGAGTATCCCACGATGCCGCATCATCGAACCACCATACAGGAATTTCCTCCATTACAATCAAACCTAACCGATCCGCAACAAGATATGTATAGGGATGATTTGGATAATGTCCTGAACGGAGGTAATTCACATTCATTGATTTTATTGTGCTCAGGTCGGAATAAATGATGCTTTTAGGAACACTTCTTCCGTAATTCGGATGATCCTCATGCCTTGCAACACCATGAAGGAATGCCGGTTTTTCATTCAGGACAAATTTACTTCCATCGGTCTTTACCGTCCGGATCCCAAACTGAGTGAAAAATTCATCAAGCACAATTCCGTTTTGCTTTATAATCACTTTCAAAATATAGAGATTTGGTTTCTTGGGCGACCAAAGGAGAGGATTTTGAATCGTAAAATTCGTTGTAATTACACCAAGAGAATCTTTCAACACCGATAATGGCAAAGTTGTTGTTCCGGTGATTGGAACTTCAACATCGATCAGTTCTGCAGAGATTTCTTTTGTGAGTGAGATAGAATCTTTTTTTGCTTTATAAACTTGGAATGAAACATTAACATCAGATTGAACGGTAAGTTTGTTTGCTATGATAATATTTGCTTGAACTAACCCGTTGATATTTTTTGAAACCACATCTGCACGAACAACTGAAACCGGATGTGCAAAATCAAGATACACATCGTGAATGATCCCGGTGTAGTTGAACCAATCGCATGTATAGAACGGAACAATATCTTTCCTCGTCCCCCACGGAAGATTATCAACTCGAACTGCAATCACATTCACCGTATCTGTTCGAATGATTCTTGAGACATCAAATGCAAATGGTGTATAGCCCCCTTCATGGTATCCGAGATACGTTCCGTTCACCCACACATCACAGATATAATTAACAGCATAAAAATTTAATGTCGCTTTTTTTTCTTTTAAGGAATCAGAAACTGAAAATGTGCGTCGATACCACACACCATCCTGATAATATTCGGGAGTCTTTTCATTTGCATTCAATTTATTTTCGACACCGGGAAGAAGTTTGTTCTCCCATCCGGAATCGTCAAAGTTCACTGCAAACCGGTTGGCCGCTTCGTTGGTAACAAGAGCCAATCCATTGTTAGCCCGGTTATACATTGTGATCGTATGATTTGCCGCAAAACGAAATTTTTTCCAGAGACCGCTAAGGGAGATCGTTGGACGCTGTTGTTTTTCAAATGACGGAATAGGAATTCCATTTTGATATGGAATCGCAACCCCACCGATGCTTTTCATAAACAACGTAGAATCCAATGTTGGATATTGTGCCAATGATACAATCGGCACAATACACAATATGGAACAGATAAGAAAATATATTCGAGTTTTCATCATGACTAGTGTGGTTATATGATATTTATTTGATCAAAATCATTTTTCGTGATTCAACAAAGTTTCCGGCCTGTATATTGTAGAGATACAGTCCGCTTGCTAATGCAGATGCGTTGAACGTTGCCGAATAATAACCCGCTTCTTGATCTTCATTTACTAATGTCGTCACTTCTCTTCCGATCGAATCAAAAATTTTTAATGATACGTGATTGTTCACCGGTAATTGATAACTGATCATTGTTGTTGGATTGAACGGATTTGGATAATTTTGGTACAATTGAAAATCGTTCGGTTGTGGTTCTTCACGCATTCCAATTCCCGTACTCACACCTTCAGCTGCAAAATATCCGGCAACAAATACCAACGGTGCATTCCAATTGATCGCAATCTCATTCGATGCATAACTTCCCTCTTCATCCGTATAGATCATTGCCGGCGGTGTTAATGCAGAAAATTTTGCCTTCAATACAGGGTCACTTCTTCCCTGTTCCGGACCTCCGGCAAGCAATCCTGGAACCGGTTCAACAATTCCATCTGCTGATGAAGGACGATGGTGCGGATGCAAAACGTGATGAGCGCCGATCCCTGTTACAAACGAAATATTGTGCGCATTATTCCCGAGAATATAATTGAGTTGGGCTAGTGCCGCATTCAACATTGACTGATCTTTATTTTCGCGTGATGCAAGGATTAATAATATTGCTTTATTTAATACGCCGGAATTGCTTCCCCAATCATATTCGCCGGTAGAAAGTGAAACAGAAAATCCGTCATTGGCAATAGAACTAACAAGCGAAGTTGCATAATCTAAAAGCGATTGACGCAGTGTTATTTTATTTAAATTACTTGCAGACGCTTGTTGTGTGTAAAGATAGGCTAAATGCGCCATCGTTCGAACATTGGGCCACCCCATCGGCTGAGAAAGCAATGCACCGGAAGCATATCGTGTGGAATAATATGAATTGAATGTTGCTTCCCCTGTTGTTGAAAATAATTCCGCTGCAGCCCATAAACGTTCATCGGAATCATTGCCGTCACCATATTCTCCCGTTGCTGTTCCCGATGGATTTTTGAAGCCTCCGGTTGGAACGATGGATGGATGCGCCTGCAAATATTCCCACGCACGGCGCGAAACCGATAGACAAGAATCGGAAAATTTTTGATCGAACGATTTATAGATGCGTGCTGCTCGCGCAAACACTGCGGCAAAATCCCCCGTTGCGGTCGTTGATATTTGGTAAATATATCTCGTTCCATTATCAACAGAAGGCATAACAAATCCTTCAAATTGTTCACGCGTCACCTTAAAATAAACTCCGCCGCCGGAGTGCTGCATCTTCAACATCCAATTCAATTCATACCGCACTTCATCCAAAATATCAGGAACTGAATTTCCGCTTTCAAATATGCCGAGATTGTCATTGGAGAATCGTGTCGGGAACATTTCATACGCCATGAGCATTGTCCCGACTGAGATACCGGCATTAACGGTATATTTTCCAAAATCTCCGGCATCATGCCAGCCGCCGCTGACTGTTCTATATCCTGTTGAATCAGAAGTTGAGTGATATGTTCCGTCATTCCCGTGGCATCCGGCTCGAGCATATATCCCTGCAAAAAGTGAATGCAATAATTGGCCGCAACGCTGGAAATAAAACCCCTTTAACGAGGATAGAAATACAGATTGAAATACCGTGTCAGAGATTGAAAATTCGTATGATTGTTCGGAGGGAGAAACTGAGATATAATATGTTCCCGGTTTTTTGAAGGAAGAAAAATCTCCTTTGTACACTGTTAATCCTGTGGCAGGGTCGTTCGTTTTAGAAAGGGTGATCTTACCTGAGAAGGAAACCGTGTTAGTACTTTTTTCGACTATCTTAAAACTATCCGCAAGGGTGGTGGTAAAGAATATTTTTTGTCCGTTCGGAAAATACCCCGCTTGATTCACCATCACCGACGATGTTGCAATTGGTATCAACAAAAAACAGAGAGTAACAATCTTGAACAACAATCGTCGCATCATACAATTAGAAATTGTTGTTACGCAGATCAGCAAAAATGGTCAAGCTGGGTAGGGCGCAGATTTTAAATAGTTAGGTCATCCTTCTGCCAACCCGAAGTGTCACTTCGTGAAGGCCTCACTTCGTGAGGCGCATCCTTTTCTACGAGATCGTAGATCAAAGCATTGTTTCATTAGAACTAACATTTTGCGTAACAGAGTTAGAAAATGATCCCAACGGAAAACTTTTGGGCATTATTGAGTCGTTGATAATCTTGATACGCATAATCAAATGTTAACTGCGTGTTTCCGATAAGAGCCTGTTGAATTCCAAATCCAAGAGTGAATCGTTCTTCGGCATTTTCCAAAAAGAGAGATTTATATCCGCCGCGTAAGAAGATATAATCGTTAAACACGTACTCTCCGCCAAGATCGATACTCTCATAATTGTCACTTGGATGTGATGCGTCCATTGCAACTACTAATCGATTTCCATCGATTGAAAAAACATTGTACGCAATTCCTACTTTAAAATTCAATGGAAGGGTCCATTCATCCGTGCGGGCATCGGCAGGAATGTGAGCATTGTTACCGGTGGTAAAAATATCCGGATCATACAGAACGATGGTATTATTTCCCATCAACCGCATTTTCGATCCAAAATTTGAAATGGACATTCCAAGGGTGATCCCCTCAAACGGTGTTTGGTATTTTACTCCCATATCAATAGCAATTGCTGAAGCACTCGTCTTCCAGATTTTTTGGTAGACGAATTTTGGATTGAATCCGATTGAGAATTTATCCGTCAGTTTTATTGCATACGTTATACCAACCGCTGCATCGCTCACACCAAACATTTCACCGGTTCCCTCAGGTTTATCCACTGTTGTTACACGCATTTCAGGAACGCTGGAGGATGTAAGATTCAAACCAACCACACCAATATCCCCAAGATTAATCGTTGCCCCGACATAATTGTATTTGATATCGGCGATCCACTGAGTATAGTCGAACACGATCCTGGTTCCGGTAAGATCGGCTATTCCTGCAGGATTCCAATACATTGCGCTTTGATCATTGGCAACAGCAACAAATGCTGTTCCCATTCCCAAAGCGCGAGCGCCTTGTGCAATGGAAAGAAAGGGAGCCGCAGTTGTTCCGCGCTTTGATACATTCGAAACAAACTTCTGCGCCGGCATCGTGGATGCAATTAAGAACAACACGGTAATAATTTTTGTGATATTCGATTTCATAATGACTATCGTTTAGAGTTATTTAATAAGTGCAAATTTTCCGATATGTGTTCCCACACCCGGTGCATCGACATGATAGATGTACAGACCATAAGCAACATCTGTTCCGTCTTCGGAGACAAGATTCCATGAAAGTGCACCATTAGCCGCACCCGATTCTTTCTCCAACGTTTTCACCAATGCACCGGAAACTGTATAGATGCGAATGGTGCATTTCTGTGGAAGATTGATAAAATCAATTTTGCGGTCACCACGGCCGGTTGCATAGATCGTCTTTGGTTCCCACGATGCATATCCTACATACGGATTTGGAACAACGCTGATATTGCTTAATTGATTTTTTGCGATGCCAATATCCGTTCGCGAAGATTTTGTTCTAACAGAAAAATAATCACCGGTAAAGAATGGCTTCTTCGTTTTGAAAATATATTTATCCCCTGCCTGTGGAAACACCGGATTACCAAAATAGAAATAGGCTATTTTCCATGGGATCCAAAGATCGACATTGTTGTTCGTGAATTCCAAAACTTTAATGAAATCTCCCGAGCTCAATTTGCTGTCACCATCATTGTCCTGAATGATAAATTTATTTCGATGCCCGAACGTTGTATTGGTGATCGTGAAGTTAACCGGTATCGGCGGGTACACAACCGGATCCAGATCTCCGTTCGACGTGTCAGCATTGGCGGCGAAATATTTTATTTCATAATCGCTGGGCCATAATTTGTTAATTGACGGAGCTGAACTGTCCGGTGTGACCATAAAGAATATTGAAGGCTTTCCAACGGTCCAGCCCATTGTATCCAAAACGATCTTGGAATCATTCTTTATTGCAAGTGTCATTCCATCAAACGGAGAACTCGTTTTATCTCCCGAAACGTCGGCAATTTTTACGTCACGCAATACCGTATCAACGGTAGTTCCGATCGTTCGAATAACACTGACAGATTTTGTTCCATAGGCTGGAAATTTTCCGCTGGAATCGAATTTGATTTTGTATTCTCTGCCGGTCGCGATAGAATTTGGATTAACAACTTGAATAGTCAATGAACCAGTACCAATTCCCTCAGCCACCCGATTTAGACTTCCTTCGATTTGAGGAGGAACATATCCTGATGCCGCTGCATTCGGAATAACTACCGCACAATTGATATCGGTGAATTTCAATGTTCCGTTTACATCTTCAGTGATGATCTTTGGAGACTCTGTCGGCTGTAATCCTGTTTTGCCGTATTTTGGATCTCCTTGATCGTACGAAACTATTGCATAATAATATTTTACCCCATTCTTTACATCTTTATCGATGTAGGAATGCTGCAATCCCGTGTTATTACCGCGCCAAAAATGTGCGCCATTGATTCCAACAGGATCAGGTCCTTGGATACTGTCAACGACATCATATTGCGCAATCGGTTTCCAATATTTTTTTGCCCCTTTTGAATCAGTGATCGTTTTCACATCATTAAATTCTGCTTCTTGACTTCTCATTACCATGTATCCTTCAAAATCTTTTTTTCGTAGGAATCTATCATACGAATTCTCAGACCCATTATCCCAATAAAGAAATACCTGTTTATCTCCGGCAACAGCAGTGAGGTGCGGAGTGAGCGGAGGAGCAGAAAAATTATAATAGGCATTATAGATCGCTTGAACTGTCGTTTTATTGAAAATAACCTGATCAAGATCTTGGCCCATAATCAACGCCATTGAAAATCGTTCACGTGCACCTTTGTTCAACGGAAACGGTCCTGAAGAGAACACAATACTGATGTTCGAATTTGTGATCCCTGTATCAACAAATCCTCCGGTCATTTTTCTCCAGAGCACTTCATTGTTCTTCGGCCAAACACCATTCGGACCTTTATCAGATAATGGTGTTAATGAAACAGCAGATAAACCAATTTGATCGGATTCATCTTTGTCGGTCTCATCAAAATTAGGTTCGCCATGAGTTGGAAGTGCATCACCTTCTCCGGCATCAGCTCCTTTGTACTGAGGATCGAACGGTCCAACACCATCTGCACCAAGATCATCATTCAGTGGTTCACCCGGATCCCATTGATTGTTCTTATTGATATCTTCATATTTCACCCAATTTTTATTATTATCAATGCCATCATCGCGTTTTTCATCTATTAATCCGTCACCATCATCATCTATCCCATTTTGCGCATTCCCTGGACTTTCCAAATATGCGTAGGCATAGTATCCTGTTAACCATGTACCAAATTGCGGTTCACCTTTTCCAAGATGATCCCATGCATAACAGAGATCAAGAGCTGTGCTGTAACTTGCATCATCATTTCCACTGGCAGGTCCGCCGACACCAGGATCAGAGAAAAAGCCAAAACATGTACTGTCATATTTTACATCAGACATGTTAACAATATCATAATGCCAGAAAACTACATCTTCGGCAAGCACATGCGACCATTGAAATCCGCGAACTTCAACACGCAGACCAAGACCGCCCCTATCTGAATCCGAAGCTATTGGATAATATTTATATGGAGGTCGTTTATATTTTCCATCTTTTGAATCATCCATAACAAAGAATGTTTCGAAATCAGCATTATTCACTCCTCGTCCAAAATATCCATACCAATATCCGTTCCACTCCGGTGTTTTTCCAAGTGCAGCCGGCCAAACCGGCGGGAACGACATTGAATCTCTGTTTACTGCAGGAGTCTTTGTTGGATTTTTTAAATTCATATATCCGGGAAGCGGTTCAAATCCCCAGATCAAACCGGTTACAGGGTCTTTCGGCATTTCTTCGCGATACGAAGTTTCCAGCGGATGAATGATCTGACTATTTCCCGGAGCTGTTACCCGTGCTGAAACAAGAACCGAAACACCGTCAAGATATTGATGTCCGGAACCTTTCGGCCATTCAAGCGATGGTGAGTATGGCCATTGCCCTACTTCTCCGTTGCTGAAATATAATGTGCGGACATTATTTCCATCCATTGTTCCCTGCCGGCGAAATTGATATTCCCCTTTTGCATCATCGCGATAACCTTGAATTTGCGGACTCACTTGTGCGTGTAACATAACAAGTGAAAAACAAACCATTAGAGATAAAGAAAATTTTTTAAACGGAACCTTCATTGTACACTCCTGAACTTATGATCTAAAATCCTAGATTTACCCCAAAACGCACTTGGCGTGGGTTTGAAAAACTTCCCGGGTTATTTTGATATTCGGCGATGGTATTTACACCAACAATCTTCTGCGCATTTTGTGCGGTAGTCAGATCGATGTTTGCTCTTCCGCTCCAAGCATCAACGTTGTTCTCATTTTTCGTATCAAGAACATTATAGATCAGCATGAAGACCGAAAGATTAACATCTCCAAATTGAAAATTCTTTTCTGCGCGCATATCAAGATTGCTTGTCGACGGTTTTAAAGCGCCATTCTCAAATCGTATCAGTGAGGCACGGGTATCTTCCGTATACGGGAAACCATTTCCGTATTGGAAAATAAGTCCGACGGTCCAATTTCCAATTTCACCGACCGTTAAGTTTAAATTAAACGTAGAACGCTGATCCCAGTTTAGCGGAACCAATTGTTTGTTTGTTTCTACCGGCGGATTACTTTGATTGTTATAAAAATTTGAAAGCGGATCAGATGCATCACCTTCGGCAATTTGATATGTGTAATCTCCGCGCAAGCTGAAATAATCTGCAAAACGTCGATCAAGCGAAATAATCAAACCGCGAATGCTTCCATAATCACGGTTGATGAATCGTCCATATTTAACACCTTGGGTTGTATTGATGATCTCCATTCCGAGAAGATTTCGGATATCACGGTAATAGATGGTAAAATCAACTCCGATATTTTCAAACAACGATTGCTGAAGTCCAAGTTCATATGTTGTTGTTCGCTGAGCCTCTAAATCCGGATTTCCCGTTCGTGCGGATAATGTTGCACCGCTTTGCACCAAATAATCTGAATTACTGTAAAGATTTTCAAATGTTGGTATCTGGAAAAAATGCCCGTACGAAAAATGGATAATGCCTTGATCGGTGATCGGAAATGAAACTCCTAACCGCGGACTGACTTGAATTTTGGCTGTTGCCGATTTTAATGGATATAACTTTCGGACTGAATCAGTTGTTGCTTCTTGCGGTGGCGTTGTAAGATCAACAAGATATTTTGAATTCGGATCGAAATAATCTACGCGCAAACCGGCGTTGATGATCATGCTTCCATATTCCATTTTGTCTTGAACATATGCAGAAGCTTCACGCGGTCGTTTATCATACATTTGGTTTCCGGCAGATCCTAGTTGAGGATACCGTAATGTGGTCAGCGTAATTCCCGCACTGTCTATATCATAGGTGGTGATCCCCGTTCCATGATTAAATATTTGATGTATTCGTCCTTCTACACCAATTCCGATCTTATGTTCCTTTGAAATTTGCGAGGTTATAGACCATTGACCAATCACCGATTGTGTATTTGATTCATATCTGCCGCTGTTCATACCGCCGCTGCGAAACGTATAATTGGTGATGGGACTTCCTTGCGATGGATTTACATAGCGCGGATCATTTGGGTTTTCAAAAACATATCCTTTGCCGCGGAAATTATTGACGGAAAATTTTAATGTCTGGAATGTACTTTGCGACGGCACATGACTGATCTGAAATGAATTGATCGTGTTGCGCGAATAATTACTCATAATTCCGTCCGGTGTTAACCGATAATTATGATCATAGCCCTTACTGAAATTATCCTCCCAAAAATAACCATACGTGAACTTGAATTCAGAAAGTGAATACGTTAATTTTCCATTCAACGAATATTTTCGATATGGATTCATTGAAACAACGGCACCATCACCGGTTTTGATCATTGTGTAAATATTTCCGGATTCATCGGATACTTCATTTTTGCCAAGTGGATCTCCATTTTCTTTTACTTGACCTCCAAAAATATCCCGTTTCGCAATAATATTATCGCTGATATTGAATATCCGCTTACCAAATAAAAATCCTTGATCGTTGATATATCGTCCGGTAATAAAAAATGTTAAACGATCATCAATTCCGGTTGGCCCGCTTAAACTCGCTTGAAAATTTTTTGATCGTGAAATATCAAAGTTGTCAAGATTCAAATATGTATCTGTATGGTTCGTATAATGGTCTCCCCAATAGGAAGAGAACGAACCGGAATAGTTGCTGCTTCCGTCTTGTGTTACGATATTTACAATTCCGGACATTGCCTGCCCGTACTCTGCGTTGAACGTTCCACTGATAACTTCCATCTCACGAATGGAAGAATTTTCAGGGGTAAAACCAGCGTTTCCGTTTGCAGGATTATTGATAGGCATACCATCAATTAAATATGCCACTTCTCCGTTTCTACCGCCGCGAAAATGCCCACCAACAACACCAGCCTGTAAGTTGATGATTTGGTTGATATTTTCCACCGGCATTACTTTAATTTCATCCGACGAAACCGTCACTGAAGACGATGTAAGATCTTTTTGAACAAGCGGACGCTGTGCCTGAATAACTACTTCTTGTCCGATCACTTCTGTTGGAGAAAGTTTTACATTAATTTCTGTTGTTAGATCTATCTTTACAATAATATTTTTAATTGTGGTGTTTTGATATCCCACGCTTCGTACAACTAACGAATACGTGCCGGGTGCGATATTCGCGATATAATAATCTCCCTGAAAATCAGAAGCCGCTCCCATTTTCGTCCCTTGGATCATAAGCGAAATGCCGATAAGAGGTTCACCTGTTTTTTCATCAGTAACTTTGCCCGAAATTTTTCCCGTTTGACCTGCGTTCATTGGCAGAACAAATACCAGCAACGCACCACAGATAATAATAATTTTTTTCAGGGATCGAGCATACAACAATAATGAATGGTTCATATGAATAAATTTTTTTATGATTAAACAACAAGGGGGCTTGTTAGCCCCCCTGCAGTGATGAAAAATTACTTTAAGAACATCATCTTTTTTACTGCGGTGAATGAACCGGATTCAATCTTGTAGATGTACATACCGCTTGCTAAACGTGTTGCATTTAGCTGAATTGTATGAGCACCTGCATCTTGAACAGTGTTCACCAGTGTAGCAACTTCACGACCAAGAATATCATATACTTTCAATGATACTAGTCCGGATTTTGCTAAACGATAGTTGATCGATGTTGTCGGATTGAAAGGATTCGGATAGTTCTGCGACAATTCATATGAATTGAGAACTCCTGCATCTTCTTTTACGCCAACGGTCGAAAGATTACCAATCCATGTATGGGTCCAGCGATATTGATGTTCCCATGAATTATCGTCATTCATAGATGAATAGCATAAGATAGCATCACGATCCGTTTTACTATCGCGATCATTGATAGAGAAGTCGATCGGAATGCGCATTCCTTCTCTTGGTGATGTAAAGAGACTATCTCCTGATCCTACTTCTTTAAATCGTGTCCACGGAATCATTGCTTCAACAATATATCCCGCTCCTAGTGCTTTCTTTTTCCATGAATAATTTGCTCCGGGGAACATTACATCTTTTCCACCGTTATCAAGGAAAATTTTGTTCGAGTTGAATCGAAGATGATAATCCGGGGTTTTTCCATGAGCATAACCGCCATGTTTCTTTCCTCTCCAGTCATAAAGACCGATGAAAAGATCCGGCGAATCTTGCTGGTAACTGGTTCCTGCTGTATCAACAGAAACGGTATCATCAACAACATCAAATGCCACGTAGAGATTGTTGGCATCAATTGCAAGATATGCTTTTACGGAAATGTCGAGACTGTCATTCATTTTTCCGTTTGGAGCCATGTGTGCTGTTGGTGTTGCACGGAAAGCATTCAAAACAATTGGAGAAATAGTTGTCCATTCTCCTGCTGCCAATGCACCGTCTGCTTTAAAGCCAACAGGTGCAGTCTTTGAAATTGTCGGAACACCTTTCGCTTTATTGGTATATGGACCGGCAACTGCAACTTTGTTTTTGTTTCCGGAAGCATCTGTTGCCGTTACACCATAATAATAAGTAACATTTTGGTCAGTAACAGGTGCGCGTAATACGTGTGTTGCGAACTGCGTGCCAAGCGGTAAACCGTAAGGCGGCAGATCTTCAACGATGGAAGAATCCGCATTCGTAAATGTTTTTTCACTCATATACACATCGTATTTTGAAGCTGGTTCATTTGGAACATCTGACCATGTGATCAAGTTAGCAAATGTACCCGGTGTCGCAAGAATTCCGGTAACAGCTAGCGGAGGTGTTTTATCCGTGCTTCTGAAACCAGACGGAATAATAGAACTTAAAAGAACTTTACCCGAGTGAACAAGAGTAGGCCCATTGGGTTCGCCTGCATCTTTACTTGCGGAAAATTCGATCTTGATCTGTTTGATCTTGTCAAGATTCATAACACCATCGGAACCATTCACTGCATAGAACCCTGCGTACGGTTTCCCTGCAAATTCACCCCAACTGCCTGATAGCCCGTTAAGTGGCATTGATACCATCTGCCAGCCTAGCGTTTTACCAATAGAGTCAAGTCTTACATTGGCGCGCGTAAACCATTCATCTCCGGCTGCTGGCGTAGCTCCCAACACACCTTCACGAAGTACAAATCTGAGAGACATAACATTTTCAACTTTACCTGATGATGATACAAGCGGATCAACAACTTTTACCCACATATTGATATGGGTATTTCCTGATAGATCCGGTACGATCGATCCGGCAGGTAAATCATATACCATATTTGCAAATCCTCCCCAACCTTCTGATATGTTGACTTTATATGCAACACTTAATGCCGAAGGAGAAATAAGCGTATCAGCTGTTTCTTTTGCAAATGCAATTCCGCCGAGAGCTCCCCAGAATCCAGTTTTGTAGTTTGTTGTGTCTTGTGTAAAGTCATTGAATTTATAAATTGGCTGGTATGCATAATCCAACAATTGCATTTTATCCCAAACAATTTCTCCGCTGGCTGTTGAATCTCCGCCAAGTGGATTGGTTGTCCATTCAAATGTGTAACCAATAATTTTGTCAAGACTCAATTTACCATCGTTTTGTGTTCCGCTCCATCCGGGAAGGTTAAAACCAAGATCACTTGGTCCGCCTGGTCCGAGATCTTTCAACGGAACGATCAATTGTTTCCATCCTGGTGTTTGATCGAACACATTGGCAGATTGGAAATACCAATCTTCAACATCGGAGACACCACCGCCCCAATACGTGGAATTTCCACCGGCTTCATGCAATTTCAAACGCATTTGAACTGCACCAACAGGAGCAGTAGATTTTGTTAAATTATTGAACCAAACGCTAATGAACTTTGCAGTTCCAAAATTCATATATGTGCTGTCTTTGTACAATGCACGATATTTTTTTGCATAGTACGAGCTATCTTTTGCACGCGGCATCTTGAATTCAAAGCCGTTGTTTCCGCCATAACCTTCTGTTGCGTGCAGTTTCCATGATGTTTTGTATGCTTTTGCTCCATGAACAGCATATGCTGTATCATATTGAAGTAAATATGCCTTCTTTGCGCTTGAGTTGAATGTAAGCGTCATCATGGTATCTTTTATAGTTGATTCAAAACTATTAAAGACCCACTGAGCGGAAAGCGGTAAAGCAAGAACCATGGAAGCTACGAGAAGTAGAATTTTCTTCTTCATATATTTCCCTTTGTATATTGTGAATTGATTGGTGGATTAGTGGATTGTATTGCAAAACTGTACATTGTTATACTGCTACCGATCTTTTTGAAAACTTCCGTTCCATAATTATGGAAATTCCGATCGATAAAACTATCGATAAAAAAAATATGGCGGTTGCTGCCCCATACGGAGTTGTCATAAAAGGTGAAAGAATATCCGCTCCACTGTACGTCAACAGTGTAATGATACTCCCTGCCGACATTCCCCCGACAACGCCGAATGTGATTCCGCTTTTAAAAATATTATTCGTGAAAATATAAACGGTGAACGCACCTACGATCGAGGCTGCTAACCATGAAAGATATTGTACATAAACCAACAATGTTATCGCTCCAAATAATTGAGCAAAAGGAATATAAAGAATTGTGAGAAGTGCAGAAAGCACAATGACAAGCCGAGCAACAAGTACATGTTTTTCGTCAACGCTCTGCTGAACCTGATCATGAAAGAACTGCACGACAACTATTGTTGCAATGTTTTGAAATGAATGTGAAAAAGCTGAAACCATCACCGAAACAACTCCCAGCACAAAAAAGAATGCCAGCAATTCATTGTTCACCAGCATTGTTGCTGCTGCTGCTGATTCTAACGGAATTGTTTCGCCGAAACTTTTCGTCGGAAAGACAACAAGCGCGATCACGATCAAAGAAAATGAAGCGAACATTGCACCATTGGAATTTCGCTGTTCGTTTTGTTTCCCCTGAAGATGAAACGCGCTGTTATCGATCCACCACATCCACCATGTGATAATTGAGAATCCGATAAACCCTATGATCCAATTCGTTTCAACAAAATTATTGTTTTGAAAATACTGAGCGCCTTCCGTAAAGAGCATTTGCAAGAACATCAACGGAGCCGAAACTGATCCTCCCAGAACCATTATGACCAGCATCGATGCAATAACTGCAACGCCAAACATTGCATTTGCGTAGACAACAACTTTTTTCCCTCCAATGAGTGTTGTTATACCTGCTACGCCAATTAAAAACACTAACAAAAAATGATACGAACCGCCAAAAAACTGAGCGATGATTTTTTCTCCAAGATATAATAGAGCAAATGGTTGAATGATCACAAAAAAGATAATTGCAGCAAAAAATAGAAATATTTTCAAATTTGCCGAAAGCAATTCCATAAATCGATTAATAATCTCAGATTTATTTTTGATAAAAAGAAGCGGTAGCAATACAGAAAAAATTAACGAAAGTATAATGAGTATTGTCGGAACAGAAAGTGATAAAATCGGCAGCAGTAAAATCCAAAACTGAAAGATTGAACCGGTAAACAGGGATAGGGCGGAAACGATCCAAATTGAATTTTTCCCGCCATTTAAAAAAATCGAATCTCCTTCTCCCGAATTACGTGAAAAATAAATGCTAACGGAAGCAACAATTCCGACAAATATATAGAGAAAGCTATTATAATGCGATATTTGCATAGTAAGGTTTTATATAACTGTGCACATAATATGCCAAATAACTATGGCGTTTTTTTGAGAGAATAACGAAGAATCTGCTGGAAAAGGGATATACGGTTATTAAATTGATAATTTACAACTTACTAAAATGATAACAGACCAGACAAGCTATGCTGTCAATTTAAGGAAACACTACGACTCAGTTTCGACAATTATGTCTCGGGATGGCATTGCCACTGAGCGAATGGCGCCTTAGCGCCATGAGTCGAAGTCCCATTTTTTTGGGATTCCGTCAAAAATGGATTCGAAGATCGGAACATTATCGAAACGTTGCTCAGTGTGACTATCTATTAAACTGACAGCATTAGCACAAGCAAGTATTACTAGAGACTTCTGAAAAAGTCATTGCAATGACATTGCTCAAGAGTTTTTCAAATGTCTCTACTATTTAATTCCAAGCTCTTTACACATTCTATGGTAATTCGGAGGTGCAAGTCCAAGTTTTTTTGATGCTTCAGCATCGGATGATGAACTGGATCGAATATATTCTATATAGCGCTGCCGTACAATTCGTTCTAGATCTCGCAAAATTAAGGGCTCCTGTAATTCGGAAAGATTGAGGATTCCTCCTCCTGAAGAAGATTGCTGTCCAACTTGTAATCCCACTGCTTTTTGCATTAACTCTTTTGTGATGATTTTTTCGTCCAAAAACAACAATCGCTGCATCACATTTTTTAATTCACGAACATTTCCCTTCCACGGTGCAAACTGCAAAATGGACATTGCTTCCGGAACAATGATAGGTTTTACACGACCCATATCTGTACTGAATTGCTGGAGAAAATATTCGGATAACATTGGAACATCGTCAGGTCGTTCATGAAGAGGAGGCGCAAAGACGGGAATGACATTCAATCGATAATAGAGGTCTTCGCGGAATCGTTTTTCTTCAACTTCTTTTTCCAGATTTTTATTGGTTGCGGCGATCAATCGAACATCCACTTTAATCGGTTCTCGTCTGCCGATCTTTTCCAATTCCCCTTCTTGAATAACGCGCAACAATTTCACCTGAGCATTCAACGGAAGTTCACCGATCTCATCAAGGAAAACCGTTCCATGATTTGCCAACTCAAACAACCCAAGTTTGGCGCTCGTTGCACCGGTAAACGAGCCTTTTTCATAACCAAATAATTCGCTTTCAATAAGTTCACTCGGAATACTTCCGCAATTGATCGGCACAAAATTCTCCAATCGCCGTTTGCTTCTGTTATGAATGTTTACTGCTACCAGTTCTTTTCCAGTGCCCGATGATCCGGAGATGAGTACACTGGCATCGCTTTCCGCACATTTTTCAATTTGATGTCGTAATGTAATGATTGACGGAGAGTTCCCGATGATCGGTTTTTGCGAAAGAGTTTCTTCGATTGATCGAAGAATTTTTAAATTTGCCTTCGATTGTTTTTTTTCCAACACACGTTTTTGATACGCATTTATGATCGACAGAAGAAAATCCGTCGGCTGGTAGATATATTCTTCTATATCACCGGGATATTTTGTGCAATACCAAAAAGCACCGGCCATCATTAAGCTGTTTGCAAAATCATAATCCGCAAGATTCATTGTCATTTTTGTAATGACGATGATCTGCAATGTTGGATCAATTTTTTTAATTTCCAGGATCAACTGCTCACCCATCAATCCACCGGCAATTTGAAAATCCATAATGACAACATCAAAAGCATCTTTCTCCGCAGCCAACGCATCGAGAGCAAGCCTGCCATTCGAGATCACCGTGCGAATATTGATCGTTTTCGAAAATGGCTTTATGGTATTGCGCACTCTGCGTACATCATATTCTTCATCTTCAATCAATAATATGTTGATCATTTTTTCAGGGAACATAATTATACCATCATCGTTGGTATGCTGAATGTAAACATACATCCACCGCCGGAAAGATTTTCCACATCAAGGTCCCATCCCAATCGCTGCCGGGTAATTTCATACGCAATATAACATCCGTATCCGGCATGATGCTCGTTACCTACCCGCTTTGTCGATGTATGTTCTAAAAATATTCGTTTCATTCCGTCACTGTTCTTTTCCAATAACCACGGTTCAATGCCGGAACCATTGTCCATAATTCGAACAAAACATTCTTCGGTTTGCACATTAAATTCTGTCTTGATCGTCACAATAACCGCATTATTTCCCGCATGATCGATACAGTTTTGTATGATCGGTTCAAACACTTCCCAAATCACATATTCATTTATATTCACAATCGGAAGCTTCTTATCGAAATCCAATGTATATCGTACCATTTCACTGGCAGATGATATACGTTGGAATACATTCTCCACCAGAAATGAAAGAACCTGATTGAGATCGGTCTTAAAGATCTGGCTGCGAATTGTTTGTACCGGAGGATCGTACCATTTCATATCGTAAATGACACGCGCAATAAAATTTGCATATTTACTTATTCGATTTTTTATCAGTTCAATATTGCTCTCTGTCAGCACGCGCATATCTTCTTTGATAAATCCCATCACTTTTTCTGCTTTGTGATGCGTATGATAAATGCGTTTCGTGAACATGAGTTCGTTTTGAATGTTGATCTGTTCCGATAGATGACGTTTTTGTTCTTCAAACAATAATTCCTGTGCCCGGTTTCGTTCTCGCAATGTGTAAGTGGAAATGAAGAACATTGCAAGCAATCCAAAAAATATTAACGCAGTGTACGTTATCGCGGTTTCGTCATAGGTCGCGATCATTTCATTCGTAATAACAGTAAAATCCGGCTTGTTCTTCATATAGATTGCACCGGCAAACTCACCACGAGGAACGAACGGAACAAAAATATGGAATATCTGTTTATCGGCAACAATTGTTTGAATCCGTTCGCGGGAACGAAACTCTTCACGCATTGATGTATACATTGTTATGGCATCTGAATGATTCCATTGCGAAACAGGAATATTCTTCAATCCTCCGAATATGTATGAGTACAGCGCCTGCCCGTCATCAATTGCAACGATCGATGAATCAATCTTCACCAAAAGACAAATCTCCTGAACATTTTGATGTAAATACTGCTGACTTAAAATAATATTCAAATTCCCGACGATCTTATTGATCTCCGGCTGCGGCAGCGCTTGATTTTTTGTTTTTGCTTCTAGTAACAGCTCAAGCGATGTTGTGGTGAGATTTGCAAGCCGCTCAGCGGAATCCTGTTGATACCATTCCTGTGTTCTGAAAAGAATTTTTTGCATCGATATTTTATGAACGAATGAAATCACCGTTTGGAAAACGATCAATACAAAAAATAAGACCGTCAAATGTCGAATTTCAAATCGATATTGCCGTGCACTCGACCATATTTTCTTAAAAGAGTTCGTCATACTATATCTTCTAATGAAACTACTTGATTAACACTTCATTTGAATTGATCATCGAAGATGCTTTCGTCAATGCTTCGTCAACGGTCATTTCTTTTTTAAGCGCAAGATGTACATGATGCGAAACGATATCGGCAATCTTTGTATAATCGACAAGGAACGGACGATGAAAACCGCGTTCAATCAATTTGCGGTAAAAGATAAGCTTAGGATACTTTTTTAAATATACTGAATCTGCATACACGTCGCGATTCACCGGAATATAATCTCCCTGTTCGAACAATATCTTTTTTGCTTCTTCCGTTTGAAGAAAACGGACAAACTCGATCGCTGCTTCTTTCTTTGTTGAAAATTTTGATACCATCAAATTCCAACCCCCGTACACCGATGTAATTTTATGTCCAGTAAAATGCGGAAGCGATGCGCGGCCAACATACTCAAATTTGCTGGTATCTTTATAGAGCATGCGGTAATTTTCTACAAAATTTGACCAGCCGCGTACGAACATTGCATTGTTAGTAAGCCAATATTCATAACTTTTGTTCTCATCAAATTGAGTAACTATGGCAGGTGATATTTTTTCGGTATAAATAAAATCTACAAGCATTTGTAACGCCCGACGTGCAGTGGGCGTGTTAAGGTTTATCTTGTTTCCACGAAAATAATTTTCATCGAGCGACGCAAGGATCTCAAAATAATTGCAGTTTAAACCTTCATAATCATTTCCCTGAAAAATATAGAACGGCTCTCCGATCATCCTTAATCGTTTTTGCAATGCAATCAATTCTTCCCATGTTATTGAATTTTGCAGACGTTGTTCTATCTGTTTTGCATCTGGAAGTTTAGCAAGAAGATCTTTTCGATAATACATCATTCCAATATCGATATAGAGTGGCATCGCAACCAATTTATTCTCACTTAAACACGATTGGAGAGTCGGAGAAAGGATATTTGATTTATCTTTTTCCGAAAAATATTTGTCAAGCGGCTCACTCCATTTTGCAAATCGAGCCGTCCAAATATAATCGACGGTAAAAACATCTAGACGATCGCTTTTACTGCGCAATGAACGCGCCAGTAATTCTTTTCTCTCATTCGTTGTGAATTTACTGAAAGGAAGATTCACCGGAATTACTTCGATACGCCCCTGGTGCAGTTGATTAAAACGTTTGATCACTGCTTCATGCGCAGGAGAAATATGATCTGCAAAATAGACCTTTTGCACATTGGTTTCCTGAAACAAAAACGATTGATCCCAAAAATTGATCGATATATAATACACTGCAGTAACAATACCAAAGATTCCTGCAACGAGCCAAAAGAGTTTTACAAAGTTCTTCATAATGATATAAAATAGAGGAAGACCATTGGAAATGCAAGGAACAACAATGCATATTTATGCAATTCCAATAATGGAATATGTTCGTATAAGATCCAATCGTACATCGTAGGAATTGTTCGGAAAGATCGATGTGTTAATTTTTTAGTGTTGAGAAGAGGAAATTGCGGGGATTATTTTCCTGCGGCGACCGCTAACGTTCTTTTTATTGATCGAATAAATCGGCTGTTTACAGAATCAAGGAATTTCATGGAAATATTATATTTCACAGCGAATTCAGACAGATTACCGGTGCTGAATTTTTTAATCCCATCTTCACTATTGGAATATTGCAGTTTTCCCGAATCTGCCCAGCGATGCACTGAAGCAACATTCACTCCAAGTGATTCGGCAATCTCTTCAACAGTATAATATTTTAATTCATGGCTCATAAATTAGCAAAAATCCTTTGTTTTCATACTTAACCAAACTCTTCGTTTCTTGAGGATGCAAAATGGATATAAGTTGTTATAAATGAAAGGGTTGTTAGAATATTCTAATAAGCCATCACCATTATTAACATTATTTGGGTCACTATGAAAATAATTATACACCTAAAATCTCACCTATTTAATTGATATAGGTTTTATTCTATACTATATTGTGGCAAATGTTGCTTTACAGATTCTCATAAACTGTTTAGAATTATGTTAAAAAGAAAATCTAAATCCATAGCAAAATCAGTAACAGAACGTACTTCGTCTGGCCTGCCTGCAAAGTTACAAAAAGCAGAACTTTTTCTAAAAACGATTTTGGACCAAAAATTCAATCAATTTGGCGTCGACTTACGTGAAGAATTTGATCGACAGGTTACGACCGTAAATTCTGAACTTCGAGATGTAATCTTTAGAGAAAGAAATGAACGAAAAAAAGCTAATAGATTGATTATTGGGTTTCTTTCTATTGTATTGATTCTATTGATTGGAAATATCTTTTTTATCCTAAATACTACCGAATCTAGCGTAAAATCTGCGGTGACTAAAGAGTTTACTCTTTTTGAAGCAAAGAATCGTGAGAACACACGATCGCTGTTTGTTCCAATTCAACAAACGGTTGAAAAAAATTTAACGAAGGTTTCTTCTGAACTTTCCTTAAGCCGCGGATATATAGACGTGTTTGCGTTGGAAGGTTTGGCTCGTAATGGTTCGAAAGCTGCATTTGAAGAATTAGTAAAAACAGTTAACAGGGGTGGTTCGAAAGGTGCCTTTGCTGAAAACAAGCTAAATGAACTAAAGAATTATTATTCAATTCTTGCTGAACCAAAAAGACAAAATATTACTTTAGGTGACCTTTCTGTAACCAAGAGCGGGCAAATAACTTCTACTGAATCTCTTTCGATCATTGAATTGATCTATGTGCTAAATTCACCAAACGCTACACTTCCGCAAGTACATCAAATTCTTACGCTGTTGTGGGACCAAAATTTAGCCCGCGACCATGAGAGTGAATTACTGAGTATACTGCAAAATTCACAGAATCTGCCTGCGTCAATAGCAATCTGTTCCATTCTTCAAAAGAACTTTGGAAATCGCGCGACAATGTATGATTTTGCAAAATGGAAGGCGTTTCTTGAATCCCGAATGTAAGTTGTATTCAAAATACCATTGAAGTATATTATAGTTGAAAATAATTTTACTTCTACTATTTGGCATTTTGCCGGTACCAATTTTTAATGACCTTTCTTAACCCTTTCGTTCTGTTTGGACTTGCAGCGGCTGCAATTCCCATCCTCATTCATCTGTTTAACATTCGCAAGCTCAACACGATTGAATTCAGCACGCTGAAATTCCTTAAAGAGCTTCAAAAGAATAAAATGAGGAAGATCAAAGTACGGCAATGGCTGTTGCTTGCTTTGCGCACATTGTTGATCCTGCTCATCGTTCTCGCTTTTTCTCGTCCTGCACTAAAGGGAAGTTTTGGATCGCTTTCAACACGCGCAAAATCAACGATTGTCATTCTCTTGGATAATTCGGCAAGCATGGAATTGAACAACGAGCACGGGAAATTCTTAACACAAGGTCAAACTCAAGCGTTAAAGATCGTATCGCTGGTACAGGATAATGATGATGTTTTTTTTATCCGTCTATCAGATCTGCCAAACGCTACAACGGAAGAACCTACTCACGATATTAAAAAAATAGAATCGCTTATTCGCGAAACGGAGATCAGTTTCAACTATCGAACAATCGAAGATGGTCTTCATCTTTCTTCCCGCCTGCTTTCACAATCAAAGAATTTCAACAAAGAGGTCTATGTCATTACCGATGGACAAGCAACAACATTTTCTTCAGGAAAAGAACGATTACATTTTCGAGAGCCGTTGTTTGAACCGAACGTAAAGATATTTTATTCGTCACTATCCAAACGGCAGATCAACAATGTAGCGATTGAACGAATCATTGTTCCGCCATCGCTATTTCAAACCGGAAAACCCTTTGTTCTGAATGTTGAAATAAAGAATTATGGAACTTCATCAATCATTAATCATCTTGTCGGTATCACTGTTAGAAATAATCGTGTAATGCAAAAAAGTATCTCGCTTAATGGCGGTGAACGCGGCACGTTGGAATTCAGTGTTACTCCTTCTCATTCCGGATTTATCACGGGTTTTGCGGAATTAGAAGATGATCTGTTCGAATCAGATAATCGTTTTTTCTTTTCCGTGAACATTCCCAGACAGATACGGCTGACAATTATTTCAAAAGAAGAAAAATATTCACGCTATATTTCCGCCGCATTGTCAGTATCCGGTACTTCAAATAATTCTTCGCCAATCATTATTACTAAATATTCTCCTGCTCAATTAACAACAACAGTACTATCAAATAATGATATTCTGGTCCTTTCGGGAATAAATGATTTGCCAATTTCTCAGCATGCTATAATTCAGCAATATGTCTCAAATGGTGGAAATATTATCTTCTTTCCCTCTACCGATACCAATATCACATCGTATAACTATTTACGACCAATGGGTTTGGAAGAAATGCAGATTTCCAGATCTTCCACAACATTTGAAAAAATAGATTTTCAGTTTCCTATCTTTCAAGGCATGTTTGAACAAGGTCTGCAGCAAAAGAAAACTGCCATTGAAACGCCGCAAATATCCATTGCACTTAATGCGAGAAATGAGACAAATCTGCGGACTATTATCAATCTTTCCAATGGAAAGAATTTTCTGTGGATGCGTGAACTTGGACGCGGCAGGATCCTTGGATTTTCTGTTCCCGCAATTGCTGAGTGGTCTGATTTTCCTTTAAAAGGCATATTTGTTCCGCTGCTGTATCAATCTGTCTTATATCTTTCTTCACCGGTCAGCGGAAATGAACAGTTGCAATATGTGGTCGGAGAAAAAATCGAATTTAATTCATTCCAATTGAAAAAAGGAAAAATGATCTCTCCTTCCACACTTCAATTATACGATACTGAAAATCGTACAATGCCGTTGACCGCATATAATAAAATTACGAATGAAGGAATTTCACATTCGATCTTTTCATTCGATAATCCGATAAAAGCAGGGATATATTCCGTACTTTCACTGAACGATACAATGTTGACGATGCCGATCAATCTCCGTCGAGAAGAATCAAATAGTGTGCTCGCAACAGAAGATGAATGTGATACACTGCTTCGTCAAATGGGAATTGCAGATGGATCGATAAACCAACTGCTGCTTGAATCAGAGATTGTTGAAACTGTTTTACAAAGCAGATTTGGAATAGAGCTTTGGCGTTATTTTTTATTCGCCGCTCTTTTTATTGCACTTTTTGAAATGTTCATTGCTCGCGAACCAAAATCAATGAGGTAACAATCGTTGATTAAACAGTTTATTTAAAAAGGATTCTATAAAATAATGATGATCGATCTCGTAAAAGAAAAACGTGAACGCGCAATTGTTGTCGGGGTTGCTACGCGTAACACAACAAAACAACAAGAAGAAGAATATCTTGATGAACTTGTTCTGCTTGCAGACACTGCCGGCGCTGATGTTATTCATAAGATCCTACAGGTAAAAGACAAATACGATTCCGCATATTATATCGGCAAAGGAAAAGTTGAATTGCTTGCGCAAATGTGCAAGGATGATAATGTCTCGTTGGTGATCTTTGATGACGACCTTACGCCTGCTCAAGTTCGAAATCTCGAAGAAACGATCGAGAGAAAGATCCTCGATCGCAGCGGATTGATCTTAGACATTTTTGCATCGCGTGCAAAGACCAATGAAGCAAAAACTCAAGTTGAACTTGCGCAATTAAACTATATGCTTCCCCGCCTTACTCGAATGTGGACTCATCTATCGAAACAATACGGCGGCATTGGCACGAAAGGTCCGGGAGAAACTCAGATTGAAACCGACCGCCGAATGATCCGCGAAAAAATAGCAACGCTGAAGGAAAAGTTAGAAAAGATCGCAACACAAAGAACGACTCAGCGCAAAGGAAGAAAAGAATTCTACAATATCTCACTTGTTGGCTATACAAATGTTGGTAAATCAACATTGCTTAACACACTTTCCGACTCAAACGTATTTGTCGAAAATCGTTTGTTTGCTACCCTCGATCCCACAACTCGATTGGTTGCGTTAGATACATCTACAAGCGCAATGTTGACCGATACTGTCGGTTTTATTCGAAAACTCCCTCATCATTTAGTGGCATCTTTTAAAAGTACACTTGAAGAAGTTATTGAAGCCGATATTCTTCTTCATGTAATCGATCTGTCACACCCGCAAATGGAAGAACAGATTGAGGTTGTTAAAAATACAATTGCAGATCTCGGCATTGCAAATAAAACGGTGATCTATGTGTTCAACAAAATTGATTCCATCGAGGACAGAAGTATTATTAGAAATCTGCAGTTAAAATATGAACCGTCTGTTTTCATCTCTGCTCATCGCGGGATCAATATTCTTGGACTAAAAGAAATGCTCCTCTCAATGATCCATTCGGAATTCACTGAAATGACATTCACGGTATCCAATTTAGATTACAAAACAATTTCTCTCCTTCACGATCTTGCTGAAATTACCGAACAGAAATACGAAGAGAATGATATCATTATCACTGCAAAAGTCAGCGATAAAACAAAAGAACGAGTCGAAAAAATTATAGAAAGTTTGAAAAGAAAGTAGATTTTCCGGCCGTATTTTTTTATTTTAGTGTAACCTTTGCCCCATCGTCTAACGGCTAAGACAGCAGACTCTGACTCTGCTTATCGAGGTTCGAATCCTTGTGGGGCAGCAACTTGACTTAGCAAATTTAGAGATATATCGAACATAAAGTGTGACCTGAACCTGAACGGACTATGATTTATTAAAAATATAAGAATATCTTGAATACCAAAACTACCAAAGCCCCAAACAATAAAGATCCCCGCACCTCCTAAAGCCAAGGAATTCAGGTTTCATTAATATTAGAGAATGTAAAGATCTATTTATCCGCAGTAATTGTTTGTCTACGAAAAATAAAGCTAAGTCATACAATGGAGTAACCTTGTGGTTTATCACACGCTCCTCACAAAAACAGGATTGAACATGAAAAAAAAATGGCTTTTTAAAATTTTATTAATATTGGTTCTATGTTTTATTCTAGCACCATCCCAGAATAAACCTATACAAAAACTGTTGCCATTCGAGGCGTTCAACTATTACGAAAATCACAAAATAGATAAGGCGGACACATTTTTATATTCCTCCATTCTTCCTGGATTTGGTTATTTCTCGGTTGATGAAAAAACAACTGCGCTCATATATTTCGGTAGTGAATTAGCATTAACAGTGGCTCTTTTAAGCTCTAAAAATAAAGACGATATACGCCTTTTTGGATTTGGCCTTTTGGCTTTTCGAATATTTGAATTTAAAGGTTTGTCATCCAGTGTCGACTATTTCAACGAGAAACTTCGATACCAAATTGAGGCGAAGATTAAATTACAATAAAAAAATCCTATCGAGGTTCGAATCCTTGTGGGGCAGCCAAAAAACCGCACATATCTCCAATGCGGTTTTTCTTTGAATAGTCTGTTACCTATCTCAGTTAACAATAATAAAAACTTCTTGATTAAGTCTCATAATGCGGTTAATTTATAATCACGAAAAGGAAGAATATGAAAACACCGCTTACCGTTCTGATCATAGATGATGAGGTTGCATTCTCAAATATTCTCTGTCTGGAACTTGAGTCAGATGGTAATTATAAAGTAAAGACTGCAAGTTCTGGAGAATTAGGAATTTCATTGCTCGGTTCCGATCAATTTGATGTTGTTCTGCTCGACTATCATTTAGGGACTATGACCGGTCTGCAAGTACTGCAATGGATGCACGATCAAAAATTAGAAATACCGGTTGTTATGCTCACCGCCGCAGGTACGGAAGAGATCGCTGTCAACGCAATGAAACTTGGAGCGTATGATTATATCCGAAAAGAACGTCTCGAACTCAACCATCTCCCAATTGTAATCAACGGTGTGTACGAACGATATCTGTTCCGTCAAGATGTAAAAATGCGCGAATTGGAAAAGATAGAAGATGAAAAACAAAAAGCATCAGTTCAAATGTTTCAAACAACCGTTCGAACGATTGCTCATCATGTGAACAATGCTCTTGCGATTATTATGCTTCGATCATCATCATACGAACGCATGGTAAAGAAAACTCTCGACGTAGAAGCCGCAAATCAATTCATTCAAATGATCAGCGACCTGAAAGGACAGGCGTCAGTTATTGGGTCAGTTGTTCGTTCTCTTGTTGAACTTTCAAACGTTGTCTATACAAACTACGCCACTGATCAAAACATTATTGATATACGTCAGGAATTAGAGAAGAATCTTAAGTTGATAAAAGATCAGGAAAAACTTACCCTATAATTTCCACTGAACTGCCAGTTAATACCTCGCTTTGTCATTCCTTGACAACTGCTCAAACTATTCGTATTTTTAAGGAAATAATGCATTTTTTTGTCTTTCAATCAGGAAGTTGCTGCCAGAAGAATGAATACACTGAACGACAGAGAAAAAACAATTCTCCATAATATAGTCCATAGTTATATCCAAACCGCGATTCCGGTAGGCTCTCGTTTCATTTCCAAACGCAATGACATTGGGTTAAGTGCTGCAACGATTCGGAATGTTATGTCTGATTTAGAAACATTGGGATATCTTGGTCATCCGCACACATCGGCGGGCAGAATTCCAACGGACAAAGGATATCGCTTCTATGTGAACGAATTGATGGAGATCGATCAATTAAGTGAGCTTGAGCAAGCGTCCATTCAATCACAGTTTCATGGGAATATTGAAACGGATGAAATATTGAAGATTGCCTCAAAAATTTTGGGGACAATATCGCATCAGCTCAGCGTTGTCACCGCTCCGCAAATGACATCGGGCGTGTTTGAAAAATTAGAATTGATGCAGATCTCGAGCACGCGGCTGTTGGTGATCATTTCCATCGGGTCCGGATTAGTAAAGACCATTATGATGGAAATTCATTCCGAAATTGCCAAGACAAAATTAGATGATGTGGCAAGATTAATGAATGAACGATTGAGCGGTTTAACGCTGAAGGAAATTCGAGATACTTTCGTTGAACGGGTCAAAGAATATCAGCATGAGGAATCTGGATTGATCCGGCTGTTCATCGAATCTGTCGATAAATTATTTGATGAGAATCGCAGGGACAAGATCCATATTGGCGGAACAACAAACATTCTTTCTCAGCCCGAATTTGAAAATGCAAAAAATTTTAAAAGTGTTATTGAACTGATGGAGAATGAAGATATTATCATTCACATTTTGGAAACAAGGGATATTAAGAACGGAGCCGCCAATGTTACCATTGGTGAAGAGACAAAGATCGAGCACTTAAAAGATTTCAGTGTTGTTACAAAAACGTACAACGTCGGAGATGTTTCGGGAACGATCGGTGTACTGGGTCCGAAAAGAATGGAATATTCAAAGATGATCCCGCTTGTTGATTTTGTTGCATCAACGATATCGAATCTTTTTGAACGAAAAGTAAAATAGAACCGGCTATTCAAAATTTTTTATTGCAATACGCAGAACAATACTCGTTATTTATTTACTGACACACAAAAAGGAAGTATGGAAGAGCAAAACTCAGAACCAATTACAAATGAACAGCAGAAAACATCAAACCAAGAAGCTCCGCAGCAAGAATTACCAGTAAAATCTGAACTGGATATTGCAAAGGAAAAAATTTTAGAGCTTGAATCAGCAGTGTTAACATACAAAGACCAGCTCCTTCGCAAAGCTGCTGAATTTGAGAACTTCAAACGACGTATCGAACAGAATTCCATCAATTTTGCAAAATATGCAAGTGAAAATATCATCCTGGAGCTTCTGCCGATCATCGATGACCTTTCCCGTTCGCTAAAAAGCGGTAAAGACAAATCAGAAAATGATCCGTTCTATAAAGGAATTGAATTGATCTTCTCAAAATTCAATAAGATTCTGGAACTGCAGGGTGTAAAAGTAATGGAATCGATCGGAAAAGAATTCAATGTAGATTTTCATGACGTGATGATGCAGATTCCACGTTCCGATGTCGCTCCGCATATCATTGTAGATGAGATCGAAAAAGGATATTTCTTGAATGACAAGGTGATCCGTCATGCAAAAGTTATAGTAGCAACATCACTGACAGATGCAATTGAACAATCAGGGGAAGTGAAAAATTAAGTATGGCAGCTAAACGAGATTATTATGAAGTGCTTGGAGTGCAACGTACTGCTTCCGCTGATGAGATAAAAAAATCGTATCGAAAACTCGCACTGCAGTTTCACCCGGACCGAAATCCGAACAACAAAGATGCTGAAGATAAATTCAAAGAAGCCACTGAAGCATACGAGGTACTTTCGGATCAGCCGAAGCGACAACGCTATGATCAATTCGGTCATCAAGGTATGCGCGGCGGTGCCGACTATCAAAGTTACAACGACGTCAACGATATTTTCTCACATTTTGGCGATATCTTCGGCGGAGGCGGTTCGATATTTGAAGAAATGTTTGGCGGACAGCAACGACGCCGTGGTCCGCGTTCTACGGGCGATCCTGGTTCCGATCTTCGCATCCGATTGAAATTAACGTTGGAAGAGATCGGAGCCGGCGTTGAGAAAAAAGTCAAGATAAAAAAATGGAAATCCTGCGCAACATGCAGCGGGAACGGTGCACGCGCCGGCTCTTCCCGGTCGTCGTGTCCTCAATGTCAAGGTTCAGGCGAACTACGACAGGTTTCACGTTCAATGTTCGGACAGTTCGTCAATATTACGGCGTGTGCATTCTGTGGCGGAACTGGACAGATCATTAAAGAAAAATGCAGTACGTGCGACGGAGAAGGACGTGAACAAGGCGAATCAACGCTTAAGATCAATGTTCCTGCAGGAGTGAGTGAAGGAAATTATATGACCTTACAAGGTCAAGGTAATTCAGGAAGACGCGGCGGACAAGCCGGCGATGTGATCATAGAGTTTACCGAAGAAAAGCATGAATCGTTCATTCGCAACGGCGATGATGTTATTTATACGGCATTGATCAGTTATCCCGATGCTGTACTTGGTGCAGATATTGAAGTTCCGACATTGACCGGAAAATCTAAGATCAAAATTGATGCAGGTACGATGCCGGGGAAAATGCTTCGGTTAAAAGACAAAGGAATTCCGCATCTGAATGCATATGGACGCGGTGATCAATTGATCCAGGTACAAGTATGGGTTCCGCATAAAGTGAATTCGCGGGAGAAAGAATTATTGAAAGAACTTTCGGACAGCGAACATATCAATCCATCCGAAGAAGAAAAGAGTAAAAGCAAGAGTCTATTTGATAAAATGAAAAACGCATTTTCCTAAATGAATTTTTTCAAACGCCTGTCAGAATATTTTGCTTTTACGAAAAATGAACAGAAAGTTTTTCTTTTTCTTTCATTGGTTATGCTGTCAGGCGTTGCTGTTAAAGCGTATAAAGCATACATTGTTCCACCGCGTGCACCGAATTTCAATTATTCTGTCAGTGATTCAATTTTTACTGCTCGATCGCTTACAAATGACAGTCTTATTACCGACGGTGGAACTGTTGCCGGAAAAAAGGTCGACCTGAACAGTGCATCGAAGAGCGAATTGATGTCGCTTCCCGGGATCGGTGAAGCAATGGCGGAACGGATAATGCTCCATCGGGATGAAAAAGGAAAGTTCAAAACGATCAACGAGCTCCGAAAAATAAAAGGAATTGGCGAGAAAAAATTTGAAAAACTTAAACCGCATATTGAGGTTCAATGACAGGCACTGAACGGTACCTTGCATTCATCATCGAACGCAGTCATATTACCGCTGTGGAAATTGCTCACAGTCCAAAGGGAAAGACCTTGACCGCTGCCGGTTCGTTTGATTCAGAAATTGATTTTGACAGTCCGGAGGTGTTCAGTGAAGTTGGAATGACGGCGCGCGAAAAGATTTTTGCCCGTGAAATTCAAGCGTTCACTAAACGCATCGCATCCGGAGCCCATTTCTTTTCGTTCGGATTGAATACTAAAATGGCTATGCTGCAACAGATACCGGTGGAAGCATCATTGACCGATGAAGAATTCGATCTGCATTTACAATGGGAACTTAAGAACTATTTCCCCGATGCAAATCCGGAGCAATATATTATTCAACCGTATGCGCTGGTTGGTGACGACGGTCTACCGGGTTCGAATGCTATGATCATTTCAATTAAAAAATCTTTCGTAAATTTCCTAAAAAATGTCTGTCAAGAACTTCACGGATCGATGCATATTCTTGATATTGATCAATTCTGTGCAGAAAGTGCTCTGATGTTCAACTATCCCCAGCTTACGGGAAAAAGAACAGTTGTTATTGGTATGGATGAAGAGACGCTTGATGCGAGTCTTCTTGTGAACGGAAAAAATTCAGATATTAGAACGATTAGATGGAGCGGAAGAGATCTTTCAGTAATTGATACATATGCACGCGAACAAAAGGCTGACGTTATCTATCTTCACGGCAAGATCGTTACGCCAAAACTGGCTGAACGATTGGTGCAGATATCTCCGATCGAGGTTGAACTCGTTGATCCTTTCAAAAAGATTTCCCTTCCTGCTTCCATTAAAAATGTTGAAGAGATAAAATCACGACGGCAGGAGTATACCGCCGCGATCGGTCTGGCGGTGCGCGAAGAAGAATGAGAGTGATCGCCGGTAAATTTAAAGGACGAAGACTGGAAACGGTTTCTGATAATTCTGTGCGCCCGGCAACAGATAAAGTTAAAGGAGCAATTTTTAATGTGCTTCAATCCCGCGTAGATTGGACAAACGCTACCGTATTGGATCTTTACGCAGGAAGCGGAAGTGTCGGTATTGAAGCGTTAAGCCGGGGGGCAAAAAAATGTATCTTTGTTGAGAAGAGCAGGAATGCATTTCACTTTTTAACAGCGAATGTAAAACAGTTAGAAGCAGATCCTACGACACACGTGGTGTTCGGCGATGTTGATGTGTTTCTTGAATCAATACGAAGTACTTTTACCGTGGTATTTGCTGATCCGCCGTATGCGTTAGAAACATTGAAAGATCTTCCGAATAAGATTTTTGAAACAGGCATTATTGCTCAGGATGGATATTTGATCATCGAGCATCCCACGCGCTTCGAGTTTGTTCCTTCTTCCAAATGGGAGGTTGCCGTATTGAAAGTATATGGAAATACAAGTGTTTCATTTTTTCAACATCGAAAGAGTGAACTATGAAAAAAATTGCAATTTATCCCGGTACATTTGATCCGATCACCAACGGACATTTGGACATTATTGAACGCGCCACACAGTTATTCGACAAAGTGATTGTCACGGTCGCAGTGAACTCATCGAAAACACCGATGTTTACGGGCGAAGAACGCGTTGATCTGATCCAAGCCATCATCAAACAGAAACGCTTTTCCAATGTTTCTGTTGAACGCTTCAACGGATTGCTTGTTTCATTTGCAACAGAGAAGAATGCAACCGCGATCATTCGCGGACTGCGTGCTATCTCGGATTTCGAATATGAATTTCAAATGGCCTTGATGAACAGGAAACAATCGAACAAGATTGACACTGTGTTCCTTATGCCGGCTGAAAAATATACGTATTTGAATTCCAGCATCGTTCGTGAAATTGCACGGTTGGACGGCAAGTTCAAAGATTTTGTTCACCCTGTCGTCTTTCGTGCACTGAAGAAAAAACTGTCGTTGTAACTCATCCCGTGCAGAACGAAGCTCTTCGCTGCATACAATTTGGAAAGGAATTGTTGGAACTGTGAAATCGTTATCAAAAAAAGTTGCCCAAGCCGAAGCATCGCAAACGCTTGCATTGACCGCTCTTGCAAAGAAATTAAAATCAGAAGGGATTGATGTCGTATCCTTGACTGCCGGTGAGCCAGATTTCCCAACTCCGCGTCACATTAAAGATGCCGCTATCAAAGCCATAGAAGAAAACTTTACTAAGTATACGATCAACTCCGGAATTCCGGAACTTCGTTCTACGATCGTTGAAAAATTAAAACGCGACAATAATATTTCGGTTGATGCTTCTCAAATTCTTGTATCAAACGGAGCAAAACATTCTATCTATAACGCCCTGCAAGCAATTTGCAATAAAGGTGATGAAGTAATTATCCCTGCACCGTATTGGGTCAGTTATCCTGAAATGGTGAAATTAGTTGACGGCGTTCCGGTTATTCTAAAAACAACGGAAAAAACAGATTTCAAAATTTCCGCTGTGCAATTAAAGAAAGCAATCACTAAGAAAACGAAAGCGTTGATCCTCTGTTCGCCGTCGAACCCGACCGGTTCAGTCTATACGCCTAAAGAATTACAAGCAATTGCTAAAGTGATTGAAAAATCCGGGATATTCGTGATTGCTGATGAGATCTATGAAAAAGTAATTTATGATGACGCCAAACATTTCAGTCTCGGTTCCATTCCGGAGATCAAAGATCTTGTCATTACCGTGAACGGTGTTTCAAAAGCATACTCGATGACCGGATGGCGGATTGGATTTATGACTGCTGCCAAACCTGTTGTTGATGCCGCAGAAAAAGTTCAAAGCCAGGTTACCAGCGGACCGAATTCCATCGCACAAAAAGCGGCATATGCTGCGTTTGCCGGAAATGATGATGAAGTAATAAAGATGACTACGGAATTCAAACGTCGGCGCGATTATTTCTATTCTGCGCTTACAGCAATTCCTGGAGTTACATCAACAAAGCCGACCGGCGCATTCTATCTCTTTCCGAATATCAGTTCGTTCTACGGAAAAAGCTACAACGGTGTAAAAGTAAAGAACAGCGATGATATGGCTCAGTTTCTTATTAAAGAAGCGCAGGTTGTCACTGTTCCCGGTAGTGGATTTGGTGCAGATAAAAATATTCGCTTATCGTATGCTTGCTCTATGCAGGATCTAGAAAAAGCGGTATCGAGAATGAAAAATGCACTTGCAAAATTAAAGTAAAATGTTTCCAGTTTTGAGTTCTGCCAAAGGCATCCCTTAGGGACAATGTCCGGGTTTTATGATATCTTCTTTAAATTTGTAATCCTTGAAGCTCATGTCTTAAGGAATTGATATATACGATTTACTTTAAAACTTTTTACTTTACACTTTTAACTTGTTTCTATGCCTACATACGATTACAAATGCTCACACTGCGGAAATTTATTTGAAGAAGTGCAGTCAATGAAAGCCCCAATGTTGATTAAATGCTCAAAGTGCGGCAACGATACACTTGTGCGTCTTATTGGCGGCGGTGGTGTGATATTTAAAGGGAGCGGGTTCTATCAAACAGATTACAAAAGCAGTGGCGAGAAAAAAGAAACGCCGCCGACTGTAGAAAAGAAAACCGAAGCAAAACCAGCTGCTGAAACAACGACGACAAGTGCTCCTGCAAAAAAAGAATAAAAATCTCCGAAATCTTTTATAGATTTCGGAGATTTAGTCTCTTTTACAAAAACCTTGCGAAGGTTATGAAATATTTTGATAAACCTTCGCAAGGTTGCATTCATACTATTTCATCAAAATTAACTTCTTTGTGT